>NZ_JBALCO010000161.1:0-8656 GCF_036919595.1 Nostoc sp. | reverse complement strand
TGGTATCCAGGTACTGTGGCGAGGTTGGTTAAAATTACACGATCTCTGTGAGGGTTGGCAGCTTGCAAAAGAGACTTAACGGGAAAAGTCAGGTTAAGGAATTTCTCCAATTAATTGAAAAAATGCACTAGTACTTCGATTCTAGGCATTAATTAATCTGTAATTAACCAATAATTCTAACTAGGCAAAACTAAATATCTGGAATTTACAAAAATATTCTTTTCAAGCTTCAACATGAGAAAGAATCTATGCTTGGCTTTTTTCCAACCTCTTATCCAGATGAAATTTTATACAGTATCTTGGCTCGTTACCACATTAGGGGTGGGAACACCAGTCCAAAAATAACTCTAAGGGAGCTATTTAATTCTCAAGATGTAATAGCTACTGTTGACTTACCTTCTAACCTTAATTCGTTGATTGAGAATCTACAATTTATCTCGAATTATCAAGTAGAAGATTTGATATATAAATATACCCTCTATCCTTTCTATAGTGTTTTTCTGCCACCGAAAAGAGCCAGTCAGGTGATGGAGTCTATGAAAGCAGATTTCGGAGGAGATATTCATACTAGAACCGGAATTATGGCGAGTTCGTTGAAGATGCAGAGGTATTTGCAATTTTGCCCAAAATGTTTGGAAGAAGATTTGCAAAACTATGGGGAGTCCTACTGGCATAGATTACACCAAACACCAGGGGTTCTGGTTTGCCCAGTTCATGATGTGACTTTGCAAGATAGTACAATTCCCATACAAGGTTTTAACAGGCATGAATACTATGCTGCAAGCCAAGAAAACTGTCCTGTTGTACCGATACAACAGACTTACAGTCAAGAGACTTTAAAAAAGTTGCGACTGCTGGCTCAAGATATTTCCTGGTTGATAAATAGTAATCTTTTCTCTAAAGAATTAGAGTGGTTTCAAAGAAAATATATAGCTTTATTGATTGAAAAAGATTTTGCAACCGCAACCGGGCGAGTAAACCAGAAGAGACTACTAGATGATTTCTTGTTCTTTTATGGTGCTGAAGTGCTTGAAGCTGTTAACTCAATGGTGAATTACAAAAATGAGCAAAACTGGCTATTCAGCATTGTTAGGAAGCATAGAAAGTCATTTCATCCCATCAGACATCTACTCATAATTAGATTCCTGACGAATTCTATCGAGGAATTTTTCAACACGGATTACGAGTATAAACCTTTTGGTAAGGGGTCTTGGCTGTGTCTAAATGCTGCGGTAGACCACTACCTCAAGCCAGTAATAACTAATCTTGTTGTCACTCACTGTTTGGATAATAAAAAGCCGTTAGGTACTTTTTCTTGTTCCTGTGGGATGGTTTATTGCAGAACTGGCCCTGATAAAACTGACGAAGATAAGCAGCGAATTGGCAAAGTCTTGACTTACGGTCAATTCTGGGAGCAGAAGCTAAAAGAACTGGTAGAAATCCAAAAATTAGGTCTACGAGAGACAGCAAGACAACTCAAGGTCGATTCCAGAACAGTAAAACGTTATACTGCCATACTTAAGCTAAAAACTTTTTGGAAATCTTCCGAGAAAAATCGGCTAGTAGACTCACAGGAAGTTTTAAACTTAAATCTAAATTTAGCCAGTGATGACAGAATCAAATACAGGGAAGTTTGGAAAGCTTTACAACAGCAGTACCCAGAAGCCTCAAGAACTACTTTGAGGGGATTAGCCAAGGGAACGTATATTTGGCTATACAGAAACGACAAAGAGTGGCTAAACAAAAATTCGCCTTCTTTAAAAGTGCCTGTCCTTTGCTCCGGTAAAGTTGACTGGACAGAAAGAGACAAGCAAGTTCTCGAAAAGGTAAAAACTGCTGTGCGAACATTTCTGAGTACAGAAAAACCCACGAGAATCACTATTTGCAGGATAGGGAAAAGTATTGGCTTATTGGCGCTACTCGAAAAACATTTAGCAGAAATGCCACTGACTAAGGTTTATTTAGAATCAGTGACAGAAACTGTAGAGGATTTTCAGATTCGGCGTATTAAGTGGGCAATTCAGCGGCTTGATGATTGCGGAGAAGAAATTCAGCCTTGGAAGGTGATTAGACTGGCTGCACTACGAGAAAATTGCTCACAGAGAGTACAAGCATTTCTAGAAAATGAGCTTTATAAGCAACCGGATTAAGTTAATAACACTTTCTTGATGATAGTTCTGTTGATCAAAAGCTCTAAATAAGAAAGAGACGTGAATTTGACACGTCTCTAAGTGATGGGAAAAATATTGAGTTTTAGGCTACATCCGCGACCAGTAAGCCGTTGACAGCAATAATCAAAAGCAACGCCGAATCAGAAGTGTCACAGCAGTGTCTTTTATCGCTATTACAGGGCTGTGCTATCCATTTGCTTTCAAGATTCTGGTAAAAAGTTCCCAGAAGTTGGGAACCGTTCCAAACTCGATACAGTTCTCCCAAATCATCTGGCACTGAGTCAATTTCAATTTCTGGTGCTACTGTGTCAGCTAAGTGGTCAACATATTCCTCAAACTCTGCTTGAGCCGAGGCTTGGTTGTCAAATTCATCTTGTACAATCATCTGAGTAACCTCATTGATGGGGTTTAACAAAAGGCGATCGCAATCTTTGGACGGAGGGCGATCGCTTTTTGGATTTCATAAAATATATTAGCTACTGTAGTACCCATAAAGCAAGAAGATATGTAAAACTTTAATTAGTCACTTCTACAGTGCTAAGGAAGTCGCTCAGAGAAATATCTAATGCAACACAAATAGCCTCTAATACTTTAATAGAAACACTCTCGGACTCACCATACTCTAGTTTTTTGATGTTCTGATGGGAGCATTCCCCTCCTGTAGCTGCAATTTCATCAGCTAGTTTCTGCCGCGATTTTTTACCGCGTAATCGCTTTAGAAGAACACCTCTGTCGCTATTCCAAGCAACAAATACAACATCTGCAACATAAATATACATTTTAGTTTCTTTTTTACCCTTATCACTCATATAATAGCTACAGCAGTAAACAAACAGCAGAATTTTGGGCTACTACAGTTTACAAACTATGAGTAGATAAGACGAAAGCGATCGCCTAATGCACCATCACAATCTGGTTAAACTAATATATCTTTAAGTGCTAATACACTGCTGTGTCACCCATTCTTCAAACAGGCGAGAACCTAATGTATAAGAATCGTCATCTGACTGACGAATCACACCAGTACCAGTGATCACTTCTAATGCGTCTATGACCTTTGCTCGGCTGAAACCTGTATACTGTGCTAAATCTTTAGGGGTTGCTTTGCGGTTCTCAATCAGGGCAGAATAAATTTTGCGTTCATCTTCGCCAAAGCAACCAGACAGATGTTCAGCGTTCCACCATGCTGAAAAGTCTTTGTCATGATGCTGTAGCAGTTTGTCGATGAGATTAGCAGAGAAATCTTGCTGGTAGTTAGAGTCGAAAATCAGATTTAATGCTTGTTGTATAAGGTAGGGATGGCAACCTGAACATTCGATAACTGAGGTAATTTTATCTTCACTCAAAGATATTTTCTCTTGTTCGGCGCGATCGCTAATTAATTCTTTGGTTTCTCCGTCGCTTAAGAGAGTTAACCATTCGATTTCTGCTATGTTTAATAATGGCGAACCGACGCGCTGCTGATATTCTTTCAAATCTCGATAGCCTGACAATAAAAGACCTAAGCAAGGCTTAATGGCAGTGTCGGTATCTTTTAAACCACGTAGGTAAGACCAAGCATCAGTTGCCCAATTTTGGCGGACAATAAACTCAGCGCCATCGATGAGAAAGCAAACTCCCTGAAAATTTAACTTTCGCAATTCTTCTGTAGTTCTTAAGAAGGCTAACCGAAAACTATCGTTATTTAACCGTCTTTCGGAGTCGGGATTATTAATGTTTAATTTGATATCTAACTGTTTGAGGAAACTCAGGGTAACTTCGCCACCCTTAATTTGACTAAGAAACTCGCGGTACATTTGCCGGATTTCAGCTAGAGGTACTTCTCGCCAGCGTTCGATAGCTTCGCGGAGTCTGGCGATGAGGAGGTAACGCAAATTATCTAAGTCTTTGGGTTGTTCTAACTGGAGGTTAATTAGTACGGGAAAGGCACGCCGGGGATAATTGGTTTTCGGATTCAGTAAGTTCCACTCCACAGCACGTAAGGCGCTGGTTTTACCTAAACGCCGTCCGCCTAAGAGTATCCGCACCTGAAAAGGTGACTTGAGCATGGTATTGATTAATTTGCTGCGTCCAATGAAGTGGGAGGGGTCTGTAATGGCGACGCGGTAATTATCAAAGGGACGTTCTCCTACAAAATCTTGCATTGCTCGATTTCCTCTTCTGTCATCTGCATTTGAATCCACTGTGATAAGAGAGGAATTCGGATATGGTAGAAATCCTGATGCTCAACTTCCTCCTGATACAACAATCCAACATTTTTGAGCCAATTACAAGCATCTAAGCACTGATTGGCTGTGAATTTACTTTTGAGTTGGTTGAGTAAGGCTGGTTGTGGTATTCTGTCGGAGAAATGTTCCTTACAGGCGATGACTCGCAGAATGGAGATTGCAACTTGAAAGTCGCGTTTTGTTAAATCTTCCCAAATGCTTCTTTCTAGGTAATTTTTTAACTCACCACTTTGAGTTAAAGTTCTGGCTAAATATGGCTCTACCATTGACCATTCAATCAGCATATTGCCATTTTGAGCAGGCTTGGTATGATTATCTTTGATTTTTTCTGTTAAAAAGCGAGCTAGTTGGCGAGAAACAAAAGGATGTCCACCGCTTTGGTAATGGATTTGTTGAGGTGTGGCTGCATCAAACTCTAACCCCATTAATTTACCAAGATTCACCAGCATTTCTTGAGTTTCAGCTTTTGAGAAAGGCGGTAAAAATATTTCTTTGAAGAAGCTAAACACCGGATTTGTCGCAACTCCTGGTTGTGACCAGGAATTAATGCGATTGCAATCGGGATGGACATCAGCAATTAGTAGTGACATTTGCCGATGTTGTTGACATAACACTCGCAGCGCCCCAAAACAAGCATTAAATTCTTCGGCTTTTCCGCGGCTGTCTTCTGGTGTGGGAATAATTCTTTCTACTTCATCTAAAAGGCATAGAATGGGCAATTTATATTTATTATTTTTTTGAATAGCACGGGCAAGTTCATTGACTCGTTGAATAAATTCACCAGTTAGCTCTGTGGCTGGTTTATCTAAAGCCAAAGGTGCAGATTGAGGGAGTGTAACTTCACTTTCTAGAGTAGATAGATACTGAATAATATCATTAAATAAAGCCGCACCGTAGCGAGAACCACCATAGCGTTGCAAATCAATATGTATTATCGGATGTTCGCGCAGCATAAAGCCTAACTGGAGCAGCACGGAAGTTTTACCTGACTTGCGTAATCCAAATAGTCCCACACCCTGATATCTCAGCAGTTCTTCTCCCAAGCGTTGTAAGAGTTCTGTGCGACCAAAAAATGATAAAGTGTCACTAATGGCGTTCTTGTCATCAAAGAAATCAGCACGCTGGAGGTAGCGATCGCAATATCCTTCCAGCAAGCCAATACATTCATATTTATCGGGTAATGCTTTTTCTACTGATGTCAGCGGAATGGGAATTAGCAGAAAATTGTCGCGTAGCCCCACTTTAGCAATTTCCATTCTGGCTGTAGTATCTGGTGGAACTTTGTAAATTAACAAACCAGCTTTTTGTGTTTGTTCTGTTGGCAATTTTTGGGCAAGTTGCACCAGGCGAATGATATCTTGATCTGTTGGTGTGTCAACAGTAATTAATACAGGGAACGGCGCGTAAATGCTTATGCTTAGACTGCCGGCGATAGATTCGATAGTCAGGTATTCTGTTTCACGTTTTACGTTCGCATCAACTTGTTCTAAAAAATTCGCTACTAAATCTAAAGATTGAGTTTTTTGTTCGTGTTGTTGTAGCAGTTGCTTAAGTGTGCCGTATTGAGTCCATTGGGAAGGTAAGCGTAAGTGTAATAACTGGACAAATTTATCACTTAATGTATGGTCTTTGCTATTAGCCGCGTATTCAATGATTCTTTCTCGCAGTCCTAAAGCAGCATCTAAAGGCAGTAAATTAGCTAATAAAAAATAGACACCGCGAAATCTGGGGTCATTAATGTGTTGATTAACCCGTTCTTCAACTGCTTCACCTCCACCAAGAAAGTTTTGCACCAAGAAGAATTCCATAATTTTATCGTGGCGAAAGTACCAGCTTTTCTGGGCTTCACCCTTGTCATTCTCCCATTGACGGCTGATCACCATCTTATATTTTTCATCTTCCAGACTGGTTAATTCTGGTTGGAATTTCTCAGCGGATATGGTGCTTTCGTCGTTCAGCCGCATTTGATAAACTGCTTCAGAGAATTTCTTTAAAGGAAATTCATGTTGCCATTCTCGCAGGTATTCTGCTGCCATTAGCTGATATTGCTGTTCTTGCAAGCGAAACAAATTTGGTTGCTGTCCTTGTGATAGCATCAGGGCAACCAGCGTTAAATCCATCGGGTTAGAAAGAATCCGCTTTGCTGCTGCTAAATCTTCCGGTGATTGTTGCTCGTTGAAGGCTTCTGCAAGGTACTTGGAACAGGCTTGCTCGTATTCAGTGGTGGAACCTAACTCCCCAGCCCCCTTCCCTATGAGGGAGGGAGGAGAAATCAAAGCCTCTCTCCTACGAGGAGAGAGGTTTTCATCCCGTGAAACTTCAGAAACCCAATGACGAGAAAGCAAAAACTGCTGGATTTGTTGGCGCTGCAAAGGCTGCAATTCATATTTCTTAGCTGTAGAAGGCGGTATCCACTCTAGGGGCTGGGTTGTCATAATCATATTGCCCCGGAAATAGCTTTCCGCAAACTGAGAGATTTTTGCCCGCGTGTCCGGTGTGACTTCGTTGAGTCCGTCGATGCAGATATCTAAGGCTCCACTATAAATTAGATTTTTGAGGAACTTGGCATCTTGTATTTGTCCGCATAGCTTGGCATAAATTGCTTCAATGACGCCTCTATCACATTTTTGGGCGGGTAAGTAAACAAAAATGTGCTGGGAATTGTTCACCAAATGGCGGAGAAACATTGACTTACCTAAACCAGAGTCGCCTTCTAAGACGATTTGCCCTTGGAGAGTGGGGATTGCTTGGGTAATGGGTTGAATTTCTGGTGTTATGTTGTTTGGGGAATTTGTCTTCGGTTGCACTCCCTTTTGCCTAGAAGCATACCAATTTTGAATTTTCATTGCGAAAGTCGCAACAGCGTAGCGAAGCAATCCCAGCCGATTGCGATCGCTGCTCCCTTGTCCCCTCGTCCCCTTGTCCCCTTGTCCCCTTTCCCAGGCTGGGCTACTCCCCCGTGGAACGTTGACATAAGATTCAGCAAAATAAGCTTGTTCAATGAAATTGTCTAATCCCGCATCTGCTAGTAGCAAAGGTTTAAATGGTTGCAACAATCTGCAACGCAGCCAAGGAACCCAAGTTAGAAGTAACTCGATGTAACCAAAACCGAGAATTATCCGTACCCAAGGGTTCCAGAACAAAGGTGCGAGAAATTGGGTAAGTTTAGGATAGGCCAGGATAAGAGTAAGCCAAATGGCAAGGTGAATAAGGATGACTTTTGCAAGCAGCAAAAATCGGTTCTGAAATTCTAGAGTATCAATTTTTGACTTTACCGTATCTGCTTGTGAAAAACCAGCAGTTTTGAGATTATTGTAATGAGATTGAAGTAACTTAATATCTTGCCATTTACAAGAAGTTTTGTTTGTAGCTGCGGCAATTTGCTCTGCCAAATCTGCCTGTAATTTCGCCAAATCTTGACTATCTTTCCAAGTTGTAAGAAAAAATTGTAGTGCTTCTTGGCACTGATAATGTTTTAGATAATCGGATTTTTTTTTAGGTTCACCTAATGATTGAAGTAGAGTTTTAACCTGCTCAGTACCGCCCCCAAGGAAATAAGTTAAAAAGCGCCAGGATTCAATGTATGACTGACCGTCGTAATAGGCATTATCCAGAATGACAATTATCTCATCGAATTTTAGTTGTCTGATTTTTACCAGACCTGATGCCACACTGTAACGAACTTCAGCCTCAACGCTAACGCTTTTATCTTTGAGGAAGTTAAGGATGTCTATGACGTAGGGTGTGGCTGCTGTTCCTAATTTCCCCAAAGCTTGTGCCGCACTGGAACGAACTGAAGCCTCAACGCTTTTATCTTTGAGGAAGTTAAGGATGTCTTTGACGTTGGGTATGGCTGCTGTTCCCAAATTCCCCAAAGCTGATGCCGCACGGGAACGAACTTCAGCCTCAACGCTTTTATCTTTGAGGATGTCAGCGATGTCTTTGACGTAGAGTGTGGCTGCTGTTCCCAAATTCCCCAAAGCTGATGCCGCACGGGAACGAACTTCAGCCTCAACGCTTTTATCTTTGAGGATGTCAGCGATGTCTTTGACGTAGAGTGTGGCTGCTGTTCCCAAATTCCCCAAAGCTGATGCCGCACGGGAACGAACTTCAGCCTCAACGCTTTTATCTTTGAGGATGTCAGCGATGTCTTTGACGTAGAGTGTGGCTGCTGTTCCCAAATTCCCCAAAGCTGATGCCGCACGGGAACGAACTTCAGCCTCAACGCTTTTATCTTTGAGGATGTCAGCGATGTCT
>NZ_JBALCO010000160.1:0-3128 GCF_036919595.1 Nostoc sp. | reverse complement strand
CTAAGAAACCATGCGATAGAGGAACTGGTACTCAACGCCAGCCACTTAATTTTTCCATTATCAATACTGCTTAATTCTTAACCGAAAAGTATTGGATTCTGACAACAATTGCGCTATTAAGTCGCCTAAAGCTTGCACAAAGGCGGATAAGGGAATATTACGATTGAATTGGTCAAACTTACCTTTAATGAAATAACCCTGCTGACGGGTAATTGGTTTGTGGACTTCATTCACCACAGCAGTTTTACCAATCCCGGAAAATCCCGCTACTAGCATGATTTCTGATATGCCGTGAGTCACACGCTCAAATGCTTGTAATAAGCTATTTACTTGTGCTTCTCTGCCATATAATTTTTCTGGGATGAGGAAGCGATCGCAGACATCCCACTGACCGATTTCAAAATCTCTAATTTCTCCTGTATCTCGGAGTTGGGCTAGACAAAGTTCTAAATCATGCTTTAATCCCAAGGCACTTTGATATCTATCTTCGGCGTTTTTCGCCATTAACTTCATGACAATATCCCATAAGACTTTTGGTATTTCTTTACTTCTGCTTTCTAGTTGCTGTGGCATTTTTGTCAGATGATAATGTACCAACTGCATGGGGTCATCACAATTAAATGGTAACTCTCCGGTTAATATTTCATACAATGTTACACCCAGACAATAATAATCGCTGCGGTAATCGATGCCACGGTTCATTCTGCCTGTTTGTTCTGGAGAGATATAGGCGAGAGTTCCTTCTAAAACATTTGGACTTTTAATTTCTGGGGTTTCTTTAGGTAGTAATGAAGCAATACTAAAGTCAATGATTTGAATTTGCTTTGTTTTGGGATGAATCAGAATATTTGCTGGTTTAATATCTTTATGAATAATGCGATTTTCGTGTAAACCGTGGAGAATGCGGACTAGTTGAATAGCAATATTAAAAACTTCTACTAAGGATATATTTGAGTTTTTAATGTATTCTCTTAAAGAAATTTCTCCGGAATCTACCATCACTAAGATATAGCCATTGCCATAGGTTTCTAGCGATAAGGGATGAATAATTCCAGCAATGTTGAGATTTTTACTGATTGTATACTGATGGCGAAATTGTAGTAATTCATTAAAACTGGGATACTCTGAGGTCAGAAGTTTAATAACGACTGGAAGTTGGTCTGATTGGCGGATAGCTCGATATACGTTGGTTCTGGAGCCAGCGTACAGTTGAAAGTTAATTTGATATCCTGGAATGATAAAGTTCACAGTAGTCATCTATATACCTTATGACAGAATTTAGTTTTCCTTATTGACATTAGTATTCCCATCAACTTGATGTTGGATAACGCTATCGAGAGTAATTAATAGTGGGACTTAGACAAAAATATCTAAAAAAGAGCCTAAAATCTATATATAGAAGGACTTTTACATCGTTTTGCAAGAGTTCTATTGATATATCTGGGTTTGGGGCATTTTTGAGTATTTGGCGTATTTCCCTTACCCTGTATGGGTTTTAGGCTTGTTTGTTCCTCAAAAATGTTTAAGTCCCATTAGCTGTACCGTTGGCTTTTCTTAGTGCCATTCGGTAAAGCATCTTTAATCCGAACTCGTTGTGGGCGATAACTTTCATAAAGTGCATCTTTTAGCCCTTCGCTTGCAGTCCACTCGACAACCTTATAATTTAGAGAACATCAAGAAATTGGGATATTTCTTGATGTTGCGGTGTCGAGTGCCTCTGTTTCGGCTTGACAAGACTTAAAGAAACCGCAATTAACGCAGTTGGTTGAGCAGAAAAGAAAACTCAGAGCTATGACTTACAAGAGTGGCAAAGACATAGCAGGATAATTTGTTGTCTGAAGATAAGAACGATCGCCAGTTTGTTTAACGGAACCATCAGGCGACGCCGAATAGCCCGTTGTAGACATCGCTCTTTTTACTTTGCTATACTAAACTACTACTTACCGATTGAGTTGCAGTTGTTTTAACTTTTAAAAAAGTTGATAATAGTTGATAATATCTATACTGCAAAAGTTTTGGATTAGGACAGTAGATTATGACATTGAAAAACACCTTTGGTGAATATAGTTTTGTCACTAAATTAGACGTTACCAATCTGGAAGCTAGTGTCGAGTGGTACAAGGACAAACTCGGTTTAGTTCCTGAATCCAAATATGACACGCCTGGGTGGAGACAGTTAAGTATCCCTGATATTGGGAATTTTGCAATTGGATTGAACTTAAGTAACTCTGTTGTTGCAGGTAGTGCTGTTAGTACCTTTGTTGTAAACAATATAGTTGCTGCTCGTCAAAGCCTTATTGAAAAAGGAGTTGAAGTTGGGCCAATTACAGATGTCGGCCACGGAGTTCAATTGTCTGTCTTCAAGGATATTGACGGCAACTTGTTGGGGCTGAGGCAAAATCCGTAGTCAACACCCAAGCTTCCTGCACAGCTTGGGATTCAAGCTTTGTCATAGGTCGAACTTGTCCCTCTGCTGTTGGTAAAATGTCCACAACTTGTGGACATTTTTGCAGGTTGTCCACAACAATTGCTGCATCGACTAGCTGGTAAGAACGAGAACGATTGTAGCCAAATCTATCCAGGCAGTACTCATCAAAGGTTGAATGGGTCGAACGGTACAGTCTGCAATGCCTGCGGCAACGTCAGAGACGAACGCGCAATTTTGCCAGTGCCTTACCTGCTTCAAAAAACGCCCGCTGCACTTTTCTCTCCAAGTGTAGGCGGTAAGCGTAGCCATCCCGTCAGGCTTATCGCTTTGCTCCTCCTCGGTCAACTCTGTTACTTCAACAGCAGTAACGGGAGCAACGCGATTTTCTAAAGTTGGACTTTAAACGAGCGATCGCACTACCTCTAGCATCTGGTTAAAAGTCTCTGTTCGTATACCACACAAGCGTTTAAAGTCTTCTGGCTTTAAGCTTTTTACTTGTTCGTAGGTCATCAATGCTACCCAACTCTAACCTAGTTGTCCCACGTATTTGGGACTGTTATAAAGTAGAAGACTAATCACAAACTCTGCTCAGAGATGGTATGTCTTTTTTCTGTTTCATGCAACAAAGCTATTCATTAGGATTATGGCTGTTTGAATTTGCGATATTATCATATTGTTTTGGCAAACGTAAGCGCCATGT
>NZ_JBALCO010000159.1:0-76730 GCF_036919595.1 Nostoc sp. | reverse complement strand
CGACCAACGAAAATTTTTTGAGTTGCATTTAGCTGCTGATTTTCAGGTACAACTCTTAATTTACCCGTTTTTAGGCTTAACCGAAAAGTATTGAATCCAAGCGTATTGGTCGATAAGTAAATAATGGCATCTCTTCGGAGGTAGGTTAGACTCTATGATTAGCAAAATGATTATAGGGTGGGCATTACAATACCCACCCTACAATCACGAACTATTTGCTGTAGTCTACCCAATTGAAAACCGTTGTTTCAACTGGATAGTTAAGCTGCTACGCTGCACTAGGCGAATAAACTAAGGTACGACGCTAGCAGAGAAAACGAAGTCATTTGCAGTCAGGCTAGTTGAGGTAATTCCCAGCAATGAAACCAACTCTGTATTTCCGGTTTTTACCAGAGTGGTACTACCTTGTTGCAATAAGGTTAAAGCACTAAACTGAGTGATGCCAACACCGCCAAGCCCGATTTTATCAATCCCGACTGTAAAGTCAGTAATAATGTTCTTGCTAATTGGCAGATTGGCGTTAGCAATCCAGAATTGGTCAGCACCGGCACCACCACTGAGGCGATCGCCACCCCCTTGACCAGCAAATAGCACATCATCACCATCGCCACCAAACAGAAAATCATTGACACTGGAGAAGAGTTTGTCATCCCCAGAACCACCGTAGAGACGGTTATTGCTACCTTGACTCTTGAGGGTGTCGTTACCTGAGCCACCGAAAGATAATTGATGCGAACCTTCAACTACTGTGATAGTATCAGCACCTGCGCCTCCAAACAAATTATTACTAGCACTGGCTTCAACTACGGTAACTTGGTCATCACCATTGCCACCATCGACACTCGTGTTGCTAGCAGCACCATTTTGACCAACAAAGATATTATCATCACCATCCCCTGTGGACACTGAAGAGTCACTGCCAACCAGCACCGTATCTTCACCCCTTCCAGTCTGGATTGTGTTACCCTTATTACCTTCTACAAAGTCTGCTCCATCACCTGTGAATAAGGTTTGATTTGGCTTGAGGGTAATATCATCACTAGTGGTAGAACCAAATTGAATATCTAGTGTTGTTAGTCCAACAGTGCGGCCAGCAAACCCTGCTGCTGTAAAGTACTGAGTATTACCTACACTTTGAGAATCCAGAATAGTTGCTTGACCATTAGTAGTTTTTTCTGAAGTTAAGACTTCTTTAGTGGAGGGAACTGCATCCGCGCCTCCCACCAGTGCTTCTGTAATGGCACGACCTTTCAAATCGCCATTACTGGGAATTTTTAACCCCAGAATACTAGCTAGTGTAGGCGTTACATCAGCATTGCTGACGGGTGCATAGTCCACATAGCCTTTTTTAAAGTCAGGGCCAATAGCCTCCATGTTATTGAAGGTATCACCTCGACCAAAGCTGCCATGCATCCCCTGCCCTTGCTGCAAAGTTGTATCAGCAATCTCTACCTGAGCTTGAGGGTTGTTTGGGTTATTTGGGTCTGTGCTAAAGCTTTTGAAGTTGATCACAATAGATGGAACTGGTGTTTTAGCATCACCTTTTAGCCCGATCGCACTCAGCGGTAAAGCACCTGCAATAGTTCCATAGGCATCGTCTACAAAAATACCACTGATGTAGTCTTTTTGCGAAAGCAAATTCACTACCTGTTTGGCTAGGTCAGCATTGCCATTAGGTAGATAAATTAGGTCAGATCCCCCATTCGCAGCTACAACTATCTTTGTGCCTGAGTCAAGTTGGCCATTAATTACCTGACCTGTACCACCAATTACACCATTCCCAGAAATAGGACGTTGACCTTGTGTGGCATCAACAATCGCATACTGGATGTGCTTCAGGTCTGGGGGGAGGGTCGTAGGGTTAGGATCGTATAGGGGTAGACCTAGATCATGAGCCAAATCAATTGCAACAAAGCCTGCTGGTAAAAATCCCAAACATACACCGGTGTATGTTTGGGTGGCAGCATAACTTGTAGTTTTTGTACCTTGGCTATCAATAACTTGTTTGCTGATGGTAGAAAAACCGTGGTCGGAAGTAATAAAGACATCAGTAGTCTTGTCCAAGCCTGTACTTTTGAGATAGTCAAGAAGTTGCTTTAAATTATCATCAGCATTTTTGACCCCAGCTTTTGATGTAGGACCATTGATACCTGGTGTCAAGGTGTTTAAGCTATCACCCTGATTGTGTTGAGTACCATCGGGATCTCTTGACCAGTACACCAATGCGAATGGTTTACCCTCTTCCTGAAACTTGGGTAAAATTACCTTGGTAGTGGCATCTGCAAAGTATTGTTGTTGAGCTACATTGGCATTCAGGGTGCCAGGAGTTGTATTGTTACCAGCTGGCTGGACTCGCGTTGTCGGTTTTACATTTAGACCAGCGGCTTGTAAGCGATTGACAATATCTGGAGCAAGTGGAACAGCAGAAGGTGGACCAGCGGCTGTAGTCGGCGGTGTTACACCATTTGTACTGTCATCAATAATTATTGTATTCGGAGTAGGAATAGTACCTGTAGTACCACCTTCTCGGTTAACTTGTGTGACATCTTGGATAGCAACTGGCCCTAATTTACCAACTGCTGCTGTGTTGAAACCCTGCGATCGCGCATAAGCTAGGAGTGACTCTTCATCTAAAAAGTTGTTACCGGGAAACTTTTCGTCAATATCCCCCAGAACAGAATCATTTTCAATGAATGGCGTCACACTACCATTGGCATTAGGACTAGGAAAACCAGTGTAGACAGTGTTACTAAAGTCACCTGTATCACCAAGATAATGCCCCGTTGCGATCGCAGAAGCATTCGGGGTGGTAAATGTCGGAAACAGCGAATGACTATTGGCAAAACTAATACCCTGCTGACGGACACTATATAAAGTTGGGGTATCAGTGGGGTTTACAGAACCGTTACGCAATCCATCTGCAACAAAAATAATGACATTTCTACCGTTGCCCTTTATATCAGCCATACCGACTACTCCTTAAGTATTGTAAGCTACGATTAATCACAGCAATTGTGTGTCTGTATGAGCGATTAATTACACTCAACCCAAGCGAAAAATTCTTGACTACAAAAATCTGAGTAGTATTTCGTGACAAAAGACTTAGTGTCCACATAAATTGATGGAGACAATTAAATGAATATAACTCTGGTCACTGCCTCAAAAGATAGTTGTTCAATGTTTAAGGAAGGTTATAAGTAAGTTAAGATTTTGGACAAAAAGCAGAGGGCTCCTTACGAACAAAAAGATCCCCGACTTCTTCAAGAAGTCGGGGATCTGAGCCTTTCGGTGGAGAGCAAATCAAATATGATTGCTATATCACTCCCCTGCATTAGCAAAATCGCTACAGGTTAACTAATTTTGAATGTCGAATCTAAGTTTTAATCATTTTTCGGCTAAACGACACTAGCAGAAAAAACAAAATCATTTGCAGTCAGACTAGTTGATGCAATTCCAACTAATGAAGCCAACTCTATATTTCCAGTTTTCACTAAGGTGTTACTACCCTGTTGCAATAGTGTCAGGGCACTAAACTGAGTGACACCAATACCACCAAGCCCAATTTTATCAATGCCGATCGCAAAATCAGTCACAATGTTCTTGCTAGTTGGCAGACTGGCATTAGCAATCCAGAATTGATCAGCACCAGCACCGCCACTGAGGCGATCGCCACCCCCTTGACCAGCAAATAGCACATCATCACCATCGCCACCAAATAGGGAGTCATTGACACTAGAGAAGAGTTTGTCATCCCCAGAACCACCATATAGACGGTTATTGCTACCTTGACTCTTGAGAGTGTCGTTACCTGAGCCACCAAAGGACAGTTGACCAGTACCTTCAACTACTGTCAAAGTATCATTACCTGCTGCCCCATATAGATTATTACTACCATTGGCTTCCACTACGGTAACTTGGTCATTACCAGCACCACCATTAGCACTAGTGTTGTTAGCAGGGCCATTTGCGCCAATCAAGACTTGATCGTTACCGTCTCCCGTGGACACTGAGGAGTCACCGCCGACCACCACTGTGTCATCACCTTTGCCAGTCACAATTGTGTTACCTTTAGTACCTTCTACAAAATCTGCTCCGTCACCTGTGAGTAAGGTTTGATTTGGCTTAACGGTAATATCATCACTGCTAGTGGAGCCAAAATTAATTTTTTCAGCTTGAGGTTGACCTAAACCAGGAGCAAGGTTAAGGGGCTTTTCCAACTTCAGCAGTAGAATTTCATCGTTGTCTATTACTGGATGCTGAGGATCATTGCCAGGACGACCTGTAGAGAAGGGATAATTATTGTCATTGGCTACCAAAATGGTGTTTTTGTCAATAACCAGAACATTTTCAATGGTTTGGAATGGGAAGTTGAAGGTAGTCTTACCGTCCCCATTTAGGTCGTTGGGGTCTTGGATGTTTAACAAGTCTGCAACTTCTTCTTTAGCTACATAGCCATTAGAATCTGTTTTAGACAGGTCTACTTTGTAGATTTTCTTGAATTTAGCCGCAGCCCCTTGATTGTTATCCCGCTCAATGACTAAGTACTCATTATCATTAATGACTGCTAAATCCCCAATCGAATTTGAGGGATTTTCCAGTTTGTAGTAGCGTGGTTGATCACTGTATTTGTGGCTAGCAATGTCAAATTCGTTAATCCGTAAAGCACCAGGAGTATCACCCTGAACAGTCCCCTCTAGCAGCATATAGAGTTTGGTTTTGCTGGCGTTGATTGCTCCACCCTCAAAACCTTTGGAACTACCCAAGTTAGCAAAGGCATCTCCTGAAAGAACATCGGGATTTTGTGGCGATCGCACCACATTATACTGAGGATCATCTCTGAGTTGATCTCGTACTTTATCCCCAATATCTGGAAAGTCTGTAAATAGCGCATCTACCCCTAATTGATAGAACTGCTGAATTTCTAGTGCTAGCTTACCTTTGTAATCTGCTGCTAAGTATTGATCTTCCGCACGGAAGGTGTAGGGGTGAACCTGCAAACCTGCGTTGTGAGCATCTTGAATTAAGGTCGTGGGAGGTAACGTTGTTTTGTCAGCATCATTAACTGTACCGTCCCCATTCACATCATCGGCTTTGCCATCGCCATTGGCATCAGTACCTTTGACACTAACAATCATCCGCTTCCAAGGCCCAATACCATCAGCGTATGTAGCAACTTCAGCCAAGCCTTTTGGAGTTCGTAAGTCGCCATATGTGCGAGTGTCACCACTAACCTTCAGGTCATAAGGCTGACTTTCGATAATCTTACCGTTGATGTCAATGTCACTTGCATCTAGAAGTTGGATAAGTGGAATATTCACGCCTGCCGCAGGCATAATGCTATCATGCAGCTGTTTGAGATTACCCACTTCAAAGGACTGGATAAAGATCCGACTAGGATCAGTGAAGTTATTTGCCTTGAGTGTATCGATTAGTAGCTGACTGATGTTTCGGTGAATTTTGTTTGTGGTGCCTACATAGGTAGCTTCTTGAGCAAAGTATGTCGGGTGCTTAGTTTCAGGATAGATACCAATCTTTTTACCTGTTGTCGCTTCTACATTCTTAACTAGATTGATGATTTCCGTGAAGGTAGGAATTTCAAATTGATCATCGAAAGAATGATCGCGGAAAGGTAGACGTTCTTCTGCCCGTAAAGTCTTGATTTCAGCTAAAGTGAAGTCTTCAGCAAACCAACCCGTAATTGTGTTTCCATCTAAACTTACTGTTTTCTTGCGATCGGCAAACTCTGGATGTTTGTAAACATTTGTGGTTGTGTTGTTGAAATTGACAGTACCATCAGCGTTCAAAACTGCTAAAGCAGGTTCATGGCGAGCAATTAACACACCATCTTTTGTAACTACCAAGTCAGGCTCAATGAAGTCAGCGCCTCTCTCAATTCCTTGCTTATAAGACTCTAAAGTATGTTCTGGACGATAGCCAGCTGCACCTCTGTGACCAATAACTTTAGGTGCTTCTCCATCTAGAGTCTTGAATTGGTCAGGTGTAGCAATGGGAGCCTCTAATAACTTTCCAGTTGCATCAAAATGTAGCAGGTAGGGGCCAAACTCGTCTCCAACCCAGATTGTCCCGTTTTTATCAAAGACGAATGACTCTACATCAAAGTCTGCACCAGTCAGTAATCTTCCAGTAGTTCCCTCATTCACAATTTGGAAAGGAACCTTATTGTTAGGGTCAGATAGTTGGATGTAATCTAAAACTTTAACACTGCCATCTCCATTCTCTGTTCCCTTAAAATTCGGGTCTAGACGATTGATTCGCAGTAGAAAATCTGCACTATTATCTTTGCTACCGTAACCATTGTCTGACAGGAAATAAAAAGAGTTATTGTTAGCGAATTGTACACCGCTGAAGCCTTGAATTGGCTGTCCTGGGAAAGGCCCCGTTCTGCCATTGGCTGAAATCCCCTTACCAGAAGCTGGGCCATCACTAAAGGTATCAGCGGGTAAAGAGGCAAAGCCTACTAACTTAGTTGCCATAATTAGAATGTTTTTTGGGTATTTTGATTTAACTGGATCACAAGCTATTCAAGTTATCTCATTACATTAGTTGTGGGAAAAGTAACTTATGTTCTCACGCAAAAAATCGGAATTACGGGTAAGTTTGAGAATTACAAAAATATAGTTCGGGCAAGTCCGTTAAGTTCGATTTCGTTTAAACACCGAGAATACATTTTTTGTAAATGTATTTTTTCAGCGTTATTGAAAGCTTGAGAACTGATAATGTAATGTAAACGACTAATCTCTGTTAGTGAGTCGGGAGTTTGGAAGACTGAGATTTAGAATTTCAATCTGTCGATAGTAGTTATGAGAAAACTTAGCTGGCACTAAAGATGTTTCCATGAAAAGATTAAGATAAGAATAAATTAAACAAAAGAAATGATTAAAATCCACTCCCATCCAAAAATAATATTTATTAAAACTTATAAGTTTTATTTATAAAAATGATGTAGCAATCCGAATCCGCTTGGTTTAAGGCTAAAACTCTGTTATCAAATTCAATTTTTTAACGAACCGCCTTCTCTGCGAGAGGTTTCTCTACGAGAAGCTCCGCCAACGCCAACGCACAGCGTCTCGCAGAGAAGGCGCAGAAGACGCAGAGAGAAAAAATGCTTAACTGAACTGTATTGATAGCAATCCTAAATGAGTTGTAAGAAAATTCACCCCCCGATACTTTGGAGGGACTAAACGGGTGTCGCAACAATTTGTAATTTTCATAAATGATTTAGGACTGCTATATGCTAAATATTTATGCTTTGAGATCCAAACTATTTCTGATAATTATCAAGAGATAAAACTTTAATTTTTGCAGTTTTAATTGGCTAGCGATCGCATCAATTCTACAGTTACTTGTAAGGCAATACGCTTGGGATGACGCTAAGCAAACAATCTAAGTAAAGTTCATATTTCATTAATTCATAGCGAATAAAATTTGGCAATAACTTGCAATGCCAATGCATCCCAATACAATGTTAATGCGTCTCCTGACAATGCCAATGCGTCCCCTGACAATGCTAATGCATCCCGATACATTGTTAATGCGTCCCCCTACAATGCCAATGCATCCCGGTACATTGTTAATGTGTCCCCTGACAATGCCAATGCATCGGGATGCGTTAAAAACGCTACACTTATTACACAAAACTGTACTAAGGCACGACACTAGCAGAGAAAACGAAGTCATTTGCAGTCAGGCTAGTTGAGGTAATTCCCGGCAATGAAACTAACTCTATATTTCCGGTTTTCACCAGAGTGGTACTACCCTGTTGCAATAAAGTTAAAGCACTAAACTGAGTGATGCCAATACCGCCAAGCCCGATTTTATCAATCCCAGTTGTAAAGTCAGTAATAATGTTCTTGCTAGTTGGCAAACTGGCGTTAGCAATCCAGAATTGATCAGCACCAGCACCACCACTGAGGCGATCGCTACCTCCTTGACCGGCAAATAGCACATCATCACCATCGCCACCAAACAGAAAATCATTGAGATTGGAAAAGAGTTTGTCATCACCATCACCACCGTAGAGATGGTTATTGCTACCGCCACTGCTGAGGGTATCGTTACCTGAGCCACCGAATAATGACTGGCGAGAACCTTCAATTACTGTGAGAGTATCATCACCTGCCGCCCCAAACAAATTATTACTAGCACTAGCTTCCACCACGGTAATAACATCATCACCATTGCCACCATCAGCATTGGTATTTTGAACCGGGCCATTTTGACCAATAAATATCTGATCGTTACCGTCATTCCCGGATACTGAAGAGTTACTACCTGCAAGTACTGTGTCATCACCCTTTCCAGCCAGGATTGTGTTACCTTGAGTGCCTTCTACAAAGTCTGCTCCGTCACCTGCACTAAAGAATTGTCCTGGATCAAGATTGACAGTATCACTGTTACTAGAACCAAAACCGTTTGGGAAAGTAAGCTGTACACCTGTCAGGTTATTGGGTAATTCGAGAATGCCGAGTTTTTCAGCAGCCGTATTACCCGTAACGTTGAAGTCATTGTCGTTAATTAAGGCTAGAGTGTTGGGTGCTACCAGTGCCAAACCTTCTAATTTTTGTACTCCGGTATAACCCAACTGAGCAGCATTAGCGATTAGGTTCTTAGTGACAGGGGTAATATTGGCAGCAGCTAACTCAACAGTGGTAAGTTGTTCAATGGTCTTGCCAGCTGGCAAGGTAAAGTTAGCAGGGTTGTTGATGTTGGTTGCCCCGGCTAAATCAATTTGGTAAATGAGTTTATTAGCAGCAGATGTAGCATTGTCGTCTCGCTCAACTACTGCAAATTTGCCGTTAGCCAAAGAGACTGCATCACCAATTTTATCGGTTCCTGGTAAACCTTGTAGGCGATATAAATACTCTCCTGTTACCTGCTTGCTGACAATATCAAACTCCAGAATTCGCAGGTTGAGAGAAGCTTTGGAAGTCGCATCATTAGCGACATCGGGATTATCGATCGCACTCTGAATAAAGGCATATAATTTATTACCTTCCAGGGCTACAGCTTCAAATCCCCGGTTATTGCGGCGTTGGGCATAAACTGCTGGCAATACCTCAGTCCCAAAAGTTCCAGCTGGTTGATCTGGATTGGGTGCTGTGGCAGTTCCTTTGGGAATAAAGCGGTCAATCAGTTTACCATTAACATCAAAGTGGTAAATTGCCGGACGGTATTCATCTACCATCCAGTAATTTCCATTTTTTGCAACTACAATTCCTTCTAAGTCTGCACCCAAAGGATCGTCCGCTAGGGGTTGGTTGTCTAAGTCCACGCCAATTTCATCGGTATAAGCTGTACCATTTGCCCCTGCTTGCAAATTAGGCAGTCCCGTTAATGGCGTCGTCCCATCTTGGCGGAATAGCCCTGTTCTGTTGGTAATATTGATTTCACCTGTGCTTCGGTTGAGTTCAAAGCTGACTACTTCTGGCTGGAAGTTGGGTAAGAAAAATGGTCTGTTTGAACCATTAGATTCTCCATTGGGGCCACGGTCTGTATTGGTGACAAATTTCAGGTTGCCATTTGCTGCAAACCCTTGGAAATACAACCCGGAGAAACCACCCAAGAAAATATCTTGACCTTTAGAGGTTGTTCCTAATTTAGGTAGGTTTTCAAATTCATAGATACTCAGCTTGGGTTGGGCAACAGGATTGCGGGGATCGTAACTTGTGGTGTCAATATTTAGAGAATTGGGGAAAGCATTGGCTATATTCTCCCAAGGCACCAACTTAAAGTTAGAGTTGACATTTTCACCATCGATTGTCTTAGCAGGTTCATTGGAGCCATCTTGAGTAACAAATAAACCAAATGGAAAGTTAGGCCCCAGTGGCACGTTAATGACATCCGCACCATCTGACTCTTGTACACTGTCAATTGACCCATTGTTACCAATAGCAAAGTTACCCACATATTCGTTATTGCCTTCACGGGTGTAGGCAACAAAGGTGCTATCACCTTGGCTGGATGCTAGCAGGTAACCTGTGCCGTTTTTGCCGTAGTAGATGGTCAACCCTTCTGCGTCATCGGTAAGGTGAGAACCACCCTCAAAACGGACGCGATCAATCAGCTTGCCTGTTGTGCCACCATCTGGTTCTGCCTGGAATTTCCAGATGCCTACATCTTCTTGGGCTATGTAGAGAAAGCCGGTTTCTTGGTCAACCACCATACCCTCTGTTTGGGGAGAACGCCCTGCTGTTGTCGGTGAGGGGATGGTGAACTCCCGCACCAGTTCAGCGCCAATTTTGCCATTACCTTTGTCAACTAGTTTGAACTGAGCTATATCTCCAGTTTGGCGACGACTGGTAAAGACATAGTAATCATTAGTTACAGGGCTACGGTATAAGGTAAGTCCGTAAGAACTGCGAGTTGATGCAGAATAGGGAGGTTCAAAAGGTGAAGCTTGAAAGATAGTGCCAATATTGCTATCGGTGATATCTTCCAAATACTGACCAGGGGTGCTGGGGTTGGGGTTAATTTTGAAGATTGCTAGCTTATCATTGCCGCGATCGCTAGCCACAGCAATATCAACAGATTGATTGCCTAATTTAAAACCGTATTGCAAGTCAATGTTGTTGTAGCGAATGCCACCGGGATTAAGCGTCTGCAACAAATTACCAGACAAGTCATAAACCCGCAGTCCGGCATTTTTTACTGAGGTTAATACTAGACTATCAGCAGCATTTGTGGCATTAACATAGATGGCAGGGTCATCAGCATCAGCACGTTGAGATGTGGGGAGCGCCGGATCATCAAATAAATTAGGACGAGTTTCTACTGTAGGTGCAGCGGTGGGAACTAAGTTTGCACCTAAAGTGAGGATTTGGGTATATTGGGTGCTACTAAAGTTATTGTCACTTACCAGTACAATCGACTGACGACCATCTGCTAGTTTGGGCCCAAAGGCAAGACCTTCAATGTTATCTACTCCAGTCGGGTGATTGGCGTCAGTGGGTAGATTCAGGTCATTTAAATTCAACAAAAGACGTTTTTGAGCGGGTGCGATCGCTGCTAGTTGTTCGGCACTTAAATTATTCAGAGAATTGTAGAAGCTAATGTCTGTTGCACCTTGCAAAGAAACTTCGTAGATTTTGATGGTGGTGCCTACACCTTGGACAAAGGAGCGTTCTAACGCAAGGAAAGTACCACGATTATCTATTGCCAATAAATCCGCCAAACCATTGTCAGCAGAGCCTGTGCTAGGGTTGGGTGCTTGGGCGATCGCATCGGTGATGTAAAGGTATTCCTTTTCTGGCTGTCCAGTTACCAGATTGTATTGCAGAATCCGGGAAGGACTGCCATTGGTGAGTGAAGCTTTTAATCCATCTTGGGACAACGCGTTTTCAGTCGCGGTGAATAGGGTTTTCTGGTCAGGTGTAATCGTAAGGCTTTCAAATGCCAAATTATTATAAACACCTGATATCTGCGTATCGCCTGCATTTATAATCCCATCGCCGTTAGTGTCTTTTACTACTGGTAGGAATTTGTTGGGAATAAGTAGCGAGCGCACTTCTTGCCCTGTTGTCAGGGAAAATTCCTTAATAAAGGGATTAGTAACCCGACCAGCAGTAGGATTAACTTCGCCTTCTGAAGAGATGAAGACTGTCCCATTATTGGTTAAAGCAATGCCTTCAGGGTCGAGACTGTTGGTTGCAAAAAAGTTGCCTTTGGTATCTTTCAAAGGCGTGACATTGGTAAAAGTCACCCCAGTATCAGCACTGAAGGTATAAAAACGGGCAGGGGCAACTTGGGAGCGATCGTCTGAGATAGCGTAGTAGCGGTTATTAACAGCATCATAAGTGACACCAGATAATCCACCTAATGGAGTAGAAACTCCATTCACAGTTCCCGCAGCAGCAGGAATAAAGCTAGTAGCGAAGGTAGTCTGTCTTTCAAAGACCAGATTAGAAATGGTTTTACCTGCTTGAGTTGGTCTAGTTTGCACATCTGCGAATACCAAGCGATGGTCAGAACTGGGGAAGGGAAAAGTACCTACTGGGGAGAATGTCGGGTCAGTATTCAGCGGCCAAAATATTCCTGAGTTGGCAATTGTCAGGTCAGCGGAGGGTAGAACGTAATCAGTCCGCAGGTTTCCAGGAGTTGTATCAGCAAAGTCAGCAGTATCAAAGCTAGGATTACCTTTTTGGCTAGCGTTTGCACCACCTTGTAAGTTAGCTTGTTGGGGGCCACCCAGACTAGTAGGGATGACATTAGTATTGATATTGGGATTTTGCAGCAGTTGCCGGATAGCGTTGTTATAACTGTCACCATCTATGGGGTCAGCATTTTGATCACCCATAATCACAAAGTCTGAACCAGCAACAATACCGCCCGTTTTACCGATATCATCATAGATGTAATCACCTTTTCCAGGAGTTATGTAATCTGCCCAAAAGCGGATCTCATCATGGTTGCGCTTGCCGTTGCGGTCTTCCGGCCCATCAAAGGTTGGGGGTGTGGGGTGGCTGACGAGGACATGAATTGTTTCCCCATTCACCTGAATGGGTACATCCCAGTGACTCTTGGAGGAGAGGCGTAGAACTTTGAGTTCCTGGTCAGAATACCAATCATTTGGCTGTGGTGTTGTGGGATCATCGGGAAGCAAAGCATTGGGCATATCCTTCCAGAGGAAGTTTTGGAAGGTGCGGATGTTGGCAGTGTCAATGGGATATTTGGACAGCAGCAACATCCCGTATTGACCAGGGAAATCACCGAATCCGAAGGCATCATCGCCATATCCTGATTTGCCTGGGGTTGTAACTACTGCGCCGTTGTTGTTCAAGTCAAATCCAGAGGCAATACCCGTGTTGGAGGGAGCAATGTAGAAGTAGGGGTAGTCAACGGGAGTCGCACCGTTTTGGCTAATGGCTAAATAATTTTGCCGGAATAGTTTAACTGCCTCTTGAGAGTAGTCGAACTCATTAATTAGCAGCACATCTGGGTTGTTACGCTGGATTATTTCTGCAACAGCTTTTGCCTGAGTATTATCGGGGGTTGACAAATCGGTCACTAATTGACTTTGGGTGCTACGGTTTAGGGAAGCATTGAATTGGGAAAAGCGGATTGTATTAGTAGTTACCATAAGTTAGTTCTGAAGTAGATTCAGAGTCCGTATCGATAATTAGTCTGTAAACGATTTAATAGTGCTGAGAAACGAACAGCATCAAAAGTCTGAGGGCTAGTACTGGCCAAAATCCGAAACGTAGATAAGTTGAAGTATAAATGCCATTTTTATTGCCAGTAAAAGACCGTTAACTGTAAACTGCATCTTTGCAGTTAGAGTGATGGTTATGCCAACACCCTCTGGTGCGTCCGCTACGTGTAGCTGACTTAAGAGCAGGGGTACGGTGAACGCAATATTAATATGAACAAGATAAAATACGTCTTCCGAACCACTATTCTTAGAGCTTGTTTTTTAATATTAGTTCTTAATTGGGCACCCTCAAAGTATCCCAATTAGATTAAGAAACAGCTAGCAAAAGGTTAAGAAAAAAAATAATTGCAGGTTTGGGGATGCTTCTGTCCCATAGCAATTATTCTCTACGTGATACTCGCAATCACACGCAGATTAAAAGTAATTTACTAGACATGATATTAATCAGCGGTTTTTCATCGAATTTAAATTAAGGTGGGTAACAATCCACCTTAATTTAAATCTGTATTTCAGTATTTCGGTTAGATGTTAGCGGAAATTTTGAGGATTTAGACGAGCACCATTAGGTTGAGACTGACGACGAATTGCTACTCCACGCCGCAAATTGTTTCCGGTACCGCCATCTTTGCGATCAAGGAAAGGTTTTAGATTAATTCCACTTCTAGATGAACTAACCCGATTATTACCACTGCCTAGAAGTGTGCGTCCTAAATTATATAATTCGTTGCCTCCACTACTGCGATCGCCATAAGTGTTAACGGCTATAGTCTGCTGTCCACTGTCAGCAGTAGTTAAGTTTTGGAAAACGCTATTGCGGATAACATAGGGGTCTTTCCCAGGCGGGACTGTCAACACAATTCTACAGGTTGGGTTAGCTTCAGTTGTAACGCAGACAATATTTTCGTTATTTTCTACAGCTGTCTGGAGTTCTTGTAAGCCATCTGGGCGATAAAGTTCTAAACGACTGGCAATTGCTGTACAACGCCTTTGTGCATCCCAACCACCGCCCAAAGCCGCAGGTGCCGCCCAAGGAAAGAATTGTCCGGATTGACTTTGTGGCTGATACATGACAGTATACTGACCATTGTAAGTCTGACAGGTAAACCGAGTTGTACCGTCAGCTGAAGGTGGTATGCCTGTCGATGTATCTATTGGTACTGGTGCTGATGTGCCGCCTGATGGTACTGTTGGTACTACTACACCTTCGCCAGTAGAATCATATTGCGCCATTGCTGCGGAATTGCCCAGACACAAAGATAAGCCAAGACTGCCTAAAGATATAAATCGCATCAGTTGTGATGACATAAATCATCCTCCAGTAGAAATAGGTAGGGAATCGATAGTTTAAATGACGAAATAATTCTGTTTTTTGATTCATCAAAAAAGGCTATTTTTTTCCTCTCTTGCTTTTATTCTCTTCAAGTAGCTTTTTCACAGTGCCAGTACACTACGCAACGCCTGCTAGAAGGTAGTGGACATAGTGCAGGGGGAGGTAAATTCTTCTTCAGGATGTCCGGCAGGGAATAAATATTTGTGCAAATTTTAAATTAAGAGTGAAAATAAAGATTTGCTCCCTCAGATAGCGTTCTATACTAGTTTTCTTGAACCAGTAAAACTGACTTTACGGGACGCTTGATAGGATTTCCCTCTAAATCAACCTTCCCGTAAAAGGTTTTGCCATTGTAGTAAAGCGAAGACGAACTCCCTCCATCCAGATTCATCGCTTTCTCAGCACCAAGGGTTTTCATCAAATCAGCTAATGCTGGCAAGGACACCCCATTCGCGGGAACTGAGGGTTTTTGAGCCACCATAACTAAAACAACGCTGCCATCACGGGTGATACCCACGGCAGTTCTAGCGTTGGGTTGGTTGCTACCAAGTGCATCTCGTTTATTGGTATTATCCACAAAGCCCTCTTTTACTAAGGTGAGTTCTGGTAACAGGCGTGGGCCTGCACCTATGGCATCGACTAACTGACAACCTGCTGGTGGTGACTGACTGTGTAAGGCAATCGAATAGCGGATAGTTTGCCCACATAAGTAGCGGCGGAATTCTGAGCGATTGAAAATTTGACTTAGGTAAGGTTTTAAGTTGGGATTATTCACCAGCCGCTCGTTTTCCTTGGGGTTAGCTACCAACTTCCCATGTAGGACAATATATGATGTAGATTTTTGGTTGGCTGGGTCAAAAAAGCCTGCATTCAAGATAGCTACGGCTCGATGCTTCTGGGCAAATTCCTCTATTGTGGCTACCTTCTGTGATAATGCAGGAGTTACCAAAAATCTGCTATTAGCTGGAATTAACAGGATATGAGCGATACTTTGGGGCAAAGTGCGCTCGAAGTAACGGATAGTTTTTGGTGGTGAAGATGCAACAGTTAATATTGACGGTGTTGATGAACGTAAATTAAACCATAACGCTATTGCCAAACTAATTAATATCAAACCCAGTAGTTTAATTTTTCTCACATTTAAACTCACTTGCGGTTAGCTCAAACAGGACTTACGAAAAATACCTTTCAAACTACTTTTGCAACCTTAATGACTCAGGCAGGATATTCAATCTCAGGTAGCGCACCTGTACAGTCTAATAGAATAGAAGTATGGTGGATTCATAACGAATACCCAAGAGTTGAATCCGTATACAGTCCAGACAAAAGAATAGTGATAACGGCGTATCATATTAACTGATATTTTTTATTCCTATTAACTAATTTCCAACATGGACAGAAAGTTTTGGTTGATAGGATTTTTGTAGTTTGTGATAGTTTCACCAGCAAAATCAATTAGCCATCTCCTATAACCGATTCCAGTTGTTGAGACAGCGAATGTGCGTCTCTGGATGTTGAGGCAGGCAAGTACACTGTAAATTGAGTCCCCCTACCTACCTGACTATAAACATTAACAAAACCACCGTGATTCTTAATGATGCCCAATACCGTGGATAGTCCTAAACCTGTACCTTTGGCTACCTCTTTGGTGCTGAAAAATGGTTCAAAAATCCGTTCTTGGACTTCTGACGACATCCCCATACCAGTATCTGTTACCACGATCGCAATATAAGAACCTACTTTAGCATCAATATTTATCTGGGTAGAATGTTCACCAATTACCACATTTTCCGCCACAATCCTCAAGATACCGCCATTGGGCATAGCATCACGGGCATTGATTACTAAATTAATCAGCACCTGATGTAGTTGAGTTGTGTCTCCACAGACATACCACAGGTTTTTGGGGATATCTGTTTGATAAATGATGGATTTAGGGAATGTTTGAGCGATAATTTGCTCAATTTCTGCCATCAATGGCTGAATTTGGACAATTGTCTGTTTAACTTCGATGCCCCGTGCAAAAGATAACACTTGCTTGAGCAAATTAGCGCCACGTTTAACATTATTTTCTAAAGTTTGGAGTATTTGCTGACTCTGCGAATCAGGCAATTTCTTCTGCAAGAGTTGAACTGACATTAAAATTGGGGATAGTATATTGTTGAGGTCATGGATGATGCCACTAGCTAAAGTGCCGATACTCTCCAAACGTTGCGATCGCAGAAGTTGAGCTTCCAGTTGTTTCTGCTCCGTAATTTGGGTGTTCACACTCAAGATGGATTTGGGTTGTCCATTATCATCTTGGATCAGTGTCCACCGACTTTCAACGATAATTACTTTACCTTCCCTTGTCAGTTGATGCAACTCACCCCGCCACTCACCCGTATTCATCACCCTTAAGTAAGCATCTTCTACTTGTGGTGAAATCTCTTTATCTAAAAGTTGCAAAACATCTTTACCCACAACTTCCTCAGCCTTCCAGCCGTACAGACGTTCAGCACCTTTATTCCAAAATAAGATTTCGTTATGGATATTTCGCACCAGAATCGCGTCAGTTGATACATTCAGCAACGCAGCTTGTTCACGGATTTTCTGTTCTGCCTGTTTTTGCTGGGTTATATCTCGCGTCAGTGCCAAATAGATGAATGTACCATCAGATTCGTTACGCAATGGTACAGCATAGGTTTCCATGTAGCGGTGCGTGCCTTTAAATCCAACGATTTCAAACTCCAAAGTCCCCTTGTTACCTTGGCAGATACTTTTATGCAAGTCGGCAAAGGCTGCTCTATACTCTGGTACAATTACGGCATCGATTGGTTTGCCAATCAAGACATCAGCACTTTCCACTTCCATCATTGCCAGCCCATAGGCATTAATTTCTAAAAGGGTGCCATCCCTGGCAATTAACTTGATGCATTCTGGTTCTGCATCTATCATCGCTCGTAAACGATTTTCGCTTTGGCGTAGAGTCAGTTCAGTCTGCTGAAGTTGCCTGATATAACGCCACAACAAGTCATACAGCAGCGTCACCAGCACAAAATCCACAATAGCAGCGATAAAAAATGTAACTATCGCCTTTTGGGAACTTGCTTGTAACTGCTGCATTCCCTGCTGTAATAAATTTTGCTCCGCCTTTAAAGAGTCATGAATCAGCTGTTGGATTCTTTTGCCTATTTGCTTGTCTTTATCAGATAATATTTGCTGCCGAACTGCTTCTAATCCCTGGTTTTGTCTGAGGTAAATTTCTTGTTGCAGAATGTTGAGCCTATTAGTAATTTTCGGCTCCAGCAAAGAAATCCACTGCTGTTTTTGATGGTTATTAGTAGTTAAATTGCTGAGAATCTGAATATTGCTATTAGTTTGTTGATAGGCTGCAAGATAGGTTTGTAGATCATCTGCATTTGCTGTAATTAGGTAATTACGTTGTGCAGTTTCAGTATCTTTGAGTAGAAATTGGATACTTTCAAGTTGGGTAATAACTTCATAGGAGGATGTCACCCATTGCTGATTGTGAATCAGCTTAACAGTGTTGCTATAGGAGACTACAGCATTAGTCAATACAACTGCCAATGCTAGGATAAATATTGCTTTTAGATTTTGAACTCGATACCATTTTTTGATCATGCGATCGCCCTTTGAGCCGCAGATTTCCTCCATCAGTTAAGATTCAAGATTAAAAACAAATACTGAGAATATTTTAAAGTTTTTGATATCACGGGTAACAAAATACAATCTGTTATAGTTGTAAATATCTGGATTGAGCGGGATGATAATTTATACATAATAATCACAAATAAATCCGCTAATTTTTAATATAAATTCATTTTTAACAGTAGTATAGTTATTGGACTTTGGTTCAAAGAATTTGCCTATGCATAGCATTTGTAGTTGCAATGCTACATCTGTTGTTTTGAGTTGTAATTAACCCCACACTATTCGTAAATCCAAAACCAGGTAATATATCTTCTCCAGACAAGCTGGTGAGAGACTCTAATACTTCTTTTGGTTGTCATTATGTATAAATTTCGACGTGTTTTTTGAAAAATTAGCTAACCAAGTCGCACTTTTGCATCCGTATATTCGCCCATCTTGGCTTGCATCTCGCTCAAACTATCAGATGAGATTAGCTCTAAAACAAAATTAGGAGCGATAGAAGGAAATTTCTCGCGCTGTTCGGTACTTAGTGCATTCCATTTTTATAATTGTATCCAGGATACATCGGGGAAACGGTTGGGGGGAAGTTTAAAGCAAGTGGAAAAGTCGAATACTTCTCCAAGTTAGGTTTGTTCGTTTCACAGAACAAACTGTGTAGTAAGCTTGGCATTGCATTTTCCAGTTTCTCCTCCCGTTACTGGCATTACAATTAATTCTCCCTTGGCGTTGCGCTCGAATTTGACATCAGGATCATCCCGATAGAGTTGGTAAAATTGGTCGTTAGTAAGTTTGACGACGTGATTAAAGTTGATGGTAATCGCTGTCATAGTCAGGTTACATGATAAATTTACAATCGAATTTGCCGTAGAATTGCATAGGTGTGCATACATGTAAACTTAACGTGAAAGCCTAGTTTGATAAGTATTTGAGAGTTTTTGTTGTCTCTCCAGACTCTGGCTCTTAATGCCTGTTGTGAGGCTTTGCCTCAAGACTTGCGCCAGCAGCCTAATAAGGTGCATTGCCAGATTCTGGCTCTTAACAAGGTTTGAAACCCACGGAGGTGGGTAAAGCCTCGTGTAGACGAGCCAGTGCGTTGGGGAGCCAGCGCTCTGGAGAGGGAATTTCCACCGCACTTGACGGCAGTTGCTTCTCTATACAGCCCTTTGGGCATCCTACGGCAGGCGTTAGCCTCTCCCAATGTGAGAAGGGGAGACGCGCAAGAAGGGACAAGTCGGGAAACCCGTCTAACGCACTGCCTGCTTTATGCCGGGGAACCCGTCTACCGTAGTGGCTCCCCATGAGCCACTGGCGTGTGGTTTCTAAGCGCCCTTTTAATTGAATTGAAAACAGCAAAGTTATTCTGAAATAAGCTTGACATAATTCAAGCAATATGTTAATAATTATAGTTTGTGGGAACTTTACTTCTTAATATAAGCTCTTGGCCAACGTCATTGTTATAGGTGCCCAATGGGGCGATGAAGGAAAAGGTAAAATAACTGACTTACTCAGCCGTTCGGCAGATGTTGTAGTACGTTACCAAGGGGGTGTCAATGCTGGACACACAATTGTAGTAAAAGGTCAGACCTTTAAACTGCACTTGATTCCCTCTGGTATTTTGTATCCAAATACCGATTGCATTATCGGCTGTGGAACAGTCATCGATCCACAGATTTTGATCGCAGAAATCGACCAATTAAAAGAATTAAATATTTCCACTGACCACCTGCTGATATCTGAGACAGCTCACGTAACCATGCCTTATCATCGGTTGATTGATCAGGCATCGGAAGAACGACGTGGAAGCCATAAGATCGGTACAACAGGTCGGGGCATTGGGCCGACTTATGCTGACAAATCTGAACGTACAGGCATTCGAGTTTTAGATTTGATGGACCCAAATGGGCTACGTGAGCAGTTGGAGTGGACGATTAATTATAAAAACGTCATTTTAGAAAAGCTTTACAACTTGCCGCCTCTAGATGCACAAGAGGTGATTGAACAGTATCTAGGTTATGCAGAACGTTTGCGACCTTACGTTATTGATACATCCTTAAAAATATACCATGCGATTCAGCGGCGGCGCAATATTTTGTTTGAAGGCGCACAAGGCACGCTTCTGGATTTAGATCATGGAACTTATCCCTATGTCACCTCCTCTAATCCTGTGGCCGGGGGGGCTTGCGTTGGTACAGGGGTAGGGCCAACAATGATTGATCGAGTAATTGGGGTATCGAAAGCTTATACGACACGAGTGGGAGAGGGGCCATTTCCCACCGAATTGGATGGAGAGTTGGGAGAATTGTTGTGCGATCGCGGTGCCGAATTTGGCACAACCACCGGACGTAAACGGCGCTGTGGCTGGTTTGATGCTGTCATCGGTCGCTATGCCGTGCGGATTAACGGCATGGATTGTATGGCGCTCACCAAACTGGATGTCCTTGATGAATTAGAGTCAATCCAAGTTTGTGTAGCTTATGACATAGATGGCGATCGCACGGAACACTTACCCACCAGTTCCCGTAAATTTGCCAGATGTCGCCCCATCTACAAAACTTTACCAGGATGGCAAGTGTCAACAACTCACTGCCGCACCCTAGAAGACTTGCCACAGCAAGCACTGGACTATCTAAAATTCCTTGCTGAATTAATGGAAGTCCCGATCGCGATCGTCTCACTAGGAGCTAGCCGCGATCAAACCATAATCGTAGAAGACCCCATCCACGGGCCCAAACGCGCTTTATTGCAGGCCGACGGCACACCTGCTACCTTGCTAAGTGCTTAGTTAAAAGTTAGGAGTGAAGGAGTTAACAGTTAAAAGTGAAAAGTGAAGAGTGAGTAATTAAATCAAAACTCCTAACATTCTGTACAGACGCGATTAATCGCGTCTCTACTCCTAACATCTTGTACAGACGCGATTAAATCGCGTCTCTACTCCTAACATTCTGTACAGACGCGATTAATCGCGTCTTCCAACTCTAATTAACGACTAACAACTTCTATGGCTATTACAGTCGAATCTCAAAAACGCCCAGAAGGCAGCAAGCCCAGGGCTTTGCGCCGTTCTGGATTGATACCTGCCAATTTGTACGGTCACAAGGGTACAGAGTCAATTTCTCTAACCATTGATGCCAAAACTGTTGAGCGTTTGCTCAAAAGAGCTTCAGTCAACAACACCTTGATTGATTTAAACATTACTGATGCACCTTGGCGCGGTAAAACCTTGCTGCGGGAACTTCAGATTCATCCGGCAAAAGGTACGCCTTACCACCTCAGCTTTTTTGCAGTTGCTGGTCACGGCGACACCACTGTAGAAGTACCGCTGCGTTTTCTAGGAAATGCTGTTGGTGTTAAACAAGAAGGTGGTTTTTTAGACACCGTTATCACTGAGTTACAAGTGAGTTGTGCGCCAGAAAACATTCCCGAAATAATTGAAATTGATGTCTCTAACCTGCAAATTGGAGATAGCTTACGTATTCACGAGCTAGTCTTGCCTGAAGGGATCACAGTTCTTGGTGATACAGAGCGAGTTGTAGTTAGCGTTTCGCAGCCACAAATCAGTGCTGCTGCTGAGGATGAGGCTGAGTTAGAGGGTGAACCAGCCTCTGAAGCTACGTAAAGTGTATAATAATTTTTGATGATAGCCAGGGGGAAACTCCTGGTTTTTTTGTTTTTGAATTCGCAAAGCAAAGAGATGACAGAAGCGACTCTTCCAGCTTTAATTCAGCAAATGTTGCAGCCGGGATTTTATCCCCATGCGGTAACAGAACCCATTCAACTAATTCAAACCCACATTTCTTATGTGCTGTTAACTGGGGATTACGCTTATAAGCTGAAAAAATCTGTGAATTTTGGCTTTTTGGACTTTTCTACCTTAGATAAGCGGCAGCATTTTTGTCAGGAAGAGTTACGGTTAAATCAACGGGGTGCTGGTGAACTGTATTTAGAAGTTTTGCCCATAATTCAGGTAGGAGAGCAATACCAGCTAGGGGGAACAGTTGAGGCTGTAGAATACGCGTTGAAGATGCGCCAGTTTCCTCAAAAGTCACTATTAAGTACACTTTTTGAAGAAGGTAACTTAAATGAGACACATTTAGAAGAGTTGGGACGGGTCGTGGCTCAATACCATGCCCAAGCACAGACGAATGATTATATTCGCAGTTTTGGTGAAGTGCCAAACATCCGGGCTGCAATTGACGAGAATTATCAGCAAACTAAGAAGTATATTGGTGGCCCCCAAACTCAGGCGCAGTTTATAGAAACAAAGCAATATACAGATAACTTTTTTGCAGAACGTCCAGAATTATTTGTTAGCAGAATTCACAACAATTATATTCGTGAATGTCACGGGGATCTACACCTGAAAAATATTGCGCTGTGGCACGATAAAATTTTGCTGTTCGATTGCATTGAGTTTAACGAGCCGTTTCGGTTTGTTGATGTCATGTATGATGTGGCGTTCACGGTGATGGATTTGGAAGCACGGCAACGTCAAAATTTAGGTAATGCTTTTTTGAATTCCTACATAGAGCAAACTGGAGACTGGGAAGGTTTACAGGTACTGCCCTTGTATTTGAGTCGTCAGGCTTATGTTCGAGCAAAGGTAACTTCATTTTTGCTAGACGATCAGAGTGTACCTGCGACAGTAAAGCAAGAAGCGACAAAAATTGCCGCTGATTATTACAAACAGGCTTGGGACTACACTAAACCAAAACTGGGACAACTGATTTTGATGTCGGGGTTGTCGGGTTCCGGTAAAAGTACCACAGCAAGGTATTTAGCCCGTCAACTGGGAGCGATTCACCTTCGTTCTGATGCGGTGCGGAAACATTTAGGGGGAATTCCCCTGTGGGAAAAAGGTGGCGATGATTTGTATACACCTGAGATGACCGAAAAAACCTACACACGGCTGTTGTCATTGGGAATTATCCTGGCTAATCAAGGTTTTTCAGTGATTTTGGATGCCAAGTATGATCAACAGCAGTTACGGCAAGAAGCGATCGCTCAAGCTACGAAGCATCAACTTCCCCTTCAGATTATCCAATGCACAGCACCCCTTGAAGTTATAAAAGAGCGTCTGAATAACCGCACTGGTGATATCGCTGATGCCACCGCCGATTTATTAGACTCACAACTGAAACAAGCTGAACCCTTTACTGAGGAAGAACAATCCTACGTAAAGATTTGGGATACAACTCAACCACAACAGGCACAATTAAAATTAGTAATTCCCCAATAGGTTTTTTACCCTATGGCAGACAAAAAGAACGACTTTTTTACTATTTCTCCCAGCTTCTTTTCTCAACTGTTATTTGGGGCATTTTTAACATTTATATTAATAATGACCGGCTCTGCACCAGCCCTGAGCATCTTCTTAGGAATCATGGGGGGTTTCATCCTCACCTGGATCACAAATTTAACCAGTAATAGCGCCCAGCCCCCAACTGTAGCCTCTTCTGATGGTGTTGATACAGGACTGAAATACTGGTTATTTTTTATGCTTGGCTTTGTATATTTAGGGTATCCAGCACCCATGAGTATCTTGCTAGGTGGATTAGGCGGTTTAGCTGGAGGCTGGATTATTGCTTGGTGGGGAAGTAAGGAAGAAACTAGAACTCAGTTGCAGGTTGAAGAGTCAGAAGAGGGCGAAGTTGAACCAACGAACGAGAGGCTGAACAAACGGCAAACAAGAAGAACCGCCCGCCGTTACCGTCGCACTCCTGGAAGTAGTTTCAATTTCAAGTTTTGGGAAAAGTAATATTGGGCATTGGGCATTGGGAATTGGGGAGCCAGCGCCGTGGGTGGGTTTCCCGACTTGAGGCGACTGGCGTCATTGGGCATTAGTCAAGAATCAATAGTTCTTTTTCCCCTACTCCCCTGCTTCTTTCTTAGTCCCCAGCCCCCAGCCTATGCCCCATGCCCTAATATGTTTTTATATCTTTCCAAATTACTGCCACTATTCTTTTATCCACTAGGACTAGCCTGCGTGAGCTTGGTAGTAGCATTAGTCACGTTGTGGAAACGACCGTTTACTGCGGCGATCGCTTCAGATTTTCCAGCGTCAAGGAATTAATGCCATTCCTGCACCCACTGACTTTCTTGTGAGTGAAGGTGAACTGCAAGAACTCGGCAGCAGTCCCAAAGCCGCTATACTGAATTTATTACCTGATACCGACAACTTGCACGAATTTACCAGTGCTTTAAAAGAGTACATTGGTTGTTTAGTTTATCGCTTACGCGGTTGGCTTTAATCAAATTATGAATTATGAATTTTTAACTCCTAACTCGTAACTCAATTAACATTATGTCTAAAAATTTACCTTATATTATGCCTTCCCCTCAACCCCAAGTTGAGGAAGCTTTTGCTGCTTACCAAACAACCCACCAGTTCTACCACGAAGTTCGGTCACGGTCAGAGTTTCAGCGTTATTGTGAATGGTATTATACAACAGCAGAACAGCATCGGCAAGAGCTTAAAAAAATGCGCGGCGAACTGAATATTTTCCAATGGTTTCGCCGGCGATAAGTGATTTAGATGACTTCTAACTCATTTTCACGTAAATGGGCTTTAAACTTTTTACTAAACTGGACTACAATCGGCAGATTAGCGCTTACTGGTCTGCCTCGCCATTGAGTGGCAATACCTACGATATCACCTTCTGTGCCTTTGATGTCAAAAGCCTGACTCCGATGTTCAGGATGATGATACACTACTACCGATTCTTTAACACGGACGCGATCGCCAACTTTCATAACAACATTTACACCTAGCATTTGCTTTTCCACAAGTATCTGCTACAAAATATATGATTAAATCGCTTAAAATTTGATTTAATCAGCTATTTCTTGACGCTTCATCGGGGTAAGACGGCGCGTTTAACCCTCTGCGTCCAGGCAAGGCAGCGCATTGCGGTGAGTCCAACGCTGTAGCAACTGCCGCACATCCTAGCAGTCCGTGCGTACTTTTTTAAGTTTTTTGCCGCGTTAATATTTATCGCCCTTACCCTCCGTCTTTACCCCAAAAGCAGGGAAATGAAAGGAAATCAGGCGACATCAGATGTGCTTAGTACTTTGACAAGATATCTAACTCTTTTATCTTCACTCTCTAATGTTCCCCAGGTCAACTGTCTCACCAATTTTCGTGCATAGGGACGGCGGGTAAAAAGGAAATAAATGCCACGCGGGAGATATCTGGGAAGATAAAAGAGATTTGAGCCTGGGGTTTGGTCGGTGCGATCGCCATAACATACAGCAGTTTTCTTTTGCATGAAGTACAAAGCTACGGGTTTGGAGATAGGAGGCAGGAGGTAGAAACTCTTTATATCTGATGCGTGAGTCCTGCATTTTGTACCTCACTTAAAAAGCAAACTGCTGTATCAACAGAGCATCCCATAAATAGCTTGCCTACGCAGGCTTGGTTTATTTTGGCAAAAATAGGATACTCCCGATGTGGTGTAAATTTATTTATGGTGCGATCGCCATAACATATCAACAGAACATCCCATAAATAACCGTACTTGCATGTATTACTGTTGGTAAAACAATTCCCCGAATTGATAGAGGCTGATAATAAGCAATAGTGATGCTGTTAGTTGGGTAATTCGCGTCTGGGGTGAAGGGGCGATCGCTTCCCGCACTAAGATAGAAATAGATGCTCCAACTACTAAGCTCAAGCCTAAGATTAAATAGGGTCTGTCGGGTAAAATAGTGGCTATTGCTAGCATAGCGATCGCTAATAAGAGCATCAATAATTCTACAAACCTGGGCGGATTGTATTGACTAGATAGAACGAAGCTATTGAACCAAAAAGACCAAAATCTCATAGTCAGTGTTGAATGTTGTTAACGGATAGCTATGGTTTAGCCCGTGCTGAGTTAGGAGTTGTGAGTTATGTAGTCAGTGCTGAGTGAAGAATTAAAGTTGTGAGTTATGAAGCAACTTTCCATTCAAAACTCTTAACTCCTGTACAGACGCGATTAATCGCCTCTCTCCTAACTCCTGTACAGACGCGATTAATCGCCTCTCTTTTAACCTCTAGCCCCTAATTTTTGACCTGTGCCATTTTTTTGTGCAGGATCACTTTCTGGTAGTTCGACGCCAAAGACGCGGCTAAAAGCTTTGGCGACTTTGTAACCAGAATCAATCGATTCTAAGGGATCTTTCCGCAGTCTGTGACGCAAACATAGGGTAATTACGCGGTGGATATCATCAACTGTAACTTCAGTGCGTCCTTCATATGCTGTTAAGGCTTTGGCGGCACGATTACTAACAATGTCACCCCGCAAACCATCTACATCCAGTTCAGAGCAGACTTCAGATATTTTTACCCGCAGATCATAGTCAATTTTCACCTCTGGCAAAAGCTGTTGAGCATTGACAATTTGCTCTTGCAATGCTTCTTGTTCAGGTTTGTACTTTTCGAGAAATACTGGAGGATTTTGGTCAAAATCCGCCCGTTGTTCCACGATTTGCACCCGCAAGACTGGTTCTTTTACTGTGTGAATTTCTGCGTGCATCCCGAAGCGATCAAGCAGTTGAGGGCGCAGTTCGCCTTCTTCAGGGTTTCCAGAACCAACAAGAACGAAACGCGCTGGGTGACGGATAGAAATACCTTCCCGTTCTACAGTGTTCCATCCACTGGCAGCAGAGTCCAGTAGCACATCTACAAGGTGGTCATCTAGTAAGTTGACTTCATCGACATAGAGAATGCCTCGGTTAGCCTTTGCCAGCAGTCCTGGTTCAAAGGCTTTGACACCTTCAGATAGAGCTTTCTCAATGTCGATTGTGCCGCAAACTCGGTCTTCTGTAGCTCCTAGCGGCAGGTCTACCATTTGGACTTTTTTCTGAGCGACAGGAATTTGACCCCCTTGTTCTAACAGTTGGCGGACTTCATCGCTCATCAAGTCGGGGTCGCTAGGATCACTACTGAAGGGGTCATTGGCAACCACGGAGATTTCAGGCAGCAGATCCGCCAGCGCCCGGATAGTTGTGGATTTACCGGTGCCGCGATCGCCCATGATCATTACACCACCAATTTTGGGATCAATCACGTTCAATAGCAGCGCCAGTTTCATTTCTTCCTGGCCCACAATTGCCGTAAAAGGAAATACTACGCGACGCGCACTTGCCGTGGATTGAGCAGTTGGACTCACTAAATTACCTTAACAATATTTTTCTTATTACAGTTCTTTATTGTGACACAGGTAGGGCATGGGAGAAATCAATTCAAAATTCACTCATTCAAAATTGTTCGCCCAGCGTCTGGTAGAGAAGAAAAAGGCTGAACGAGATGTAGCTTTAGCTTCTCGCAGGGTGGGAGTTCAGGAAGATGAAGTATAACCAATCCCCAATGCTCAATAGACATTGGGCACTAATCACTACTAACTGCGTCAAACATCCTATAACTTTGCTAGGTCTGCTTTAGTTTTTCTGGTGCAAAAGTTCCATAAGCAGGGAATGAACAACTACCAACTCATCAATCCTGTACTAAGCATAAATACTTGTAGGCTACATGAATGGTTAGTAGATTCAATCATCAAAGCGAGCAATGGAGTGTGTAGGTAGCTAATGCATCATTCAAATTTATGAAATTACCTTTTCTTGTTCAAAGTTGGCGGCGTAAATGCACAGCAGCTTGTCGTCAGATATTGCTCAAGTATCTTTTTCCGATTCTCATTTTAATATCCTTTGTTACGGTATTGCTGGTAGACAACTTCACCCCTGCGATCGCACAGTTACCGCGTCAGGAAATTCGCGGGGTTTGGATGACCACCAATGATTTTGACACCCTCAAGAGTCGCGATAAAGTGCAGGATGCGGTGAGTGAACTACAACAGATGAACCTCAACACAATCTATCCTGTGGTGTGGAATTCTGGCTATGTGATGTATCCCAGTGCCCTAGCACAACACGCAGGTATTCAACCTTTTGTCAACAAAGGTTCAGATGGGCATGATATTCTGGCAGACCTGATTACCCAAGCCCATCACAAAGGATTGCTAGTAATTCCCTGGTTTGAATTTGGTTTCATGGCTCCCTCAACCTCAGAACTGGCACTGAATTATCCAGATTGGTTCACACAAAAGCGGGATGGTAGCCAAACTTCAATCAGTGCAGCTGGTGAGGTGATGTGGCTCAATCCGTTCCATCCACAAGTGCAACAGTTCATCACCAATCTCGTGCTGGAAACTATTACCCAATATGATGCCGACGGCATTCAGTTTGACGATCATATGAGTTTGCCCTCCGAATTTGGCTACGATCAATATACAGTTGCCTTGTACACCCAAGAAACTAATAATCCTCCCCCAACCGATGCTCAAGATGCGGCATGGGTACAGTGGCGGGCAGATAAAATTACGGCGTTCATGGTACAACTTAACCAAGCAGTGAAGCAGAGAAAACCCCAGGCGATTTTCTCTGTTGCTCCCAATTACTATGATTTGGCTTACAAGTTTCATCTGCAAGATTGGCTAAGTTGGATGCGGCAAAATATTGTGGACGAGTTAATTGTGCAAATTTATCGTCCGAATCTGCAAAGTTTTGTGGCAAATATTTCTCGCGCAGAAATTAAAGAAGCGCAACAAATAATTCCAACTGGAATTGGCATTATGACAGGTTTACGAAATAATCCAGTTCCCATGCAGCAAATTAAGTCTCAGGTGCGGGCTGTCCAAGAACGCGGTTTAGGCGTAACCTTCTTTTATTATGAAAGTCTTTGGAACGATGCCTTAGAATCCTTAAACGAGCGACAAGCTGGATTTGAAAGTCTCTTTCCATCTCCTGCACTCCGCGCCAGAGTTGAATAACTTTTCTCTTTCAAATGAGGTTACTGTAGTATAAATTAAGGTTTTTATAGCTAATGGTAGTGCGATCGCCTGTTGTCCTGAAAGGCTCAAATTCCTAACTTCTCCAAACAAGCCAGGGTGCGATCGCCTTCCTAAAGTATCTCTTAATACATTTAATTCTAAATAAATATCCTGTTAATTAGTTAAACATTGCTCTCAGTTTGGGAATACTGGTAATTAGGATGATTAATTGCTGCAATCCGTTGAGGAAGAACTAGTTCCAGCCTCTCCCCTAAAGCACAGTCTTTCCAGGATTTTACTGTTTATGAAAACTGTTCAAGTTACCTACGCAGGTTGGATCGAAGTTAGAAGGGGTGAAACTCCCAAAGAGTTATACTCCCACCAGAACGAAGCAATCAAGGCGTTGAATAAGAAGAATCAATTTCCCTTTGAAGGCTTGCTAGTTCTACCCACTGGCGGCGGAAAAACTTTGACAGCAGTTCACTGGTTACTACGTAATTTTCTTAACAACAAGAAAAAGGTTCTGTGGATTGCTCATCGCCATGAACTACTTGACCAAGCTCTTGAGACACTTCGACTTAATACATATTCATCATTGTTGAGTAATGTATCAGGATTTAGATACCGCATTATCTCAGGTCATCCTAAACATGATATACCTGTACACATTGAACCCAGTGATGACATCATCATTGCCAGTAAAGATAGTCTAAATAGTGGGCTTGATTACTTGTTGACAAACTGGGTCAGTCACTTACAAGAAGTTCTCTTGCTTGTAGATGAAGCACACCATGCAACAGCTAAGACCTATCGTAAATTGATTAATGCTGTCAAGGATAATCTAAAAGAGCGAAGTCCTGATAACGGCTTTAAAATGCTGGGGCTAACGGCTACGCCCTTCAGAACAGATGAGAGTGAGAAGAGTTTGCTAAAGTTAGTTTTTCCAAATGATATTATCTTTTCAGAACACCTGAGAAATTTAATCGCCAAGGGAATCCTTGCTGAACCGATTTTTGAAAATCTCAAAACGAATATAGAAATCAAGCAAAAATTGAATGCATTAAATGCAAGGCAAATCAAGAATATTGAAGATTTTGACAGGCTGCCAAAGGACATTGCTGAAGAGATTGCTCAGTCTACTGAACGTAACAGGCAAATTGTTGACCAATATATCGAAAATCGGGAGAGATACAAACCTCTTTTAGTATTTGCTATCAATGTTATACACGCAGTTGCATTGAACAAAGTTTTTAAGGATAAAGGAATTAATTCTGATTTTATTGTGGCAGCAGTTAATGCAACAGACAATAAAGAAAAAATACAAAAATTTAGAAATGGAGAGCTTGAAGTATTGATCAATGTAGAAATATTAACTGAGGGAATAGATTTACCTAACGTACAAACTGTTTTTCTCACACGACCGACCGCCTCTACAATACTAATGACACAAATGATTGGTCGGGCTTTGCGTGGGCAAAAAGCAGGCGGTACAGAAAAAGCTTATGTGGTCAGCTTTATTGATGACTGGGAAAACAAAATTAACTGGGTTAACCCAGAAAAACTTCATTTTGAAGAAGATGCGGAATTTCTTGTAAAAGGAATTCCATCAAGTAATAGAACTGCTCGGCTGATATCTATTGAGATGATCGAAGAATTCGCTCGCATTATGGATGACTCAATTGATACTAATGATTGGGAAAAACTAGACTTTTTGAAGAGGATTCCTATTGGGATTTATCATTTTTCTATTCTCGAACCATCCGAAGGATATGAGCCTAATCCTAGACCTTATGATGTGTTGTTGTATGACGATACAGAAGAAGCATACGACAATTTTGTTAACGATTTGAAGCCTCTATTCCAAAGTATTGATTTACAAGATAGGGAAATATTGACAGAAGCAGAACTTGAAGAACTTTGGCAAACTGCAAAGCAAATTTCTTTTCCTGACTATCAAACTTTGCTTGGTTACAGAGATGATGATCTAAAAAATATCTTGCGTTTCTATGCTCAAAAGCAAATTCCACCAGCATTTCTAGCTTTTAGCGAGAGAAGAAAGTGTGATTTGTCTATCGTAGCAAAATATATCTACGACAATTCTTTAGGCGGTAAAGCAGAGGCTGACTATATCAAATCACTTTGGAATGATGAAAAGTCTTTTTGGCAAGTGTTATTCAGCTATAACAAACTATATTTCATAAAGCAGTTGGCTATTGAAATTATGAAGATTGCAGATCCAGAGATATATGATGATTATGTAGTCGGAACAATACCAAATGTAATTCCTGACACTGTACCAATAGAGAAGTTAACTCTATATGAAATCAAAGAGCGAGATATTCTTGAATACATAAAAATTAAAAAAGCTGTATTCGCCAAGCACACAGATGCAAAAGGGTTTATATCTTGTGCAATCAGTGGAGTTAAAAGTCAAATGCGGAGAGATTTTCAAATTGATCACATTAAACCTATGTCTCAAGGTGGTTTAACTATCATAGATAATCTGCAATTGCTGACACGAAAAGCTCATGTAGAGAAAACCCGTAGAGAGAATACAAGACGTTAGTATTTGCGCTTTGCGTAATTTATCTGACAGTCGCGCCATCACAACTTCACCATCTACTACGTCTCCACGTTCGATAGAAGCAAGCCCAACAGCTATTTTTTTCTGGATTTCTTCTTCCCATTCCTGATAACCCTTCTCCCATTCTTCGAGCAGTTTCAATGCTTTAGCAATCACATCTTTAGCATTTTCATACCTATAGCAATTCGGGTTTGTATAAATTGCTCGTATTCCGCTTTAAGTTGGATGTTCATAATTTTTATCCCTCTGAATTAGCGTTTGAAATTAGCCCTAAAATAGTCTGATGGAAATAGTGAAACCCAACATTATATTAGGTTGACGTTGGGTCTCACTGCATTCAACTAGCTTGATTCGGTGGTATTGTTTCCGGTGGTGTTTCGGCTGGGGGAGAGAGTACCGCATCTGGCGCAATTTCTTCTACGGGAATCGGTTGTTTTTCCTCAATTTCAAAATCTGCTTGCGCTGCTTCCACCAATTCAGGAGATGGGGGATGTGGTGGAATCGCTTCCAGTACACTCTTGGTTTTTGCTTTGGTGTCGGTAGTAACTGTCTTCTCTACTGGTTGTTTTGGTATAGAAATAGTTTTGTCGATAATCTCAACAGCAGGTTTCTCTGCCAGTACAGAGGTAATATCTTCAGGTTTGGGGGTTGTGGGTGGCTTTTTACTCACAGTCTGTTGCACCTTGTCTGTCACGCCACTGAAGGTGCTACCAAGACCTTTTTGCAACTGGCCCAGCCGTTCCTGAAGGGACAACTTATTCACCTGTTCCTGAATGCCAGTTTTCACCGTCTCAGGACTGGGTACTTGGGTTTGTTGTGCCTGCGGAGTCAGTTGCCGACGTAATGATAGAGTTTGCCAGCCAAACCAGACCAAAAGAGCCACACTAGCCACATGACCCAGCAACAAACCCCCAGTAATGCGTGGTGCAAACACCCACAAGACTAAGGCATAGAATAGTCCTACACCACTCCAGATAAAGTCATTCTTGCGGTGGATTTCTGGGAAAAAGAAAGCTGCTATATAAATGGCTAAACTACCAAGACCGACCACTAAAGCTAGGACATATGCCAGCATTATTTGGTTACTCCTTACTACGTCCTTTGACTATTTCAATTTTGCAAATTTTGCAAGTTAATTGTTGATTTAGATACAATTTAAAATTAATTATCCGTGTTAGTTGTGGATTTTTGTCGTTTATTCAACTCTTAAGGTCTTCTTTAGGAGAGAACGGAAAATCTCGGATTACGCTTAAAGTAAAAGGATCTGCAAGAGTTAGCCAGAAATTTTTTATGACACTACAAAGCTTTGGTGTGATTGGATTAGCCGTTATGGGTGAGAACATCGCTCTAAACGTGGAGCGCAATGGCTTCCCAATCGCAGTATACAACCGCTCGCGCGATAAAACCGACAAATTCATGGCAGAGCGTGCGCCAGGACGGAACGTTAAAGCCGCCTTTACCCTGGAAGAATTTGTCGCTGCATTGGAACGTCCTCGCAAAATCCTAGTGATGGTGCAAGCTGGTAAGCCAGTAGATGCAGTAATTTCTCAACTAAAACCCTTGTTAGACGAAGGCGATATCATTATCGACGGTGGCAACTCTTGGTTTGAAGATACAGAACGACGCACTCAGGAATTAGAACCCGCTGGACTTCGGTTTATCGGGATGGGTGTCAGCGGTGGTGAAGAAGGTGCGCTCAATGGCCCTTCACTGATGCCTGGAGGTACAGAAAGCTCATACGAGTATCTGTCACCAATTTTTAATAAAATTGCTGCCCAAGTTGATGATGGCCCTTGCGTAACCTATTGTGGTCCCGGTGGTGCTGGTCACTACGTTAAAATGGTACACAACGGCATCGAGTACGGCGATATGCAGTTAATTGCAGAAGCATACGACTTGCTGAAAAATGTTGCTGGACTAGACCATAATCAGCTACATGAAGTTTTTACCGAATGGAACACCACTGACGAACTAAATTCGTTTTTGATTGAAATTACAGCAAAGATTTTCCCCTACATTGACCCAGATACAAATCTACCCTTAGTCGATTTGATTGTTGATGCCGCAGGGCAAAAGGGAACCGGACGATGGACAGTGCAAACTGCAATGGATTTGGGAGTTGCTGTACCGACAATTATTGCAGCTGTGAACGCCCGGATCATGTCTTCCTTCAAAAAAGAGCGGGTAGCAGCATCCAAGATACTCACAGGTCCTTCTGGCAAGTATGAAGGAGATACTAAAGCCTTTATCAATATGGTGCGAGATGCCCTGTATTGCTCAAAAATCTGTTCTTACGCTCAGGGCATGGCACTGTTAGCTACAGCTTCAAAAACCTATAATTTTAACTTGAATTTAGGTGAAATGGCGCGGATTTGGAAGGGTGGCTGTATTATTCGTGCTGGATTTTTGAATAAGATTAAGAAGGCATTTAGCGAAAATCCAGCGCCACCTAACCTGTTATTGGCTCCTGAATTCAAGCAGACAATTCTCGATAGACAAACAGCTTGGCGCGAAGTATTGGCAACAGCAGCAAAACTGGGAATTCCAGTGCCAGCATTCAGTGCGTCATTAGATTATTTTGACAGTTATCGACGCGATCGCTTGCCTCAAAACCTCACTCAAGCCCAACGCGACTACTTCGGGGCGCACACCTACGAGCGACTTGATAAGCCCGGAGCCTTCCACACCGAATGGACACCGATTTCTGAAGCATCAGTGCAAACTTCCACACCAAGAGAGCTGCAAACTTCAGAACCAACTACACCTACAAATTAGAGAGTCTTAAATTGTAAATTTGAAAGTGGCTCTTTGAGAGTCACTTTTTTTGTTCAGTTATCACTGTTAATTGTTAAGCTAATACACATTTAACTTGTATATTTTTCATTCTAGAGAAAAGGCATCAATCTTTCTCCCCCTGTTTTTCTGCTCGTCTGCTGCCTAAATGTGCTTTCTTAAAGATGTAAAAGCCTATGTGGTTCCCAAGACCTTAATATTAAGGATTGTTATTACCAAGATATTTGGCTTTTAATTCTTCTAATTCTTCATCTATTTTGCTTTTACTAATAGGCCCAGATGTAAGATTTTGTGGTTGTATTTTATTTGTTTGAGGTTTGTTGCCACCCAAAAATTGGGTTTTCATTTCTTCTAATTCTCGATCAATTTGACTAGGAGATTTCGATACAAAAGTGGGTGGAGAATTTTGTGGTGATTGAAGGATAGGTTTTGGCGCGTTTGCAGCTGCTAGTTGCGACCGTTGATTTAAGTCTTTGAGAACTTCGTCTACTGTTTGATAACGCCGAATCGGGAAACTTTCTAGCATCTTGTTGAGAATGCGACTCAACTGATTACTGACGGGAGTTTGCAAGTATTGCTGCCATACCCAAGTATCGTTGTTGGTATCATAAGAATCAAAGGGCGATCGCTTAGTTAATAAATTAATACAAGTAGCACCCAAACTGTAAATATCACTAGCAAAAACAGCCTTACCTCTCATTTGTTCAGGTGCAACATATTCTGGACTACCAATGCTAGTACCAGTTTGATTTAAGGCAGTGCCAGTAGCAGATTTAGCAGCACCAAAATCTACTAATACTAGTTTGCGCTGGGCTTCGCCCTTGCCGTAGGCATCGCTTTCGCGGATAATATTTTCTGGCTTAATATCGCGGTGAATTACTTGTCTAGCATGACAAAATTGCAAAACTGACAATAAATCATTTAATAGTTGCCGGATTTGTATTTCATTGAAAGCACCTCTATGTGCCAATTCCTGGGCTAAGTTTTGCCCGTTGATAAATTCTTGTACAAGATACTGCCGGTCTTCTTGGGTAAAATATGCCAGTAGTTCGGGAATTTGGGTATGTTTGCCCAATTCATCTAACTGCACCGCTTCTTGGTTAAATAACTCCACGGCTTTTGCCAGAGTGTTAGTGCCTTGGGCTTGGGGATAAAATTGCTTGATTACGCAGCGTGGTTTTGAGGGTTTATCCTCATCCACAGCTAAGAAGGTTTTGCCAAAACCACCTTGTGCGATTGGTTTGATAGCACGATAACGTTCTTTGAGGAGTAGCTTAGAACCGCAAGTCCGACAAAACTTCACATCAGCAGGATTTTCAGGCTTGGGACAATGGGGGTTAAGGCAGTAGCTCATACAGGCGATCGCTCTTATATGTCTTTATTTTCTCCTGTCCCAGGCAAAAGGGTGTAATCAACAGATTTTGGATTTTAAATTTTGGACTTCGACTTCTCTACGAGACGCTCTTGCGTTCGCTCAGTCGAACGATTTTGGATTTGTGTCATCCAGAAGGGGTGAAAGCGCATAGCAGGAGGTTAGTCTGGCATGAACCAAATAAAATCGTTCGCGTTCAACGTCTCGTAGAGAAAGCGTTCAACTCTTGGAGACGCTGCGCGATAGCGGTTCATTTCCTTATCTATATTTTTCACGACTCATTTAGGATATTTAACAATTGTCTGCAAATCAACGATCGCAGTTTGTACGGAGTAATTTAATCTAACATGAGCCTAAATGACATTGTTAATTTTGACTAGTGAATCAGGAGGGAAGATGGACAACAGCAGAACGTGGTGGATATATGCATTATTTTCGGCTGGCTTTGCAGCATTGACAACTATCTTTGCCAAAATTGGGGTAGAAAATGTGAACGCTAATTTAGCAACAGCAATCCGAACTGTTGTGATATTAGTAGTTGCTTGGGGGATTGTATTTTTTGAGGGAAACGTAGTTAATATCTTAGTCATTCCCCAAAAAACGATGATTTTCTTATTATTATCTGGACTAGCTACAGGTTTGTCATGGATTTTTTACTTTCAAGCTTTACAAGCCGGAAAAGCTTCCCTTATCGCACCAATTGATAAATCAAGTTTGGTATTAGTTTTATTGTTTTCAGTCATTTTTCTGGGAGAGCCATTAAACTGGAAGATTATTTTAGGAACTGGGTTGGTAGTCATAGGTTCTTTAGTTTTAATCATTTAAAGTCTTAACTAAGACTGGAAATTTTATCTTCTCCATTAAGTTCTGCTGTTTTTTTGTTGAGAAAGAGGAGTCTTTTGTCTTTTGGGATTAGAAAAACTATTGCTGATATCTGGTGTGGAAAATCTAAAATCTAAAATTGGCTCGGTCATTACCCATAATCAAGAGCGATGGCTTCGGGTTAAACTATAAGCGATATCTACAATGGTCACTGACTTGTACTGAGCGCAGTCGTTGGCGCAGCCTCTCGCAGAGAAGTAGCTTGTCATACCCCTACGAGGATCTTGCTAGCAAGAGGGTCTTCAAGAGTTGTGCGGGCTATTCGGCGTCGCACTGCTAACTAACTACCCCATACCTTCTATAACTGGATGGAAGTAAAAAGCGAACCCCAAGAGTGTATAAGCAGCTAATAATAAAGTGCCTTCGAGCCAATTGGACTTACCATCGGAACTAATACTGTTTGCAATCAACACTGACACAACCACAGCTACTAATTCAAAGGGTTTGAAATCCAAATCCATTGGTTTACCCAATATCCGCCCTGCTATAACTAACACTGGCGCAACAAATAGGGCAATCTGCATACTTGATCCCACAGCTACCGAAAGGGAAAGATCCATTTTATCTTTCATCGCCACCGTGACTGCTGTGGCGTGTTCAGCCGCGTTACCGACGATGGGAACCAAAATTACCCCTGTAAACAGCGCCGTCAAACCTAGCTGAGATGTGGCCACTTGCAGAGAATCAACTAGCATTTCTGACTCAATTGCTACCAGCAAGGTACACACTAGCAGCACGCCAACCCACAACGCTATATTTGGTTTAGCATCAGATATTGATATTTCCTCTGCTTCTGCTTCTGCCTCCGCTAAACCCACATCATATAGATAGGAGTGGGTTTTCATGGAAAATAGCAGCGTTAGGGCATAAACCAGAATTAACACCACAGCAACAGCAATAGAAAGATTTTGCAGTGTTTGTTGGTTAATTCCTTGAGAAGTGTAATTCATCGCTGTTGGCATCAAAATGGCAATCACTGCCAAATTCATTGAAGCAGCATTCACCCGCGCCACAATTGGCTGAAATGTCTGTTCTTTATAGCGCAGTCCTCCCAAAAGCATGGAAAAACCCATCACCAGTAGTAAGTTGCTAATAATCGATCCTGTGATACTGGCTTTGACTACATCTATTAACCCAGCGTTTAGCGCTACTAAGGCGATAATTAGTTCAGTAGCATTGCCAAAGGTAGCGTTTAACAAGCCCCCCATTGATGGCCCCACTACGACAGCAATTTCTTCTGTGGCTGTACCCATCCAAGCTGCTAAGGGCAGAATTGCTAATCCAGCTGTAATGAAAACTATCAATTCTCCCCACTCCAGAAAGTGGGCTGCTAAGGAAACCGGGATGAACAGCAATAAAACGAGAAGAATAATGTTTTTTGTTGACATTTGTTGTCTTGAGGTGAGGGTATCATCCACAGCGAGGAATCCTAAGTTTTAAATTTGGAGTGTTGAATAAAAAATAACTTTCAATTCAGCACTCCCATAGGATACTCTCAACCGTCTGTAGAGCAATTCAGAAATTGTACTGTTTTCAGTTCACTGCTGTGTATGTAAAATAAAATTGCGATTTAAGGAGTTTTCGTAATCTTTTGTTGCAAAAGTATGAAATTGATCCAAAATAGTACACCAGAAATGGGGTTTAATATATTAAAAGACAATGAAAATTTTGATCGGGGCTGAAGAAAATAAACCCCTAACTGAGGCCTTGTTCAATGGCTGATTACTTTGAGCCTTCAGGGGAAGGGCTGTCTTGCAAAGTTCCTTTAAATCGGCAGAGCCGCCCAACGGACTTTGCGCTGTGCGATAACGCAGATTTCCCATTACAATAAGACTGCTTTGTCAAAAATTAGGTTGGATTCCATAGTTGTTGTTTATACCGGATTTTGTGTTCAAACCATTGGAGAAAGGTTTATGCATATACTTTTCGGTGCAACTGCAAGTTTTCTGTTTTGGATAAATATACATGACTTCTGCTGACCAAATGCCAGCTAGTGGCTCAACGTTAATATTAGATTCAGATCCCAATAACACCAAAGAAACCGATCCCCTGAGAAAGGCCAATGGTGTTTATGTGACGGTGCATGGTCATTTTTACCAGCCACCAAGGGAAAACCCTTATCTGGACGCAATTGAACGCCAACCGAGCGCTGCACCTTTCCATGACTGGAATGAGCGGATTCATTGGGAATGCTATCGCCCGAATGCCTTTGCCAGAGTCTTAAATGACCAAGGCGAAGTGGTGAAGATCGTCAACAATTATGAGTATTTTAGTTTTAATATTGGGCCGACGCTGATGTCGTGGCTAGAACGCTACGATGTGGAGGTTTATCAGCGGATTTTAGAGGCGGATGCCAATAGTAGCCAACGCTTGCATGGTCACGGCAATGCGATCGCGCAAGTATACAATCACATCATCATGCCTCTGGCAAACGAACGCGACAAATATACCCAAATTCGCTGGGGTAAAGAAGACTTCCGCTCCCGCTTTGGACGCGATCCCGAAGGCATGTGGCTAGCAGAAACTGCTGTAGATTACGCAACCCTAGAAGCTCTTGTTGCTGAAGGTATTCGCTTCATTGTCCTTGCACCGTCTCAGGCACTGCGTTGCCGTCCCCTGCCCACTCAAGATCATCCCAATCCTGAATGGATCGAAGTTGGTGGTAGTCAGATTGATTCCACTCGTCCCTATCGTTGTTATTTGCAGCCCACACTAAGCACTTCATCTTCAACTTTGAATGCGATCCCCACTAGTTCCAAGGATAGTGGTACAGAAAGATTACCCTATATTGATATCTTCTTCTATGATGGCCCGATATCGCGGGATATGGGTTTTAGTGATGTCGTTTATAATTCGACTCACTTTGCCGGACGTATCGGTTCAGCCGTGCGTGGGGATCATCGGCCAACACAGTTAATCTCTGTGGCGACGGATGGGGAAACCTTCGGACATCACAAGAAGGGAACTGAGAAAACTTTAGCCTACGCCTTTACCAAAGAGTTTCTTCAACAGGGTTGGACGGTGACGAACTTCGCCCACTACCTGAGCTTAAATTCTCCTAGTTGGGAAGTGGAATTGAAGTCAGTCACAGCTTGGAGTTGCGCCCACGGTGTCGGCAGATGGGAAGATGACTGTGGTTGCGGTGGAGAAGGCAGCGTTTGGCATCAGAAATGGCGTCGTCCCTTGCGGAATGCTCTAAATTGGCTGCGGGATCAGCTAACTGAGGTGTATGAGGAACATGGGAGGCAGTTATTTCGTGATCCCTGGCAAGCACGAGATGAATATATCCAAGTAATGCGCGATCGCTCTGCTGGCAATGTCAACCGTTTCTTCTCTCGTCATCAAACCCACAAACTCACAGCAGCTGAACAAGTAGATGCCCTGCGCCTGTTGGAAATGCAGCGTCACGCTTTATTGATGTTCACTAGTTGCGGCTGGTTTTTTGAAGAAATTTCCCGTCCAGAGGGGACACAAATTCTCCGCTACGCCGCCCGGGCTTTGGAATTGGCAGGGGATGTGGCAGGTGTGCAGTTAGAAAAAGGCTTCGTCAAACGTCTAGGTTTAGCCCCCAGTAATGTCGATGAATTTAAACACGGTGCGGAAATTTATCGGCAACTCGTGTTAACTGCCCAACTTGGCTTTAAGCAAGTAGCAGCCCATTACGCAATTACTTCCCTGTTTAGCAATCACAAACTAGTAGAGACACGCAATTCTCTGCCGAGAAAAGATGCTGCGGACAAACAGTATCAGCGTTACCACAAAAAGGTTTATTGCTATGCGGCCAATGAGCTAGATTACCAACTGCAACGCATGGGATCGCTAACTCTGGCTGTCGGGAATTTAAAGCTGGTATCAGAGATTACTTGGGAAAGTGAGCATTTGGTATTTGCAGTTCTGCATTTGGGAGGGTGGGATTTCCACTGCTGCATTCAACAATTTACCGGGCGGCGTGACTATAGCCAAATCAAAGAAAAGCTGTTTGGGGCGCTACAACAAGCTAGTGCGGCTCATACTATCTTGGTGATCACACAGTTATTTGGGGAAGAAGCTTTCAACTTGCAAAATCTATTTGCTGAAGAACGCCACCGGATTATGCGGCTGCTTAGTGAAGAAACACTGACACGTTTAGGACAGTTGTATACCCAAGCATACCGTGATAATTATGGTGTGCTGATGGCGTTTCATCGAGATGAAATAGCAGTACCGCAAGAATTGCAGGTAGCAGCCGATATTGCTTTAGGGCATCGCTGTCTGATGACATTGCGATGGCTTGAGCAAGATATCGCTGATCCCCAAAAGAGTTGGAATCACATATTAGAATTAGAGGCGATCGCCACTGAAGCAAAACATCTGCGTTGTCGGCTGAATATTCCCGACGGGAAGCAGATGTTAGAACAGTTAATTGCGCGATCGCTTTGGCAATTGTTGCATGATGCCAATGGTAGTTTTAATGCAGATATCCAAGTATTAGAGCGATTGATTGATGTCGGGGATCAATTAAATATTGATATTTCTCTACAGCGATCGCAAGAGCTATATTTTAGTTGTCTGTACAGTCAGATAGCGCCGGTGTGTATCACTAGCCTTGAGAATGAAGGAGATAATCAGTGTCTTCAATTGCTCAAGTTGGGCAAAAAGTTAGCCGTTGATGTCAGCATGATCTCAAATCAGTTAGGATAAAAATCTCACACACAGAGAAGGGGAAAATTTTCCCCTTTTCTTTTTAACTTTTTTTACTTAACCTGGGGGCGATCGCAATGGTATGGATAAAGCCACTCACACTTGAAGAGTCCGTGGGTATGTTTCTCAAAAAAGGTTCCTGCATGGCGTCCAGGTGATATATCGATCCCAGCTTTCGTTTTAATCTCATATAGCTAAGGAAAGGCTACTACTAAAACAGCTATGACAGCGAAGAGGTAGAGAATCGTATTTCTAATATTGAGGAATCTTAAGGAATTACTATTGTGATTTTGAGGCATAGATAATCAGAAACTAGTAGCCCGTCTGATCCTAACCTAAAGCTGAAAATATCGCCGGAAGCGGGGATCAATGTTGTCTGTTTTCTTCTGATTGCAGGTAAGACAGAGAGTTTGGAGATTGCTGATATCGTTTTGACCGCCACGGGCGAGGGGAATGATATGGTCGATACTGAAGTTAGTTTCTGTAGTAGTTTTACCGCAGCTTTGGCATTGGTATTTGTCACGTTCAAAGACATATTTCTTTACTTCCAGTGGGATACGAATGCGGGGAGTTTTGCTCATTTCCTTAGTTGCGAAGAAATCCTTCCAAGCTGGGTACATCTACCCAACTTGCTTTTGTATAGGATTCATGGGATAAATCCATCAACAACTGAGAATAAATTCCTTCTCGCAGCGATGGTATAATTTCCTGATTGCAGTCAATTCCTTGCACCCATTGGTCTACTACGCGGATAAATGCAGAAATGCGCCCATCAGCATGATTTTTGGGAAAAACTAACCGATTCGGTATTTCTATTTCCGTTAAAGGTTTACCTGGTTGGGAACCCCAAACACGAAAACCATGTATATAATCTTTTTGATTTTCACTGCCCACAATTAATGTACCGCGATCGCCATATACTTCTATCCAATGGGTTCTTGGTGCATGAACAACCGCACTGATCGAAAGTTGGCAAGGTGTGCCATTTGCTAATTCCAGCGTTAATATACAGTTGTCATCTGTATTCACTGGCTTAGATTCCCCACTAACAGGGTCAACTCGTGTGGGAATAGCAGTAGTTAAATGGGCGTTTAATCTCCGGACTGGCCCAAATAACCAGTGGATGTAATCGAAGGAGTGAGAACCTAAAGATCCTAATGCACCGCCTCCTTTATCCTTGTCAGAATACCAATTCCAAGGGCGTGAAGTATCAGCACGAGAAGAACCTAACCAATCAATTTTAATTAAGCGCAACTCACCCACATAGTTTTCTGACAATAGTTCAGCAAATAACTGCCATGCAGGTACAAAGCGAAATTCAAAGTCTACAGTTGCAATGAGGCTTTTTTCTTTAGCTAGCTGATAAAGTTCTTTAGCTTCTACTGCATTTAAGGTTGTCGGTTTTTCTAGTAATAAATGTTTCCCAGCTTGCAGTACAGTTTTCGCCATTTCATAGTGCAAAAATGGCGGCGTAGATATACTGACTGCTTGCACTTCTGGCAATGCCACAATATCTGTAAGTGAATTGGAAGCGTGGGGAATATTATGGGATTCTGCTATGGCTTTGGCTTTATTTATATCCCGGTGATAAACAGCAACTACCTCAGTTTGAGGATGTGCTTGGAATCCAGGGATGTGGACTTTTTGACCAAATCCAGTGCCTGCGATCGCAATTCCAATTATATCATCCTTTACTCGCATACTTCTACAAGTTACTATTTATCTAATAATATCATTTTATTTATCATATCTAATATATCCGATTCTTTACTTGGATCAAACTTCATAGCAAATAATTTTCTGATTGCATGATTTTTTAAAAATCCTTTCCTCTAAAATTATTGGATGATAGGCATTAATGTCGCCACTCCAATCTATATATTTCAGTTATCATTAACTACCTTATCTTTAAAATTCAATATGATTGGCTGAAAACATATCTCGTTTGCACAATAAGTGTAATTAAAACGTTTAACAAACTTAGAATTTTGCTTTACAAAAATGTTTATCAATTTTATACATTCTCCTGTTAAACACCAAAATTTAGAACATCCATAAAGAGCAAAGCCTTCAGGAAGTTTGCGTTTTTTCACTAAAGGCATAATTAAAAATGAATATAATCAAGATACAAGAGAAAATTTTAATTCACGCTTTTCAAGAATACAAAAATGTTCATCATTCCAATAGATGTGCCAATATTCTATTCTTATTGAACCGCCTTCTTTCCAGTAACTATAAGGTAATGGAAAATATTCTATAAATGTTATTGGAAAAATGCTGTAAATCTTCAGTGAGTAGTCGGAGTTTAAAACCACGCGGAATGGCTGCACCTACAGTCAGGTTACGTAACTCAAAGCGCCACGTCTGGTTCGCCTTATAGTATAATCAGCAATTCCTAGATTTGACATAATTTTAAATTTTGGATAATGGAAAAGAAGATTCTTGCGTTCCATTATTTAATGCATGTTTGAAACTTGCGAATTTAAACGCGAGAATAATTCTATTATCCAAACATTTTTGGACAAGCAAGTGACTTGATTGTTGGGGTCAACCTAAATTCTATTTTTCATATCCAAAATTGATTGACCTGCGATCGCTAGTTAACAAGATAAAATAGCCTCTGGTTGCGTTTGGTCAACATCCTGCACCCTAGCCGCACTCAGTAGTAAAGTTGTATAATCTCCTGTAATTACGGTTAAAGTTGAGCGATAGCCATGACTAAAACATTGTTAATTTCTGTTTGCTGAGAGATTCTACTTTATTCTTCTTGGGCTACAATTTCATCGATTAGGGATTGTTGTTGACTTCCGGTAAGATGGTCCAGCCACTCCCACGAATCATTAGACATTTGGTGAAATTAAATATGCGTTATGCAGAACCCTTGTAGAGACGCAAATTTCGCCTACATTCTTTTTCACCAGATGTCTATTGCCATCTTTGGGAGTATTGAGAGACTTCGGGGTAAAATAATCATACTTGCGTAGATATTTAGCAGAATTTAGCAGCCATTTTTACACTACTTGAGATGTTCCCGATGCCTGCTCCTTAAGAACTATAAGACTTACGCACAATAGATTCGCTCTATGTCGTAAACTTAATAACACTAACAGATTTTCAATATGCGAGTTCAAATAACTGTAGTTGCGATCGCGGTAATGTTAGTGGGTGGGAAAAATCCACAAGCCCTTGCAGACTTGCAATCTTCTACTCAGGATGGGGCTAGTGGTATTGTAACGCCGGAAGCTACGATCCATATAGAGGGAGGGTATGCCAAATATGGTAATTATATAGGAGCGACTTCAGGAGATAGCCAAGCGCTTGAATTTTACCAAAAAGTTGTCAAAGACATCCAGATTCGTTTTATTAATCACAAAAATGAGTTGCTCGATGACAAAGGTCAGTCAATTAAAGGGCGGACTCAGACAGATTTAATCATTGGTCTGCTGAGACTCAAACCCGGTCAGGTATTCCGTGAGGATTTGCTTCAAGCAGACTTGCAACGGTTGAGGAGATTAGAGTCATTTAATCAAGTAGATGTTAATCGAGAAGAAGATGCCTCCAGTGTTAATATCATTTATAAAATCAAAGAGCGTCGCTTTCCTTCTCTAATTTTAGGAGGCGGTAGTAACGATGATGTTGGGCTATACGGTCGGGTGGGTTATAAAGATGCAAATATCAGCGGTCTTAACGATAAATTAGATACAACTGTGCAATTTAGCACTAAAGATGTCCAGTTTAATAGTCAGTTCACTAGTCGTTATCGTCCTGGAGAACCAAACCGCTTAGGCTATAGCATTAGAAGTTTTCGTAGTCGAAATGTATCGGGAACCTTCAACGAAGATATCAGATTGGCTAACGGCAACAAAGTGCGGGAGGGAAGGTTTGGCGGTTCTGTGGGACTCTTACGCTCTTTCGATGACTGGGATACATCTGTGGCTCTCAACTATACCAGGATTAGCCTACGCGATCAAGAATATAACGTTGCACAGGTCGATAGATTAGGGAGTCCCCTATCTGTCAGCGGTACTGGTATTGATGACCTATTCACAGTATCATTTGCTGTATCCAGAGATCAACGCGATCGCCGAGACAATCCGACTCAAGGATCAATCCTCACCCTCAGTACAGAACAAGCGATTCCCATTGGACTGGGCAATATTTCCAGCAACCGCCTACGGGGAGACTATATTCAGTATTTACCAGTCAGTTGGATAGGTGATGGTAGACCAACCGACAATCCAGAAATGTTGGCTATTAATTTACAAATTGGCACAACTTTTGGAGACTTTCCACCAGCTGATGCTTTTAATATTGGTGGGCTAAATTCTGTTAGAGGTTACGGTTATGGTAAAGTTGCCAGTTGTCGGAGTTATGGTTTAGCTTCTGTGGAATATCGTTTCCCAATTTTTCAGTCAATAGGAGGAATTCTCTTTACTGACTTAGCCTCAGATTTCGGGTCTAGCGAAACCGTGCTAGGAGAACCAGGAGTGCTGCGAGACAAACCTGGAAGCGGCTTTGGCTATGGCTTAGGATTGAGACTTAAGTCATCCTTTGGGCTGATTCGAGGCGACTTAGGAATTAGCGACCAAGGAGAAGTTAGATTTGAAGTTACAACAGGTCAGCGATTTTAATCCCAACTGTAATTACTTTGCGTTCCTTTGCGTTAACTGATACTTTTTCGCCAACATTCATTAACAAATACACTTAGGAAATCGAAAAGTCAAGAAACTTTATCACACACAATTAAATGTTTATCAGAAAATATTTTGCTTAAAACAAAGGGAGCATTTGATGTCAAATCATTATTTCAAATTTTAGTACGGGCAGCAACGGGAGATACAATTTGCGACAAGCTACAAGCCATTTGTCCGACATAACTGGTAATCAGCTTTCCCTTTATACCAGATCCATGCCACTTTATGCGTTATGTCAAAAGTCAATTTGGCTGTAAAGAATGCCAGGAACCGGACTTGAACCGGTGACACGAGGATTTTCAGTCCTCTGCTCTACCAACTGAGCTATCCCGGCTGGGGCTTTTGTGAGCCACGATTAATCAATGTAGCAAACATAAAAGAAAATAGCAAGTCTTTGGAGAAAAATATTTATGCAGCTTTCAATCTCAACTTGAACCAGATCAAAACGGCTACAAATAGCACAAACGGGCCAGAAGCAAGGTTGAAAATACCTGATCCAATGATGCCAGCATTGAAGAAATTCATATTTATGGGCATTAATGTTGGTGCTGGTAGCGACTGAAACTTGGGCTGTAGGTTGCTAACAGGTTTTGCAATCAAAGGGCAATTTCCGGCTGATTAGTACAAACAATGTTTTGGTTAAGGCAAAGCACGCGATCGCAATAGCGATTTACCATATAAATATCATGAGAAACTTGCAATACGTCCAACTCTCCTCCCGCTTTGATTCATTTAGCAAAGCCTAAAATCTGTTGAACCTTGCACATCAACATTAGCAAAGCCTTCATCTAGTACTAACAGTTTCCGAGGCATTATCAAACAATAAGTCAATAAAATCCGCTTAAGTTCAGCACCGCTAAGAGTACTAATAACTTGATGCTGTAAATCATAAGCATCGGTTTGCCATAAAGCTTCTACTTCTATTCCACCAATTTCCAGAGAATCCAGAGGACGCATTAACTTCAAATCTTTGGAGAGGCTGGTTAAATTTGTTATCTACTACCTGGTTCACTAAATGAAGCTTTAACTTTGTACTTTTTTACAGCATTGACTGCATTTTGCACATCCCTTGGTGAAAGTTGATCTTCGGGAATTTGTACTACAGCAACTTGCTTCAGGTTATAGCGTTTAGCTAAATATCGAAACGCATCATAAGGTAATAGCGGATTGCCTTTTTCTAAATTTTACCATATAATGATTCTCATTCTTAAAATAGTCAGAGAATATCATTCTGCGTTTCCTGTGTAATGAATAATAACAAAACTTTTTCAGACGGTACAGCCCTTTACAATTTAGTTTTCCTTGAATAATTAGGATTTCTTGACTTTTTTTGTTAAAAAGTTTGCTTACTTCTGATAAGATTGCTGACAAATATTCTCAGAAAATACACGTTTAAAAAAATGTGGTTTGGGTGTGAATTGGAGATCAATGTGAGGAGAAAAATGCAAAAATTCTGTAAATATCTGCTAGTTAGTCCAGCAATCTGCGGTGTAATGCTATTTGTGAATACTGTTGCATTTGCAGGTGAAACATCTGGCAGGTCTGAAATCAATCAAGCGCAAGTTTTAGCTAATCCAGACACAAGAGCTACGAACATAGCGCCAGATCAGACAATGGCGCAAGTTACCTCCGTGTCTCAATTTTCTGATGTACAACCCACTGACTGGGCATTCCAAGCATTGCAGTCCTTGGTTGAGCGCTATGGCTGTATTGCCGGATACCCAAATAGCACTTATCGTGGTAATCGGGCATTAACGCGATATGAGTTTGCTGCTGGTTTGAATGCTTGTCTTGACCGCGTTAACGAACTTATTGCTACAGCCACTGGCGATTTAGTTAACAAACAAGATTTAGCCACATTACAAAAGCTGCAAGAAGATTTTTCAGCAGAACTTGCGACACTCCGAGGTCGTGTGGATGCAGTAGAAGCACGCAGTGCTGAATTGGAGGCGAATCGGTTTTCAACCACAACCAAACTGAATGGGGAAGTGGTAATTGCGATCGCGGATGTTATAAGTGGAAATACAGTTAATGGTCAAAAAGTCAACCAAAATACTGTCCTTGCAGATCGGGTGCGTCTGAACCTCGACACCAGTTTTACTGGTAAAGATTTACTCAGAACACGACTTCAGGCAACAAACCTAGATCCCTTCTCTCAGACTGCCACCTTTACACCAGAAGGTGACTTCCGATTTGCTGGTGGTAACAACAGTAATGGAGTAGTGATAGACGCACTGTTGTATCAGTTCCCTCTCGGTGATAAAACAGACATCATCCTGGAAGCAAATGCAGGTGCAATTGATGATTTCACTAACACAGTCAACCCGTACCTTGATGGGGACGGTGGTAGCGGTGCCCTTTCCCATTTTGGGACTCGCAACCCAATTTATTATCTAGTCAATGGTACTGGTATAGGAGTCAAACACGAGTTTAGTGATCAGCTGGAACTAAGCTTCGGCTATTTAGCGAATGATGCTGCTAACCCTCAGCTAGGCTCTGGACTGTTCAACGGTGCTTATGGTGCTATGGGGCAGTTAACTGTTAAGCCTAGCAAGCAAATTACCCTTGGTTTGACCTACATTAACGCCTATAAAAATACTTTTTTTGCCAATGGTAGTGGTGGTAGCAATAACGCTAATGACAACATATTGCAGAATGCTTCTAGCAACTCCTACGGTATTGAAGCATCCTTTCAACCTAGCTCAAAATTCGTGATTGGTGGTTGGGCTGGCTTAACCAAAGCTCGCGTTCTTTCAGTTGGTGATGCTGACATCTGGAACTATGCCGTCACACTGGCTTTCCCGGATCTTGGTAAAACAGGTAACATTGCAGGCATTATTGTGGGTATGGAACCTAAAGTTACCAGTGTGAGCAATTCTCTCAGCAATGCAGGTATCAACAAAGATCCAGACACTTCATATCACATTGAAGGTTTCTATCAATATAAGGTGAGTGACAATATCAGCATTACCCCAGGAGTTATCTGGTTAACAGGGCCAGATCATAACAATCAAAACGATGATATCGTCATTGGTACAGTCAGAACCACATTCACTTTCTAATTTTCCTAATTTTAGCTGAAGATGCAAATTAATTCTTTGTGTCCTTCGCTTTTTTAGATGATTCCAAAGTAAAAACCCAGCATTTTTGCTGGGTTTTATATTTTCAAACGAGAATGACATTGTTAATTTTTCAGACGGTGTAAATAGATGATTTTAAACTAACTTTAATTTCCGTTTCACAAATGAACCAGCACTCATAACACCGAACGCTAGCAAGCCAAATGTTGCAGTAGGTTCAGGGACACTAGCTAGTCTGTAGCTGTGGTTATCAGTTTCAAATGCAATACCAGTTGTTCTTAAAACTACCTTATCAAAACTCTCTCCTATACTAGTATTTGCTAACAAATTAACATAGACATTATTTGCATTACCACTCTGTTCACCATTCGCTGGAGCGTTTGGAACATCTGCGCCACTAAATGTTTTTAGTAAATTACCTCCACTATAGACATCCACAATGTTATATGTGTCTATTGACCCCCAGTAGAAGCCAAAGTAATCAATAGCCTTAGCAAAGGTAATAGTTTCATTACCAGTGTTTCCTGGAATATTCTGACCATTAGCTTGGGCACCTTGTGGCGCAACCGTTAAGTATTTGCTGGTATCACCGAAGGGGGCAGCATATTGACTATCTACACTCCCTTGGACAATTCCATTAGTTGCAGAGTAAGTAACAAATCCGTTTGGATCGGTTGCTGTCCCGGAATTGAAGTTGATCGTTGTAGCTCCTTGAATATTAGTATATTGACCTTCTCCTGCAACAGGTGTGGAACCTCCTTGAGTCAGGCTAACAGCGCCAGCTGGGTTAGCACTCATGCAAACAACTGCTGTTCCAATTAAAGCTAATGATAGTTTTTGTATAGTAAACATTGATTTATTTCCTTAATCATTTGATACCCATACCTTGGCATATCATCCGAGTATTTGTGTAGTAAGGAAGAATCATTTTTACCAAAACTATTTATTGAGCCAATAAATCTGAAGATAGCAAAAAGCTATTCAAAGTATAGGATGTGAAGACAATTGCGGACTAAAATATTTTATATATATATACGTAGATGAATATTAAACCTGTATTATTATTTGAGCTAACATCTGGAACTCTACCGTCACACTGGCTTTTCTGAAATTTGGTATAAAAAATAACATTTTAGGCATGATTGTGGGTATGGAACCTAAAGTTAGCAGTGTCAGCAATTCTCTCAGGAATGCAGGTATCAACAAGGATCCAGACACTTCAGATCACGTTGAAGGTTTCTATCAATATAAGCTGAGTGACAATATCAGCATTACCCCAGGAGTTATCTGGCTAATAGCGCCAGATCATAACAATCAAAACGATGATATCGTCATTGGTACAGTCAGAACCACATTCATTTTCTAACTTTAAAAATTTTCGATGCAAATTTATCTTTTACGTCTTTTGTTTTTTGTGTGATATCAAAAATAAAACCTAGCAAAAATGTTAGGCTTGATATTTCAAAACAATATATATAGAAATTCCAGGGCTATTTCATTTTCATTTAGCCCATGACCAGAAGGAAAGGTAATAGTTTTAGACTTTTTTAGTGTGGTTCTAAATGTGTAAAGCCCCTGAAGCCGTTATGTTTGTATAGCAAATTCTTCTGGTTCTATTCCCCAATTTACCCAGAAAATTGCCTCACGCGCTGAGTTCATATTCGGTGGAACACGCAAGGCGTGAATAAAACTTGTGCTAGGGCAAGTCATTTTTAATAAATTTTAATAAATCGGCTCGATATCCACATTATTATCAATTTTTAATAGTGTATATTTTTGCCAAGTATCTAATTCAATAGCTTGTAATTGTTGGCAAATTATAGCGTAACCAATACCCTGAATTAACACTCGGCGTAGTTTGGCGTTTTCCTCTAAGAAAAGCCATTCAGCTTGTCATTGCTACGGGTGGATTTTACCGTATTTTTCAGGTAAGGTTACACTGTGGTAGAAGTAAAAGCTATATCCATCGGTAAATTCAATAGCAGGATCGCCTTAAACGTGGAGAGTATTTTGATTATCAAAGCGCAGGTGAAGGGGGCGATCGCATACTATACAAAATTTTTCAAATGGAGAAATAAAACCACAATCCTTAATTAGCGCCTGAAATAAATTCCATTTGATTGAGTTATGAGTACAATTTAACACTGAAATACAGCAATCTATTAATGATGCGACATCTTACTCTGTATCATTTAATTTATTTATTCAAAGCATACCTAAGTACAATGAATCTTGCCTTAATAAAATATGAGCATCGCTAGAAAATTCTGCACTTAATTTATTAATAATTTCTATATGTAGCTGTTGATATATCTCACGCAAACCAAAAATTAACTTCCATAATCCCTGATATAACTTATATTTCAATTTGCTCTCCAAGTCACCATTAATGGCAGCCCAAGCAGCATAAAGACGATCAAAAAATAAAATCTCAGGCTCAGATAATCCCACAAATACATAAGCAGCTTTTACCACCTCGGTCACTTTTGCACGAGCAATTCGCTCAGTTGAAAGCGCGATCGCTCGCCACTTCTCTCGATAAACTGGAATCAAAGCCTCTTGCTCAGGCGTTAAATTTTCAATCAGCGACATATCGCCAACCTTCAGGCTCGTATTCCCGCTGAATTTTCACCATTCAATCACCTTGGGGAATAGAAATAGCTTTATGCTCCTCATGAGCTAGCAATGCCGACTCTGAAAACACACGCAAATAGAGTGTGCTATCTTTTTCGTATAATTGTGCGTTTCCCTGAGTAATGCGATGTTTATGCCCGGTAACTTCGCCTTCTGCCAAAGTTAAGTGAGGTATTTTTTGTCCTTCAATTTGCTGCACAGGCAGTAAGATTACATCACCTTGACGAATCGGTTGCATGGTTTTGCTTTCCTAACATGGGTACAAACCCCACTTCGCTTTTGCTCTCAAGTTTGGTTTAATTTTGGCACAAGCTTTATGAAAGTGGGCATTGGGCATTGGGCATTGGGGAGAATGAAAAATTTTACATCTTTCGCCTCTGCTCTTTGCTCTTTTGCTTCCCCATTCCCTATTCCCGATGCCCCATGCCCCATTCCCCAATTGACGTATTACACTTCTTGCAGGGTATTTTGAAAACTGTAGTCGCCAATTATGCGTTAGATAAGTTAAAGATTGAAATAGCTGGAAATTCACACCCAGCGTTACCCTCCCCTATCCTCTGGGAAAGACTGGGCCCTAAGTTCAGCGCATTTTCTCCCAAGCAGGGAGTTTATGTGAGGATTAAATCACCGCCCTAAGCGCGACCTTTTATCTTGACAATTTGCAAAAACTACCTCAATTTGACTGTTTTGCTTAGTAGCTCTTCTTTTTATTGAAATTTCCATGTCAACTCTCGTCATCGTCGAATCTCCAACCAAAGCTCGTACCATTCGCAACTACCTGCCATCAGGCTATCGGGTGGAGGCGTCTATGGGTCATGTGCGTGACCTCCCCCAGTCGGCTAGTGAAATTCCCGCTGCCGTCAAGGGGGAAACATGGGCGCAGCTAGGGGTAAATGTGGACGCCGACTTTGAACCGGTATATGTTGTCCCGAAAGACAAAAAGAAAATTGTTACCCAACTCAAAGATGCCCTCAAGGATGTAGATGAACTGATTCTGGCAACGGACGAAGACCGGGAAGGCGAAAGCATTAGTTGGCATTTATACCAATTGCTCAAGCCGAAAGTTCCGACTAAGCGGATGGTGTTTCACGAAATTACCCAAGACGCGATCAAAAAAGCGTTGAAAAACTGCCGCAATATCGATGAGCAGTTGGTTCGCGCCCAAGAAACGCGGCGGATTTTAGATCGACTCGTGGGCTATACCCTGTCTCCCCTGCTATGGAAAAAAATCGCCTGGGGATTATCTGCTGGGCGAGTGCAATCTGTAGCCGTGCGACTTTTAGTCACTAGAGAACGCCAACGCCGTGCTTTCCATGAAGGTACGTACTGGGATTTGAAAGCCAGTTTGTCAAAGGAAAAAACCCCCTTTGGTGCCCAGTTGGTCACATTGGGAGGAAGCAAAATCGCTAACGGCAGCGATTTTGACGCAACGACTGGACAAATTACCGCAGGTCGCAATGTCTTGTTGCTAAACGTTGACCAAGCAGTAGCCCTCAAGGAACGCCTGACTGGGAAAACCTGGAATGTTGCTGACATCGAAGAACGCCCAGTGACGCGCAAACCTGCACCACCGTTCACTACCTCGACGCTGCAACAAGAATCTAACCGGAAACTGCGCCTCTCAGCTCGTGACACGATGCGGGTTGCCCAGAATTTGTACGAGCAGGGGTATATTACCTATATGCGGACAGATTCAGTGCATTTGTCAGATCAGGCGATCGCAGCTGCTCGGAGTTGTGTAGAAAAGCTCTACGGTCAACAATACCTTAGTCCCCAACCTCGGCAATACACTACCAAATCCAAAGGCGCACAAGAGGCGCACGAAGCAATTCGTCCAGCAGGTAGCAGCTTCCGCACTCCCCAAGAAACTGCTTTGGGCGGTCGAGAACTTGCCGTTTACGATTTGATTTGGAAGCGCACTGTCGCCTGTCAAATGGCTGATTCCCGCCAAACTCAAATTACCGTGCAATTGCAAGTTGAGGACGCTGGATTCCGTTCTTCTGGTAAACGGATTGAATTTCCTGGATACTTACGTGCCTACGTCGAAGGTTCAGATGACCCAGAAGCAGCACTGGAAGACCAGGAAGTAATTTTGCCGAATCTGAAAGTGGGAGATCATCCGAATTGTACAGATTTAGAAGCAGTTGGTCATGAAACCCAACCACCAGCTAGGTACACCGAAGCTACTTTGGTGAAAACCTTGGAAAGCGAAGGTATCGGTCGTCCCAGTACCTATGCCAGCATCATTGGCACAATTATCGACAAGGGTTATGCCCAATTGGTGAGTAACGCTCTCATTCCTACCTTCACCGCTTTCGCTGTCACCGACTTGCTGGAAAAACATTTCCCAGACATCGTTGATCCCAGTTTTACCTCGAAAATGGAGCAAACGCTTGATGACATTGCCACAGGTGAAGCGAAATGGCTACCCTACTTGCAGCAATTCTATCTGGGAGAAAAAGGGCTGGAAACCCTGGTAAAAGAACGGGAAAGTCAAATTGATGCCCCCAAAGCTAGGACTGTAGAACTGGAGAATCTAGATGCTAAAGTCCGCATTGGTAAATATGGCCCCTACATTGAAGTCGAAAATGGTGAGGGGGTTATCACCGCTTCAATTCCCAAAGACTTGACACCAGCAGACCTCGACCCCAAACAGGTAGAAGTATTGCTACGTCAAAAAACCACAGGCCCTGACCAGGTAGGTCGCCATCCCGAAACTGGCGAACCGATTTATGTGAAAATTGGTGCTTATGGTCCTTATGTTCAATTGGGTGACAAAACCGACGAAAACCCCAAACCGAAACAAGCCTCCCTACTCAAAGGTGTTACCCCAGAAACCGTTACCCTGGAAATGGCTGTTGGTCTGTTGGCACTACCCCGAACGTTAGGGGTTCATTCAGTTACTGGCGGCAAAATCCAAGCAAGTTTGGGACGCTTTGGCCCTTATGTGGTTCATGACCAGGGTAAGGAAGGGAAAGACTACCGCTCCCTAAAAGCTACTGATAATGTATTGACAATTACCCTAGAACGTGCATTTGAACTGTTATCCGAACCAAAAAAGGGACGCAGTTCCACCAACAGCAAGTCCAAGGCAGCTTTACGCGAATTGGGTACACATCCAGAGGATGGGGAAACAATTAACATCTACGATGGCCCCTATGGCCCTTACATCAAGCATGGCAAAACTAATGTGAGTATCCCAGAAGGTCAATCGGTAGAAGATGTAACCCTGGCTGCGGCGCTGAACTTGTTGGCAGCTAAGGCATCGACAGCGAAATCGACTCGCAAAACGAGTAAATCAACGAGTTCTAAATCTAAGTTAACTGCTAAGTCATCAACGACTGCTGCGAAAAAAAAGGGTACAGAAGGTTAATTACAAGTCAAGAGTCCAAAGTCCGATCCTTAACTCTTGAACTCTTGACCCTAGATATCCATCCTTGATAGGATGCAGTTCGGTAGGTGCAAGTGTGATAATCTAAAAAGTAAGGGAAAACACAACGCCAAATTTTAGAAGTGGCTTATGTCCCAAACACGGGATTGTGGATCAGCCCGGTTGGAAGCCAGAGGTGCGAAAATATGCCATTTTCTGCGTACCTGTTAATCAAAAATTGAGGTAGTATCTCAGGAGCGGTCAGTTCATGGACTATATAGAAAAGGTAGTGGAAAAGCTTAAGGAATTAGCACGTAGGCTAATTGAGAGCCTGTTAGGACCAGAGGCTGAACCGGAACCGGAACTGATTCCGATTCCTGTGAACGATCGCTCGCGTCGTCGCCACTAGCCCGAAAGTGCTGAACTCGACTTTACAACCCTTAAGCATTCTGGCACTGCACGGGCCAAACTTGAATTTGCTAGGACAGCGAGAACCAGGAATTTATGGTTCTTTGACACTAGCTCAAATTAACCGCCTGTTAGAAGAAGAAGGATTCAAGTTACAGGCGAAAGTTTTTCCTGTGCAGTCAAATCATGAAGGAATTTTGGTAGATACTATTCATGGGGCATTAGGACAACATCAGGGAATTTTGATTAATGCAGGGGCATATACCCATACAAGTGTGGCATTGCGAGATGCGATCGCTGCTGTTAATTTGCCTACAGTAGAAGTACATCTAAGTAATATTTACCGCCGGGAAGATTTTCGCCATCACTCATACATCGCTCCAGTAGCAATCGGGCAAATAAGTGGTTTTGGCGGACAAAGTTACTTGTTAGGCTTACAAGCCTTGGTGCATTTTTTAAGAAAAGATGAAGAATCAATCAGTTATAAGTAGCTAGGCGTAAATAAATTAAAGTTTGTAGTGAGTTAGCACGGTCTTCTCTTTTGGCGTTAGCCTGCATCAATGTAAGAAGTAGGGGACTGACAAAAAATAATTTATCCAAAATTATTTGTACATTTGTAGCAGGGGCGCAAGGCCTTGCGCCCCTGCGATGGGATGTTTTTTTTTACTGGAAGTCGCTGGAGCCACTACCGTCTTCTCTTAAGGGGAGACAATGCCTGTTTGAGTCAGACGCTCCTACATCGCTCTAAGCGAACGCAAGAGCGTTTCTAAGAGTTGCCATCCCGCAGGCTTTAGGCTGCGTTACCCTATTCATGCCTACCTACTTAGAGTTTAGACTTTGGATTAAATTTTTCAATCTAAAATCTTCAACTGAACGAACGTAAGAGCGTCTTGTAGAGAAGCCGAAGTCCAAAATCAAAAATTGTATGCGTTATTCTCCTATAAGTCGGTTTAGAGGTACTTTACTCGGAGCATTCCTGGGGGAAAGTTTAGCCACTGGTGGTAAAATCAAGTCTCAGAGTTACCTGGATTTGGGCAGAATGGCGGTTTTGGGTACTGAAAGTTTGATTACCTTGGGTAGATTAGATTTAGATGATTGGATAAGGCGTCAGCAACAAGAATCTCTTCATTTAGCAGCAACTGATGACATCTCGATAAAAATAATTCTTGCGACACTACCAGTAACGCTTTTTTTTCACGAAAATCTAATTAAGCTCCGACAAAACTTGCTGCATGTACTCAAAATCTGGGAGGATGACCCAGTAGTAAGGGATGGAACACTAGCAGTAGGATATGCGATATCTCTTGCTTTAACTGAAAAACTCGATCCCCTAACCCTCATCCCGCAAATAATTTCTTTTCTCGGAGAAACACCGACATCAATACCAAAAAAATTATTAAGAGTTCAAAATTTATTAGAGCAAGGGGCTGGATTGTCAAGGGCACAAGCTGAGTTTGCTAGGCAAGAAGAGCTAAGTAACACTATTGCTTTGGCATTTTACTGCTTTTTGAGTACCTTGGAAGACTTTCGCCTTGCAGTTTTGCGGGCTACTCACAATGACAATTTCAAAGTGGAAGATGCTACGCCTCTAAGCTCACAGGCTACAAGTGCAATTACTGGTGCTTTATCAGGAGCATATAACGGTATAGGTGGAATTCCCGTAAATTGGCAAGTCTTGCTTTTGCAGAGGAATTCCTCGGTATGGGGACTAACTAGCTTTTCCCAAATGTTAAAATTAACCGATGCATTTGTGGCAGTGTGGTCAGGAGTGTATAATTTTGCCCTGCATCCAAGCGAGTTAACAGAGGAGGGATCTGAGGCTTTGCTTGCAGTTTATGCAGCTCCTCGCGTAATTCGGTCGCGTTAATCCTGTTTTCACCGAACAACAGTGCGGATGCCAAACGCTGAAAACTACACAATCTAGCCAACAACTAAAAAACTTACTACTAAAACAAAACTTGGGTCTTAAGGTTCTTATTAAAGGTAAGTAAGTGGGCAAGAATAAATAAAACTATGTTACGCAATGTAAAATTAATTCAATTAGCTAGTACTAAGGCCTTCAGCCTTTAAAATAGGTCTGTATCTGCTTATTACAAACCTCTAATTATTCACGCCCACTTACTTATGCAAACTGACGCCACAATGTACTAGTCTTATATACTAGAATTTTTCAGCAAACCCTCAGACTGATTCTGTAGGTAGCTATTGTGGCAAATCGGCAACAAAAAAGCCCCCGCTACCGTAGTTGCAGCAGCCGCAGATAAAACTTCCCTGATGATTGTCTTATTTTGAGCTATCAAAGTCAGCAATTGCAGGCAGAGATAATGAAAATCCAGCAATTTTTGCAGTTCTTAACCCAGCAATTAACTCACTGGCGGCGACAGTACAAAGGACTACGCCGTAAAGGAAAGTTAATGAGAAGTCCCAAAAGCAAAAGCCATAGAAGGGAACTTCTAAAGACTATTTTTAAGAATGTAATCTTATTTTTATCAAAAACCAATGACAAAAGCGTAGGTGCAGCCCGCCGTAGGCATCGCCAAAAACAAGAAACAGCGCTCAAGTCAAAGGCAGAATCGGTCAAAACTAAGAGTAGCATTTATACAGTCGGTTTAAATTGGGTGCATGAACAGCGTTTCTTGGTGATTTTAGCGATCGCTATAGTCTCCCTCACAGGCGTTATTGGCCATAAATTATATAACCAAACTCAACTCCAAGTAGGAAATCCCGCGCCCCAAACGATTACAGCACCTTACACAGCTAGCATTGAAGATCAGAAAAAAACAGAATCCAAGCGCAAAGCCGTTAGTAAAAGTTCCTTACAAATGTTGATGGTTGATGCACGAATGAATCAACAAATCAACGAAAATTTGCAACAACTTCTAGATGATGGCTATGAAATTCGCACCATTGCTGGAGCTTTTCCTTTTTTTGATCCTGTAGTTTTGTCCATCTCTACCCAGCGTTATCTCCGCTCTTGTCCTAGCCAGGAATGGCAAGCACTGCTAGTAGCTGTAGAAAATAGTAAAAATCAGCAGAAGAAAGGAACAGGACGAACCGCCTCCCGTTCATCATCTATAGCTGCACCTAATCAGGAACGCCAGCCGCTCACAATACCCAAATCTGATTCTCAGAATCCAGAAAAGACAGAGCCAGTTGATTTTTCTCAAAACACTGACTTTACTCAAGCAGTAGCAGAACTAGAATCTTACCGTGTCACAATTTCTGAGAAAAACTTGTCTTTACTGATTGCCCAAATTTCCCAAGCACGCCAAAGATACACCCAAGCCACTGCCAAACTTTTAAAATTAGAGACTGTTACCCCAGAAGTAGTATACGAGGAATCCCTGCTTTTGGATTTGTCAGATGTGGAGTGGGAAAAAACACAAATGGGAATCCATCAGAGTGCAGAGCGGATTCTCACCCAAGGCATCCCGCAAGGACTGCCAAAAAATATCTTAGAAAATGCAGTGAGTTTACAATTGCAAACCTCTGTACCAGAATCCGCTGAAACTTTGGCAAAGAAGCTATTGTTAGCTGTACTCAAGCCGAATTTGCAAGAAGATGAAGAACAAACGAGACAAAACGCTCAAAAGGCTGCTGCTGGGGTGCCACCCGTGATGGTGAAGATCCGGCATGGTGAGGTGATTGTCAAAAAAGGAGAGCAGATTACTGCATGGAACTTTCAGGTGTTGGAACATTATCACCTGATTCGCTGGGAATTAAAGTGGCAAGAATTGGTGAAGTTAGCAGGCGTGATTGCGATCGCCATTAGTATTTTTGTCTGGGTAGAACGGCATATTCATTACGAATTGCGACAACGCGATCGCCTATTGGTGTTATTGCTGACTCTGAGTGTGCCAGGTGTGATCACAATCGGATTGCCTTATACAACCTGGAGTGCCCTTAGTCTATTATTGGGAAGCTTCTACGGCCCCACTTTGGGCTTGACAGTTGTCGGACTGCTGTTGCCGATATTAGGCATTAGCTTGGATATGAGCAAGGCTGCGCTTTTAGCTGGTGTTGGAGGAGGAATATTAGGTAGTTACATTGCACAACGATTGCGATCGCGTGAAGAATTAGCATTATTAGGTGTTGCGATCGCCTTAACTCAGGGTAGTATTTATCTGGTTGTTAAAATCTTAATTGGTCAAGCATTTGGTTCAACCTGGTATATCGTCCTTCGAGAAGCCGGATTGTTTGCTTTATCTGGTTTAGGTTGGAGTATCGTAGCTTTAGGGTTGAGTCCTTATCTAGAAAAACTTTTTGATTTAGTCACTCCCATCCGTTTAGCAGAGTTGGCGAACCCTAATCGCCCCTTATTAAAACGACTCGCTACTGAAACTCCCGGAACTTTTCAACATACGTTATTTGTGGCTACCCTTGCCGAAGCTGCTGCCAAAGAACTAGGATGCAACGTTGAACTAGTCAGGGCTGGCACATTATACCACGATATTGGCAAAATGCACGACCCCCTTGGCTTTATTGAAAATCAAATGGGGGGGCCGAATAAACACGATACCGAGATTAAAGACCCTTGGAAGAGTGGAGAAATTATCAAAAAGCACGTAACTGAAGGGTTGGTGATGGCGCGTAAACACCTTTTGCCTACAGCGATTCAAGCTTTTATTCCAGAGCATCAGGGAACGATGTTGATTGCCTATTTCCATCACCAAGCCCAGCAAATGGCTCAGGAAGATCCAAGTTTAACAGTAGACGACGCAGATTTTCGCTACGATGGCCCAATTCCCCAATCACGGGAAACCGGAATTGTCATGTTAGCAGATTCTTGCGAAGCAGCGCTGCGATCGCTGCAAGCATCGGCTAAACCTCTGCTAGAGAAGCGATCACTTAAAGATGTCTCTACCGAACAAGCTTTAGCAATGCTCAATAATATTCTGCGTGCCAAATGGCAAGACAATCAACTCGTAGATTCAGGACTAAAACGGGAAGAAATGTCACAGATTGCTCAGATATTTGTGGATGTTTGGCAGCAATTTCACCATAAACGGATTGCTTATCCTAAGTTGAAGGCTAGTAGCGTTGCGCGAAATTCGTAATTCGGATATATAGCAGTCCTAATCATTTGTAAAAATAAATTAACCGCAAAGAGCGTAGACAGAGAGTTGGGTCTGTGGCGAAAACTTTCTCAAAAAAATAAAGGAGAAGTATAATTATTATCCTCAATGGTTAAAATCACAGATTCTGCGTCGAATGTGTTAAATGAACTTAATTCCCTGTAGTCATGGGTGCGTAAAATTGCAAGCGACCGATGCCGAGAAATTGACCAGCGGTTTGCTCACCAGAGGGAAAAGCCTTCACACCAAATAAATAGACGCCATCATAAAAAGGACAGATATTTAAATTTAAATTTAACTAGTATTTTTACCATGATTTTTATTTGATGCTACCTGCACTTAGCTATTATAACTAGCAGAAAATTCGTCATTTTCATCCCAGTCATTCCAAACTGTAGCCAACCTTACTGACGGTTTCAAAATGCGGTTAAATTCAATAAAAGTTGATTATGGGTTGAACTAATGGAAAGATTTGAAGCACGTTAAAATTACATTTTATTGATTTTGTCAAGTTCTTTTAAAAACTAATTTCAGGCGATCACCCCGAATTCAAATATTTTATTTTATATGCTAATACACCAAATTTTTGTCTTTAAGTTCTTTTTTCGCTAAAGCCAATGCTTGATGAGCATTTTTAAACTTTGTTTCATCTGTAAATTTATTACCAAAACACTTTAAATAAGCTTCTAGATACCTAATACGTAAGCGTGGATCAGCCGGACTCTCAAGAAAGGGAAGGTCAAGTTCAACCATAAACCGAATAGCCAACAAGGGGATAGGACTACGAAGTGGACGAAAGTTTGGGTTGTGCAAACCAGGACTTTCATTACGTTTATGAAATTCTCCTATCATCAGTCCTGACTCAACAAACAAAGGTTTAAGTTTTTGTTGTACACTATCTATTAGCTTACAAGCATCTTCTATATGGATATCAGGAAAGATAAGTAAAAAAGTTCTATTTATTGCCAATTCCTGCTCTTTAACTTCCATCTTAAGAAAGATATCTCGGTAGCGTTTAACAACTTCTTCTAATTGTTCTGGGTACAAATCTTTTGTATGAATAACCGCCAGACGAATACTGTTTGACTTGAGAGAGTGAGGTACAAAAGGGCAGACGACACCCGGCCTTCCTAAGTTAGGATGAGGTCTTGCTAAAAAACTTTTCACCCACTCCAAAATTTCAAGTAAGTAAGGAAGGTCTTCGTATTGCTGGAGTTGTTTGATTTCAAGAGGTGTATAGAGTTGCATAAGCTTAAGTAAAATTAAATAATTGTTTAATTACGAATCCAAAACTATTTTTACAATATTAAATGTCTGAAATCCAATTATTATCTAAGTAAACAAAACAAGTTTTGATATTTTTTTTGGTTCATCTGTGGCTTGTAGCAAATAAAAATGCTCTAGCCTTTTTGTGATTTTTAAAATAATTATGCTAATAAATACACAAACTTGTTTTCACACTAAGCAACTTGTGTTCATTTATTTTTGGTATTGTAACTTGATACTACATATATATTGTTCAGTAGATGCTCCTACTTTTTTTTACACTCTCAAGTTTCTATTATTTTTAGCTAAAATATTATAAAGTTTATGTCTAAATAATTCTTTTTACTGTAAAACTTTAGTATTGTTTCGATAGCAACTATAGGCTTAATATCAAGTTAATCTAATTTAGTATAAATAAAATTTATGTATAAATAGTTATTTTTACTGTAAAAATTTAGTTATCATACAGTAACTATACGTCTAGTATCAAGCTGTATAATATCATACAAGTTAAGTTAGCAAAAATTAAGTCCAATTTTATAAGCTGTACATTACTTGAGTAGGTTGGCGTAAAAATTTGTCGTTGGGATGAGTTAGGAAGCAGGAGGGAAGAGGGTTTTAGCCTAGTTCATCAATATAAACAGAGTTTGGTTTTATCGTATCAACTGACTTATCTATTAATCATAGAGGAGGCAGGATGAGCAGCGGCTTCTGCCGTTTTGCGTATCCCTACTCTTAGTTCTAAGCGGAGGAAACCTCTACTCAGACAACTCTGGGCAATGCACTGGCTCCCTTACAAAATTGGATATTTTTTTAATTGGAAGTCCCTTATTTCTCAACAAATTCTTTCACCACTGCCATAGCATCAGGAGGAATCTGTGTAATTAGGCGAAATGGAAATGCGGCAGTTGAAGCAAACTGGGCATAATCTGATGTCAGAAAGATAGCGTAGTTTTTAGCTTCTGGAGTCATCTGTGCAGCAAACGCCAAAGCTAGAGCTTTAACGTACTTGCGAACATCTGCTGCTTGTTCACCCACAACTTCACCGCCACTAATTGGTGTATTCGGTTGTCCTATCTGATCCAAAGTCTTACTGGGGTCTTTTACACTCAGATGAGTACCCCCAACTATGCCAACTAGCCATTTGGGAGATGGAATTTTGTTAAATCCTATAATCTGTTCAGTTAAAGCTGGGGTGGTTTTATCTGCGGAACCTGCTAACACTAGGGTAGGAACTTGCACTTTAGTTAACCCAGTTTCGCCAAAAATCAGAGAAGTTGTAGGATTGAGAGCGATCGCCTGTTTTATTCTGGTATCCCGTAGTTGATAGCTATTTTCTGGTAGTTCTTGAGCGATGCACTGTATAGCTTCTCCCAGACTCAAGCTAGTCAAGTTCTTTTTGCACCGTTGTTTGAGATGTTCGAGTTGTAACTCGGCTCCAGCAACTGCTAAAGCTGTACCACCACCAAAAGAATAGCCAACAACCATCACTTTATTGGTTGCAAGTTTCCCTTGAAGCGGATTATTAGCTGTTTGATTGAGTTTTTCTAATTCATCAAGAACAAAACTAATATCTTGAGGGCGATTCAAAAACTCCTGAGGCTTCATAACTCTGGTTTTACCTTGAAATGCGAAGTTTATATTTGCCTCATTACTACCGGGATGTTCTAAAGCTGCTACCACATAACCGTGGGATGCTAGATGTTCTGCTAGGTAACGCAAGTCCGTGCGGACTGACCCGAAGCCGTGAGAAAAGACAATTAAGGGTTTATTGGCAGTCGCAGCAGTTGACCAGTAAATATCAACTGGAATTTGGCGATCGCGCTTTTGGTCATTCAGGCTTAAGTTGAGTATTTTTACTTGAGCTATTCCTGGTTGGCTGGGATCAAAAGGGAAAGCAATCTGCGGTGTTTTCGGGTCGAGTTGGGGAACGATGTCTGACGACAAGCCGCTACGTGTCAACGCTAGCATAAATTGCTGGGTACGCCAAAAAGCTGTGTTCAAACTCCTTGCAACTATTAAAGCCTGTGGCAAATTAATTTCTAGGCGTTTACTGGGATAAGCAGCGATAAAACTCAATATAGAAAGACCCTGCGGTGCAGTAGAGCCTAATACCAATCCTGCTCTGAGTGCTTGTACGCCAGCTTTATCTTTTCGGGCTAAGGCCGTAGCGAAGTCATTGAGAATAGTTGTGCCAATCTGAGTATTAACTAACTTATTAACAGTGACAACACTCATCGGTACATTCATGCCCAACGCCCCCAAGAGGAAGCGGCGTTGTTGTTCAGATAATTTTTTAACGTAAGGCTGCAAACTCCCAGACAATTCCCCAGTTTTTGCAGCCTTTTGCAACTCAGCAAGGGAGATGGATCCCGTAAATAAACCCAAACGCACAACAACTGTGTCAGCCGCAATCGCCGAAGTATTTGCCCCGAATGTCAGTACAATTGCGCTAAAGAAACCCGCAACTGTTTTAATATTTCCCCAACTTCTTCCCATAAACTTTTATACCAATTGTTATTTACGGGAATATAACCAATATTTGTGTATTTGACTACTCTATTAATTGTCTAGAAACAAAAGCAAATTTTTTCTTGAACTTGATAGCGATGTCTTTGGTGGTCACTGAGCGACTGGTGAGCGCACTTGTACTGAACGTAGCCGAAGTAGTAGAACCATGCCGTATCCCTACTCTTAAGCAAGCTAGCAAGAGCGTCTTGTATGTAGAGAAGTGCGGGCTATGACGCTCGTTCGCGCCAGCGTGCCGTAGGCAAGACTCGCTAACACAACTCTTAGAGACGCTCTTGTGTTCGTTATCAGCGTCGCTTTTATATCCTCAAAGCATCTGCTAATGCGAACAGAGCTATATCAAAAGCATAACAAAAGCAACGAATTGTAGAATTTATCACAGCTAAAAATTTGAGCATAAATCGGTGTTTACAGCCACAAAAGCCCGATTGTTTCTCAACTAAGTTTAATACTGTAACGAAGCTCTAAAACAGGGTAAGCGATCGCATCTCCAATCTGCACTTTTTGTGAACTGATATCTTGAGTGCAATTTTTTTTGACAGGAAACTTTAACCGACCGCTGAATGTTTTGTCTTTGCCCCTTAGCTTGCTGCTGTGGCTGCACAATCATTACTCATCAAATACCAGCTGCATCAACAATTTTTCTTGGCTTTATGCGTCACAGACTCCCCTATATTTTAATTTTGCTGCTCTCCCTAAGTATTATTACACTTTACTGGCCTGTGAATAATTCTGATTGCAATTTTGAGGCGATTCTTGCATCAAAAACTACAAAATTCCAAGTACATGCTACTAAGGTTATTGTTCAGCCGTGGCATGGTCGTCACCATGTTTATGGAATCTTTATGATTCCTGATGAATACAAACAAGCTCAATTGTTTGTGTTAACAGTCAAAGGTGCTGGCAGTTACTGTTCAAAACAATTTGGTTCTCGAAAAAACTTTAATGATATCTTTGCTGAACCAGGAACTTATTTAGTGAGGAAGTTTATTAGAACTCGAACAGCTCTACGGCTGATTGTCCAAGGTTTGTACTTTCAGATTAATGATAAACAGAACTGGACGTTGACTTTTCCTGAACTAAAAGTTGGTCAACATAATTCGTAATTATAGCTCCATGCCTGTTCCTACAGCGTGCCGTAGGCAAATAACTAATGAATAAATTTATTTTTTCATTAGTTATTTTCAGGTAAATAGACCACACCCTATGTACACAGTATTGCTGTATCCTGACAACATCTGTGGTTCAAAGAAATGAAAACTGCTGTAATAAATTAAGTCACTCTGTCCCTGAATTGATTAATTACGAATTAAGAATTATTTACTGAGCTTAGTGGTTGAGTTTCCAAAACCTCATTTTTCTCTAACAAGGCAGTAGTAGCATTGATTACAATTTGTGCTGCTCCTGTGAAAAACGATCGCTCGATAGTCGCTGGAACATCGCTAGGTTTATGATAGTGGGGAGTCCGTAAATTTGCGGTATCTGTCACCAGTACAGCACCTACGCCCTGATACCAAAATGCTGCATGGTCGCTGCGTAGGGTGTCTGGTGTCAGTAAACCTTTAAAAGGAATTGGTAGTGTTAAGACTGGTGGCAGATTTGATTCTTGTTTATTTAGAGCGGTTGAAGGGAACATCTGTGAGCTTTGAAAGGCATTCAGCAAAGGCAAATGTTCTGTATCACCAACTACTGCCAAAAAGTCGCCTTTGTCGCTAGGTGGGGTAACAGGCAATCCGGCAGGGTATTTTTGACACCCAGGAGTGTAACATGCATAACCTACCATATCCATAACGATGGCTCCGCCCAAGTTTTGTAAGCGTACTGTCTTGCTAACGAAAGCCTGACTACCTAAAAGTCCTGCTTCCTCTTTGTCAAAAAAAGCTAGCTGTAACCTCCGTGGCGTGGGACGGGAACCAAGCAACCGAGCAACTTCCAGCACCACAGCTACACCACTGGCGTTATCATCAGCACCAGGGGATAAGGCAACAGTATCATAATGCGCTGCTACGAGAATTGCTTTAGCAGCTTTGTTAGTTCCTGGGCGTTCGGCAAAAATATTCACACCGTCAGAGAACTTTTCCAATTTCGGCTTCCAGCCTAATTTTTTCAGTTCAGTTGTGATATAAGTGCGAGTAAGCGATCGCTCTGTTGTTGTGTAGCGCTGAAAATTCAACTTTTGGATATGGGTTAACAGCTTGTCAATAGATACTTGTAGGGTATTGTCAACCTCCTTTGATTTTGTCTGTGGTTGGGGTGTTTTCACTGGAATGCTTTCAACAATTGCTGGTGAGGGACGCTGTTCAAAAAACGTGCTACCTCTGCTACCCACCACCGCAACTGCCATCAGCACCAACAGCATCAGCCAAATCCATTTTTTCATGTCATTTATCTTTGACTTTCAGACTTAGGGTAGCGCGAATCCCCAGTCAGAATGACTTAGATAAACATCTAACTATTGCCAACTAAAATGGTATTCATTTTTAATGGTGTATAGACTCCAGAAACACTGCTGAGAAAGAATGTTGTGCGGTTATAGATACTTTAGCTATAAACATTAATGTATTTCTTGAGTACATTAGCTTTGGTAATTCCCAAAAGCATCGGATTTTAATTCTCAGTTACATAGCCATATTCTCAATAGGTGATTTATTACCCTAATTTTTAGCGCCCTCCTAATCAAGTTTGACAAATCGTCTTTTGACAGCGATCGCAACTTCACTTACACTGCCGCACTAGAGGAGTGCTGAGTACTGAGCAAAGAAGAAGAGAAAACAATTCCTTCTTACTTCTTCAAAATCTTTATTTTGACACTCAGGACTGATGACTCAGAACTCAGGACTTTTTTATGGTAGATTTATTGCTGATCTCAATCTTGGGTTTCCTGGGGAGTTTTGGACATTGCTTTGGGATGTGTGGCCCTCTAACAGTGGCGTTTTCCCTGTCTCATCAGCCGAAAATTCCACAAAAGGCTTCCTTGGGACGGATATCAACCTTAGAAAAGTCCGACACTTGGCAACAGCAATTAAAATTTCATCTTTTGCTAAACCTGGGGCGGATGTTGAGCTATGCTCTAGTCGGTGCTGGGATTGGGGCGCTGGGTTCGGTATTGCTGCAAGGTGGACAGCTAGCGGGTGTTGGTAGCAACTTCCGGCGCTGGATGGCAATTATAACTGGTATAATGCTGATTTGGTTTGGCTTAGGACAAGTAAAACCCGATTTACTGCCGCGCATTCCCGTATTACACCCCTTATTACAAGGTAGTTTACACGATCGCCTCAGCACAGGAATGGTTAAGCTTTCCTTCAAAACCAAATGGTGGACGCCAATGCTTCTAGGAATGACTTGGGGTTTAATGCCCTGTGGTTTCCTATATGCTGCCCAAATTAAAGCGGCTGAAACTGGCAATTTATGGATGGGTGGGGCAACTATGCTGGCGTTTGGTCTGGGAACTCTGCCCACTATGCTAGGTGTAGGCGTTTCCACATCATTGGTAAGTAAAGACAGGCGCAGTCAGTTGTTTCGATTAGGTGGTTGGGTGACACTCACCATTGGCGTCATCACCTTATTGCGGACTGGTGACACAATGGTAGATTACACCGGACACGCCGCTTTATTTTGCTTAATCTTGGCGCTAATTGCGCGTCCTATTAGTGGGTTGTGGGCTTCACCACTGCGTTATCGCCGCGCCCTGGGGGTGGGAGCTTTTGTGCTTTCTGTGGTTCATACCGCCCACATGATAGAACACTCATTGCAATGGAATTTTGCCGCCTTTGATTTTATGCCGCCAGAATTTCAGTGGGGTATGGCTGCGGGTGCTGTAGCATTGGTATTAATGTCCCCCGCCGCTTTTACGAGTTGGGAATCCTTGCAGAAATCTTTGGGCAAGCGTTGGCGACAGATTCATCTATTGGGTGTGCCAGCCTTGCTCTTGAGTGCCATTCATGCTGTGTTGATTGGTTCCCATTACCTGGGTTCCTTGCAATCAACTTGGGGAAATAAATTAGCGGCAGTACTGATGGGAATTGTTACCCTCAGTGTCTTAATGGTGCGATCGCGCTTTTTTTGGTCAAAGTTAGCCGTAGAAAAGTTTTATGTTCCCCCAACCAAATCGCGGTAAATCATCCTTGTTTTCTGGCTCCATCCCAACGAGTCATAAACAGAGAGGTTACCCGCTCAAAAACATTTCCTGGCATCAAGGAACAATAAAGTATTTATTATTCCTGAGTTGCTTAGTCATCTCAATAACTAATCTTTACCCTGCTGCTGCTCATCAGGTAGAAGTAACAGCAGATGTCGGTGGCACCCTCCACATTGAACCAAATGATAACCCCCAGGCTGGAGAACCAAGCCAAGTCTGGTTTGCACTTACCCGCAGAGGTGGAAGGGTGATTCCCCTGTCACAGTGTAATTGTCAGTTAGCTGTTTATGCCGAACCCTATGCAGCCGGAGAGCCACCACTCCTAGAACCACAGTTAGAATCTGTGGCAGCTGAACGCTATAAAGGCATTCCAGGTGCGGAAGTTGTCTTTCCCAAGCCAGGTATTTATGAGTTGCAACTAAATGGTAAACCAGTCTCTGGGGGAAGATTCAAACCGTTTAAGTTTAAATTTGAAGTTACTGTAGCAGGTGGCTCTACAGATGATACACGAAACCTGCGAGATGTCAATGGGGATTTAGTAAAGGGTGAATCTCAAAAATTCCCAATTTGGGCGATCGCACTTCCAATCTTCGCATTTATCGCCATCTTAGTTGTCGTACTGCAAAGTATGAAAGGCGGTAGGGAGTAGGAGAGTGGGAAGGGGGACAAGGAAGCAATTTTTCTTACTTGTCCCCCTTGTGGCAGTGAAAGCACAGAGGTGTGCCACAATCCAATAAATATTAATTACTTTCAAATTTACTGATGTCGCTTTTGATGCCACTGCCACGCATGAGCGACAATATCTTTTATGGAAAGGTACTGAGGTTGCCAGCCTAAGATTGTTCTGGCTTTCTCGCTGGTGCCAATGAGAATTGGGGGATCGCCAGGACGGCGATCGCGTTCTTCTACTGGTATCGAAATTCCTGTCACCTGTTCGGCTGCTGCAATTACTTCTCTGACGGAGAAGCCGCTGCCATTACCTAAATTAAAAACTTCGCTATCGCCACCTTTTAATAAATATTCCAATCCCAAAATATGGGCATCTGCTAAATCGTTAACGTGAATATAATCGCGAATACAAGTACCATCAGGCGTGGGGTAATCGATGCCGAAAATTGAGATAGATTCTCGTTTGCCTAAAGCTGTCATCAGCACCAAGGGAATCAAATGGGTTTCTGGGTTATGATCCTCACCAAGCAAACCACTGGGATTAGCACCAGCAGCATTAAAATAGCGAAAACGTACTGATTGGAAACCGTAAGCAACATCAAAATCAGAGAGAATCCGCTCTACCATTAGCTTTGTAGCGCCATAGGGATTAATCGGATTTTGGGGATGGGTTTCTGGAATGGGTACAAATTCTGGTACTCCATAGGTGGCACAGGTAGAAGAGAAGACAAATTTCTTCACAGATGCTGTCAGCATTGCTTCTAACAGAGTTAAAGTACCAACAACGTTATTACGGTAATATTTAGCTGGGTCAGTCACCGATTCTCCTACGTAGGCGTATGCAGAAAAGTGCATCACAGCAGCAATATCGCGGGTTTTAAATAGGTGATCTAGCAAGGCGCGATCGCCTGTATCCCCTACTATCAGTTCTACCTGTAAAACCCTTTCTACCAGGTCACGATGCCCATAGACCAGATTATCAAGGATGACAACGTTATAACCCGCTTGCTTCAAAGCAAGCACTGTATGAGAACCAATATATCCAGCTCCCCCCGTTACCAAAATGGTAGGCTTTTCAAGCGACATAGTTTTCCTTTTGAGTGGATTACTCAATTAATTTAGTTTATCGGTGCCACATTACTCTTCTGGAAAATTATAAATAATAGACGCAGTGTCAAAAAATTGCACTAAAATCACTACGACGGTAGTCTTTGGGTGTGAGGTTTGAGGTATTTTAAGTCAAACAGTACGATTACAATTTGACAATAAAATAAATCCATTTCCCGAAACCTCTAGGTTGACCCTTACGGGTGACGCTCCTAGCGTCGCTATTGCTAAGAAGTCGCTAGTTGTTTTATACCGGGAAACCATACATAGCAGTTCTTTTTGGGGAGCCACTTCTTCAACTAGGGTTCTCCCGGTTGAAGAAGTGGCGTGGAAACCCCGATCAAAGCAGACTGCCTCACCACCACACTGGCTCACCGCACCAGAAAATTTGAGAGTTAATCTATGTTTCTATTGCTAAGTCGGGTACTGCTGTGGCTGCTGATTGGCACTATCGTATATTCTCTGTTCCAGCGATTTTATCCCTCTGGAAGTTTTGTCGGGCGATTGATCCTAGTCGTTATTCTGGTAATCATAGCCCTATCATTTGTTAACCCCAATGAACCAGCTGTAGCCTCGTTGTCGAGGATGCTGTCTTTTCCACTCAAGCCTCTAGGAGCCTCTATTTTAATGATGATTTTTGCAGCTCAGAGAATCAAAGGAGGCGGGATAGACAAACCAGGTGGATACTTGGTAGGTTGGGCACTGACAATTTTGCTGTTAGCAAGTACACCAGCAGTTGCCTATTTACTTTATAGGGCACCTCTAGCAATGGCAGGTGAAACCTATGTAGCAACTGCTGCACCAACATCTGGGATACTGGTGGCATTAGGACAACAAACCACCCCAGCAAACATTTCAGATGTGACAGGCGATCGCATTCTTTCTTATAATTTAAGAGTGCCTCCCTACCTATTACAAGGAAGTCCTCAAGATATTCGCGCCCGCGGTTTACGACTTGAAGACTTTGTACCGAATGCACAAACGTTGGAATTGACAACCAGAACTTGGGAAACTTATCTCTTTGAAATTTACAGGTTCTTGCGTGTTCAGCGGTAATAAACTTAAAAAAGTAAAACTCAAAAGGTCACAATGCCACGCCCTAGTACCGCATTCCCCACAGGGTAGCGGTACTAGTAGCTGGATTAATTAAAGCTGTGATTGCCGCCACACCAAAAGTTGAAGTAGACATTAACATTCGGCTTTGGACCAAAGGGAACGGCAATAACTATCCAGTTAAAAGAGGTAGCAAAAGCTTAATTTATAAGCGATATTCCCTCTACATAGCTGCCCTCTTGGACTAGCAGTTAATCTAGGATGATAAGGTTGCAAAATTGCTTTAATGGCAAAATCTCGACGAATCGCTAAACTCACTGCTTACTTACGACCCCATTGGCGGGAAACGTCCTTGGGGATTCTCGCTTTGTTGTCTGTCAATGCACTGGGCGTTTATATCCCTTGGTTGATTCGTGCTGGTGTTGACAAACTCTCGACAACCTTCAGCTGGAACCAAATACTACATTACGTAGTTATCATTGTCTTGCTCAGTTCGGCAATGTGGCTAATGCGGATGGCATCCCGCATTTGGTTATTTGGGGTGGGGCGTCAGGTGGAATTTGACCTGAAACAACGGATTTTTGAACACTTACTCAAGCTGGAGCCGGCTTATTTTGCCAGTAATACTGCTGGCGATTTGATTAATCGCGCTACCAGTGATGTGGACAATATCAAGCGGTTATTAGGTTTTGCAGTTTTGAGTTTGGCAAATACGGTATTTGCCTACGCCCTGACACTGCCAGTAATGCTGGCGATTAGTGTGGATCTGACACTAGCCTCCCTGGCAGTGTACCCTTTTATGTTCTTGTTAGTGAGTTTGTTTAGCGAGCGCTTACGCAAACAACAAGCAGCAGTCCAAGAGCAACTCTCTGACATCAGCGAACTCATCCAAGAGGATATCAGTGGCATTGCCTTAATTAAAATCTATGCCCAAGAAGCAAACGAGCGTCGAGCCTTTGCTAAGAAAAATCAGCAGCTATTGACTGCTAACCTGGAACTGGCAAAAATCAGAAATACACTGTTTCCGCTAATTGGCGGGCTAGCCAATGTCAGCTCACTGGTAATCATCTGGCTAGGAGTAGGGCGGATGTCTTCTGGAACCCTTCAGGTTGGCGACTTTTTGGCACTGTTAATTTATGTAGAGCGTCTAGTTTTTCCTACTGCTCTTTTAGGATTCACAATTACTGCCTACCAACGGGGTGAAGTTAGTATCGATAGGCTTGAATCTATTCTCTCTGTCACACCGAAAATTCAAGACAGAGGCGATGCCATACATCTACCAGTGGCTGAACTTAAAGGGGAACTGACAGCTAAAAATCTCACCTACAATTACCCTGGTTCAACTACTCCAGCTTTAGAAAATGTTAACTTTACCATTATTCCGGGAGAAACCGTGGCAATTGTTGGGGCCATTGGTTCAGGGAAATCTACTTTGGCGAATGCTTTGCCGCGCTTGTTGGATATTGAATCAGAACAATTATTTTTAGATGGGCTGGATATTACTAAGATAGCTTTGGCTTCTTTACGAGGTGCGATCGCCTACGTTCCTCAAGATAGCTTTCTATTTAGCACTACAATCAAAAATAATATCCGCTATGGTGACCCAATTAGCGAACAAGAGCAGGTAGAATCTGTCGCTCAACTTGCCCAAATTGAATCAGAAATTAACAATTTTCCCCAGCAATACGAAACTCTCGTTGGTGAACGTGGTATTACTCTTTCTGGCGGTCAACGACAACGGACTGCCTTGGCTAGAGCGATGCTGGTCAATGCGCCAGTGTTGATTTTGGATGATGCCCTCTCTAGTGTGGATAATCAAACAGCCACACAAATCCTCAAAAATCTCTCTGGTGGTACTGAACGCAAAACAGTAATTTTCATTACTCATCAATTATCGGCAGCGGCAGCTGCTGACCGAATTTTTGTAATGGAAAAGGGAAGAATTGTTCAGATAGGCAATCATTCACAACTGGTGCAACAACAGGGTCTGTACAGAACTTTGTGGAGCCAGCATCAAGTTGAGGAATTATTGCATTAGTACTGCAAGGCGGAAGTCACTCATTCAAAAGTCAATAATTGGTTGTCATCTGTTAGTGGTCAATGCAAAAACAACTGGCAACCAACAATCCCCAGATTCGCATTTACACTGAGATTTTAGACAGCAATCAAGTGATAATTCGGATTGCTGATAATGGCTGTGGAATGACAGAAGAAATAATCCAAAAAATATTTGATCTATTTTATACAACTAAACCTGTTGGTTCAGGTACAGGTTTAGGGATGTCAATTAGCTACCCAATTATCAACAAGCATGGTGGTTAACTCAAGTGTATTTCTACACCGCTTCAAGGCACAGAGTTCATCATCTAGATTCCGATTCAGATAAAGTCTATTTGATGGTAATTTGGTCTACCCATTAAGACGTAAAACAACCATTCTCAAACACTACCGTTTCAGGAATTACAGTATGCCCGTTTTGCTAATGTGACATATAACACGAATGGATTGTCATTACCTTTAAATTGGGCGATCGCATGACTGCATTATATTTCAGTAATATCTGGTAGGTCTTGCTGATTCCATTTACACAAAGTCTGACGATGATTCTGAAAGTAATTTAAGTCTACTGCGATCAAGTAGATACCGTCTTGAATGTCAAGTATTGATGATTGGTGGTAGCAATGTCTGCGACGGGTAACTCTTGGAGAGGCTACGCCAACGCTTATGCAGCCCGTTATTAGAAAACTTTTACAATAACCGTGGATTTGCATAACTTGATAAAGCTAGTATAATCTGGCGTGATTACCACGTTACTTTTATTGAGTATGTGGGTAGTATAAATTACCGAAAAAACTAATTTGACAGATGGTAATGTTCAAAACTAAATTATCAGAACCCCCTGCTTGGAGCGAATTTTACACCTTGAAGTTAATGCATCGGCATATTGGGGCGATCGCAGCTCTAATCTTAATTAGCTTACTGAGTTCATTGAGTGGAATATCAGATCATCATACTATCTTTAACTGCTGGGAAGGCTTTCTCTGGGGACTGGCAGATCCAGTAATTGGCTTGGATTGTTTAGTTGGTATTATTGCTATTGGCTTACTCTCATCTATGTTTGTTCGTGGTGCTGTGATAGCTGGATGTTTTGTTTTAGCAGCAGTCTTGGGCATTGTAATTCATTTATTCCAGCTAAATTTACTAGGCACAGAAATAGCCATCGCCATTTCTACCATCGTTTTTGGTACTATGCTGATGATGCCAAATCAACCAAACTTTATGGTACTTGCTCTGGTGGGCGTCAGTGCTGGTTTATTTCAGGGTTACGCTGATGCTGAATCTATTATTGGGGCAGGAATGATGCCACTAGTTGCCTATACACTAGGCATTACCTTAACTCTGTTTGCGGTTGCAATGAGTGCCAGAGAAATTGGTGGTGCGATGGGTATGGGAGAAATAAACCGAATTTTACCCTGGAAAATTAGCATTGCTGGCTTCGGTTTGTGTGCGATCGGGATCGTGTTTTTGAGCAATTCGATAATTTAAATCACATATTTCAATTCAGTGGAATACATTCATTCATGAACTCTAAATCACTCTGAAACTGGATATTTACCCTGCACCGTTACATTGGTTTAGAGGCTGTCTCTAAAGAAATGTAAAGAGATAAAAGTAAGGCGATCGCAGCAGAAACCATCAGTCATTGCACAGATGTAATATAGCAATCCTATCTGATTTCGTTCAAATTCGTGGTGTCCAGATCCCCAACTTCTCCAAGAAGTCGGGGATCTAACTTTTCACAAATAATTTAGGAATTGCTATATATTAAGAGCGATCGCCAAACTTGGGCAATTACGCCATAGCACAGTCCAGATAAAAACGGCACAAAACTTGATTTTGTCAACTGAAACATCTGATATTGAAAAACTACTCGATAAATGCGGTAAGCGTAGCCATGTCGTCAAGCTTATCGCCCTCTTGTTGCAGAAATTTTCAGTTGCGTAGACGCTCTTAGCGGTGAGCCAGTCCGGTGGACGGGTTAAGAGGGATAAAGGAACTGGCTGTCTTCGTAACGTCTCGTAGAGAGGTGCGAGCGTCACCCATAGGCTTGTCGTAGACATCGCTCTTTATTCTGATTGATACTATTCTCAACAAGCAGTTAAGAGTATTACCATGACAATTCGTCTAACTGGGACAGAAGACTTTGGGGAATTTTGCGAGGATGTGCAGTTTAATGACTATGAGGGAAAAGCACAACTGTCTACTTGGTTCGGTCAAAGCAGCTTTTACTGGACTTTTCTTCGCCATAACCTTGAGCTAGTAATCTTTAACAATGAGTATTCTCAACCAGTGATTTTCGAGAGTATACATGATGATTTGCCTTTTCTTACATCTAAGTTTTTTCTGTCTGGTGGTATGAGAACCACTACGCCAAATGTACCTGGAGTCATTGACGATTATGAAGAAGTTGCAGGTTATAACTATTTATTTTTCTTGCCAGATATTCGGGAGTTTGAGCATTTTAATCCGAAGCAGCGCACTCAGTGTATTGGCATTTATTGGTATCCTGAATTACTTGATAGTTTCCAGGGAAGCTTTGATCAATTGCCAACTTTGCTTCGGCAATTGATAGAAAATCCAATAAAAGAGCGATTTCATCAGCCGTTAGGAGCAACCACGCCTGCAATGCGGTTAGTACTCAAACAAATATTGCAGTGTCCGTTTCGAGAAAAACTTAGACTAATATATTTAGAAGCAAAGGTGTTGGAACTACTGACACTCCAGATTGCTCAATAGGGAGAAAATAATCAGGTATTGGGGCGATCGCTTTATTTCCGTCCCAATGAAATTCAACGTTTACATCACGCCAAAGCTATTTTAAATCAAACGCTCCACAATCCACCTTCTCTATTAAATCTAGCTAAAGAAATCGGACTCAATGATTTTAAGCTCAAGCGGGGATTTAGAGAAGTTTTTGGGACTACAGTATTTGGATATGTGCAATCTTTGCGGCTAGAGCAAGCACAACGGCTACTGCGAGACACTAATTTCACAGTTGCAGAAATTTCTTCTCAAGTAGGGTACGAGAGTATAGGTCATTTTAGGTATCTATTTAAGCGGCAATTTGGTATCACTCCTAGAGAATATCGTCAGCAAAAATATTTATAGCAAAAAATACATCCCGATTCCGTCTTAAAAAATCCGGTTTTAGTATCTATGCAATCGCTCAGATTTCTGTATTCTCTTAAACAGAGTTATTTAAAAATAATTCTCAAATAATTGACTCTGTTGTGAAAAATCTGGTTAGGTGTGTGGAGTGATGAAACTGTTGCGATCGCTATTTATTTGTATCCGCTCAGAAAACCGGGGCAGGGAGAAAAAAGTAAGTAAGTGCGTCGTAGAATATGAAACATGACGCAACAATCATCACCAGATCAA
>NZ_JBALCO010000158.1:0-7957 GCF_036919595.1 Nostoc sp. | reverse complement strand
GTCTTAATCTCCTCGAAGTTATTACTGATGCTTTAGAAGGTAATGTCTCTGTTTTCCTTTCCTCTATTACTACTAGCTAGGCAGTTACGAATTTTAAAGAAAACAAACTATCCCAATTTGGTGTCAATGTTTCATTGCTTCCACATTTTATAGGACATGGCAAAAGGTTTAAATAGATTTTGATCACAATGAAAATTCTCAATTAAAAAATTCAAAATGTTACATTTTCATTTTGAATTTTTAATCTTATTCCACTTCATTAAAAAGATGTTCCTCTAACAGAGGTTGCACTTGGCGAAACTCCTCTGGAGAGAGTAATTCAGGTTCACCTGTTTTTGTTATCCGTGCAAAAAACAACAGGGGATCGAGGGGTGTATAAATTGCATACTCCTGATCTTCATCATAGAAGCTAGCGAGTAGCTGTAATTGTTCTGGCTCTAAATCTGCCTCTTCGTCTTCGATTTCTAAGGTAAAGAGTTCTGATTCTTCAACTGGCGGTAAATCACCTGCAACAGTCAAAGCGTATGCTGTGTTTTTCAGTATCAGGTTCTGCTCAGATAGTACAGCTTGGGCATTAGCAAAAATTTTATCAATGGTAGTGTCATCTTCTACCAGAACCGCTTCTTCTTCCTCACCGTCACCTTCCCAATAAAAAATTTCTACAGGTGAGTCTACAGGAAGAAGCAAAACGTATTCTTGTCCATCTACCTCCAGGGAATGCTCTATGTAACATTCGAGCGATCGCCCTTTTTCATCGGTTAAAGTGATGGAACCCGCATGAGCGTTATCATTTTCTTCAGGGAATTGAGAGGAAAACATAGCCGAAATGTAGAAATTTAATAAATACCAGCAACTTGGAAAATCGCTTAACTATATTAATCACATATTTTGTCAATCAAATAGCTTTATACGTAGATACAACTGCTGGCTAATCGTTTTCAGAATATCATGTTAAAAGGTATCAATACTCAATAGCCGCCAGTGAACTGCGGGATTTAGCACGCTTAACATCTAGCCATTGTTGTAAAATCAAAGCGGCTGCCTTGCGGTCAATTAAACCTTTATGGCGTGACGGGGAGCGGTTCTCAGCTATCAGCAGTTGCTCTGCTTGAAATGAAGTTAATCGCTCATCCACATATTCCACAGGCAGTTTCAGTGCTCTAGCAAGTTTTGTAGTAAATTTCTGAACTTGACGTGCCTGAAATCCTATTGAGCCATCCATCGAATAAGGTAAGCCCATAACTAGGATTTGCACCTCACGTTCATTAACTATTTGCCGGATTTGCTCGACATCCTGCTCAAAAGATGTACGCTCAATTGTAGTGATCCCCGTGGCAATTAAACCCGTGCGATCGCACCCTGCTACTCCAATCCGCTTGCGACCGAAATCTAGTCCCAACGCTGAAATAAACGATTTTGGTTGCTCTTGGGATATCACACTAATTCTCCTGCTGCGCATCTGCTGATTCAGGAATCGGCGATGCTTCCATGCTAGGGTTTTTTACCGGAAAGTTAATCGTTTCTGACTTGCTTGGCAGTGGTTTCTCCGACGATGGCAGCTTTGGTGGTTGTATCCATGACATCCCGCCTGGTATCGGTTTACGGGACGGTTGTAAACCTTGCAGCATATCAGTCCACTGAATTCCTTCTAAGGAGACAAATTTAGACTCCCGTAGCTTGTGCCACACAGATCGAGACATAACTAGTGTGTGTTCTATGCGTTTTGCTCCAATTCGTTCCAAATACTCTTCTCGCTCTGCCTGATAGTCTGAGGAAGCTAGTTGTAACCCTTGCTGGGGAAAATCTTGAGCAATCCGAGCCAGTTGAGATAGTAACTCTGGATACAGCCAGGTGTAAGCAGGATGAACTGTCAGCGTTGCCACGTGGGGAACTTCACCCTTACGGTCAAGTTGCACCTGAAAATAGCCGATCGCAGCTTTGCGTTGGGGTTCAAATACGTAACCACTCACTACTTCCATTTTGGTCAGCCATTGCTTCACTGCATCAGTTAAAGCGCCGAACAAACTGGTTTTAAAGTCGCGGGTATTGCGGTCAAAAACCTGACGTACTAGAGGTGGCATAGATGCCGTATCTAGTTGATATAGCAATTGGGCATCAGCATTACTCACTGGCAACAGGTTGGGCAAGTCTGGCTCTGCTTGTGCCAATTCAACCAGTAATTCTGGCCCAATTTCCCAGTATGTCATTTCTGCCAGACGCTGAAATCCATTTTGTCGATATAGTGCCAGCGCCTCGATGTCGTTGATATTGACTTCCAGTAGCCAAGTGCGAGCTTCCAAAATCGATTCAAAGCAATGACGCAAAAGTTGCGAGCCAATTCCTTGTTTATCGACACCACGATCCAACAGCACTTGATCAATTCGCCAAGTGCTACGTGTCCGGTTAAACGGTGACACTTGAATCATCCCTACAAGCATCCGCCCTTGCTCTGCTACATAGGCACAGAGGCGATACTGTAGCGGGTTAGGAAACCAACTCAAAAATTTGAGTAATCCATACCAGCGACGCAGCCTTTGCATCTGGCTTATAGCAAAACCTTCTCTTTGGGGAGTATGGGCTGCGAATGACTCTTGAGTTATGCGCTCAATCCCGTCCAGATCCCGGTATTGGACTGGTCGGATAACAACGCTGAGGTTTCGGGGAAGTAATGAAGTCATTTTAATTCGAGCCGCCATTCAGCCTTAACTAACTGCTCTTCAAAGGAACTGCTGCAATAATATTAACTAGTTTCTGCCCCTTACTATTGCGCCAAAAGGGTGATTTTAGTAACTTAATACTTAAAAAAGCAGAAATAGCAGACCTTGTGAGAACACCATTGGCATTGACCCAACAAGATCTGCCTTTATTTTATTTGAATTTTGATTAAAATTTGTATATATTTACAGCCCTTGTCGAGAAACTAGCTTTTCAAAGTGGGCTTGGGTTTGATGGAGTAATTGCTGGCGACTATCTACCAGTGTTTGCTTCAGGGTTGGAACAAGATTGCGAGCTTGCAGAGTCATATGAAGTTGCAGGTTGGCGACATATTCACTGAAATCTTGATTCACTTCATCTGCGCCCGCATCCGTTAATAAATTTGATTCCATTGCCACTGTATTCTCCTATGTTAATCCTGTGCTGTCTCTCTTCAATAACCAAAAACTATCACGTTGTTTGGACTAACTTATGAATTTGCAATGAAGTTTAACGCTTTTTAGGGATAGCGATCGCTCTAGGGTTTTCATCTGCCCATTAAAATCTCAAACCAACACCACCTTGTACGGCGATCGCTGTACCACCGCTGTCACGGTAGGCATCAAAAGCAATGATGGCGTTGCCAAAAAGGACAGTATTGCTATTTGGGATCATATAATCAATGCCCGGTTGTAAAGCAAAGCTAATTTTGTCCCCCACAGGAGAAGAACCACCACCACCAGCCAATACTAACCCAGCACCCAGATAGGCATCAGCCTGCCAGTTAAGGGGGAAATCGTAAGAAACCGTTGGTACAACTGCCGTATTATTACCAATTAACACTTGGGCACGGAGGGAAATTGGCGCTTCCAAAAGCTTGTAGCGTCCCGCTATAACCCCCCCGAATTGGATACCATCAGTAAAACCAATACTAGGGCCTATACCGATATAACTGCCATAGGCTACCTGAGCTTGCGCTGGTTTAGTACTCGCCAGACTCAAGACCAAGCCAGCCCCTAAAACTGAAACCAAATATGGAATATACTTCATAACCGAACTCCTCACACCATTTTGTTATTGGGCATTGGGCAATTTAATTTTGGATTTTGGATTGACGATAGCGCCACGGAGAGCGAGTCCGTGAGCGTTTTTTGGATTAAACTTCAATCTAAAATCCAAAATCTAAAATTTAAAATTCTTGCTCCCCTGCTCCCCTGCCCCCTCCATTCTACGGGCAACGGGGATGAATGCCTCCTTGAGTACAAATGTACGCTAATTGCTTAGCATCTAAATTTTTGGCTTGAGAAAAATCAACGCCTTGGACTACGGCAGATACTGAGCCTAAATCTGGAGTTTGGACAAATTGATCTGCTGGATCTTGTTTACTAGGAGCGAGAATTGCCCCCTTAAAATCTGCTCCTGCCACATTTGCCCCCCGTAAATCTGCAAGACTCAGATCGGCATTTTGCAAGTTGACGTTTTCCATCTGGGCAGAGCGCAAAACAGCACCAGCCAGACGTGTGGCGCTCAGGTTAGCATTACTGAGATTAGCACGATCCAAATAGGCTCCTGATAAATCTGCCCCTTGCCAATCAGTGTTAGTTAAGTTGGCAAAGGATAATTGTGTTCCGATGGCAGTGACGCGACCTAAACGCGCAGCGTACAGATTGGCTTCGTTCAATTTAGCGTCGCCTAAATCTGCTCCAGTCAAGCTGGCTTTTTCCAAAACTGCGTTTCGCAGATCGGCTCCTACTAATTGGGTGCTGTTGAGTTTAGCATCAAATAGACGCGCGTTGGATAAGTTGGCTCTGTTGAGAGTGGCGCGGCTCAAATCGATCCGATTCATCAAGACGCGACTGAGGTTAGCATCAGTAAGATTGGCTTGCTGCAACTGAGCTTGGCTTAAATCAGCCATTACATCGTCGTAGGTATCCCAGCGTCTATCCTCACCCGCACTCCGGAAGCGGCTACCCTTCAAACTGGCTTGGTTAAGATTTGCAGATTTTAACTTAACTCCTGATAAATCAACGTTGTCTAATACCAAGTTGAAGAAGGAACTTCCTGGAGTACCGCTTTGACCTAATTGGGTGCTACTAAGGTCAATGCCCTCGATTTTACCGCTGTAAACAGAGAGAATCTTGTTGATCGTCCGCTGGTTTCTTTGTAGCCGCCCTTGCCGTAATTCCCGCTCTTGGGTTGCAGTACTACCCACAGACTCCAGTTTCCCCACCAAAAACAGATTCTTATTTTTTAGTTCCGGGATGGCTTTGGGCCCGACAGTTGTCAAAGCTTGTTGAATCGTATCCACGAGGCTGGGGTTGGTTTCGCTAACTAAAAGATCCGCCAGAAATTTAATGGACTGTGGGTCATTAAGACCACCCATAGCCAGAATTGCACTTTGGCGTTGGTCGTTAGTCGCCCCAGAGTTGGGACTCAATTGTTTGACGAGTTCGAGGAACTGTTGGCTGTTGATTTGCTTAGTTGCTCGCTGGGATTGTTGAATTTGGATATAGACTTGAGTGCCGATTAAAGTTGCCAACACAGCAGTCATGCTTGTAAGCCCTACCCCAAACAAAGTCAGATTAGGATTTTGCTGTATCTGCCGCCATAGATTAGGTGACTGGTTAGTTTGGGCTGCTGCTAATTCCTCATTTCCCTCTTGCAATTCTTCTGCTTGATCATTACCGCTAGCAGACTGAGCTTGTCTGTTGTTAGCTAAGAGTGAGGATGGCAAGGGGCGAGCCGCATCTATTGTATAAGTGCCTGCAAGTTGATCATGTAGTGCGCGACGCCCCCGGCGCGATGGTAAGCCGATCCCTTCACCCACAATCATTAACAAAGACAAAAATGTGAATAATCCTAAATTAGGAAAAGCAAAGCTGTAGCGCCACAGCAGATAGGCGATGGAAATAGGTACAGTCCAACGCCCAACTCCTTCTCTAATTACAACTGCCCCCAATCCGGGTGACTTGCCTTGCTCGTTGACAACCCGCACTTTTAACCAACGTTTCGGAATTGTGCTACCAGTCTTAGCCAGTAAATACAATTGCCACCACGAGAGAGTTACAGGCGCTAACAGGGCGATTGTCCACAAAATATTAGTCGGCCATGCTACGTTAGGGATGCCATAGCTCACAGGCAGAGCCAAGGGTCTAGCGATCGCTCTTTCGGTGACTACCAGTATGGGGTTAAGCGGCACTCGATTAAAATCGCTTCTAGAATTGGCATAGACACCAATGCCGAAGGGAATCAACCCACTGGTAACTACTAGTGTGATTTCAGCCGCCCAAGCAGCAAAACGCCTACTTGCTAGTAACAGCGAATTGGCTCTTTCCGGTTTTTTTGACTGACCAGATTGATTACTTTTGTTGACAATTGGTGTCGTCATCGCATAATTCCCTTTGACATTATTTCTACGCCGCGATCGGCACAATTAAAATAGACTAAGCTAATCAGCAAGAACAAAAGCATATTGAAATAGAATTTAGGAGTCATAAGTCAGAAGCCTTTTGTATTCTGGCTCCTGACTCTCATAACTCTAGGCAGAGTGCAAAGGAAATGCATATCAACATCAATTATTGCTTACCTTGAAAGCTACTAGACGCAAAAAATTTGTATCCAACATACACTAACACTGCCAAAAATGCCAGACTAATTACAGATGCAACTAGTTTAAACACTGCTTGCAGCATCGCCAAGCCTACTAGCACCGTCACACCTGAAACTACTAGCTTTTTCGCTCCAGATAAGCTGTTGAACCAAATCTGAAATCGCTCCAGTTGCAAGTTCAAGTTGGCAAAAACAGACTGACGGATCTGTTTTTGTTCTTGTGGTTGGGGAACCACTTTAGGCGAAGAATTAATCTCTGCCTCTAGCTTATCGAGGCGACGCTGCAAGTCTTCTTCTCTTTGAGGATTCATCAATTTTTTCTACCTCAGCTAAGTCACTTATTCGACAGCAAACCAATCAAATTGTATTTTTAGTGCTTGTCTTAGTGATTTTAGCTAATGTCTGTGTGTGCAATGCCTTTCTGACGGGTAAAAATTATGATGATTTATGGAAGATTAACGTGTTACGGATTGAAGTGCGAAATGTCCCGTGAAATCTTTTAGTGCAAAAGCGCCACAAAACATAGATAATTTGCACGATTGATAGTCTCTACACCCATCAATCTTCACAAACAATCCTTAAATGAATGGTATTGCTTTATACGACAGTTTTGGGAACCAAGACGGATTGCTGTCGTCTATTAAATCAGACTATATAACATTGCTCTAGAAAAAATCTGGAGCATTAATTAAAATGAAAACGCTTAGGCTACTTACAATTGTTCCCACAGCTTTGGCGATGAGTTTAGTTTTCACTGAGGCTAATTTGGCACAGACACCTACAATCCAAATTAATCGGAATCTCCAATCAGATCCATTGATTTTGAAGGGAAAGTCTGGGGGAACAGTCAAAAGTAATTGTGGCAATATTACCACTGAACCTAGTCAAGTGATCCAGGTTACAGAGTCCCTACCTTATTTGCGATTAACAGTCGAAAGTCAAGGCAAGCCAACGCTGTTGCTCAACGGGCCTGGAGGGCGCTTTTGTGTAATGGCAGATAGTTACTCAGGAGGCAAGTCAGAAGTTTCTGGTTACTGGCAGGCAGGAAAATACTCGCTGTATGTGGGCGAATTATCCAAGCAACAGTATAGCTACACCCTCTCAATTTCACAACAAACAAAATAAATAATCATTTGACCAGTGAGCAATAACCCTTGACTAATCTTCTAGTGATTGGGCTGGAACTTCGACAGCAGTGACATCAATTGTGCCTTCTGGTGCGAAGCGCTGGAAATGACTATTTTGTACTAACAGCGACTCTCCACAGTTAGGACATTGCAACTGACTGTTATTTAAACCTGTAAATTCATATTCACAGACGGGACACTGGTCAGCAACCAAGTTGCGTTGCAGCCACCAACGAAAGCCAAAAAAAGCCACAATGGGTGCTAACAACAGCAACCCGAAAATAATTAGTAATGAATTAACCAACCAACCCAAGCCCACTGATGCCAACAACCAAATAACTGCTAGTAGGGTGAGCCAAGGGCGGAGATTTAAAAGATTGAATTGAAATGACTTAAAGCTCATTTTTTAAATGTCGTCCTGCTATACAAAACTTGTATCCCCTCAATACTTCGGGGTAGAAAATTATTCTGGCATCCACGACCCACCAAATAGATTAGAAGAAGATTTCTCCTGAATAATGGTTGCT
>NZ_JBALCO010000157.1:0-132957 GCF_036919595.1 Nostoc sp. | reverse complement strand
CTAGTAATATTGTATAAAATATTTAACTCATACGTAATGGGTGATTAGCGATCGCACCTTTTTTAGCCGACCTCACAAAATCGCATTGCTCCCATTACGACCAAAGTGCCTGCTGTACCAGAAGCTGAATTTAGTAATTCGCCGATACACCTTGCCAGAAAGCGCCTGTTGATTGTGGATGACAATCTGACCAACCGCAAAATTATCAGCTTGCAAGCAGAGTCTTGGAAGATGCAAGCTTATGCTGCCAAATCTGATAAAGAAGCTTTAGATCAACTTGCTCAGGGAACGCAGTTTGATATTGACATTTTAGATATGCAAATGCCGGAAATGGATGGGTTAGAAACAACTCGGAGAATCTCTCAAGAATGGAGAGTTGGTTTTCGTCCCCATATCATTGCGATAACTGCCAATGCAATGCAAGGCGATCGCGAAGTCTGTCTTGCTGCTGGTATGGATAACTACATTAGCAAACCCATTCAGCTTCAAGAGTTAGCTGAGGTACTCAGTAAATGCCCACCCCAAAGAAGTTCTGAATTCACTTCCATAGTTAAACTCGGTAAAGTGATCTGCAAAGAATTGCAACCTTCGCCAAATATTCTCCAGTCAGAACAAAACCAGACATTAAAAAGCGCCAAAATTGATCCTAAAATGCTCCAATCCTTGTGGGATATCGTCAGAGGAGATCATGTTGCATTTGCTGAACTAATTGAGTGTTATCTGATAGAAACACGGAGACTGGTGCAAGATATTAGCACAGCGATCACAAATGAGGATGCCCTGACTATATGGAAGACAGCCCACCAACTCAAGTCCAGCAGTGCTTCTGTTGGAGCGATCGCCCTGGTGCAGCTTTGCAAGCTGTTAGAAGCACAGGGACGCAGCAGTAAATTAGAAAACAGCTTAGAATTATTTTCACAACTATATCAGGAATATGAACAAGTTAAAACAGCCTTACAAAAAGAACTTGCGAAGGAAGCACCATGAAAGCCAATGCTCAAGAAAGTCAATCTTTAGTTCTAATTGTTGATGATGAACCTTTAATCCGCCTGATATTGCGACATTTATTAGAGCGGGAAGGGTATCAAATAGCAGAGGCTCAAAATGGTATAGAGGCAATAAATGTTTTTAAGCAATTCCACCCCGATATAGTACTCCTTGATGCCATAATGCCGGACATGGATGGGTTTGAGTGTTGCACTCAGTTACACCGTCTTGATTGTAGCAAGTACACTCCAGTTTTGATGATTACAGCACTTGAAGATCAAAAGTCAGTTGATCGTGCATTTGAAGTGGGGGCAACGGATTATATTACCAAACCGATTGACTTGATTCACTGGCCAGTTTTGCGACAACGGGTAAAACGCTTGATTCAACAATCTCAGTTACAGCAAAAATTGGAAGCCGTTAATGTGGAATTGCAGCAATTAGTTACTATCGATGGATTAACTCAAGTAGCTAACCGCCGACGGTTTGAAGAGTATTTTAACCAAGAGTGGCAGCGCCTGAAATGGGAGCAACAACCCCTTTCGCTGATTCTTTGCGATGTTGATTTCTTCAAATTATATAACGATACTTATGGTCATCGGGTAAGCGATCGCTGTCTTCAAAAAATTGCTAAAGCCATCAAAGATATTATTAAATGTCCCGCAGACTTAGTTGCCCGTTATGGTGGGGAAGAATTTGCTGTGATTTTACCTAACACAGACACTGAGGGGGCGACTCATGTTGCCGACAAAATTTGCCATGCTGTCCGCACACTAGCAATTCCTCATCAAAATTCCCAAGTTAGTCCTCATGTAACTATTAGTGTCGGGTTGACGACAGAAATTCCTCAGCAAAATTCTGACTTGGAAGAAATGATTTCCGCAGCGGATTGGGCGTTGTATCAAGCAAAGGCAGCAGGACGCGATCGCTTTGTGCAAAATATTTTACTACCCAAAAGTCAAAATTCCGGTTAGTGCGCCAAACTTCAGACATTTTCACCCTATTTTCAATGTATCGGCTCGTATTATCGTCTGCTTATTCTATCCCTTGAAAATGCTCTTCCTCACCTTTAAACTATTCATCGAAGACGGATCAATTAGATGATCATGTTGCAGCCGACCCACAACAATAGCAGAATGAATACCAAAATCTGGAGTGAATGGTCGGGTTGTCTTAGTTATGGTAATCTCCAATCAAAACAATACAAACACCAGTAACTTTTGACCAATCAATGCTTCCATCCTCACTAAGGGGGATGGGGTCGTTATTTGGCTTACAACTCGTTTACCACCTTCTAGATCTACTGCAAATTCACGTTTACCATTTTGGTAAATAAATTTGTTATAGCTTCACCTTTGCGTGAGACTAAATTTATACTCTTTATCAGCAACGCCTAAAAATCTACCCCCCGTTTGAGTTCTACTCCTTGATTGGCATAGTGTTTGTGGCAATAAACCTCTGAGTGGACGCTAGCCAAGTCGAAGTACGCTGGTTGATTTTGGCAGCGACCAGTGATAATGATTTCGGTGTCGCGGGGTTTGCGGAGCAAAGCTTGGACAATGGGTTCAACGGGGAGGAGTTCTAAGTCAACTGTGGGATTGAGTTCATCGAGGATGATAGTTTTATACAGTCCAGAGGCGATCGCAACTTTAGCGATTTCCCAACCCCGTTCGGCTTCTACGTAGTCTAATTCTTGCCGGGAATTTCGCCAGACGATCGCATCTCGACCGCAGCGCTGATGATCCACCACTTCTGGATATGACTGCTGCAAGGCAGCGATCGCTGCGTCTTCTGTATACCCGCTACCACCTTTAAGCCACTGCATAATCAACACACGGGTAGACCCGGGATGATTAATTCCTCTACCAATAGCCTGTAAAGCTTTGCCCAAAGCACTAGTAGACTTGCCCTTCCCAGCACCAGTATAAATTTCAATCCCTTCAAGCAAGAGGGCTTTAGCTGTTGGGTGGTGATGAGGTTTCATTTCTGAGTGCAAATCTGCAATATCGAGCAACTTTTGCGGCGCAGCGCGTCCGGTGGCGATGATTTCTAACTCTTGGGGTTTGGATTTTAATGTCTTTACCACTTCATCCACTGGTAACAACCCTAGATCCAGAACGGGGTTAATTTCATCCAAGACGACAACTGAATATAAACCACTGGCAATCGCACCTTTGGCTACATCCCAACCCCGCTCCGCTTCATCTCGGTCAAAGGGGGTAATTTCCTCATGCCCAAAAAATTCGGCTCTCCCAGTGCGAACCTGGTCAATTAAATGGGGAAAACCGCGCTGCAAAGCTGCGATCGCGCCATCTTCATCATAATCACGTTCCGGCCCTTTTAAAAACCGCAGCAGTAAAACCCGGTTAGAATTGCTAGGCGTATTTATCCCCAAGCCAATGGAGCGCAAAACCACTCCCAAAGCCGCTTGAGACTTACCTTTACCCACGCCATCGTAGACGTGAATTTGACCAATGAGCCGCTCCTGACGCACTTGCGCCGTGCGAATACCAATACCGTTCCTTGTCATCTCTCGAAAAGCTATAACGTGGCAATCTTTAATCTTACCTAACGTATTGTCCTCTCATCTGAGAAACTGCCCCTCTAGCACGCCCGTACAAGCATCAGCTTGATATATTAACAATATCAATAAAGGAATACTGGCACACCAACATGGTAAAGGACAAGAACAATGTGATAATTTCCCCCATCACCCTCACTATCCCAGTTATACTCTCTACAGTTAACCCTTACCGTTGACCATTTATGCCTGAAAATTGGATACTTCCCAGGATTTTTCCCATTGGTGGAATTCTGTTTGACTTTTTATTTGTACTGATTGCCATCCCCATCGAAGCATATGTTTTCCACAATAGACTAAAATTTGACAAAAAATCCAGTACTTTTTATGCCATTTCTATCAATCTGTTTTCTAGTGTGATTGGTTGGTTCATATTTTTTGTATCAGAACCAATGTTGCCGATACAGTTGAAATCAGAATTAATTAACTATATATTTTTTAATTATTTTACACCAAAAACACAACCGCTAATTATCTTAACTGCTTTTGGATTTTTCTTTGCTACTTTTTTGATGAAATATTTGATTTTACAAGGATTACTACTATTATTAAATGAATCATTTGCTAAAAAAGAAGAGGAACCTCAAACATCTCAACGGCGGCGTTGGCGGAGTTTTAGCAATCTTAGATTACAAAGTACCAATTTAGTCACTACTACGTTAATAGCAAATTCTGTGAGTTATACTGCTATCACCATTATTTTATTGTTTCGCTCAAAGTAGGAATAATTTATTTCAAAGCAAGAATAGTGATTAATCAGGTGTAGTGAGGAACATGAATACGCTATTTAAAGATGTATTTGGTATTTTTAAATTTACTGAAGGGCTTTATGCGGGAATTAGAAAGGTATTAGTTCCACCCAAAGCTTATTCCTGGCAGACATTTATTTATCTGAGTGTTTTTTCTTGGGTACTTTCATATTGTGCTACAGGTTATATCAAAGATATAATTGCATTTTTCGGTTGGTTATTTTTAATTGCCGGCACAGCTTGGTATACAACTGAAGATCCTTTGAGGGTTCCTGGTACTTTTATGCCAGTCGGGGCAGTGATCACTGGATTCTTAGTGAGTGTTTTTGCCTTTGGAAATCAACAGGATGTAATTACATCAAGAACAATAGTTTTTTGGCCGACAATTTCAGCACTAATTACGGCAATACCAGAATTTATTGAAGGAAATGATACCGACGCTAAAGCTCGAATTCCTAAGCCAGAAGATCGCCAAAGAATCATAATTTTAGTTGCTAGTAGTATGCTGCTAAGTTGCTGGATTCAGTTTTACTTTGTGATGGATAATTGGTTCCAACAATATCCCAGTTTGCAAGCAGATAGTTTTAAACGTAGTGCCTTTGTTGTCAGAACAGAGGAACGAGTAAAAGTTCCGCAAAACGGTGTTGTAATTCTAGAAAAACTTCAACCAATAGTAGTAGAAGAAATAGCCCAAACACCTTGGTCGGAAGTAGAAAAATGGTTGCTAGATGCGAAACAGCGGGTAACAACTCTGGGTACGGAAGTAATTCAAAAAAACCTGGGTAAATATGAAGAGAGGGAACTATGGCACGTTGAACCGCGTGTAGCTAATACTAAATCTGGATATATATTAGATTTATTAAGTATTTGGATAGGCCCGAGTTATAACCCGCAGGGCTATTACTTGAAAAAATCTTGTCGGATTGAACCAGTTGCAGCAACTAACAATTCAGGGAATAAGATTACAGTTGCAGAAATTGAATGCGATCGCATCAATAAATTAATTGCTGGGTCACCGCCTCCGCAGCAGTGACTCAATTTTGGATTTTAGACTTTCCTGCGGAACGCTACGCGAACGGCAACTCTTAGAGACGCTCTTGCGAATGCTTCAGTCGAACGATTTTAGATTTGTTCTCGCATTTAAATTTGGGGCAACTTTGACAAGACGCTTAAGGAACAGACATTTTGAAATTCTTTGATTTTAAATTGTTAAATTCCATTATCCAAAATTTAAAATCTAAACTTCGGTGACGGAGATGAGAAAATGAGGTAAAAATAACAAATGACTATTAACAGAATTTTTGTATTGGCAAAGAATGTGTTTCAGGAAGTGGTACGCGATCGCCTCCTATATATTATTGGTTTTTATGCGTTAATACTTGCCACCGCTTTTCGTGTCCTTCCTGAATTTGCAGCTACGACTGAAGACAAAATGTTTTTAGACTTCGGGATGGCAACGATGAATGCCATCGGGTTAATTGTGACGATATTTGTTGGTACGGGACTGGTTAATAAAGAAATTGAAAAACGCACTGTCTTAATGTTAATTGCTAAACCTGTCAGCCGCAGCGAAATTATCGTCGGCAAATACTTGGGTTTATCCGCAGTACTAGCTGTACTTATCGTCACGATGACAGCAATTTATCTAATATTTCTGCAATTTGGTAACATTCATCATCCAACGGTGAGCATTCTAATTGCGGCAATTTTCTTATTTTTGCAGTTATCATTAATCACTGCTATAGCTATTACCTTTGGTGTTTTTACTGCTTCTTTGCTAGCGACTATTTTAACCTTTGCAGTATATTTAATCGGAAATATTACTCAAGATTTAGTACAACTTGGTCGTCTTAGTCACAACCCTACTATGGAACGTCTAACTCAAGGTTTATTTCTCATCTTACCAGATTTATCTCGATTAGATTTGAAAAATGATGCTGTTTATGGTCTGCAAGCACTACCTGACACAACTGGACTGATTATGAATGCTGGCTATGGCTTACTTTATAGTGCCATGTTGTTAGCGATCGCTATTTTTATCTTTTCACAACGCGAATTTTAGTCATTGGGCAGAAGAACAAACAGAAAGTTATTTTCTCCTAACTCTGCTAATTTTAGATTTTAAATTGAAAAAAATCTAAAATCTAAAATCTAAAATTTAATTACTTCTAACTCTTTTAATAAATCACTATCTGAGGTTGCTTAATTATGCCATCAGGCATGATAGTATTTCGGAACTTCGCATAAATCAGGTTTGTTTCCCAAAGGTTTGCTTTACTCAAGTTTGCCTTGGTTAAATTTGCCCATGTCAGGTCTGCACCAGTTAAGTTGGCCTCAGTTAAATTAGCTTCTAGTAATTTTGCTCCACATAGCTTTGCTCCTGTGAGATTTGCTCTAACTAAGTTAGCTTCAATCAGTGATGCTTCAAATAATTTGGCTTTACTTAGGTCTGCTTCTCTCAAATCTACATCACACAAAGAAGCACCCCAAAGATTACTATTTGAGAATTTTGCCCGCCATAAGAAACTTCCGCACAAATTTGCTCGTGTTAAATCAGCATTAATCAAATTAGCTTCACACAAAGATGCTTCATACAAATTAGTTTCACGTAAGCTAGCTTGCATCAAATTTGCGCCACTTAAATTAGCACGAGTGAGGACACAGCCACACAGATTTGCATCACGCAAATCCGCTCCTATAAAGTTAACACCACTTAAATCAATTCCTTTCAGGTCGATTCCACTCAAGTCACATCCACTGAAATCTCGGCGCTGAAAATATTTATTTGTAATTTGACTTAATATAAATTCCTGCTTATCAGCATAATTTTTCATGGTATTCACCTCTGGGTGTAATTTATCTCAAAGAGCGAGTAGATAGTTACCGTATATTGAGAGTACACCCCAAATGGAGATTAGCTCTGTAAATAATCAAAAATAAATTCTTAAAAAATCGCAAATTACCTGAAAATACGCTTTTGAAGTGGTTTTTAAAACAAAAAATGCTGACATAGGTCAGGAAACATTGATAAGTCAAGTTGGTAGGGTGCGTTACGCTAAAGACTAACGCACCACTCTAGTAAGGTTGATAGCGAAGGCTAAAGTAAAAATTATCATCCTGGGCGTTATTACCGCGATCGCTCAGTTGGTACGGCTAATTCCATTGGCGTCAAAGCCAATATTAAAGGAGGTTGCAAGGTTATCGAAGAGAAAAGTTTGACCATCCTCATAGGTAAATCCCAGGGATAGGGCAAATTCAACTCTTAGCGATCGTAATTATCCCATTCTTAATCACCTCATTTCTGCTTACCACCGACTATATTTTGGAACAAATTCCCTATTTACGAATTACGATTTATTTTAATTACTAGTCAGTTTTTCAACTTTGAATTTGGAATTGCTTATGTCTAACCTACCACCACTGAATACAGAAACAATTTGGGCAATTCTTGACGAGAAACTTGATGATGCCACAGTCAACCAGTTGCTATGGCATTATTTAGGCTATCGCTATGATTCTTCAACTGCACAATGGGACACTAGCCAAGTTGCACCAGAATGGCAAGATGAGTACCCACAACCACCAGATTTCATTGAATCTCGCCCTGCAACAGTCAGGTTGACTCGTTCCATTCCTGCTGAAAATAAACAAATTTTAAAAGAAAAACTGGGTTTCAAAGGTTACAAAATTGGTGAATTTGGGCCTCGACAAACTCGCAGGGCGACGGCGGCGAATTGGTTGTTAAGTTATCTGCAACAAACTCACGGCAAAATTGAGTAATCTCATGCGGCAGATATTTATAGCAATCCTAAATCATTTCTGAGAAACAAGATACCCGACTTCGTAAAAGTTGTCAGGTATCTATGGGTTGCAATTATCAAAAGTTTAATTGCTTTAGTAAAAAATATTTTATTAGTAGCAATATTGTTCTTATTCACAAATATTTGCTCTTTTATAATTTTATAAAAAATTATTAATTTATTTATTATAATTTTGAAGTCTCATACAATAATATTTAAATTTTGTTAGTATCATCAGACAAAATTGCAGTAAGTAAATTTGAATATTAATCAAAAAATAAATGCTCTAAACAGTAAAAACTTGCCAACAAATATTTAATTTTTATAAAATATTTATCAATTATTCCTGAAGATAGAAGCACTAATTATATAATTATTTCTCTAGAGTGATTTGCAAACTCAATTGAGTATCAGAAAATACTTTTATCAACCATTGATATTACAAACACTTATATGGCAAAGCCAATTGAATTTAATTTATTTGCACCTTACAACAAAGGAGCCGCATTAATTGGTTCTTTTTCTGATTGGCAAGAAATTCCAATGGAAAAAGGTGATGATGGTTATTTTCGTACAAGTGTTGAACTAGAAGACGGCGTTTATAAATATAAATTGCGCGTCCAGTCAAATTCATGGTTTCTTGAACCAGAACAATGGGTTGATGTCACAGACCCCTATGCAACTGATATAGATGAACAAAGTGGAAAAGATGATGGTGTTATCCAGGTAAAAGATGGTAAAAGGATTACTGATACCTATATTTGGCAACATGATGATAAACCTTTACCTGCTGACCAAGAATTGGTAATTTATGAATTACATGTTGGTGACTTTTCTGGTGGTGAGGATGACCCTTATGCACGAGGTAAGTACAAACATGTTATTGAAAAGTTAGATTATTTGTGTGAACTGGGAATCAACGCTATTGAGTTGATGCCACTTAAAGAATATCCTGGTGATTATAGTTGGGGTTATAATCCCCGCCACTTCTTTGCAACAGAATCTAGTTATGGTTCAACTGCTGAGTTAAAAAAGTTGATTGATGAGTGTCATGCTAAAGGTATTCGTGTGATTCTTGACGGTATTTATAACCATTCAGAAGCATCTGCTCCTTTAACACAAATTGACCACGATTATTGGTATCATCACTCTCCCCGTGACCCTGGTAATAACTGGGGACCTGAGTTTAATTATGAACATTATGACGAAAAATTAGATATTCATCCAGCGTGGAAATTTATTGGTGATACAATCCGTTTTTGGATTGGGGAATATCATCTTGATGGTATTCGCTATGATGCAGCGCGGCAAATTGCTAACTACGACTTCATGCACTGGATTGTTCAAGAAGCCAAAAAAACTGCTAGCATGAAGCCTTTTTACAATGTTGCCGAACACATTCCTGAAACTCCTAGCATTACCAATGTAGATGGCCCAATGGATGGTTGCTGGCATGATAGTTTCTATCACTGCATTTTAGAACATATCTGCGGTGATACATTTGATTTAGAGCGTCTCAAAGATGTCATTGACTGCAAGCGCCAAGGCTTCTTGGGTACCATTAATGTGGTAAATTACCTCACCAACCACGACCATAACCATCTCATGGTTGAATTGGGGAACCGTGAGATTTTTGACGAAGAAGCCTTTAGGCGGGCTAAATTAGGAGTAGCCATCCTGATGACTGCTGTTGGTGTACCTTTGATTTGGATGGGAGAGGAATTTGGCGAGTATAAACCTCAACAACCTGAATCAGCCAAAATTGATTGGACGCTGTTAGGTAATGATTTAAATCGTGGTTTATTTGAATCATACAAAGGTTTAACCAACCTGCGTAAAAATAATCATGCACTCTACACAGAAAATATTGATTTTATCCACGAAAATCCAGAGGCAAAAGTATTAGCTTATACTCGTTGGAATGATGAAGGTTCTCGTGTAGTCGTGGTAGCTAATTTTTCAGAAAATTTTCTAGGTGACTATCATGTTCCTAATTTAGCAAGCGGTGGTACATGGCACGAGTGGACAGGGAATTATGATGTCGAAGCTAGTGACGATGGTATCATAGCTGATTTGGGACCATACGAAGCCAAAGTGTTTGTATGGCAGTAATGATATACACTACTGCTGAGTCAGTAGTCCAATAGGAAAGAAAAAGGGAAACATTTTTCCCCTTTTTCAGTTATTATCTTACTCGTATACAGTTTAATGAAAAATTTGTCAAGCAGAAAACAGGCTATTTTAAAATATCATCGGTTTGTGTTACACTTTTGAGTTGAAGTGCGGATATAAAATTGCCAAATCATCCCCATGCACAACAAATTATTTAATAGTAATATCGACAACACTAACATCGAGAACGATCGCATTTTATTAACTCCCAATGAAGTAAAATCAAAATTACCTTTAACACAATTAGCTGAACAAAGAGTTTTAGCATTTAGACAGGAAATAGAACATATCCTGGATTTTCAGGATCGCAGAAAATTTATAGTAGTTGGTCCATGCTCAATCCACGATCCAAAAGCAGCGCTCGAATATTCTGAGAGATTGAAAATATTGGCCGAGCGAGTTAAGGATAACTTGCTACTAGTTATGCGAGTGTACTTTGAAAAACCAAGAACAACTGTAGGCTGGAAAGGATTAATTAATGATCCAGATATGGACGATTCTTTCCATGTAGAAAATGGTTTGTTAATTGCCCGGAACCTGTTATTAAAAATTACAGAATTAGGATTACCTGCTGGTACAGAAGCACTAGATCCAATCATCCCTCAATACATTAGTGAACTGATTACATGGTCTGCCATTGGAGCACGCACGACCGAATCACAAACTCACCGCGAAATGGCAAGTGGGCTTTCGATGCCTGTAGGTTTTAAAAACGGTACTGACGGTAATATTCAAGTAGCTTTGAATGCCCTACAATCAGCTAGAAACCCGCATAATTTTCTGGGAATTAATCAAAACGGACAGGTAAGCGTATTTCAAACTAAAGGTAATTCTTACGGTCACGTAATTTTAAGGGGTGGTACTCAGCCCAACTTTGATCCAGCAAATGTCAAACTGGTTGAAGAGAAATTAAAACAGGCAAATTTACCACCGAGAATTGTGATTGACTGTAGCCACGGGAATACCAATAAAGATTACAAATTACAAGGTATTGTCTTAGAAAATATTATTCAGCAAATAGTGGCTGGTAATACATCCATAGTTGGCATGATGTTGGAATCCCATTTGTATGAAGGTAGTCAATCAATTACTGGTAAACAAGAAGAATTAAAATATGGTATTTCTGTAACTGATAAATGTATTGGCTGGGAAGAAACTGAAAAAATTATTTTGGCTGCTCACGAAAAACTTAAGTAAATACCATAGTGGAGGTTTTCAGAGGCTTTGAATCTTACTCCCCAATCGTAGTAGGGCTTGTCATTACCCAATATATGACAATCCCTGCTTGGAATTCTATTCCAAGGTTAATAGCTTGCATTGCTTTCAAAAGATATAAACAAGAATTTTATATCATGTCCGCTTGATTACTTATTAAACCTGAAAAACCCTACTCCACCAAAGCTACGCTTTGTCTTCCCTAAGTGCAAGCAGGGCTACGGTGTACACACAAGTCGAAAAAAGCTCGATTTTCCATTTTATCTCGTTTCTCTGGTTCCTATGCTTTGTATAGGAATGTTGGTGTTCTCATCCAATCAATAACTACTGTAACATCAATATTAATCCTAATAATTCCTGTGTTTATTCAGATTTTCTTTCAGTGGTATTATACAACAAATATTCTGGTAAATATGACCCCGAATTCTACTGTGGTTTTTTGAATTAGCGATGTCTACGACGAGCTTGTTTATGAGATGCTGCGCGTAGCTCGATTCTCCATGTGGGTACGCTTACGCAAGCAAATATACTAAGCCTGTAATGCCTTAAACCACTTATTTAAAACTGTACTGATGGTTTTCTTAATCTGATGCTTACGACTCCATTTCTGGAATGCCATTTCATACTCTTCGCCTTTTATTTGAAAGGTATTCCAAACATCCAGCCCTACAGGTAATCCGCAGAATAGCAAAATGTACAGCGACCAAGAAATTCCGCCACCAGTGATTAAATTTACCAGTATCAAAAAGCCATTAAAAATTGCATAATTCCCTAGACGCTTCTGAAATCTTATGATAAGGTAGGCGTCAAAAGCTTTTCGCTGTTGGACTTGGCTCTGTAGCCCTACCCAATCACGTTCTGCTAATTTTAAAGAATCAGGTGAAATTTCTAACTCAGCAGCAATTTCTAATATCTGCTCATAAGAAAATTCTGTATCCTTGTCATTAGCTTGACGAGCGATCGCTAAGTGCAGAATTTGTTGGACATCTTCTTGGCTATAAGAGCGGATGCTTTGAGGTTCAAACGCTGTCATAATTCTTTCGCTTATATTAGTTTTAATAGAAATTTGCTACCCAATAGATTTTAAGCAGCTACGCCAGTACTATTTCCATTATCTCTACATTAGCAAATCTGGATGTTGTCGCGCGTCTAATGTATTGTATTTTTAACTTTGAGTAAAATGCGTCTATCGCTCCTGCACTTTTGGTTGTCAGTAGGCATAAATATATTTAATAACTTGTACCTAACCGTTAGGGACAGATTCGAGGATGCGATCGCCTTTTTCTTTAGTTGCGACAAGACCCACAAAATGATTGGTGTGATCGGCGCTGATTTGCTGCTGTCGAGTATCAGTGATTTTTTGAGAAACTTAAAAGTTAGCCCAAGAGCAAAAACTTTTATTATTGAACGCGACGGGCTATTAATAGCTAATTCTAGTAGCCACAGACCATTTACGTTAATAAATGGTAAAGCGCAACGCTTAAGCGCATTAAATAGTAGTGATCCCTTAATTCAAGCGACAGCAAAGTATTTACAGCACAAATTTGGCAACTTTAAGGCAATTAAAGACACCCAAATACTAGATTTTGAGTTTAAAAGCGATCGCGAATTTGTCCACGTCATGAATTGGCAAGACGAGTTCGGTCTCGACTGGTTAGTAGTTGTCGTTGTACCAGAAAGCGATTTTATGGCACAAATCAACGCCCATAACCAGACAACAATTTTTCTGTGTCTTGGTGCATTAGGTATAGCAACAATTTTGGGAATCTACACTTCTCGTTGGATTATCAAACCTATTTGGGAGTTAAGCCAAGCAAGTAGTGCGATCGCATCTGGTAACTTAGACTTAGCAGTAAAAGTTTCTAGGATCAAAGAACTCAGCATCCTTGCCCAATAGCAGTTTGCTCTTTAATTGAGGTACAAAATGCAGGACTCACGCATCAGATATAAAGAGTTTCTACCTCCTACCTCAAGCCGGACTGCCTCAAAACCCGTAGCTTTGTACTTCATGCAAAAGAAAACTGCTGTATAACCCCGCCCAAAGCAAGCCAGATTTTTTCCTATGTGTAAATTGGGAACGATCGCTTATAAATCCCTATGTGAAGAACTCTAGTTATATCCAGTCTAATCAAGATGCGGCAGAGGATAATAACCAAATAGGGACTAATAACAAGGACTTAAGCTAATGGTTAAAGAAAATGGATCGATTCGTACCCTATCAGTAGATATTGGTGGTAGTGGCGTTAAGGCTATGGTTTTGGATATTACGGGGAATCCTGTAACGGAAAGGGCACGTTTAGATACACCCCAACCTGCTACACCAGATGTTGTAATTAATGCAATTGTTGTGTTAGCAGCGGCTCAAGGTGAATTTCATCGCGTTTCGGTCGGTTTTCCTGGTGTGGTGCGGTCTGGAGTCACAGAAACAGCGGTAAACTTACATCCAGATTGGATTGGATTTGATTTGGAAACAGCATTATTAAAACATTTAAATAAGCCTGTGCGAGTGATTAATGATGCAGATATGCAGGGGTTTGGAGCGATCGCAGGTAAAGGTGTAGAATTGGTGATTACTCTGGGTACAGGGTTTGGTTCGGCTTTATTTATGGATGGTAAGCTGGTACCGAATATGGAAATGGGGCATCATCCGTTTCGCAAAGGAGAGACTTTTGAGCAACAGTTGGGGCGTGCAGAGTTAGAAAAAATTGGTGAGAAAAGATGGAACAGGCGTTTAGAAAAAGCGATCGCATCCTTGGAACATCTGTTCAATTATGATTACCTTTACATTGGCGGTGGTGAAGCCGTGAGAGTGAATTTCCAGCTACCGTTAAATGTGAAACTCATCCCCAATATCACTGGTTTATTAGGCGGTATTGCTTTATGGCAAGATGAGAAAAAGTAAAAAGTTTTTCAGTAGCCACAACTGGGCGTACTAAGCGCTAAGGGCGGGCTGGATTGGTTGCAAAGGGTATTAGCACCCATAGCATCCACAGGAGCTTTATCATCTTAACCGACGTGGAAACTGGAAGGCTACCAGAGAACGAACTGACTAAAGAATTGATTTACCACTGCGACTCACTCAAGAAGACAGTCAATGAGCAAGGCGAGAAGCTACTAGGTGGTCAGCACATCCAGGGTAAGCTCATGAGCAAGGTAGTAAACTTGTTGTTCCAAGTATTGTGTAAAATAATTCCCGTAGTATGATGTTATAAACCCTTCATACAAATGAGGGGTTTTCAAATCTGATAAAGTTTCAATTACCCTGAAGTTTGATAATCTTTATAAGGCGTTGGGAAGAATCCCCAATGATATGAACCGAGAGAAAATCTGTTTGATAAGTTTGGTTTTGGGTTGCGAGTGCGATCAATCTTTCAGCTACCCTGAAGTTGATATATAAAAGAGCAATTTTCAAATGACTATTTACTTTTATAAGGTTTGGCAGCCTTATGGCTGTTTTTCTAACTTTTCTCCCCATAGAATCCACATCCAGGGTACTTACTGGCCAACGGTTGAGCATTATTATCAAGCGCAAAAGTTTGTCGGCAGCACAGATGCGGCAATTATACCCCTCATTCATGCCGCCGCCACCCCAGAAGAAGCTGCCGCTTTGGGAAGATGTAACACTCGCCAATTCCGTCGAGACTGGGATTTGGTGAAAACTCAAATTATGCGAGAAGCTGTACTCAAAAAGTTTCTTACTCATCTTGATATTAGAGAAGTTCTCCTGAATACAGGCGATGAGATTTTGGTTGAAAACTCCCCAACCGATTCTTTTTGGGGCTGTGGTGCTAATAAAACAGGTCAAAACCATCTCGGTAAAACTCTCATGAGTGTACGTGAAGAAATCCGTAAGTTACTATCTTTAACGGTAATTTACGAATAATTTCATCAAAATAGTTACATTCAACATAAAATCAGCAATTGTACGGGGAATAGTAAAGTTCCCCAGCCAAAAATATTTGAAAAAGTTGCCAATAATTTAGTTGTTTATTTGAAAAAATCTTAATTAATTGAATTAATGGGTAAAAATCGTCAAAAAATATTTTGAATTTAAGGAAATTATTAAGGCATAAATTTAAGTATAATTACTGGAATAACTTCATGTTTTAGAATATAAAATTAATAGATGACAATGATTAAAGTTTCTTAACTTTAGACCTGATAAATATTTGAAAAGTCTTTACTGATACAGTAAGCGTTTTAATATTTACTTAAATAAATTTTATAAGGCTACGGGAATCAAGTAAAATATCTGATACTTTTCAAATATCCTTAAAATCTATTTCCAAAAATATTTGCAACAAATGTATGCCGCAAGCAACGCATTTGTAGCAGGAATTTCTTGAAATTGGATGAAAATCAAGGCATTGTAAGTTGAAAATTTTTATCAAAGACAATTATAAAAAAAATTATACTTCAGTCATGGTGTATATAGGCAATGACATTTACCGATAAACCAAAAGGTTTACAGCAAAACTTAGACCAAGAAAGTTTACTGCATCTGATGATAAACCAGATCAGGCGATCGCTCGACCTGCAAGAAATATTAACGACTACTGTTACTGAAGTACGTTTATTTTTGCGTTCAGATCGAGTAATGGTATATCGCTTTGATGCTAATGGTGATGGTGAAGTTATTGCTGAATCTATTCATAACCAGCGTCTGCCATCGTTATTGGGGTTGCGCTTCCCAGTTCATGATATTCCCGAAGTGGCCAGAGAAATGTTTTTGTCAGTGGGACAACGTTCGATTGTCGATGTAGCAAACGAGAAGATCGGGCTATCGCCTCTACAAACAAAAGAAATTGGCAAACCCCTACAAACTAATATTTACTATCGGCAGGTAGACCCGTGCCATATTCAATACTTAAAGGCAATGGGCGTGCAGTCTTCTTTGGTAGTACCAATTTTACATTGCGACCCCCAAGAACAATCGGCAAAGCCTAAATTGTGGGGATTGTTAGTATCTCACCATAGTGAACCGCGAAAGATTTTGAAGCGGGAACTAAAAGTATCGCAGCAAGTTGCCGATCAGGTAGGGATCGCGATCGCTCAAAGTAATCTACTCACTGAAACCCTCGCCAAGCAAGAGCGAGAAGTTACTATTAACCGAGTTACTACACTATTGCATAAACTACCGATAATCCAATTGCAGCGAGCGCTAGAAGAAGTTATTACTGCCTTCGGTGGAGTCGGTGGCAGGCTTTACATTGAACAGAGTCGGGAACTATACACCTGGGGCGACCAACCTACACTCCCCTACGAGTTAGACAACAGTATTATCGAACAGCATCCTATGTGGCAAAACTGGATGGCTGAGTGGAAACCAGGTAATATTTGGACAACTGTTGACCTCTATAAAGAACCACGTTTGCGAGTTTTGGCTTTAGCATTCCGTTCTACTCAAATTCGCGGACTCATGGTGATTCCCTTACATTACCGCGAAAAATTTATCGGTCTATTAAGCATTTTTCGCTCGGAATTTGAAACTGAAATCTTGTGGGCGGGACTATGTGAACAAAATCGGCGACAACTTTTACCCCAGCTTTCCTTTGAAGTTTGGCGAGAGCAAAAAAAGGGGCAAGCAGCTGAGTGGAAACCGGAAGAAATCTTATTGGCGCAAGCCTTGTACGATCATTTTTCAATGGCAATTCAGCAGCAGCAAATGTATAAACAGGAACAAGCCCTGAATGTCAACTTAGAACTGCGGGTGCAAGAGCAAACGGCTGAACTCGAAAAATCATTACTGCTTACCAAAGTACTCAAGCAAGTCACAGAGCAGATTCGCCGCACATTGGACTTGCAGACAACCCTGCAATCCATCGTCCGGGAAGTCCGTCCCCTGCTAAACTCAGACCGGGTGCTGATTTTCCAACTTCAGAGTAAATCGGTGATTGTGGAAGAGATTAATGGCAATTGGCAGTCAGTTTTGGGAATAAAAGCACCACCGGGATGCTTTCCTGATCAGTATACAAATCCATACTTTCAGGGCAGAGTACAAGCAATTAACAACGTTTTAACAGATCCTTTAAGTGATTGTCATCGAGAGTTTTTGCAGAGTCTGCAAGTGCAAGCAAACTTAATAGTTCCGATAAACATGGGTATACAACTATGGGGGTTACTAATTGCCCATGAGTGTAAGGCTCCCAGAAATTGGCAGGATGCAGAAATTGATTTATTGCAACAGCTAGGAGATCAGGCTGCGATCGCCATTCAACAAGCAGAACTCTACAAACAAACCTGTGATGCCGAAACTGAAGCCAGAAATCAAGCTGCACATTTAGAGCATACCCTACATGAACTCCAAGAAACACAGACAAAATTGATTCACACCGAAAAAATGTCTGGCTTAGGACAGTTGGTAGCGGGTGTCGCCCACGAAATCAACAACCCCGTTAACTTTATCTACGGTAACCTGTGCCACGCCTGTGACTACACCGAACAACTGCTAGAAATTTTACGCCTTTACCAGTTACACTATCCCCTCCCACATAGTGAAATTCACGTTGCGATCAAAGCGATCGATTTTGAATTTTTGGTAGAAGACCTCCCGAAAATCATGAGTTCAATGCAAGTAGGAACTGAGCGCATCCGCTCAATAGTGCTGTCGTTACGAAATTTTTCTCGCTTGGATGAGGCTGAAAACAAGCGCGTTGACTTGCATGAAGGCATTGACAACACCTTATTAATTTTGCAACATCGCCTGAAAGCAAATGCTGAATTTCCAGGTATTCAGATAATTAAAGACTATGGCAACATCCCCAGGGTGGAATGCTATGCCGGCCAAATGAATCAGGTATTCATGAATATTTTCAGCAATGCCATAGATGCCCTGATAATGGGGGCTGAGGACTGGAGACTAGGGACTGGGGAACTGAAGACTAGGGACAAGGTGGACAAAAGGAATACCTCATGCCCAATACTGACTATTTATATTTCCACTAAAATCTCAGTAGACAACTCTCGTCTGTTGATTCGTATTTGTGACAATGGCCCCGGAATGACTCAAGAGGTGAAAAAGCGAATTTTTGACCCGTTTTACACTACCAAACCTGTGGGCAAGGGTACAGGACTGGGACTGGCAATCAGCTATCAAATTATTGTCGAAAAACATGGTGGAATAATGGAGTGTATTTCAGAACCTGGCAAAGGTACAGAATTCTGGATTGAAATTCCCGTCAAGCCTTAAACCAAAATCAATAGACTTCTTGCATAAATAATTCATGGTACAATGATTAAAAATTCTTCAAAAGTAAAGTTTCGTTGCAAAAAAAATTCCTCCCATCCCCAAATGATAATCTAATAGTTAAAGCCACTAAATAAGCATTCACTAGCAGATATAACAGCTACATTTGAAATGTAATAAGAGGTAAAAAAAGCTGTTTAACTTATTACATCTGTCTCGTAAAAAGACAGCAGCACCCAACGCGAAAACTGCTATTTCCTCAAATATGGAAGATTAGGGGACGCCGTAACTGATTTTCATTACTTGTTTACAGAAGCGATGAAAGTGATTACATCCCTGGATAGAATAAAGAAGAGGAGGAAATAGTTCAGCATTTAAAGGTTTGGGTGTTGTTGTATTTAAAGAAAAGTCTGAGCTAGGGTCTCCTCTGGGTGTAAGATTATACGAAGTTGAATAGTGAGAAATAGTTTAAATAGCGCCTTATGTCAATTATTGCGCTTAGAGCGTGGTATCTACAGGATTACGAGCCGATTCCAGAACTGGAAAAACGTCTGCCAGACATTCGCTTAAGCAAAAAAAGCCTGTTGAAATCAGCATTGCGAGCAGACTTTTTGGAAGAAAGCGACGAAGTTAAGAAATCAACTTGGTTTGGACGCTATTTAGAAGGGGAAAATATTGAATTTTATATTGAAGGTAGTGGTGGCTATTGCGTAGCTAACATTGACTTAATTAGTCATGAAATTTATTTCACCAAGCAGGCGGTGTTAGCTCAGTTAGAACCAACGATTTTTTTGTGCTATCAAACTGAGTATGCCGCAGCGACGAATGTTTTAAGAGAAGAACTGCGAAAAAGTTTGGACAGTTTAAACAAGCGATCGCGCTTTCCCCTAACATTAGTAGAATCCTCTCGTCCCAGCGGTGCGCCTGTACGGATTAACCGGACAGTCATGCGAAAAATCCGTAAGAGTTTGTTATTTATCGCTGACACCACGCCCATTGCTAGTATTGATGGTAAAGAAACTCCCCAACTAATTCCCAGTCCTAATGTCTGTATTGAGATTGGCTATGCTATTCAAAGTAAGCGGTCTGAACAGATTTTACTAGCGCAAATGCAACGCCCAGAGTTTGAAGGGGAATTTTCCTTCGACTTACCCACACAGCAAATTTTGCAATTCCAAGACATCACAGAATTAAATAAAATCCTCACAGGAACCATTGAAAATCAGCTAGCACGATTCAAATTGTTTTTTTGAGCAAGATAATATTACTTACCAAAAATCGAACTATAGCACTCCTCACTGAACTGTTTTGACTTATCAGGAGCTTTTTATATTTAGAGTTTTTTATAATTATTTCTTTTTATCCTTATCTAGCTTTTCTTGGATAGCTTGACGGCAAAACTCTGGCGGGTCTTCTTGTGCCTTCACCTCTTCCTTCATCTTTTCAGTAGCACGAAAACTAATTGAGAAGCAGGATTTTGAGTATTATTTGAGGATTTAAATAAGAGTAAACGCTAAAAAGGTTGATTTTACGTTGATTAAAATAAACGAACAGGTTTTTTTTGTAGCTGAGAAGTAATCGAACTCAGCCGATCAACCACAGAAATCATGTATTTGTAATCTGGTACTTGTCCATTGGATATATACCCTACTTCTTGAGCTAAACCTGAAGGTGCATCACTCATAACTTTGCGGATGAATTCTTGACGGTTACGTTCTACATTCGGTCCAATCAAGACCACACCTAATGGTACATAGTGAGGGTCTTTAAATAATATGCGAAATTCGGTTGGGCCCAACTGTGAACCGTAGAGAGCCAATTCCGCCTCCGAGACAGCACAGGCGATCGCTTTTCCTTGGGCAACCAATTCCAGCCCGGCTTTGGGTGTGGGTGCAAATAGGATCTCTGCTAGTGTTGTACCATAAAGATTGTAAAGTGGGAAATAATATCCTGTTGCTGAACCTAACTGACCTAAAGCCACTGTTTGACCTTGCAGCTGTTTTAAGTCAGATATTGGATTGTCTTTGCGAACAACGAAGATTGAACGCAAATTACTAATACCTATTAAAGGAAACAGGGGAACATATTGATGACGTGCGATCGCAATAGCCGCTAAACCTGGTGGAGCAAATACCAATGACCAAGCACGAGCCTGAAGGCGCTCAACCGCTCTATTTTCATTAAAAGCAGGCTCTAGCTGAATATATGAGTTTGTCTTTTCACCCAAGTAACTATTGAATTTAGCATATTGGCTAATTATCTGTTCGCCTCCACCATAGTTGATAACACCAATAGTTAACGTGCCTTCAAACTCCTTTGGTGATTGGCAGGCAGCAAATGTAAAACCTAGCAGATTAAATAGAAATAAACGACGGGGAAATCGCAAAAACATCATTAATTATGGTTAAAGATATAACTTGGCTTTCAGGACTAATTTAGATAAGTTTGACTGCTGCCTAAATAGGTTACATTGCAACAAAAAATTAATATTTATTTAAATATTGTTGAGATGCTTTCTAACAGGTATAAATAAATATTAGACAAACTCAGATCCCACCTTCGTTGCTTAGGTTATGTTAAACAACATTACATTAAAAAACTTAAAAATAGGTGCTAAATTTAACTTACTTTTAATATTAGTTTTCATAGTCAGTATTGTGGGAAGTGGTGTTGCCTTATCCAGTGTACTTCAAGGGAGAGCGCAAAATGAAGTCGCTTCTCAAGCACAGACTCTCATCCAAATGGTGAACGCAGTTAGAGATTATACACAAAATCGGATAGTTCCTCTATTGGAACCTAGACTAGATACTAACCCAACGTTTATGCCTGAAGTAGTACCAACTTTTTCCTCTAAAGAGGTTTTTGAGAATTTTCGTAAAAAGCCGGAATATAAAAACTTTTTTCATAAGGATGCAACACTTAATCCAACTAATTTAGCAGATAAAGCCGATAGTTTTGAAACTCAACTTGTAGAGCGTTTTCGCAACGAACCAAAGACTTTAGAAATTACTGGCTTTCGCACCTTGTCAGAAGGTGAAGTATTTTATATTGCCCAACCACTCAAGATTACACAACAACAATGTCTGCGATGTCATACTACACCAGATCAGGCTCCTAAGAGTCAACTGGTAACTTATGGATCGGAAAATGGTTTTGGCTGGAAACTGAATCAGATTGTTTCTGCCCAAATAATCTCTGTTCCCTCTCAAGAGATTTTTGCCAATGCCAAACGGACTTGGATATTGATAATGGCAATTTTAATTACTATCTTTGCGCTCGTACTTTTCTTAATTAACTTCTTAATTAAAAAATATGTTATTCAGCGGATCAGAAGAATAGAGAAAATAGCCCAAAAAGTTAGTGTGGGTGATATGAACGCTGATTTTGAAGAAAGCTCTAATGATGAAATTGGCGGGTTAGCAGAAGCATTTAATCGAATGAAAGCTAGCTTAAAAATAGCTCTGGAGATGCTGAATAATTAGAGCTAATTTCATTTTTGATTTTAGATGGCAATTCTTAGAGACGCTCTTGCGTTCGCTCAGTCAAACTATTTTGGATTATGAAAAAGTCAAGCTAAATACAACCTACCCATTTGTTGCATTTTTTAAAAATTGGTATCAACTAAAAATTTAAGAAAGTAGACGTTGCTGAAATTGCAAAGCTTTTTGAGGATCGGGAATTTGTAATGCTAAAACTTTCACAAATTCTGCACGAGAAATCTGCCCAGAAGACTTAACAGCTTTTTGGACTAATAACTTAGCTATTGGCCCAATTAAATTAGCCAATTCCCGTTCGCACTGATGCACAAAGCTATCACTGATTCCTTGAGGTTCTTGGCTTGGGAAATTATTTGACTTAATTTCCGATTTAACAGTAAGTTCCTGTAGTAGAGTAGGTTTCTCTAATAGAAACATTGTTTTCTTCTTAAAATCAATTTGTTGATTTACTCGAAGATGAAGGGCCAATTGACTAATTAATTCTTCGGGGTTGGGCGCTGATGCCGCAACTTGTCGTAGTAATCTTGAGGCAACGGGGCCGACAAATTCCAAAAGAATTGGTTCCAACCGACTGTAATTGTCTGAAGACAGGATAGAAACAGGCGAATACCCAATTGAGTTTTGTTGAGAAAGTGAAGCTTGAGGCGGTTGTGTAAAAGATAGTGGTTGAAGTGATTGCGCTTCTATTTTAGTATCGAGATCCTTAAGCGCCTGTAGAACTTCAGCCGCAGACTGATAGCGTTGTTTGAAGTGGTGTAGTACCATCTTAGATAGTACAGATGCTAACCCAGAACTGACGTTAGCCTGACGCTGCCAAGAAATTTCTCCTGTATCTGGGTCTTCCTCAAAGTTTATCGGATGTAACCCCGTCAGCGATTGAATACCAATAATGCCCAAGGAATAAATATCGCTGTTGGGGCGGGGCTTACCTTGCCCCTGTTCTGTAGACATATATCCTGGAGTACCAATGATAATAGTAGCCCCCATCTGCCCTAGAACTGTAACCAGTTGAGTTTGGACTTGTTTAACTGCGCCAAAGTCAATCAGCACTAACTTGCCGTCTTGTTGCCGCCTGATTATATTGTCCGGCTTGATATCTCGATGAATAACGTTGTGGCTGTGAATAAATTGTAGAATACCCAGAACCTGTTGGAGCAGTTGAATTACTTGATCTTCTGTCCAAGGTTGATTGGGGAATAGTTCTGCTTTGAGAGTATGCCCTTCAATGAACTCTTGCACCAAGAAGAACTCTTGGTTGTCTTCAAAATAGGCTAAAAGCCGAGGAATCTGGTCATGATTGCCCAGTTGTTCTAGTGTTTCTGCTTCACTTGTAAATAGCCGTCTAGCGGTTTCGAGAAATTCAGGGCTACGAGTGACGGGCTTAAGGTGTTTGACAACGCATTTCGGGAAACCTGGGCGATGGGTATCTTGGGCAATATAGGTTTGACCGAATCCACCTCCACCTAAGATTTCAAGGACTTGGTAACGTCCGTCTAATAATTGTCCTAACATTGTGTCACTTGCCTAAGTCCTCAAATTAATCTTGGCACAACTACCAGCTTTGGCAAGGTTTGTTGAGAAATAAATTAGGTAGGTAGTGCTGAAATACCAAAGTTTTTTGAGGATTGTACTACAAGTTCATGACTTCCTAAACTCCAGATCGGCTTGTAGCCATATTATTGTTGAAGTTTTAATTCCTCATAAATCGGTAGTGTCGCAACTTTTGAAGTACTAGTCGGTTGAGAGACTACGGTAACTTCTCCCTGTGCAGTTTTATTTATAAAGTAGGTGATTCCCCTAAAGCTCAATTTATAGGCTACTGGTGGTAGAGGAAGTTTCGCCGTTATGCAACAGCTAATATAAACATTACACTTTTTAAGGAACTGGTTAAAGGATTAGGCGTCTACAGTGAAGAGTCATGCAACATTGGTCATTGAGCATTAGTCATTTATTTCCTTTTGCCTCTCTGCTCCCCACCTCCCGTATGCTTACCCTTTTCATTCGGGGGTTACGTGGTTAACAATGGGTTGAATGTTTTTCAAACGATCCAACCTTATGCCTAGAACTGCAAATGAATATGCCGTATACCTCCTACTGGAAAGCGGTCACCGGGAAGAAGTACGTTTTCCTACTATTCAAGAGTTTCAGAAGTGGTATAGTGGCGAACTTGTGCCAAAGTCTGCTTCTAATGACTTTATTAGCGTGCCGATCAAAAATATTCAAGGGGAGTATATGGTCATCCGCCCTTCTCGGATTGTGGCAATCCGGGTAGAACCCGTTTTTAGTTCCAGTGTTGAAAGATTCAACTAAATGATGAGAAAAACCCTTGCTTTGCTTTCCTTGAGTTTGGGAATTGCCCTTATAAACCCTCTCTGGTCGGCTGTTGCTCAGGTTCCTTATTTACTGCCGTTGCCAGTACCCACAACTCCTGATCTTCCACCTCTACCAGTACCAATTACTCCTGAGTTAAGGCCACCGCTAAAACCAATCGCTATTGCAAGCGATTGTGCGTTCGGGCAGACTTGTTTGGGTTGGGATGACCAAATTTGGGGTCAAACAGGTAAAATAGGCGATCGCAATGCGTTGTTGGCTTCCATTGACAATAGTCTGCTTTACCTAACAAAGAAGGAGGCGATCGCAGCATATCAAAATTATCCAGTTAAGGAAATTACCCTTGATCGCGTCCGCACGAGTTTGCTACGTTTCCGCGAACTGGTTATCGGTTCTAAGTCAGCAGCGCAACTACAAGCCGCTGTCCGCCGTGAGTTTGTCTTTTACCAGTCTGTGGGCAACGATGGCAGAGGTACTGTTAAGTTCACTGCTTACTACGAACCTGTTTACACTGCTAGCCGTGTCAGGACTTCAATATATAAGTATCCTCTTTATCGGCTACCACCTGATTTCAGCCAATGGCGTAAACCCCACCCAAAACGAATTGATTTGGAAGGTAAGGATGGTTTACAAGGAAATAAGGGCAAGTTGCGCGGTTTAGAACTGCTTTGGTTTCGCGATCGCTTTGACGCATACATGGTACATATCCAAGGTTCTGCCCAAATTAAATTAACTAATGGCAAAACAACGTCAGTTGGCTATGCAGGTGGAACTGATTACCCTTGGACTAGTATCGGCAAAGAACTAGCCAAAGATGGCAAACTTCCACTAGATGGATTGACACTGCCACGGATGACTGCTTTCTTCCGGCGACGGCCGCAGGAGTTGAGCAATTATCTGCCACGCTGGAAACGATTTATTTTCTTTCAAGAAACTGGTGGTACCGCAGCTACAGGCTGTATTCGTGTGCCAGTGACAGCAGAACGTTCCATTGCTACAGATAAGTCTCTCATGCCACCGGGAGCGCTAGCCCTGATTCATAACTCATTTCCTTATCCTGCCAGTGGTGGCAAACTAGAGAGACGTACTGTCAGCCGCTTTGTGCTAGACCAGGATACAGGAAGCGCCATCAAAGGCCCAGGACGGGTAGATTATTTCATGGGGTCTGGTAAACTAGCAGGCGATCGCGCTGGCATCACAGGCGGTAATGGTTCACTATATTATTTGCTGCTCAAAGAATAAAGTTAATAGAGATGCGATTAATCGCGTCTGTACAGGAGTTAGGAGAGACGCGATTAATCGCGTCTGTACAGGAGTTAGGAGTTATTAATTCAAAACTCATCATTTATCACTCCTCACTCCTCACTTTTTTTAGTACGGCGGATAAGCAAAATCATCTTCATCAGCATAAACGTAAGAGTTGGAAACTCCTGCCATCGCCAATTTAGGCGTTTCTGATTTTACAGGTTCCTTCCCAAAATCTTTGTATTCTTCAAAAGTCTTGCAAATCATTGCAGACTCAAGAGAATCGGAAGCAATTAAGTATTGTGTTAAAGCTCCTACTGTCGGATGTTTATAGTCTACAGTTGAAGCTACCAGAACTGTATTTGGTTCAATACCTCTTTCTTCACACTCAATTATCGGGCAAAAAATCCCGTGAGCGTGGAACAAAGGGCCTTTTGGTGTCAAGGGTTGCTTGCGGTAAACAGCATAAGCCTTTTCTAGTTCAGCAACGAATCCACTAACTACTTTACCTTGTTGATATTCGCAGTAGGTTTTGCTGAAACTCGCTCCGGCGGCACCATTAAGAGTTAGTTGTAGTGGTGATTCATGTAACAACTTTTTATTCTCACCCACTATAAAAATTAGATAGCGAGTAAAGGTTTTAAATTTAAGTTTGTCGGCCAAAAAAGCATCATAATTTTCTTTGAGCGTACCCAGTTTTAGACCACTTTCTCGGTCTTTGACAGACAATGGCCCTCGACGCACTAAAACCAAGTGTGGACTAGTGCTAATAAACACCGTTTCGACTCCAGAGCTAAATTCATGCTCTACCTGCTGCCAATTATCATCTGGCACAAAGCCGACAGCATTGGCATTATCTAGCTTAATCGCCAAACCGTGGGATTGCATACCATCTGTGCCATACCGAGGATTAATCATCTGACACCAGGGGATGACTTGAGAAGGCGGTGCATTAAATTTCTCGTCTTCAAAGTCGAAATTAGCAGATGCTTTCATCGTTTTAGGCTATCAAAGTGTTTTATTGAACAAGTTTATCAGCACGCTGATCCTGGAGAGCCAGAAGGAGAGCGTTGGTTCGAGCGTCACCCATCCTTTGCACGTCGCGCTCAAAAGAAGGGCGAACGTGGCATCAAACTGGCGTAGTAGTTTTTCCAGATTAAGGCAGAATCAATCTATGTTGCAATCCCTGTTTCGTTTTGTAACAACAAATCCTCATCGAAATAGTGCTAGGCACTCAGCACTTATTGCTCAGTATTGTTAGAGTGAAACTGCATTACTGACCGAGAAGTAATTTAGCCTAGTTTGTGCCTATTCCTCTTGCCATTATTGCTCCCAATAACGGAATCAAACCAAAAAGTGACCAATAATTCAGATTTTCATTGACTACGAACCCACAATCATTAGCAGGGGTTGCTACTGCATTCCCTGGTGATTCCAGCTTTGACTCGGAAGAATTGGCTGGTATCAGCTTTGTTGTGGCCTTTGTTTTAAAGTTTGATGGTTGTAGATGAATATAGGAATAATCGAGCCTTACAGTAACGGGTTTTTAGAAGTTGTACCAGAGGGTGAAGACAGCGATTATTGGCAGATTGCAGCTATACATATCAATGGCCAAGCTTACTGCCCTACCCCTCGGCTTTATCGTTCAGAAAGAGCGGCATTAGCAAAAGCTACACAAATTTATGATTGGATAGCTGCCCACGAAGGAGAAATTAGTAATGGGGCTTGCAACTGCTCTGAATTGAAACTCATCCTATGGCAGCAACCAAAAGTATCTTAGTTGCGCTATGTTTTCGAGATTGTCCAGAAATACTTTATTGAATCGAAGTAAAGGCATACAGAAATCTATCTGTCCCCTTGGAAATAAAATGACTTGCAAGAGTGTTCAGCAACCCAGGTCTAATTCACTTTAACAAGGAAGAATGATTCAAAGAATTAGTCATATCACATTCATCGTCAAGCGTCTCATAGAGAGGAAATCTAGCAGTAGCGCGATCGCACAATTGGAAGTAATAGTTCAAATCCACTGAAGTTAATTCGCTAATTCTAATGTAAAGGCGATCGCTCCTTACCCATTAGTATAATTTATGCACTTGTATGAGGAATTGAAGAAGTTTTGCTTGCAGCGATCGCCTCATCACCCGAAGCATCCAGCCAAAAGGTTTTTTGTTTGGGGTAGGATACAGGGAAGGGATTAGAAGTCGGGGGTTAATTCGCGGTGAAAAATTGGCGAAAGAAAAGTTGCTGCTAGAAAGAGCGATCGCTTCTTGCGTGCAACTTTGACTCGCTTGTATTTTCTAAAGGCAAACTGTTAGCCCAAACTTTCCTCCCTACGAGACGCTGAACGCTAACGCTTGTATATTTTTAGCTGAAATACTCAGTCTTAGTGAGGAGCAATAAAAGTAAAATAATAAACTAGTATGCCTTGCTAAGAGATACAGCCAATCAGTATTGAGATTCTGATCATCGCTTCTAACTAACTTGTAAAATGTCAACCGCAAAAAATCCCTCCACCCTTATGACTGTAAAAATCCAGACCGAAAAAGACTTTTTTACTGCAAGCACTAATATAAATATCAATCAAGAAACAGAAAACGAAAAAGTTTTATGTTCTCATTGCCAGCGCACAGCTACGAACGGTATTAAATGTAAAGGAATTTGTGTGGCTGACAATGACTATTAAGGGATGATTTTCTGACAACGCATACGCTCGTGAATTGTGTGAACGGATTGCGAGGCTTGATCACTAAGCTGAAAATTTTCCTTCATATTACGTTATGAGAGTAACAATCCTCTCCTTTTTTTCACTGAGCTTGATGCAGAAACATAAATATTAAAGCTTCAGGTAACATATAAAATATGTAGTGTTAAATAAATTTTTTTATCCTGGATAAAAATATGGAAAACAATCAAGAATACCATATGTCCTCAGATGAATTTCGTCATTGGGGATATAAAACTATTGATTGGATAGCTAATTATTTAGAAACAGTAGAGCAACTGCCTGTTTTATCTCAAGTAGAACCTGGAGACATTAGAGCCAAACTACCAGAAACAGCCCCGGTAAAAGGAGAGTCTTTTGCAGACATTTTACAAGATTTAGATGAAATCATCGTACCAGGATTGACTAATTGGCAGTCTCCAAACTTTTTTGCTTTCTTTCCTACAGGTATTTCTGCACCATCAATTTTAGGAGAATTAGTCAGTGCGGGACTTGGAGTTCAGGGGATGTTGTGGGCAACTTCTCCAGCTTGTACTGAGTTAGAAACTCATGTTTTAGACTGGTTAGTAGATATGTTGGAACTTCCCTCACAGTTTAAATCTTCCACAACAGGAGGAGGAGTAATTCAAGACTCAGCCAGTAGTGCTTCTTTAGTAGCTTTGATAGCAGCTAGAGAACAGTTAAAAGTAGATATTAATCAACTGGTTGTCTACACTTCTATTCAAGCACACTCTTCAATTGAGAAAGCTGCCATCGTAGCAGGAATTAAGCGAGATAATTTCCGTTTAATTGAGGTTGATGCTGATTATAGAATGCGTCCAGAATTACTACAGCAGCAGATTATTTCAGACATTGAATCTGGGTTAATCCCTTTTTATATTGCTGCTACTGTAGGGACAACCTCATCTCATGCCATAGATCCATTAACAGAAATAAGTGCGATCGCTCAAATACATAACATTTGGCTCCATGTTGATGGCGCAATGAGCGGTACAGCAGCTATATGTCCTGAGTATCGGTGGATTCATCAAGGATTAGAACTAGCAGACAGCTATTGTTTTAATCCTCACAAATGGATGCTAACTAATTTTGATTGTACCTGTTTTTATGTGAAAGACCGAGCTAAACTAATTGATGCATTATCTATCATGCCTGAATTTCTCAAAAATCAAGCTAGCACGTCTGGTAAAGTTATTGACTATCGAGATTGGCAGATTTCTTTAGGACGTAGATTTAGAAGTCTCAAACTGTGGTTTGTAATTCGGCACTATGGTATAGAAGGCTTACAGCATTATATTCGCAAGCATATTGCTTTAGCACAAGAATTTGCTGAATGTGTAAAATCTCATCCTAGTTTTGAACTGGTTGTGAATCCCCGGTTAAATTTGGTATGTTTTCGCCATAAATTAGGTGATGCAATTAACCAAGAAATCATTAACAATATCAACTCTTCGGGTAAAATCTATCTCACTTCCACCAAGCTTGAGCAAAAATTAACTTTAAGAATGTCAATTGGACAAGCAACCACAGATAAAATACACGTACAGCACACTTGGCAATTAATTTGTGAAACTGCTGAGAACATAGAAAATCATTAACTCACTTTTCGCCACACACGCTCAACAGTTAAACCATTAAGTATACGTTGAGCGTGCAGCTTGTCTGTTGGCTGCTAACGTGTAGAAGACAAGCACGGAATACAGCGCTAACGTGCTTGTTTGTCAGAGGTTTTCCGTATTTACCTTATAAGGTTTCGGTGGACTCACCAGGCTTAAGGACAATCTTGATACAGTTGTCCTGCTTGTCCTTGAAAATTTGGTAGCCGTGGGGTGCTTGATCTAGCGGCAGACGATGGGTAATCACGAACGATGGATCGATATCGCCATTTTGAACGTGATCGAGCAACGGACGTAAGTACCGATGAACGTGTGTTTGTCCCGTTTTCATCGTCAAGCCTTTATTCATGAAAGCCCCCATAGGTATCTTGTCTACAAAACCAGTGTAAACACCGGGAACGGACACGGTGCCGCCTTTGCGACAGGCAACGATCGCTTGACGCAGCACATTGGGACGATCTGTCTCTAGACGTACTGCTTGCTTGGCTTTGTCATAAAAGCCTTCCAAACCCAAACCGTGAGCTTCCATGCCCACCGCATCCATTACCGAGTCGGGGCCACGCCCACCCGTCATTTCTTTTAGGGCTTCACCCACCTCGACTTCTTCATAGTTGAGGATTTCTGCCCCACCGGCTTTTGCCATTTGGAGGCGTTCGGGAACGCGATCGATTGCAATCACCCGCTCTGCACCGAGAAGAAAGGCGCTTCTAATCGCAAATTGCCCTACAGGGCCGCAACCCCAGATCGCCACAGTATCTCCAGGCTGGATATCACAGTTTTCCGCAGCCATGTATCCGGTGGGGTAGATATCAGTCAGAAACAAAACCTGTTCGTCTGTCAGTCCATCTGGAATCTTGAATAAACCAACATCGGCAAAGGGAACGCGGGCATATTCAGCTTGACCTCCGGCGTAGCCGCCTGTGAGATGGGAGTAGCCGAAAAGACCCGATGGGGAATGACCCAGCATTTTTTCTGCCATCCAAGCGTTGGGATTGGAGTTATCGCAAAGCGACCATAAATCTCGATTGCAGAAGAAACATGATCCGCAGGAAATAGTAAAGGGGACGACAACGCGATCGCCTATATTTACATTCTTGACAGCCTTCCCTAACTCAACGACTTCTCCCATGAATTCATGACCCAGGATGTCGCCCTTTTGCATCGTCGGGTTGTAGCCATTATAAAGATGTAAATCAGAACCACAAATCGCCGTTGAGGTGATTTTAACAATAGCATCACGCGGATTAATAATTTTGGGATCGGGTACGGTTTCGACCTGCACATTATGGGTACCTTGCCAGCAAACTGCTTTCATATGTTGAATTTCCTGAAGTTAAGTTGTTTGTTAATAGTGAAAATCATCTACCAGGACTTTTGTCAATTACCTTTCGGTGAAGCCGGGTTCACCGCAGTAGAACTGGTTGAGCGTCAATGCGGATGCGGAATAGCGTATAGGGCTTCTGACGCAGGTCTATTCCGTTTTGGTATTTCGCCTGACGATGCAACTGGTTTGCAGTAACGTAAAGATACCCATCTGCCGCAACCGAGAGCGGATCTGTCCACATAAGATACGGATCATGCACTACCGTTTCCCACTCTCCACCGGAACGGCGGCGGAGGATTGCCTGGTGTTCGTAATTTGTCGCGTAAATATATCCTGCTGCATCCGATTCGAGTCCATCTGCACCACCGCCTTTATCTCCCTCATCAGTTACCGTTGCTGCAACGGCGCTATAGTGGAGCGATCGCTCCACTAGTACGTCGGTGGCAACGCTGTAGAGCAGTCGGCTGGCAAGTGGACTGAACATATTCGATTTTACGTGTAAATTACTAGTTGCCTGATCCCGGCTCACTGAGCTTGCGATGCAGTTCAGCGCTTACGGTATCAGGTAAGACCTTGCTCACTGTGCCCAGAAGCTTCGTCTTGAGTGAACCTGCGATGATCTCATCCCTACCTGCCATCAAGGCGTCGAAACCCTGCTTGGCGACCTCAGCTGGATCGTCCTTTTCATCTGCGCCTACCTTGGTATCGTCCATATCCGCACGGTGGAAGAAGTTGGTATCGGTCGGCCCGGGCATGAGCGCGGTGACGGTAACACCTGTATCCTTCAACTCACTGCGTAGCCCCTCTGAAAAAGAATGCACAAACGCTTTTGAGGCGGCGTAGACTGTCTCGAACGGCCCGGGCATCAAAGCGGCGATCGACGATGTGAAAAGGATTCGACCCTTGCCAAGCTCAACCATATCTTTTACAACTAGTTTGGCAAGATGGACGGATGACACAACGTTCAGATTAATTAGATTGAGTTCGTCCTTCAGGTCGGTTTCACGGGCGAAGTCGCCGCTAACACCGACACCGGCGTTAATGGCGATCGCATCCACTGGTCGGCCAGTCGCTTTAATCTGGTTATAGAGCGTCTCAACACCGTCATAGTTAGCCAGATCAGCCTGCACCGTCTCAACCTGAGCACCTAGATCCTTGAAAGCTTGAGCAGCTTCATTGATACTCGATCCGGTGGCTGTGACTAGAAGATCAAAGCCGTTTTGGGCAAACTGTTTGGCAAGTTCGTAGCCAATACCGTTTGAGGCACCCGTCACGACAGCAAGGGGTCGGGTCAAAGAACTGTTCATAACCGTTCGTTCAAACTCCTATATAACTGCTCCACGCTCGTAAGTATTGGCAAGCTTCTGTCTCATTACCAGACCGTCTGCGTGGACTGTAGGCTTTCAATTCTTATAATTTTAGGGAGACAGCAGTGTAGTTACGTCTTTCCCAGGAAATATCGCTCCTGTGTCTTTAAGGTTACTTTTATGGAATTTTGGATATATTTTTAGCCTTCATTTAGTCGGATAGTCTGTGCTTAACTTCTACCTCTAGCAAACCTGAGATTTTAAAGGACTAAGTACAGGTTTGCATAAAATCGTATTTTAAATGCAGAGGGACGCAATGCCATTGCACAGAGACGCATTGCCATTGCAGAGGGACGCATTGCCATTGCACAGAGACGCATTGGCATTGTAAAGGGATGCATTGCCATTGCACAGGGACACATTGCCATTGCACAGGGACACATTGCCATTGCCAAATTTAATTCGTTACAAATTAATGAAATGCTCTACTAATACAATTTTTTGGTGAGGCTGCGCCAAATTTTCTTAACTTCTTATTTCTTTCTTTCTTTGTGTTCTTCTCTACGAGACGCTGCGCGTAGCTTGCTTCTCCGTAGGAGTATGCGGTTCGTTCCTCATATAGGGCGCATCTTCATATAGAATTGGTATAATATCAGGTTGGGTTAAACACTTATAATATCTGTAGGTTGGGTTGAGGAACGAAACCCAACATTAACAATAAGTATTTGTTGGGTTTCACTGGCGTTCAACCCAACCTACATTGATAGATTTTATTATAAGTAATCACCCGAACTTCATATAAGTAGTGACAGTCACATAGCAATGCTGAAATAGGACTTTTAGCTAGCTTTAATAGTCTATTTTTTCCAAAATATCTAAACAAAGCCTCAGCCCTATTTGCAACAAAATTCAGCTGTATTATGCGTGAGCTATCAAATTTAGATGTAGCACTTGTAGCAACCGATGGTTACTACCTAATATTGATAGTTAACCACGAACTTTGGTAAGGATTTTTTGAGAATAAAAGGAAGCTGATTCTTCATTTTTGGCGCAATCTTGAGCAAACTTAATCAGATGGTGTCCCACAAGTCCAACGTGAACCAAGTTTTCAATATCACCTGCTTTCAGGGCTGGCTTGGCCATTTTCCAAAAAGTTTGACGATAGTTACTAAATATGCCTATCCGCAGCAAAATATTGGTTAAATAAGTTAAACCTTTGCGAATATTAGCCCCAGAAGTGCGAGCTGGGCTATTGGGTACTTCGATGCGGTTTGGGTAGGTGTGTTCCATATTGTAGGCGAACCGCTCATATAAAAATTCTGGCTCATAAGCTGTTGTAATGCAGCGCCGCCACATCTCAATAACTTGCTCGTAGGGCATCAAAAATTCAACATTTGATTCGCGGCTTTCATCAAAGACAATTCGTCCTTCTGCTTCTAACCTCCGCCATAAAGGAGTTCTAGGTAATGCATGAAGTAGGTTAATTGTCAACATGGGAATTTGGGATGCCCGAATAAATTCGATAATTCGGTCTGCTGTTTCTGGTGTATCTGTATCTAACCCGATGATGATTCCTGATACTACTTCCATGCCATAGCTATTTAAAACCTGAATCGCTTTTAAGATTGGCATACTCAGATTTTGGTCTTTGGAAATAGCATGGAGAGCATTTGGTTCAGGTGTTTCAATGCCGCAAAAGATTGTGCAGAAATAAGCTTCGCGCATCATCTCTAGCAATTTTGGACTTTGAGCTAGGTTGAGCGTTGCTTCACAGGCAAACTGGATAGGGTAGCCATTGCGTTTTTGCCAGTCAATCAGGTGAGGAAGCAACTTCATGGCAGCGCGGCGATCGCCAACAAAGTTATCATCGACAAAATACACTGCCCCCAAATTGCCAGATTGTCGCATTGCATCTAGCTCCGCGACTACTTGCTCTGGTGTTTTCATCCGGGGACTGTTGCCGTAGAGTTCTGGAATATCACAAAACTCGCAGCGATAAGGGCAACCACTGGAAAACTGGACATTTGCCAGGAAATAATCATTGATATTCAGCAAATGATAAGCTGGAGTGGGAAACTCTGTGAGGGGCAAACGTTCCTTGGTTTCAAAGCGAATTTGCGCTTGGGGACGTTCCACGTTTTGGTCGAGATATTCGATCAGGCGATCATTCGCATCTCCCAATTCACCCAAACTTAAAATGTCAAACTCAGGATAATATTCTGGACACCCAGATACCGAGGGGCCACCCACAACTGTGATTTTGCCGGCTCGATGGGCAAGTTCATTAATTTGATTAATCTGTGGTTTCTGGATATGCATTCCACTGACAATCACCACATCAGCCCATTGGTAATCGGCCCGAGTTGCTGATTTGACATTCTCATCAATAAACCGCACTTCCCATTCTTTAGGTAAGTAGGCAGCCACAATTAAAATACCTTGGGGTGGCATAAAAGCCCGGACATTACCCATAAGTGGGTAGGCGTAATGAAAAGTACCAAAAGAGCGGCTGTATTTAGGAAAGATACACAGAATGCGTCGATGGTGCGAAGGAACGTAGCGGGTTCCTTGATTGACAGGAGCGGTTTTAGAATCGGCCGCGACATTAATTTGTTTATCCAAAGACTTCATATTCACAGTCATCGTAAATTTCACCCCGGAAAACTGAGCAGCTAAGACAATCTACTGGCAGAATCAGTTGTAATTGCAACTAGCTTACCGTGATATTTCAGAAGTTTTTAACTGTAAAATATAAAATCTCCCCTAAAAGCGCAAACTAAATTGATTTACAAGCTACTGTGATGGAAATGGGGCATTGGGGAGCCACCACTGAACGCGAATGTGTCTCCCTTAGGAGTAGACGGGTTTCCCTTATCTAGTTGGCGTTCGGGCAATGCCCAACTTGTACTCCTTTGGAGAACCCGTAGGATAGCAACTGGCGTCATGGGGGTATGAGCGTTTGTTATGAATTTGATTTACTTTGTTTTGCGTTCTTCTTGGGGGATGGTAGCGATCGCGATCGCTACCGGATTCCTGAGTGGCGGTAGTAGTGCTGGCTTGATTGCCCTAATTAGCCGTACTGCTAGTAGCAGTTCCACTTCTAGGCTGACATCCATAACTTGGGGTTTTGCGGGGCTGGCAATAGTTGCACTGATTACCAGTATCATTTCCCAAGTGATGCTGATTCGCCTTTCTCAGAATGCTGTTTTGCAATTACGGATGCGTTTGAGTCGCCAAATTCTCGCTTCTGAGTTGAGTCATCTGGAACGCTTAGGGAATCCTCGATTATTGGCAACTCTAACAGAAGATATTCAGGCGGTTGCCAATGCTGTTTATCAGCTGCCTTTCATCTTTATTAATTTAGCGATCGTCTTGGGTTGCATAGCGTATATAACTTGGCTCTCTTGGTTAGTACTGCTGATGGTTTGTGGTGTTACAGTAGTAGCGATCACTAGTTGTCAGTGGCTACTCAACAGAGGCGGAAAATTGCTAGCCCTAGCTCGTGAAGATGAAGATCATCTGTTTAAACATTTTCGCACCATTACCGAAGGAGTCAAGGAACTCAAGCTAAATTATAGGCGGCGTCAAGACTTTTTAGAAGAAAAACTGCAATCAACTGCTAACGAATTTCGTGATCACAACGTTAACGGTCTAACCCTTTTTGCCATAACTTCAAGCTGGGGTCAACTCGTATTCTTTTTTGCCCTTGGTTTTGTCCTGTTCGCGTTGCCCCATCTGCTTATCATCAATCCCCAAACTCTCTCTGGCTACATTTTGACGTTGACTTATTTGGTGTTACCAATGGATAACATCATCAGCAAACTTCCCCTATTAAGCAAAGCCAGCATTGCCTTGCAAAAAATAGAGTCACTTGGTTTATCTCTAGCTAGTCGAACTGAAATATCTACTGTTCCACCTGCCCTAAAATCTGACTGGCACAGCTTGAAATTTAAAAATGTTACCCACACTTACTATACAGATCAAGAAGACAATAGCTTTATCTTTGGGGCTATCGACTTGACATTTTATCCTGAAGAATTAGTTTTCATTGTCGGCGGTAATGGTAGTGGTAAATCTACATTAGCCAAACTAATTACTGGACTTTACATCCCTGAAAATGGCGAAATTTGGTTTGATAGTGAGTTAATTAGCGAACAGAACCGAGAATGGTATCGCCAGCATTTTTCCGTGGTATTTTCCGACTTTTATTTATTTGAAGAACTTTTGGGATTAAAAAATTCTAACTTAGATACTCAAGCGACAAAATATTTAAAACAACTACAACTAGACCATAAAGTTAAAGTTGAAAATGGGCAACTTTCCACCACTGCACTTTCTCAAGGACAACGGAAACGACTAGCTTTACTCACAGCCTACTTGGAAGATCGACCAATTTATCTATTTGATGAGTGGGCAGCGGATCAAGATCCAATATTCAAAGAAATATTTTATACTAAACTACTCCCAGAGCTGCGATCGCGGGGTAAAACAGTGCTAGTGATTAGCCACGACGACCGCTATTTTCATTTAGCAAACCGAATTATCAAACTTGACTATGGACAAATAGAGTACGACAAAACTTAACCCAAGCGGATTGGGGTAAACGACTTACTTATTTGATTTATGAGAATTGCAACATCCAGCTCCCCGACTTTTTTAAGAAGTCGGAGAGCTTCTTTCTCACGAATGATTCAAGATTGCTATAGTTTTTTAAAGTTAAAATCTGAAGGTAGTGCGGAGCCAAGCAACTACACTATCAGGATTGTCAGCATCAAAGTCAGGTGCAGTAATCCATATTACACCGGGCGTGATCGCAATATTGTCATTAAGTTGATATTGGTAAAAGCCCTCAATATGTAAGGAGGTATCTTTGTCTACTTGACCAAGGCCCGCTCCTAAATTGATGTTCTTACTCAGAGTAGTCAACTTTGGCTCCATGCCCACAAAAATACCTCCCAAACTACCTTTGTGGAATAAATCGGGAAATGAGAGTCCGGCACCCCAGTCCCAGACTTCTGCATCACCGCTCCCTAAGTAACGGTGCGCGGAATAACCTACCCATCCATTTAATGCTATAGATGGATTAATCCGATAAAGCGCTTCTACACCATAAGTATTCGCTAAAGTTCCTCTTCCAGCCACTGTGCTGTTTGCTAAGTTACTGCCGATAACTGGGCCGAAGTTTGTGCCACTTATACCTGTAGTGTTTGGTGGACTATAAGTATTGGCGTAAGTCAAAGCTAGCCGGAAATTATTCTTGGGGCTAGTGTATAGTAATTGTCCTAAAGCTACATACCTACCTGAAAATAAGCCATTATTTTCTGTAGGATTGTTACCGTTAATCGAGGTGTACTCCAACCCTAATTGAAACTGTTTACTAAAGTCATGGAGAATGGCAATTCCGGCTCCGGTATCTCCGTAGTCATAGACCATATTTCGCCGCGAATATCGTGAGATCCCATTCGCTGCTGACCCCTCAAAATACGGGTTGATGGTTCCACTCAAGCCTAGTTCAAAGGCTCCATCAGATTGAGCAAAAACATTAATTGCAGTATTACTACCAGCTAAAAAACGATAGCGCAGACCAGAGAGGAAAAATTGATTGTTGGGGAAAAGTGGACTGGCGTAATCAGAAGTTTTACCATCATTAGTTCCAAGTGTTCCACTTCTTGTTCCTCCGGAGGCGGTAATATTTCCTCCTGTGAGTGCTATCCGCAGTTGATCTGTACCGGTGAAACTGGTGTTTAAGCGCAAAATAACCCGGTCTTGAAATGTGAAGATGTTAGGTGCGGGTTGCTTGGTGACGACGTTATTGCCTGCTACAATTCCTCCAATCACAGTCTCAACTTCACCAACAAGTTTAGTTGTAGTGGAAAACTGCTGTGCTTGAAGAGTCGCTGTTCTTGCTTCCAACGAATCCACTTTCCCCCGCAGTTCGGCGAGTTCTGGCGCAAATTGAGTTTGGAGTTTTTGCAATGTTTCTAAATCTTCTTTTCTCAGCAGATCGCTAGTTCCTGCACTTACCAACTCATTGATTCGAGCCAGCGCTGCGTTTAGTCCAGCTGCAAACTCGTAACGAGTCATTGCCCGATCACCTTGAAAGGTTTGATTGGGGTAGCCTGCAATCACCCCATACCGTTCCACCAAAGATTGCAAGGCTTGAAACGCCCAATCAGTAGGTTTGACATCTGATAACTGCGAAACAGAAGTTACCTGTTCTTTTGCTGTATTGTCATCTGGCGATCGCACTTGATGCCTGCTCACTGTGGGATCGTTAGTCTTAAAAGTAGGTAATGGTTTAGGTGAGAGTAATTGTGAAATAGGTGTAACCTTCTCAACCACATAATTGTTGCGATCACGAAAAAATACAGGTGACTGCCCAGAAGCAGGAACAAGGGTGGTATCACTCACAGTAGATGCAACATCAGGTATATTAGCCTGACTTTTTGCAGGATTAATAACTGAGATAATTGAAATATTTACCAACAAAAGTAAGCACAATCTAAACCTTGAATTACAGTGAACAATCGACATGACTCCTCAACCTTAAAAGTGAAATAACTGACTAAAAATTGAACAACAAAAGCCGCAGAAATATTTATCACAATACTTCTACTTAAATGCCAGATTATTTACTAGCAAATATCTAGCTGGCTATATATCTGAAATCTCAGAGTCTCAAACCAGCAATCCAGTGATTGAATATGAAAGGAAAGAAAATCACATCCTATTATTTTATATTTAAATACTGTAAATCGATAGACTTACAGTACTTTAGCAACCTATTTTTGCATAGAGGTTTGTAAAATGCAAGCATCGTTACTCTAAGACAGTAAATTTTAATTCAAGATTTGCCATGCCCGAATTGCCAGCATCGTACTTGTAAAAAGGTACGTTGCCTGATATTACACAGCACTATTTTGCGATCATTCTGGCAGTGAACAAGACTAAGGTGGTTACTTTGCGTCTGAAAGGTAAATAAGATTAGTAGCTGTAACCTGCAAAATAATCGCTTTCTTCAACAACACACACATTGTTAAGAGCAATGTTTATAATGTCAATTGCTGTTTAAAAGTTAACTACGTAGATAATTTTTCGCTCATCGGTGTCTCAATATTATCTCAGGATAATTTTCTGTATAAAATAATTATCTGTAGCAGCAAAAAATTGTCAGGCTTTTATCAAGTCATATCTTCTGCCGCGCTAGTCGCCAAAAATTAAAAAAAATTAACTCAACTTTAAAGGCCAGCAGAACAGAGTTATTCCACTTCGCTGATTACAGAAAATCAGGTAATCGCTTTGAGGCTTGGAAAATAAATCAAACGAGAAATGCTGATTTTTTGGTTAGTTCTTAACCTTGGTTTTGGTCAAAACTAATTTAGATGCGATCGCCCTGCTTGTCTCTCCCATCAGGACAATCGTCTTTACTAGCAAGCGCATTCACATTTTTGACACAATTATGTAAGAAGTTTGTCAAAATCATGTGTTATACATAGTGAACACAATATCAATTAATTATATAAGTTAGGTAATCCTTGTCTTTTTTTGTAAGTAGTTTGGGTACAATCAAGTAATATTGTCACATTTTTGACATTAGCTCATCATAGTGCCAAGACAAAGTGCAGTATTTAATCCATTAACTGGGGTTTTTGTCAAGACTCATTTATATACGCTTATCCTCAGCCGAGCAACACCATTACAAGCGTCCATAGCAAAAATTCAACATCTCAACAGTCATTGATTAAGAAGTTTATACAGCAATCTGGAATCAAACGCGCAGAAAATTTTGATCGTTTTTCTTGAGTGAATAGCAAAGCGATCGCTAAAGTAATTGTTCACAGACATCACCACAGTCTATTCTCTAGCAATAACTATATCATTGGACTTAATAACGGCATAAGCCTCTTTCCCCTCAGACAAATCCAACTCTTCTACCGATACTGTGGTGATAATCGAAGTTAACTCAACTTTGTAAACAATCTCCAGCGTCACCTCACTATTAACGGCTCCAGTGACAACTCGTTTAACAACACCCTTGAGAATATTGCGGGAGCTAACTTTGAGTGGTTTCTTTTGAATACTAATTTTTATCTCAGGCTGTTGAGTGTAGATATCTTCCTCTTCTGTGTTTATGGTTGGTTGGGAGTTGGATAGTGAAGAGTGTTGATTGAGACCACGTACCAGTTCTCGGAGAATCTCGGTTTTAGTTCGCTGAGACTGGTCGCAGAACTCTTCCAAAATCTTCCGCTCCTCTTCAGAGGTTTGGAATGTGACCCACCCTTGTTCTTTTTTAGGCATAAATTTACTGATATAGTTGGGAAAATATTGGTATTATTGTTACGATTCTACCTAACATCAATTTTAGAAAAAACCTCTCTAGCACCTTTTTTATGAAAAGAAGACAAATACTTGGCTTCCTGGGTATAGCAGTTGCAGGCTTGCTTCTGGCAATTGGTTTACCATTGGTTACTCCTTCTGTTGTAATAGCACAGTCAAACACCAGCATACTCGTGTCCGCAGCCGCCAGCTTAAAAGAGACACTAGAAGAAATTAAGCCTCTATACCAACAAACTAAATCAAATGTCAACATTACTTATAATTTTGCGGCTTCTGGTGCTTTGCAGCAACAGATTGAGCAAGGTGCGCCAGCAGATATCTTTATTTCTGCTGGCAAAAAACAAGTGGATGCTTTAGAAGAAAAAGGACTTTTAGTACCAGGTAGCCGTACTAATCTGGCAAATAACCGTCTAGTCTTGATTGTGCCTCAGGATGTTGTTGGCATCAGCAGCTTTTACAATTTAACAGATAGTAAGATTAAAAAAATTGCGATCGGTGAACCCAGGAGTGTACCTGCTGGGCAATATGGGGAGCAAGTCTTAAAGAAATTGAAACTTTATGATCGAGTTAAGTCCAAATTGGTCTTTGCTAACAATGTACGTCAAGTCTTGGCAGCAGTAGAAAGTGGCAACGTCGAAGCTGGTTTAGTTTATGCCACTGATGCCAAAATCTCCAACAAAGTAAAAGTTGTAGTCGCTGCTGACGATAAGTTTCACTCACCAATTGTCTATCCAATGGCAGTAATTAAAGGTAGTAAAAATATTCCCGCAGCCAAGGAGTTTATCGAGTTTTTATCTGGCAGTCAAGCGAAGACTGTACTCAAAAAATATGGGTTTATTGTAAGTTAGTCAAAAGTCAAAAACCCTTTTATTCTGAGTAGAAAATGTGTAAGGTGTGTTAGCGATCGCGTAACACACCGAAAGCATTCTTAATGGTACGTTAGAAACGCAACGCACCCTACAAAAGTTACACATTATTATAAAAATCCATCAGAGGACTTTTCAAACATCCTCTGAGGCTAATCGTCTAAGAAGCTGTGGACTGTAATTTTTCTAGTCGTGCTAGCACTTCTGAACTGTGAATGCTTGGGTTGACTTTGACAAAAGTCTCGCGCAAGATGCCCTGAGGATCGATGAGAAAACTGTGGCGCATCGATAAGAAACCGAGCCACGAACCGTAAGCTTTACTCACTGAACCATCAGTGTCAGCCAACAGGGGGAATTTTAGTTTCTCTGAATCACAAAATTTGGCGTGAGAATCAATGTCATCAGCACTTACGCCAATAATCTGGGCGTTTTTTTCGAGGTATTGCGGTAAGTCTTGCTGAAAACGGCGAGCCTCTATAGTACAACCAGAGGTGAAGTCTTTAGGATAAAAATAGAGGACTAACCACTTACCGCGCAAGTCAGAGAGGGAAATTTGGCCATCCCCTGTATTGGTTGGCAAAGTAAACTCTGGTGCGGATTGATTAATTGCAGGAAGTTTACCACCAAGAGCATCAGCAGCAGGGGTAAAATTCAGCCAGCTGATCACAGAAATACAGCTGACAAATAATATGCTTAAAAAAGTGCGGCGGAAAATCATAGTGCAAACCAGAATTACAACTTTACACAAGTTTACAATTCTTGGTTGCTATTAGTCTCGCTCTGAGTGAGATTCGGGAGGGGTATCTGTACTTTCGATGTATTGGCTATCTAGGAGAAAGGCTCCCTTAGCGAAGCGAATACCCCAATATCCACCGGGACGACGGTCAATGACTATACCTTCCTCGCCAATGTGAATCACATCGGGGGGGCGCAGCATGGGCATAGGTTCAGCAGTTTTGACGTAGAACGGTAGTGCCACAACCCGGACTTTACTACCAATAGCGAATTCTTTAGACATTTTGAAACAGCTAGGAGTTATGAGTTATATGATGTCCGGCAAATTACCTGTAATATGTCATTGCGACTGAAACGAGGCAATCACAGGGTTTTTGGGATTGCTTCCCTTCTCGACGCTCCTCGAACGATCGCAATGACGGTTATTTAAGCGGACTTGATATTAATCAAAACTCATAACTCCTAACTTTTACTAGGGGTTATCCAATTTTCTATTTTGGTATCAAAAAAGAGGGAAAGGAAAAGGGGAAAAAATTTCATCCCTTTTCCTCATCTTCTGCAAGAAGTCTATTAATTTTTAACTATGGAAAACAATGCCTGGACATCAGTCAAGGGGAAATACCACAGTAATTATGGTTACTAAGTATCTGGGTTAAAGCCCCAGACTTATTAACTATTTTTTGAAAGATTATTATTGAGGATTCCCTTGTTGACGGCGCGAAGGGGCATTTTGACGGAATTGCTCCATTTTTTGCCGCTGTTCGGGTGTTAAGACTGCTTGAATCTGTTGTTTCTCAGACTCTCGGATTTGTCGGATTTGGCTTTTCTGTATTTCACTCAGATTTAAGTCAGCAAAATCACCTTTTCCGCGACCATGATGTTGACCTGGTTGCCGTTGACCTGTTTGTCCCTGAGCCTTACGCGCTTGCCACTCAGCCCGATGCGCTTGTTTCGCTGCCTCTAACTTGGCCTTTTGTTCTGGCGTAAAAACTGCCTCCATTTTGGTGCGGCTATCGCGGCGAATTGCTTGAATTTGGGTTTTTTGGGCATCTGTTAGATTCAAGTCTTTCCAAGGGCCCCTTTCTCTTTGTGGACTTTGTGCAAGTAACACGGGTGAAGGAGAGGCTGTTTGAGCATCAACAGCAAAGGAGGTTGCAGTTAAAGTTAAGGCGATCGCTCCAGCGACTAACGATAATGCTTTGAGTTTCATTACTTATTTGGTGGTTTTTTCCTGGTTGGATGCCACCATCATAAGAATTTATCTCCAGTAGTCACATGAGGAGAAAGTCATGGTTTTACCCATGACTAAAGTCATGATGGAATTTTAACAAATTTGACTGACAATAAATAATTAGGAGTTAAGAGTTAGAACTGATAAGTTATGATTCATGCCGATTTTGATTATGATTAATTTATAAATCATTATTTTGCGTATTATCTAATTTTTTGGACATTGCACTTGCTCTTAATTGCTCATTCAGCGATAGATTTAAGCATTTGCTGAAGTTCTAATCGTTGGATGCCGCTCAAAAGTTCTAAACTCATAACTCCTAATTCATAACTCATAACTCATAACTGGAATGAAGCGACTAATGAATCGCCCAATTGAAATTAAGAAACATCCTTTTCCATCTCTGCTTTATCTTGAGTGGATATTACTGGCAATCACTGCATTGACAGCAGTTATACCACCTCCGTTACGGCGATTTGGTCCCAAACCTCCAGAACTATCAATTTGTAGTATATTTCCAGACTTATCAATTTGCAATCTCTTGCCAGAACTGTCAATTTATAGTCTAATTATTTTTGCCTTAATGGGCTTAAGATTACCCAAAAATAACCAGATAACTAAGGTAATATATACAGTAATTGAAATTATATTAATTTTAACAACTGGGCTTTTTGGTGAGAGATTTGCTCGCCTTTTCCCAGTTTTATACATAATCTTAGTTACTCGTAGTTGCTTAATTTTCAAGTTACCTGGACGTTTATTCATTACAACTTTATCATTTACCTTATTTTTATTTACTACACAACTAAAATACCAGTTATTCAATTATCAAGCATCACCACAAGCACAAGAACGAGCTCGCTTTTTTAGCTGGAATTGGTCGTTAACATTTGGCTTAAGTTTAGTTTTTGTGTTGTTGATGATGAATGCAGTATTATCTGAACGGCACAGTCGAGAAAAGCTAGCGATCGCTAATGAAAAACTCCGTCAATATGCCATGCAAATTGAAAATCAAGCTACCTTGGAAGAACGTAACCGCATTGCTCGTGAAATTCATGATTCATTAGGACATTCTTTGACTGCTTTAAATCTGCAATTAGAAACTGCTTTAAAATTGTGGCAATCTAATCCAGGTAAGGCAGAAACATTTCTAGCAACAGCAAAAGAATTAGGTTCAAAAGCGTTAAAAGATGTCCGTCAATCTGTTTCTACTATGCGTTTTAATCCCTTACAAGAGCAATCTCTAGAACGTGCCATCGCTAGTCTTTCAGAAAGTTTTTATCGCTCCAATGGCATTTTACCAATTTATCAAATCAATCTGGAATCTTCTCTCCCACTTGAAATCAACACCGCTATTTACCGGATTACTCAAGAGTCGTTGACAAATATATCTAAATATGCATTAGCAACAGAGGTAAAACTAGAACTTACTGAAATCAGAGGAAATTTACGATTGATAATTCAGGATAATGGTAGAGGTTTTGATTTAGGGCAAAATACTACTGGTTTTGGACTTCATAGTATGCGCGATCGCACTCTAGCACTTGGAGGTGAGTTTAATATTAATAGCGCTCCTGGTTCTGGTTGCAAAATTACAGTTAATATTCCTTTAACAAGGTTGACATGATGATTAAAGTGTTGTTGGTAGATGACCAAGGTTTAATTCGTCAAGGATTAAGAGTGTTATTAGAATTGGAACCAGATTTAGAGATAGTGGGAGAAGCAGAAAACGGTGAACAGGCGATTAATTTGGTTGCTAAATTTCAGCCAGATGTAGTATTGCTGGATATCAGAATGCCCATTATGGATGGAGTTGCAGCTACGCGAGAAATTCAAAAACGTTTTGCAAAAACTAAAATTTTAGTACTGACGACTTTTGATGATGATGAATATGTGTCAGCAGCCTTGCAAAATGGGGCAATGGGTTATTTATTGAAAGATACACCCTCCGAAGAATTAGCTGTTGCTATTCGTGCCGTTCATAAAGGATATACTCAATTAGGCCCAGGTATAGTTAAAAAACTATTGACTCAGTTTTCTCATGTTGCACTAACCCAATCACCGCCTGTACCATCTAGTTTAGCTGAACTTACTCCTAGAGAAAAAGAGGTTTTGCAGTTAATTGCTACAGGCGCTAGTAACCGAGAAATTGCCCAGCAACTCTACATTTCTGAGGGGACTGTAAAAAATCATGTTACAAATATTTTAAACAGGTTAAATTTGCGCGATCGCACTCAAGCTGCGATTTGGGCAAATACATATTTATCCTATTTGAATGAGCCTAGTTAAGTAATTCGTAATACTCGCCATTCGCGTAGCGTCTCGTAGAGAAGGCGAGAAGCAAGCTACGTAATTCGTAATTTTGACCTCTAAATTAGCTGTAGCGGCTGTTTCCAATATTTTTGGCAAACGGGCAGCTTGTGCTGAAACAATGGTTAGAGCTTCCACTGTTCTAGAGCTTTTAGCCTAAATTCCAGCACATCATATTCTAATTATTTGCGCCTAACTACTGAAAAACTTAAATTTGTTGCAGCTTATTTAAATAATTCTAAACATTCATTTTTTAAAACGTCTTTTGTGACTTTAATATTCCTAAATGACTTAGCGATTACCTCTTCACAAGATATACTAATTTGTGATTGATTTACAGTAATTAAATCTTGAATTGAAGCACCATATACAATTTCTGATAAACCACTCCAAACACAAGCAGCTGCACACATCGGACAAGGTTCGCCAGTTGTATATATGCTATAACCTTCTAAAGAAGGGTTTTTAAGTTTAGCTGTTAAACTACGAATGACGTTGATTTCCGCATGAGCTGATGGATCGTTGTCTCTCCTTACAGTATTATGAGCTACTGCCATGACTTCCTTATCTTTAACAATCACTGCACCGTAAGGCGCATCGCCTTTTTTTGCTTCTGCCAAAGCTAAATGCATAAAATATTCTGGGTTCATATAAGCTGAGGTTAACATAAGGATAATGATTAATAATATTGGATTTCTAATGCTATAACTGGGAATTAAGATTAGTTAGTGGTCGAATATGTTACTGAGCAGACAAGAAACCGAATTTTACTTAACAGACCTGGAAACACCATTAGGGAAAGCAATTAATTTAACACTTGCTGCGATGGTGCTACTATCATCAGGAATTTTTGTGGCAGAAACTTATAATATTCCTGATTCTGTGCGGTTTCAATTGCATGTAGCCGATACTGCGATCGTTATCATCTTTGCGGTGGAATATTCACTCCGTCTGTGGAGTGCAGAAAATAAAATTAAGTATATTTTTAGCTTTTATTCGATTATTGACTTAATGGCGATTTTGCCATTCTTTCTAGGAATGGTGGATATCAGCTTTATCCGCCTACTGCGATGGTTTCGGATTTTAAGATTAATCAGATTTATAGATAGAAAATTTTTATTCGCCACTATCAGCACCGAAGATGGCATGATTTTTGTGCGAATCTTATTTACATTATTTGCAATTGTTTTTATTTATTCTGGCTTAATTTATCAAGTAGAGCATCCGGTTAATCCTCAAAATTACAGGACATTTTTTGATGCATTTTATTTCTCTGTTGTCACAATGACAACTGTGGGATTTGGCGATGTTATTCCAATTTCTGAATTAGGGCGTTTGCTAACAGTACTGATGATTTTTACAGGAATTGCGCTGATTCCTTGGCAAGTGGGAGATTTAATTAAGCGAGTGGTGAAAACTGCTAATCAAGTAGAAACAGTTTGTTCAGGTTGTGGTTTGGCTTTCCACGATGTAGATGCTGGGTTTTGTAAAAGGTGCGGTACTAAGTTACCTAGTCGCAGGGTTGATTGAGAGAGTAAGTGGTGGCGCTGACGACGCGTAATTTTAGTGTGTGCTACAAAGTCCAGACGTGATGAATTCCCAAGCAGCGATCGCTACCTGCATAGCAGAGATATATAGTTGTCAAATAATGGCGTGCCAATTACAGGTTTTCATTTACGCTAAAATAATCATCCTCCGGTAGCCGCTTAGGAAAGAGAATATAACCAATGCCTAACCTCAACCTCATTTCAAAATATAAAAGCTTCGGTGGCAAACTTGGCTTTTATAGTCATCCCTCCTCAACCTGTAACGGTGAAATGCGCTTTGCTGTTTATCAACCACCACAAGCAACTCATCAACCTGTGCCGATTCTCTATTTCCTCTCTGGTTTAACTTGCACTGAAGAAAATTTTATGGTGAAGGCGGGGGCGCAGCGCTACGCAGCTGAGTATGGTTTGATGCTGGTTGTGCCAGATACTAGTCCTCGGAACACAGGTATTCCTAGTGAGGATGATGATTGGGACTTTGGTACAGGTGCGGGCTTTTATATTGATGCTACAGAGGAACCGTGGCGTCAACACTACCAAATGTATAGTTATATTGTCCAGGAATTACCTGCTTTAATTACCGCAAACTTCCCTACGCAACCGGAGAGACAAGGTATTTTCGGTCATTCAATGGGGGGACATGGAGCCTTAGTTTGTGCAATGAGAAACCCGAATCTCTATAAATCAGTATCAGCCTTTGCACCGATCACCGCACCCATGCGTTGTCCTTGGGGACAAAAAGCATTCAGTCGTTATTTTGGCAGTAATCAAGAAAGTTGGCGTGCTTATGATGCTAGTGAATTAGTTAAGGAAATAGGATATCACAGTCCAATTCTTATTGACCAAGGAACTGCTGATAAATTTTTAGTTGAGCAATTAATGCCAGAAGTGTTTAAACAAGCTTGTGCAGATGTCAAGCAACCCCTAAATTTGCGTTACCAAGAAGGCTATGACCACAGTTTTTATTTCATAGCCAGTTTTATTGAAGATCATATCCGCCATCATGCGATCGCTTTATGAATTACAGGTATCTAGAATAAGCGTGATCGCCCCTTTCCCCAAACCACGTTGCAGGGCGATCGCACTTGAGGAAATTACTTCGATTCAAATACATTGTTTTTGGTTTCAGGTTTTCACTGCGTAAGTCCTAATTAAGTATGAATTTGCTCTGCCTCTAATTTTGAACCCTTTTTGTAGTGGCAATTCATGAATTGCCCTTACGAGAATCATCTGATGGGAGCAAAACAAACTATTTTGTCAATTAAGCAGTCACAATATCAGGCGAGTCAATCGCCGCTACACTGCCAGCATCTACTAAGGCTTGGTATACCATCGCCGCTACTTCAGCGCGTGTAGCATCGCGGGTAGGATTAAGTTGTTTGAGGTTCGGGTGATTGACGATAATCCCCTTGTTTATAGCCTTTACTACCTCATCCTTGGCATATTCAGGAATCTTTGCTTGGTCATCAAAAGCTTTGATAGTTGCTGTACCATCGCCAGATAACTTCAATCCATTCACCAGTGAGACAATCACTTGCACACGCTGGATATTTTTGTTGGGGGCGAAGGTATTGTCAGGAAAACCAGAGAGAAATGAACCTTGATATGCCTGCTGAATTACCTTGGATGCCCAGAAGTCTGCTGGTACATCTTTGAATTTGATCACGGGGCGGTTTGGCGATGGGTTGAAAGCTTTTACCAGTAATGCCGCGTATTGCGCCCGTGTCATCGTCGCATCAGGTTTAAATGTGCGATCGGGAAAACCATTAACTATCCCCAATTTGACTAATTCCCGAATAAACCTACCTGCCCAATGATTACTAATATCGGTTAATTCGATAGTAGGAGTAGGCGTGGGCGTAGGAACAGGCGTGGGTGTGGGTGTAGGAGTAGGCGTAGGCGTGGGAGTAGGCGTGGGTGTAGGAGTAGGCGTAGGCGTGGGTGTGGGAGTAGGCGTGGGCGTGGGTGTAGGAGTAGGCGTGGGTGCAGGAGTAGGTGTGGGAACTGAAGTATCTGCAAACTCTACGTTTCCCGTGACTTTAGACGCATTTATTTTATTTCCCACAGAAACCAGCTTGTTGGAACTGGCATTTTGCAAATCAAATTTACCGTTATTTTGTAGAGTATTGCCGCCTGGATTATTAATGCTGCCGATATCCGGTAGGGCACTTCCAATTACTGTGATCCCATCGTCAGTGTTATTCTCACTGACATTGTTACGCAATACAGGACGAGTACTGCCAGAGATGACAATTCCAGAACGGTTTTCGGAAATTTTGTTATCTCGAAGGGTGGGTGATGCAGTATCACTAATAGCAATGCCAAAACCTGTTTTGAAGAAGGTATTACCTTGAATTTGACCTTTGGAATTTTTAGCGATCGCAATTCCATTGGCTGCATTTTCACTGAACACATTACCTAGAATAACTGGGTTAGCATCGCCTGTAGCAAATACTCCCTCACGCTTACAGTTAATGAAGGTGCTATTAGCAACAGTAGGGGCAGTTGATTCAATCCACACACCACTACCACGGCTAGCCATATTTGTTACAGTTACTCCCCGTAGTTCAGCTTTACCGAGCAGCACAAATGTGACATTTTGAGCAGCAAAAGTACGGCTCAGATAGCTACCACTCCCTTCAATCAAAATACCATTGCCTTTATTGGTTTCATTACCCACGACTGTCACCCCAGATGCAACCGTTAGCGGAAAGACTTCCCCGCTAGCAGCATTGTAATTACCACCTGCTAGTTGAATTTTGGTGTTATCTGTAGCTACCTTGAGCGCTTGGGTAATAGTTTTGAACGGGGCTTGTTGGCTACCAAGGTTGGTATTGCTACCTGATACTGGATTTACATAAAAAGTTTGAGCCATATTTATACTTCCAAAAAATACATAGCTATCTTAGCGCTAACCATAAAAGTGAGTAGTAGTTGATGCATTAAGTTACTTAAAGTACTTGTCACTGCAAAGTTAAAAAATTATCCAATAGTTAAAAAGCGTACTACTACTTCACGTAAAGCCGCGCCAAAAACCGCTTAATTTGTGATTTTTCTAATTTTTTGCTTTGGCAGAACTTACGCATTGACAGATGAGACAATAGATGCATTATGAAAAGCAGAAAATAATAGGCGATCGCTAGCAGTAAGGGACTGGAAAGATGGATAATTTATACTGTCTCTATTGAGGGTATGGGCAATCAGAGTAACTACCAAGCCATCTACGGCAAAGTGTGATATAAACACTTACACTTTGTTTTTATTGGCAGCAATCAAAGTATTCAGGCTGCACACGTTTAGCAGATATTATGGAAGATTTGTCACATGATAGTGTCAACAGATTTTTGCTACGTGAGCGTTATAAGCCAAAGGATCTATTTGATGAAGTCAAGCCATATATTAACTTAGTAGGCGGCACATTAAGTGGAGAGGATACAGTAATTGATAAGCCTCATAGTGATCCAAAATTAACAGCAATTTTTTGGTTACGTTATTTACTTATCTTCACATAGTTTGATTTTTTTGCGCCGACTTACTTAAGTCCGAATGCAATTACCCAAGATAAAACCCGCACTACTCTATTAGCACAACTAGCTCCGGCGCGATGAGCAAGTTCAACAGCAATCACAATGAATAGCGATACAACCAAATAATGTAATAGAAAGCGTAGCATACTGAGAGTTTTCAAAAGCTCTCCTTCACCAATTAGACTTCCTATTGAAAGAATGAGATTGTCATAGCTAATGCTCACTAGCACTATAGGCAATACAATCATTGCGAGGCTGGTTGATTGCTGCCACAAACGAATTGCCCAACTTATTAACACCCATTCGATCAAGGCAAGACTGAAATGTGTTACGGGATAAATTATTGACATAAGTAATGTATTCACATACCAAAATGTATTCCAAGCACAAATACTGACTAATTTGTGCCTGGAATAAAAGTTAGAGCGACTTATTCACTAAACTTGTGGCTGTAATTATGGTTGAAACTGGTGTCTAAAAATCATCTGATAAAACCACTTTTAGCTTAGTGTTAAGTTTTGGTGCAAAACCACTTCCTTCAGCTACATAAGTAATCGCTCCTCCAGCTTCTAAAACAGCAGGCCCACCACAGGCTTTAATTAAATCAACACCGTTCTTCACCTTAATATCTTGACAACCAAATTCAAGTCCATTTGGGCCAGTAATTTTAATATTATTAATTGTTCCAGTTTCACCAGCCGGTAAAAAAAGTTTAGCAGAGCGAATAACTGTTTTATCTGGCAAAGGAGTTGTTGTTGTGTCGATACTGAACTTTCCTTCAGTAATTGGCGCTTTTTCTGTGATAATTAACGTAGCAAGGGTGCTTGGCGCTGCGATCGCCTCTGTAGAGAAACAGAAAACCAGAAATGATAGAGCAAATGCTAAAATCTTGGTCAAGCGCATCGACTTTTTGAGTGAATTCATAATCATTTTTTGTTGAACCTGTAATTTTTAATGCCAGCTAGAGGAAAGAAAGATTGCTTCCATCGCTGTACTTAAAAGCTACGATATCAACTAAAAAATGTATCTAATAGTACCCTTGAGGGTACTATTATAGAAACTTGAGCAAAACTGATCAAACAATAGCTGCCTCTGGAATCGCACCCTGCATTCTCCCGAAAGCATCAATCAAATTCTGCAATTGTTGATCTGCTTTAAAAACTCCTAAACCGCGCACTGTAACTTTACCAGGAGAATACACAAACCACGTCTTGAAATTCTCTGGTAAATTAGCCGCCAATAAACTCCAAGCGGATTCTTTCATCGGTGTTTCTAAAACGATGTGCTGCTTGTTTTCTGGTTTAATCTAGCTAAATCCAAGTTTTTTCGCTAGCTGTTTGAGTTCCATGACTCGCAAAAATTGATTCGCCGACACTGGTAAAGTACCATAGCGATCGCTCTCAATAGTAGAATTAGTAGAGTTTGAGACAGTTATACAATAAAGGCAAAGACGTTGAGGTTGAACTAACCTAATGCGTGTACCTGAAACAAACCCAAAGATACCAATGCCTTCAATAAGCCTCTACGAAACTGATTTTTACGCTTGGACACAGGAACAAGCAACTTTACTTCGTAATGAGCAGTGGAGTCAGATTGATTTACAAAATCTGATTGAGGAGATTCAATCTTTGGGTAAACAGCAACGTCAAGAACTGCGAAACCGTCTGAGTGTCTTGATTGAACATTTACTAAAATGGCACTACCAGTCAGAGCGTCGTAGCCGTAGCTGGTTAGCAACACTTCGGATTCAACGCTTAGATATTGCTGAACTGCTTGAAGACAATCCTAGCCTAAAACCCTACCTTGAAGAAGCACTTCGCAAAGCCTACCTTAAAAGTGTCGAATTGGCTATTGGAGAAACAGATTTGCCCAAGCGGACTTTTCCGGTAGAGTGTCCTTACAGTTTAGTAGAGATTGTGGACGATGATTTTTACCCAGGTGAACCAAGCAAGTTAATAGATGAATCAGAGCAGTAATTTGAAATTAAAGTAAATCTTCTTCAGATAGCTGGGCTATTTTCATCAAGGCTTTCAAGGTTCCAACTTTCAAATCTTGATTGCGGTGAACAGGAATTGACAGAATTTTTTCTACTTCAGGGTTTTCATAAATATGATGACTGCCAGTAATTCTTTGCAAAACCCAACCTTTTTGCTCCACAATCTTACAAAGTTGCTTGCCAGAAATCGATTTCATACAGCAATTTCGACAACTTGATCTGTTGACTCAATTGCATTACGACTGTTGGCAACTTCAAGCCAACCTTCAATAGCGTCCTTTAAATTAGCTGTTACCTCTTCTATGGTGTCTCCTTCGGTAATACAACCGGGAAGCGCGGGAACCTCTGCCCAATAGCCGCCTTCTTCTGCTGGATGAATGATTGCTCTGATTTTCATAAATCTGTTGAGCTAGTTTGTGAGAATATACTAATAACCATAACTGTTTGCTCTTAACTGTGGCTGATTAAATTAATAATGTTGCTACGGTTTAAACAACAAATGCTTCTGCGATCGCTCTCAATAGTAGAATTAGTAGAGTTTGAGTACAAGCAAGTGTCGGGTTTGGTGGTGTCAATCTAAACTATTGCTACACAATTTGATGATAAATAATTATACTTTCTGCCTCATCTTGTGGGTCTGCAAGCCAGATTTGATCTACACTAAGTGGAATAGTTGCATTTTCGATGATTTTTACAATTACTTCGGGCGCAGGGATGGACAAAATATCACCACATATTTCTATAACTAAAATTTTTAAACAGTTGGCATATTCATTAAACTTTATATCTGTCTGGGATAAATGTTTAGCTAATTGCTTGGTTATTTCCTCTTCGGCTTCCGTTAATGTTTCAAATCGATACAACAAGGGTTTTGCTGAACCAGATAACCTTAGTCCTGATTTGTAAGATTCGTCATCACGTTCATTTTCTGGAACCCTGCGAAAGCACCAAGGAATAGGCTCTGTTGAGGAGATTTTATTAGAGATATGAAACTCCTCAATATGCTGCAATACATGAGATACTATCTGCTTGCATATTAAAGGTAATTTTCGTTTAGTATTTTGATACAGAGCATTTTCGTTGATGCCAATTTCATATATATCTTGAGATAAAACAGGTTTAAAATTGCGTACATAAGAATCTTCAAAAGAGTTAAAAAAGTCGTGAAAATGCCGATGGTTCTCATAATAATCGGGAGGATAAACTATCTTTTTAGATTCAATGACCATAGGTTTATTGCCCAAAGCCTCTAATAGTACCTCTGGTTGTTTACTGTCTCTGTTAGAAATATCGAGGCACTTGGAAAGACTGTAGTCTTTGCCAAAAGCTTCATTAAACTGAATTGCAAAATCTCTTAAGCCTTTTCCCCATTCACATTTATCATCCCGAAAACAGTGGAAGGATACCATAGTTTTTTTAAGTACATTGTTTTTTAATTAGTTGATCTGTGCCGATACGTTAATAAACTATTCCAGCACATCTTAGAGAGGCAGCTTTGCAATCCGATCAACCCACTCCTCTGCACTGGATATCGCCCAAATCATCAACAGTTCCTTGATCGCGACTTCAACTAGTAGTTTTTGGGAAACAATGATCACTCCTGCACTATGATTAGTGGTGATGAACTCGGCAAATTCTGATGGCATTGTTTTACGATCATGACTAACGAGGATACGTCCCTGCTGTGCTGCGATCGCCAATACTTCAGAATCTTTTACACCTTCTAATCCAGCAGCCAAGGCTGTTTGGAAGTCAATGGTGGGTTCTTGTCGCAGAACTCCCGTGACGATCGCTTGATTCAAATCAGCATCGGCTTGGTAACTAACATTCACGATTCGACTTGTTGTCTTGCTGCTTTGGCTGCCATAAGCTTGTTGTACAAAGCAGGATCAGCGGTTTCTAGCGGTTGAGGCATAGTATTAAATGCTGCTTCCTCAGCTTCTAAATAAGCATCAATATCAGCACGATTGGCTAGATAAAACGCGATCGCTCCATAAACTTGTTCAAGTGTCAGTAACGGAAAATAATTAACAATGCTTTCAGGCGATAATCCTTTTTGGAAAGCATAGACGATCGAGTCCAAGGAAATCCGAGTTCCTGCAACCCAATAAGCATCTTGACGATATTCTACGTAAGATTTAGCTGTTACAACTGACATATAGATTTGTTTTGACTTTATTTATGAGGTTAAATTACAGTTTAAACAACAGCCGCCTCTGGAATTGCACCCTGCATTCTCGCGAAAGCATCAATCAAGTTTTGCAATTGTTGATCTGCCTTAAAAACTCCTAACCCACGCACCGTAACTTTACCTGGAGAATCGATAAGCTTGCTCAATCTAAGCTTCCGCAATTGAGGTAATCTCAACCTGAAATGCTATACTTTTGCTGCATTTCTAGGGCTAAATCCCCTATAAGGCAAGTTTTACCAGCGTTGAGTTCCTCAAAACCTTGTCCAATACCTGCAATTGTCTCCAACTGATCAATCAGTTGACGTAATTTGGTGGGGTCGATTTTGCCAGGATCTAGAAAGGTGACAAGGACTTGAGAGCGATCGCTAACATCTTGCGGTAGCTGGGTGAGGTGAATTTCCCCATCCTGATAAATGCCTTCGATAGTTTTTATCATGAGTTGAAGTTGGGTTGGTATTTCCTTTAATTCTACTAACTAGTCTCAAACGGCTGGGTTTGGAATTCCCACCTGCTCAAAATGACATAGGTTTTCACTTGATGACTAATTTTTTTCTAACGATCAAACAACAGCCGCCTCTGGAATCGCACCCTGCATTCTCCCGAAAGCATCAATTAAATTCTGCAATTGTTGATCTGCTTTAAAAACTCCTAACCCGCGCACTGTCACTTTACCTGGAGAATACACAAAGCGCGTCTTGAGATTTTCTGGTAAATTCGCCGCCAATAAATTCCAAGCTGGTTCCTCCATTGGCGTTTCTAAAACTACGTGCTGCTTGTTTTCTGGTTTTATCCGGCTAAATCCAAGTTTTTTCGCTAGCTGTTTAAGTTCCATGACTCGCAAAAGTTGATTCGCCGACACTGGTAAATTACCATAGCGATCGCTCCACTCGGCAGCAATCTGCTTTAATTCTGATTTAGATTTAGCTGTCGCCACCGCCCGGTATGCACTCATCTTTTGATCCAAATCGGTAATGTAATCTGCTGGGATAAATGCTGTGAGGTTGAGATCAATCTGGGTATCCTCGACTTTCGGAATTTCTTGGCCTCGGATTTCCCGAATTGCTTCTTCCAGCATTTCCATATACAAATCAAAACCGATGGCATCCATTTGGCCGGATTGTTCTGCACCTAGCAAATTACCTACACCCCTGATTTCCATATCGCGCATCGCCAGTTGATACCCAGAACCTAACTGAGTAAATTCCTGAATTGCTCGTAATCGTTGCCGGGCCGCATCAGATAATGTCCGCTGCTTCGGATAAAATAACCAAGCATGAGCTTGGATACCAGCACGTCCCACACGACCGCGTAATTGATACAGTTGTGCCAATCCAAAGCGATGAGCATCTTCTATCAAAATTGTATTTACTCGCGGAATATCTAAGCCAGATTCAATAATTGTCGTACAAACGAGGATGTCTGCATCGCCATTACTAAAGGTGAGCATGGTTGACTCTAACTCGCTTTCATCCATTTGACCGTGAGCGATCGCAAACCTGGCCCCCGGTAACACTTCTCGTAAATTGGCTGTTGTCTCTTCAATCCCGTCTACTCGTGGAACTACATAAAATACCTGTCCACCTCTGTCTAATTCTTGACGAATTGCACTGCGGATACTTTCAGAATTTATCGGTGAAAGATGGGTTTTAATTGCTCGTCTAGTTGGCGGTGGTGTAGTTATCAAACTCATTTCCCGAATTCCCGACAAGGACATATACAAAGTACGGGGAATGGGAGTTGCAGAAAGGGTAAGCACGTCCACTTGAGTTTTCAGGCTTTTGATTTTCTCTTTCTGGTTCACCCCAAACCGCTGTTCCTCATCCACCACCAACAGTCCTAAATCCCGAAATGTCACGCCTTTACCTAAAAGTTGATGCGTACCAATTACTACATCTAATTCACCCGTTGCCAATCGCTTTTGAATATCGCGGCGTTCTTCAGCAGACCGAAAGCGGTTGAGTAAGCCGACATTTACGGGGTAGGGAGCAAAACGTTCTTTGAGTGTATGGTAGTGCTGCTGTGTTAAAATAGTCGTTGGCGCAAGGAGTGCCACTTGTTTACCGGCGATGACTGCTTTGAAAATAGCACGAATCGCCACTTCCGTCTTTCCGAAACCGACATCGCCACAAACTAAGCGATCCATTGGGCGATCGCTTTCCATGTCTCGTTTCACATCTTGCACAGCTTTGAGCTGATCCGTTGTGGGTTGGTAGGGGAAGGAATCTTCCAATTCTTCCTGCCAAGGCATATCGCCTGGGAAGCTAAAACCTTGTTGTTGCGATCGCGCTGCATACAGTTTCAACAAGTCCACCGCCAACTTTTTGATCGCTTTGCGGACTTTATTCTTGGTATTTTCCCAAGCTTTACCAGTCATCCTGTTGAGTTCCGGCGCTTTATCACCCGCGGCGCGGAACCGGGATAAAGCACCTACTTGATCGGCTGCGACTCTGAGTAACCCGTCAGCATATTGCACCACTAAATAATCACGGGTTTCGTTATTAATCGTCAAACTTTCCAGCTTGACAAATTTGCCAACACCATGATTTCTGTGAACCACATAATCGCCTGGACGCAGCTTATTGGGATCAACTTGTTTAGAAGTAGCTTTGTGGCGCTTGCGGATATAGCCGGGAGTTGCCAAGGAATGCTGCCCAAAAAATTCCCGATCTGTAACGATTACTAATCGGTATGTAGGCAGGATAAAACCTTCTAGTTCGGCAAGACCGGAATATTTTAGGGCTATGGGAGTATGGTTAATTTGGAGCTTATCGATCGCTTGGTAGTCGCGAGGATTCGGGATAAATTGAGCCGGACAGTCATGTTCTTGCAATAGCGAGACAGAACGCGAAGGTTGAGCAGAAAGCAGCCAGATAGAGAAATTGCGATCGCGTTCTTGACGGATTGTTTCAGCTAGTTTAGCAAACTGGTGCGGCGTGACTGGAACAGGTCGGCTGGCAAGATTGATCCCACTATTTTCCTCTGACAGTTCCGATAAATATAATGTTTTAAATTTGGCAACGTCAGCCAGACACTCATCAAAAGACCGATGAATTTTCGGCAATGTTAGGGCAGTAGATTCTTCCCCATGCGCCATTATCCACTGTTCCTCAGCATTTTCCACCCAGCGATCGCTATGAGCATGACACTGTTCTGGCTCATCAATGGCAATCAGGGTATTTTCCGCTAAGTAGTTTAACAGAGATGCTGGTTGCTCGAAAGCTAACCCCAAAAAGCGACGACTACCCTCCAAGAGTGATGAATTCTGAGTGCTAAGTTCTGATTCAGAATTTAACTCATGATTCCTAACTCCTAACTCAGAACTATTCTTGAGTGCCGCCATCACCACGGGAGAAAAGCTAGTGGGGGTAAGAATTAACCGATTAACTTTGTCTAGGGCGGAACGTTGAGTTGCTGGGTCAAATTCCCGCATTTGCTCGATTTCATCGCCAAACCATTCCAGCCGGACTGGAAACTCAGATGAAACTGGGAACACATCAACAATATCGCCCCGCCGGCTCCACTGTCCTTCTGTTTCCACCAGAGGGACTCGTTCGTACCCCAGAATCGTTATTTTCTCACTGAAGGCATTCAAGTCTAATTCCATCCCCCGCTTCAGGGTAAGACAGAATTGTTGAAAAACTGCTGGTGGTGGTAAGTGGGGTTGCAACGCTCCTTGGGTAGCCACAATCGCCATCTTAGGTAATTGTGAGGGATTGGGAATCTGGTTTTCTTCCCCATGCCCCATGCTCAAATCTGCCAGTACCTGCATTTGTCCCCAACTCATTTCAGTTTCCGGGTCAAAAGGTTCGTAGGGAGAAGCCTCGGAGGTGGGGTAAAAATGTACTGTTTGCCATCCCATTGCCTCCAGTTGCGCGTAAACGCGTCCAGCTTCTTCCAGAGTGGCACAAACCACAAACAAATCCTTGCCCGTAGCCCGCGCTAATGCCGAAGCCACCAGAGCCTTGGGCAGCCTGGGAATGCCATTTAACCGCAATTCTTGTTGTCGGTTTAGCTTAGAAATAAATTCAGTGGTGAGCGGCGATCGCGCTAAGGCACGCACAATAGAAGAAAATGACATAAGTACTACTTGCGGTGGGAGTCTTTGTGGGTCAGAAAATCTTGAAGCAGTTTATGTCAACTATTTTAAAAGTGTTAACAGTCTTCTTATTCTTTCGGCGGAAGAATATTGCACAGCAACTAATAAACTTAAAAACTATAACTACTACTTTGTGTACAGTTAAAGCATTTATAGATGCACCTTTAATACTAGATACTAAAAATTGAGCTACGTTCGCTCTGATAAGCGGCAATTTTAAACATGTCCTCCACAACTTTTGAAATTTTAATCATTTTGGTGCTAATTATTGCCAACGGCGTGTTTTCTATGTCTGAGATGGCAATTGTCTCAGCCCGGAAAGTTAGACTACAACAGCTTGCTAATCAAGGAGATCCTAAGGCAAAGGCAGCATTGAAACTAGCTGAGTCTCCAAATCATTTCCTGTCAACTGTTCAAGTGGGTATTTCCCTAATCGGTATCCTGACTGGTGCTTTTGGAGGAGCAACAATTGCCAATCACGTGGCAGTCTATATAAAACGTGTCCCCTTATTAGCACCTTATAGTGACCCGCTTTCCTTCGGAATAGTGGTTTTGATCATTACCTATTTCTCACTCATTGTTGGCGAATTGGTACCGAAGCGTCTGGCATTAAATAACCCAGAAAGGATTGCATCGATTGTAGCTATTCCAATGCAAGCTTTGGCGGCGCTCGCTTCTCCAGTAGTCTATCTCTTAAGTGCTTCTACAGATTTGATCCTGCGAGTGCTGGGAATTACAGCTTCTAGCGAGCCGCAAGTCACTGAAGAAGAAATTAAAATCTTAATTGAGCAAGGCACCGAGGCGGGAACCTTTGAGGAAGCCGAACAGGATATGGTGGAGCGAGTCTTTCGTTTAGGCGATCGCCCTGTCAGCTACTTAATGACACCCCGTCCCGATATTGTCTGGCTGGACTTAGAAGACACTGCTGAAGAAAATCGCCAAAAAATGGTTGATAGTGCCTATTCTCGGTATCCAGTTTGTCAGGGGGGACTTGACAATGTGCTGGGTGTTATCCCAGTTACCGACTTATTAGCCAGGAGTTTCCGAGAAGAACCGCTAGACTTGACAGTGGGATTGCGACAGCCAGTATTCGTGCCAGAAAGCACCCGTGGTTTGAAAGTTTTGGAATTGTTCAAGCAAACTATCACTCACATGGCGCTAGTAGTCGATGAATACGGCGTGATTCAAGGATTAGTCACTCTTAACGACATCATGAGCGAAATCGTGGGTGATGTTCCTTCAACAGATGGGCAGGATCAACCACAAGCTGTGCAACGCGAAGATGGTTCCTGGCTTTTGGATGGGATGTTGCCTGTAGAGGATTTTTTGGAACTTTTCGGTATGGAAGAGTGGCAATTTGAGGAACGCGGCAGTTATCAAACCTTAGGCGGTTTTGTGATCACCAATTTAGGTCGTATTCCTGCCGCAGCAGATTATTTTGAATGGCAAAGTATGCGAATTGAAGTGATGGATATGGATGGTAACCGCGTTGATAAGGTGCTAGTCGTACCAAAAGGAAATAAATCATCGGATACGACAAAATCTGATTAGTGTTGGGCACTTGTACTGAGCGAACGCAAGAGCGTCTAGTAGAGAAGCCGTAAAGCCTGCGGCATAGCTACGCTTAGGGCGCAGCCTTTCCAAGAGTTGTGTTGGGGATCGGGCATTAGGCATTGGGCATTGATAATTATTGTTTACTATTTCCCATGCCCAATGCCCTATTTATGCAATTTGTCAAGTCTGAGATAGACGTTTAACCGCTTCACCCGCTAATAACTGATGGGCTTGTTCCAAAACTTGGGGGATTTTATCGGCGTGGGGATTGCGGGCGAGACATTGCCGCAAGTCTAATTCTTCTAACCGATCAGCTTTGTTACCAGGAAACCAGTGGCTGGCATTGCCAAGCAGGTTGTAGCGCATTTTAGCGTAGTCTAGCAGATCGTAGGCGATCGCTAGATTCTGTAGCCACAAAATCACCCGAATGTTTACCTCACCAGGAGTTTTGTCAAAGGTTGGTAGATTTTTTTCCCAGGATTTTACCCAATCTTCTCCCAAAGTAGCGATCGCTTCTGATTCCAACCTTGCTAAAATTGGTGGCAAAATTGACCATGCCCGGTCTACTAATTCTAAAGTCTTCAGGTGTTCATCAAAATCTTCTGGTTTTGCTGCTCCTAAACTTAGAGTATGCACCTCTTGATGACTCAAACAAAACAAATCATTAAACACCATTGGACTCAAAGGGGCGCAGAGATTTACTAACTTTTCTGGAGGTTTATATAATAAACCTCCTTTATCAGATGGGCTAATAATAAACACACCCATATCGTAGCGTTTAGCTGCTTCAATTGCCTCCCAATTCCATTGATTAATGTAGTACCAGTGCAGGTTCACGTAATCAAATTTATTAGTATTAATTGTCTGCACAATCATATCTGTTGAGCCATGTGTAGAAAAGCCAATAAATCTGACTTTTCCCTCAGCTTGCAATTGCTGCGCTACTTCCAAACAGCCACCAGGACGGATACTGTAGTCGAATGACTCAGCATGATTGATGCCATGCAACCCTAAAAGGTCAACATAATCTAGTTGGAGATTTTTCAATGATTGTTCAAATTTATTACGGAATTCTTTCGCATCTGCCTCTGGGTTTACTTTGGTCTGAACAATCAACTTTTCGCGGGGAAACTGGGGCAATATTCTCCCCAATTGCATTTCGGAAGAGCCATAACCACGGGCAGTTTCAATATGATTAATCCCAACCTCAACTGCCCTTATAATAGTTGCTTCCAGATTCGCCTGGTTATCAGCAGGAATTTCGTTATTGGGAACATCTTCCCATTTGAACTGATATCTCATGCCACCGCAGGAAAACACTGGCATCTGTAATTCTGTGCGTCCAAATCGTCTATATAGCATTAGTGAATTGTGGATTGCTTACAACTTAAAATCTAAAAACGATAGTAATTCAAGCCTACTGTGCGACAATAATTACCTCTGTTCAATCTGTGACACTAGCAAGATTTATCAGATTATTAAATCGGTCATACCAATTTTGTATGAAGATGCGCCATATATGAGGAACGAACCGCATACTCTTACGGAGAAGCAAGCTACGCGCAGCGCGATGCCCTGAGCTTGCCGTAAAGCCTGCGGCATAGCTACGCTTAGGGCGCAACCTCTTTAAGAGTTGGGTCTCCAAGAGTTGGACACAAAGTAAGAAAGAACAAGCCAAAAAAATTTGGCGCAGCCTCACAAAGAAATGGTATCAGGACTTAGCAGGAGATTTTCCACGGGATTTGAGCGAGTGTTCTAATCACCGCTAAAATTACTCCTATAGACTGAGCAACTCTTCCAGGAATCAACAAATAATTATCAATTGTTTATCAGACGGTTGACTTCTTTTGCGAAGGTAGCAGCTTGTCAAATTAATTCTTTAGAGACTGCGCTTGGATTAAGCAATTTCTCAATGTTTCGGCTAACACCTGTACCTGCGGCTCATTAAGTAGGCCATGGTGAGATCCGGGAACGTAATGGACATCTAATTCTCCAGCAACTACGTCGCCCCACCCGAATTGAGGATCGTATTCTATGCCTATAGCTTCGTCCCGACTTTGATCCTCTGTTCGCAAGAGGATAACTTGACCAAGGTAAGGTGAAAAGATATATTCACTGATGGCTTGAGTGTTAACATCTATAATTTTTAAGTGCTTGTCAGTTTCAGGTAAATGAACTACCTCTTGCAAGTAACGGTTATATCTATTTTTGAGACGGTGCTTACGCCAATAACTCCATCTCACAGCCATTTGCCAAAGGTAGGTAGGCCCTTGTTGAACAATTTTATTTAAATGCAAAAAAACTCGTTTAAGAAATGACGCCCGCCAGCTATAACCTGGACGACAACTATCAACCATAACTAAAATACCAACTTGTTCGCCTTGTTCTTGGAGTTGTTGAGCCATCTCGAAAGCAACTATACCCCCAAAAGAATAACCTCCTAGAAAATAAGGGCCATTGGGCTGAAGCGTCTGGATTTCTTGAATGTAGTGAGTTGCCATGTCTTCAATCCGCGTATGCAAAGGCTGTTTTCCATCTAGCCCTTGTGGCTGTAGTGCGTAGAATGGTTGATCTGATCCTAGATGCAGCGCCAATTCACGGAAACACAAGACTTCTCCACCCAGTCCGTGAATACAGAAAAAAGGTGGTTTTGAACCATTAGGTTGAATTTCTAACAGAGATGACCAACTAGATTTTGATTGGTCTAAGGTATTTACTAAAGCCAAATTTCTTGCTATATCTTCTTGGCAAATTATTTTGGCTAGAGCCTCTACAGTACCTGACTGGAACAGAATGGCAAGAGGCAGATTTTTACTAAATGTCTTTTCAATTTGCCAAAACAGTTTTACTGCTAATATGGAGTGTCCTCCTAGTTCAAAGAAGTTGTCCCTGACACCGATAGGCTGAATGCCCAGAACTTGTTCCCAAATTTTGGTTAGTTGGAATTCTAATTCATCACGGGGAGCCAGATAGGTGTTTGCTGAATCAAGCCTTGTTAAGTCTGGTGCTGGTAAAGCGCGGCGGTCGATTTTGCCGTTGGGGGTTAGGGGTAAGGTGTCTAGAAAAACGAAAGCACTAGGCACCATATATTCTGGCAGTTTCTGTTTGAGGAAGTGGCGCAGTTCGTCTGTGGTTGGTGTCTGCTCTGGGTGAGGAACGATGTAGGCGACTAGTCGCTGGTTTTCTGGATTATCAACTCTAGCTGTGACGACAGTTTGCTGTATATTGGGGTGTTGTGCTAATAAAGCTTCAATTTCTCCAAGTTCGATGCGGAAACCACGAATTTTTACTTGATTATCGAGGCGACCAAGATATTCGATATTACCATCACTTAGGTAACGGGCTAAGTCACCTGTTTTGTAAAGACGGCTTTCAAAGTCGCAACTGAATGGATTAGGAATAAATTTTTCTGTTGTTAATTTAGGCTGATGGAAATAACCCCGTGATAACCCTGCACCACCAATATATAGTTGGCCTGCAACACTTACAGGGACGGGTTGCAAATATTTATCTAAAATGTAAATCTGGGTATTGGCTATAGGACGGCCAATGCTCATTAAAGCTTCTTCCTGCTCAATCCGATGAATTGTAGACCAAACAGTTGTTTCTGTCGGTCCATATAAGTTCCAAACTTCAGCACCTCTTTGACGTAAGTGGTTAGCTAAATTTTCAGGTAAGGCTTCACCACCACAGAGAATTTTCAGTTGGGCATTTCCTTTCCATCCCGCTTCTAGTAACATTTGCCAAGTCACAGGAGTGGCTTGCATAACAGTTGCAGCAGAGTTATTGAGTTGTTGTAATAACTGTAAACCGTCGGCAGTAACTTCCCGACTGACTAAAATTACCTTGGCTCCTAGTGTTAGGGGAAGAAAAATTTCTAAAACCGCAATATCAAAAGATAGGGAGGTAACTGACAACAGACTATCAAGGTTGGTTAATTGTAGGTGCTGTTGCATCCCCGTGAGGAAGTTAAGGACGCTGCGATGGGTAATTTGTACACCTTTAGGTTTTCCTGTGGAACCAGAAGTATAAATTATATAAATTAAATTATCGGGATCAATGTAGCTTTGTGGCGAATTTTGCTGATGTGCGGCGATGTAATCCCTGTCGCTATCTAAACAGATAACTTGGGCTTGGTGGGATGGAAGAGTTTTTAATAAATGTTGCTGAGTTAATAAAATGGAAATTTGCGAGTCTTGCAACATGAACGCCAAGCGCTCTTGGGGATAGGCTGGGTCTAGGGGTACGTAGGCTGCACCTGCTTTCAAGATACCTAAAATTCCAACTATTAGATTTAGCGATCGCTCCACACAAATCCCCACCGGCATCTCTGGTTTGACCCCCAGTGATATCAGGTAATGCGCTAGCTGATTAGCACGGTGATTGAGTTGCTGGTAAGTTAGTTGCTGGTTCTCAAAGATTACAGCAATGGCGTTGGGAGTTCTTTCGGTTTGAGCTTCAAATAACTGATGGATGCAGGTATTTTTGGGGTAGTCAGTTTGGGTATTATTCCACTCTATTAGTAGCTGATGCTGTTGGGCTGCTGTTAACAGAGGTAAATTTGAAATATGCTGTTCTGGGTTGGCGACGATACCTTCAAGTAAAGTTTGGAAATGCCCCAGCATTCGAGCGATCGTTGTAGCATCGAATAAGTCTGTGTTGTATTCAATTCCACCTTTGATCCCTTCTGAAGTTTCTTTAATATCGAGGGTAAGCTCGAACTTTGCGGTATCATTATGGACTTCTAGAGGGGTAATGGTCAATCCCGGAAGTTCCCAGAGTTCGCTTGGGGTATTGTGGAAGGCAAACATTACCTGAAACAAGGGCGAGTGGCTCAAATCTCGTTCTGGCTGTAGTTCTTCTACTAGCTTCTCGAAGGGTAGGTCTTGGTGGGCATAAGCTCCTAGTGTTACTTCTCGAACTTGACTAAGTAACTGTTGGAAACTTGGGTTGCCGGAAAGGTTAGTGCGTATAGCTAGGGTATTGACAAAGAACCCAATCAACCCTTCGGTTTCAACTTGGTTGCGACCAGCAATAGGAGAACCGATGAGAATGTCTTCTTGCCCAGTGTAGCGGTGCAATATTATCCCAAAAGCCGCCAGCAATGTCATGAATAGGGTGACACCCTGCTGATGCGAGAGTTCTTTTAGGGATGCACTCAGCTTTTGGGGTAACATCAGGGATTGGACTGCTCCCTGATAAGTTTGGACTGGTGGGCGTGGTCGGTCGGTTGGTAATTCTAATACAGTATTAGCACCTGCTAACTGAGTTTTCCAATAATTAATTTGACTGGAGAGTATTTCATCTGATAACCATTGGTGCTGCCACACAGCAAAATCTGCATACTGAATAGGCAATTTTGGCAGGGGGGAAGGCTTACCGCTCAAAAAGGCTTGATAAACGTCTGCTAACTGCTGCTCGATAATGCCTATTGACCAACCATCTGAGGCGATGTGGTGCATAACCAACAAGAGTATATGCTCCTGTTCATCTATCTGGAGCAAAGTAGCTCTCAGCATCAAGTCAGATTCTAAGTTGAAGGGGCGTTGCGCCTCTTGATTTAGAAGACATTCCACTTGCTCCGGTGCTACCTTAATTATTTTGAATTCCACTGGCCGAGGCGTGCCAATTACTTGTATGGGGCTACCATCAAGTGATGTAGTAAAGTTTGTTCGCAGTGTCTCATGATGGACAACGATCGCATCTAATGACTGTTGTAAGACACGCGCATTTAACTTGCCCGTTAAGCGCTGTGCATTCGAGAGGATATATGCTCGGCTATTGGGTTGCAACTGCTGCAAAAACCACACTCGCTGCTGGGCAAAGGATAAAGGGGCTGACTCCCACTTGGCTATTTGGGGAATAGTTTGATTTTGGGGATCATTTTCTTGACTCTCATTTTGGGCCAACGCTTGAACTAAAGTAGCGATCGTTGGATTCTCAAATAAGAGTTGCAACGGTATTTCTATCCGAAAGGCTTGGCGAACCCGAGACATCACTTGAGTAGCCAGCAGTGAATGACCTCCCAATTCAAAAAAATTGTCGTGGATGCCTACTTGTTCCAGACGCAAAACTTTCGCCCAGATGGTAGCTAAAACTTCTTCTGTTGAGTTCTTAGGTGGAACAAAGTTAGTTGAGAGCCTAAAAGTAAATGTATCCGGTGCAGGCAAGGCGTGGCGGTCTATTTTACCGTTGGGATTTAATGGTAGGGTGTCCAAAAATACAAAGAAATTAGGCACCATGTATTCAGGTAGCCGAGTTTCCAAAAAGTTACGCAATTCAGACTGGCTAGGGATTTGCTCTGGACTGGCAACAATATATGCCACGAGTTGCTTGTCACCAGGAACATCCTCTCTAGCTATGACTAGAGTCTGTGTAAGTGCCGGATGTTGAACTAATATGGTTTCAATTTCTCCCAATTCAATTCGGAAGCCACGTATTTTCACTTGGTGGTCAATACGACCAAGGAACTCAATGTTACCATCGCTCAAATAACGTGCTAAATCCCCAGTTTTGTAAAGACGGGCCCCTCTTTTAGAACTAAAAGGGTCGAAAATGAACTTATCTATGGTCAATTCTGGACGGTTAAGATAGGCTCGCGCTAGACCAATACCGCCAATGTGCAGTTCACCTGATTCACCAAAAGGCACAGGCTGCAAATTTTCATCGAGGATGTGAATCTCTGCATTAGTAATCGGGCGACCAATGGGAGCAATGGCGTAATTAGTGCCGCGCTGGCAAGTCCAGAAAGTAGTATCAATGGAAGCTTCTGTCGGACCATAGCAATTATGGAGAACATTGTCCAAATTCAGTTGAGCAAAAAAGCGTTCTATGAGTTCGCTAGGTAAAGCTTCACCACCGCAGGTAATATGCTTGATGAATCGGCAATTCTCAATTCCCTTCTCTTCCAATAAGACACGCAATATAGAAGGGACTAAGGCCAAAACAGTGATTTGCTGCTCAGTAATCACCTTCACAAGGTAGGCAGTATCTTGATGTCCACCAGGGCGAGCCATGATCAATTGCCCTCCGAAGCACAATGGCCAGAATATCTGCCACACTGAAGGGTCGAAGCTAAAAGAAATAGTCAGTAAAACTTTGTCAGCCTGAGTTAATCCAAAAGTTGTTTGCTTCCAGTACAGTTGATTGCAAATCCCCCGGTGAGGGATCATTACACCCTTGGGCTGTCCTGTAGATCCTGATGTGTAGATTACGTAGATGAGATTATCAGCCGTTGTCTCATTTACAGGATTTTCTTGACTGTTTCGGATATTCCCTTGCCAGTTTGAGTCCAGACAAATTACTTGTGCTTGATGCGGTGGTAGATTTTTGACAAATTTTTCTTGGGTTAACAATACTGATGTCTGGGTGTCTTCCAAAATGAAGCCTAAACGCTCTGAAGGATATCCAGGATCTAAAGGTACATAAGCACCTCCAGCTTTAAGAATTCCCAGCAGTCCTACGATCATCTCCAAGGAGCGTTCTAGGCAGATGCCTACAAGTACTTCAGGCCCAACATCTAAAGCACGTAGGTAGTGCGCTAGTTGATTGGCCCGGTGGTTTAACTGCCGATAAGTAAGTTGTGTATTTTCAAATACTACAGCAATGGCTTGGGGCGATCGCTCTACTTGCATCTCAAACATTTGATGGATGCACAAATTGTGATGATGAACTGCTTGGGTTTCATTCCATTCCTGTAAAACTTGAGTGCCAATAATTTGACTTAAGGTATCTAACGGAATATTTTGCTTATATTCTGAAGTCTGGCTATTTATCTGCATTTTCTATATATCAACTCCATCAAGAAATAGCATTTTTTTAATTTATTTATTAATATGTATGGTGTGTTTATAACAAATTATTTATTATATGTAATGCTGCATATTAACGCTTTTAAAAAAAAGTCTAAATTTATACAAGTAAAGCCTACCTTGCTTTAAGAGCGGGACGCTGCGTGAATGGCAAAGCCGAACGTAGACCTATACGCATTTTAAAAGATAATTGGTATTTCAAGCTCCAGTTAATCGATTTATATTTAACATAATAATTCCCATATTTTTATTCGTAACTCTCTAATTAAAACTTTTAAATCAGATTAGAATCAAAAAATGCACTGTTGCATTGTTAAGATCCAGTCAGACAAAAGCATTTTATTTGCAACTTTACCTTTTTTTGGCAAATATTTTTTCACATACTTAGATTGACTAAATACAATACTGAAAAGACTTTATCGTTTTTTATAACAATTTGCTAAATGAAAAAATAATTATTACCGAATCTTCATTATGTTTCTTTATATGTAAAAATAATGTAAAGCTATAATTATAATTGGCTTAAATAATTAAGTAGCTCGGTGTAAAAAGTTATCATTAGAAGAATGCAGGAGGCTGGGAAAAAGAGGGTTTTAGCCTCGTTCATTTTTCTTGAGATAGTTATCTTTAATTTGTGCTTTCCTACTCATACCGACTCAGTGAAACCCTCATCACGTGGGTCTCATCTCACTATAGATAAAGCATATATGAAGCTAAAATTTTGCAGATGGACTTAACATATATATCAATGTGACGTAAAATACAAATAAAATCTTCAGTTTTTCTTGCAGCGAACACCCATTCAAGCCCTTTGGCTACAAGCTAAGACTTGCAGCAAGCAAATCCAATGTTAATTTTTTATGGTGATGCCATCGGCCCAATCCCTAAATTTTTGATAGTTCAAGATTAGAACGATCCAAAATGCAATGTTACAGGCACAAAAAAAATAGCTCTCTGCCAGAAGGAAAAATGTCTATAAACAAGATATGGCAGGACTTACAGATATTAAGCCTTGTTGATATGATTTCCAGTTCTTATAATTTTTTTCATTAATCTGTGAACAATTGTCTACAGATGCCCATGAAACTACCCAATAACCACAATCTTCAATATGTAAAGTTTTGTAACAATAATCAAATTTTTGATGCATTTTGTTATAAGTTATGTTTGTAAGTTTTCTTAATCAGTAATTATGCGTAAACAAAAAGAGAACTTCTCAGCAAGGCTAAATTAGTCTAGCTAAACATGCTACAGTAATTTAGGAAGGAATATCATTATTATTGTTTCATAGAAGTGCAACTATGCAATGGAACTGTAGTAATTCAATTAAACTATTACGCACCTTAAAAATCCTAATATTTATACCTGACCTACTTGTTATTAGGTTAGGGATTTTATTCAACTATTAAGTTAACTTACCAACAAATCCTTTTTTTGGCATTAAAGCTCAAAATTTCCAGACTAAACTGGATTTTACCCTGCAACAAAAGCTAAATATCTGGGTAGTAACCGCACTTAAACCGACCTTAGAAAATGCTTTTGCTTAAGAACTTAAAGTTACTCCAAACAAAATGGTTAATAGTAGACTACAAAGCCCAAGTTTCTTTTAAGGAAAAATGTGAGATTTCCTACTTGTCTTATATAAGTTTTCATAAAATAACTACATTAAGTGTTCCTAACTATGAGTAATCAAAGCATCACAACAAATAAATTCAGTGAAGTGCCTTTGGATTTACGTGCATCTGCATTTGTCCGGGTACGTAAGGGTTCGTGGTGGTTGAGATTAATAACATTGTTTTTAGTAGACTATACTCTTTTATCCTTAGCTTGGGTTTTAGCTGGATATCAATCTTATTATGGGGATTTTATTTGGTATAGACCGAGTCATTATTTACCGATTTTAATAACTATTGGGATTCAAATAGGATCACTAGCTGTCCAAGGTATTTATCGAGAAGGTCAAAAACGCTATGACTATTTCAATATCATCAAATCACTAACTTTTGCTCATGGATTAATTCTTCTTGTTTGTTCTTTGTATAAACCAGTTGTTGATATTACACGTCCCAGATTAATTTTATTATCTTGGGTACTAAGTATATTATTTATTTGTACTGGTAGATATGCTGTAAATATTGCTCTTGAATATCTGCGTAAGCAGAAAAAAATAGTTCGTTCTTCTGTATTCATTATTTGTGATCCTCAAGATCATGAACAGATTGCTAGTTTTATAAAAAAAGAAAAACATTACATTGTATCTGGAACCGCAAATGCTAATTCATTAGACAGATATCAACGTCAGCAAACCTTGAATCAACTTAATCAATTAGCTGTAACAGAAGTTTTTATATCTTGGGATGCTCTAAAAAACAGAATGTTTTTATGCTGGTTATTTCAAGCATCTGGCATCCAAGTCCATATTTTGCCAATGGAATTAAAACCGATTTATAAAAATGTAGAATTTAATAGAATAGGAGGAATGCCTTGTCTCAGCTTGGATTGTCCAATAATTACAGGTAAAGATTTTTGGATAAAGCGCAGTTGTGATTTTTGCTTCGCGGCTTTATTTGTAATGTTATCATTCCCTATTTATATAGCTATAGCCATAGCTATAAAACTGGACTCTCCCGGCACAATATTTTACAGACAAACCCGTATAGGTTTACATGGGCAACAGTTTAAAGTATGGAAATTCAGAACTATGAGGTCTGATGCGGAAAAATTACAGAAAGAATTAGAAGCATTAAATGAAGCGAAAGATGGGATTATCTTTAAAATTAAAGATGATCCTCGCATTACCCGTGTTGGAAAATTTCTTCGTCGTTACAGCTTAGACGAATTACCTCAACTTTTTAATGTTATCTTTGGAGAAATGAGTATAGTAGGACCTCGCCCTTTACCTACTAGAGATGTTGATAAGTTTTCTGAACATCATTTTATCCGACATGAAGTTTTACCTGGTATTACAGGTCTTTGGCAAGTCTCAGGTCGCTCGGATATTTTAGATTTTGAACAAGTGATTAATCTTGATCTTAGCTACATTGAAAATTGGTCGCTTGGGTTAGACTTTGAAATTCTGCTCAAAACAGTTATGGTAGTTTTGAAAAAAGAAGGTGCTTACTAAGGAAAAACAAAGCCAGGTATGTATATAACGGCTAGAAAAACTTCTGACTATATATATCTGAAAAAGTCAAGTTATGACATATATAAATATTGATAATTCAAAATAAGCGAATTAACTGAATTAATCATTTAAGAATAAACTTATGGCAAATTATAATTAGACCCTTAATGATAAGCGTTTTAATGCTAATTGTATTCATCTTATTGCAAAAAATTAGCTTATATTTTATGTTCACTCTAATTATTGCAATTTGTGCCTATGGTTTATTTGTAAGTTTTCTAGGTATTCGTGCGTTTGGTGGGTTTCATTTTTTGTGGATAAAACTTTTAATAGTTTTGTAAATTGTTTAAGAAAAAATCCTGCTAGTAATGCATCTAAATTTGTTGATTAAATAAATAATTTAAATGAAAATATAATTTTAATTATGATTAAGGTTGCTCTATTACATTTTGGCTTTGAAGACTACACCATCGAATTAGCAAACAGTTTGATTAAATATGTTGATTTAACGCTAATTCATCCAGAAAAAATCTCAGATGTATGTAGTAAGGTTCTCGATTCCAATATCCGCGTCATTAGTTTTAAAAAACCACGGATTCGCGATCCACGCAACCTCTTGTCTATGGGCAGTATGATGCATATCATCAAAAACATACAGCCAGATGTTTTACATGTGCAAGAAACTAACGATCCTTGGTACGATTGGACTTTATTACTCAACAAAATGCCACCATTGGTGACAACCATCCACGATATATTCCGTCACCCAGGGGATAACAGCACTGCATTTGGTTCCGAGTATACCAAACGTATTGGCTTCTACCGTTCCCAACAATTGATTGTCCATACTAATCAACTAAAAAAGATTTTAATTGAGCAATTTCGTATACCTCAAGAGCGAGTTAATGTTTTACCTCATGGGGAACTTGGTAGTTTGTATGAGCGTCGAAGTAGTCAAAATATTCAAGCCCGTGAGCCATGTACCTTGCTATTTTTTGGACGTATATTGCCTTATAAGGGATTGAAATATTTGCTTGAAGCTATGCCCTTAATTGCTGAATGTATACCTGAAGTTAAGTTGATTATTGCTGGAAAGGGAGAAAACATAAGGCAATATTTTCCTAATGGTTATGATGAGAAACGTTACAAGATTATCAATGACTTTATCCCCCTTGAAGAAGTAAGTAATCTATTTAAACGCAGCACGGCAACAGTTTTGCCATATATCGAAGCGTCTCAAAGTGGTGTGGCAGCTTTGTCTTATGGAATGGGAACGCTGGTTGTAGCTTCTGAAGTAGGGGGATTGAGTGAGATAGTTCAACATAAAAAAGATGGGTTATTAGTTCCACCCCGTGACGTTTCAGCTCTAGCTGATGCTATCATTTGTTTGCTAAAGGATCGCAACTTGCAACAAGGTATGCAAACAGCGGCACTAGCTCGCTCTCAGGAAGATTTAAATTGGTCAAATATTGCTGGTCAAACTGTGGAAGTTTATCAAAAAACTATAAAAATGAGATATTAATACAACTGTACTTATTAGTTTGGCATTTAACGAAAATAATAATTACAAATCTGATAAACAAAGTATTTCTCAAAATCAACTTAGACTACCAACTACGAATTCCTGACTTGCTTAATCTGTTTTCTATATGTATACATAATCATAAAAAATGAGGAAATTTTTAATTTCTGCTGAACAAATACTTACAGTAACTTGCTTGATGATCTACTCAGGAACTCCGCTAATCCCTCTTCTGACGGATGGCTTTACCGTAAAAGACGCTGATAGAGGTATATTTCGATTATTTTTTACTTTTACATATATAGTTAGCCTTTCGTTAATTGCTTTACGCTGGAAGAAGGTTACTTACGTTTTTAGCAGAGATAAGTTTATTTGGGCATTGATTGGAGTTTGTGCACTTTCTAGTTTTTGGTCTTTAGATCCAGATACTACTGTACGTCGCGTTTTTGCTCTGGCAGCAACAACTACCTTTGGACTTTATTTAGCTTCACGCTACACCTTAAAGGAGCAACTGAAGTTATGTGCATACATGTTAGGCTTCTCAGCAGTAATGTGCTTCTTATTTGTTATATTTCTACCACAATATGGTCTTGGAAACGATGTTGATGGAGCTGGTTGGCGAGGAATATACCCAAGCAAGAATAGTCTTGGCGAGACATTTGTATTAGGTGCAGCAATATTTTTCTTCCAAGCCATGACTAATCAAGAAAATCGCTGGATTTCATGGCTTGGGTATGTTACTTCTGGAGTACTTATATTCTTCTCAAAATCAACAACATCTATGGTTAATTTTATAATCATTACAGCAGCTGTTGTTATATATTATCGAATTTTACATTTAAAGTATAAAGTAATGATACCTATTTTGACCTTCATATCAACCATTGCTATAGCTTTTTATACCTGGTTTTTATCAGAAGCGGATACAATTTTAGGCTCAGTAGGTAAGGACACAACACTTACTGGACGTTCAGAAATATGGTCTGCTGTGTTGGAAATGATTGCGAAAAAACCGTTACTAGGATATGGCTATGGAGCATTCTGGATAGAGAATAATAGTGAGTCTACTATTGTTCAACAAACGATACAATGGAATGCTCCTAATTCTCACAATGGTTTTCTGGATCTCTGGCTACAGTTGGGTCTACTAGGATTCTCGGTTTTTTTAATTGGGTTCGTTATTAATTTATTAAAAGCAATATATTTAATCCGGTGGAATCAAACATCTGAAAGTTTATGGCTATTAGTCTATTTTACAGTTATTATTCTTACAAATCTTGCTGAAACTACATTTTTAGAGCAAAATAGTGTGGAATGGATACTTTATGTATCAGCAATATTATCAAACAAACTTTCTACACGCGCAAATCTGTAAAAATAGAATAAATAGACTTTCTCGGTTTTAGAAAAAGGCTTGGTAGCGCTTTGAATCTGGGAAAATCAATCAAACGATAACTTGTGATTCTTTAATTGATACATTAATCAAAGATAGACCAAATTATTAAAAAATTACAGCTTATGTGTCGAACTAATACTCTCAAGATTATCATGCTAGGCCCTAGTTTACTCCAGCAGGGTGGTATTTCCGGTTACGAGAAACTTTTTTTGGCGTATGCTCCTTCGGAAGTCAAAATATGTCATATTATTACTCATGAGGAAGGATCTATAGCACTAAAAGTCATGGTTTTTTTGAAAGCTATATGGAAATTTTTATGGATGTTAATAAAGGAAGAAGTTGATATTGTTCAAATTCAAATTTCCCAGCGCGGTAGTGTTTTCCGACAAGCAATTATGATACTTTTAGCTGGGGGATTTCACAAGCCGATAATTTTACATGCTCATGGTAGTCAATTTCATCTTTTTTACGCTGGACTTGCAAAATGGATCCAGAAATTATTAAGTTGGGTATTTGGCAAGTGTCAACGCTTAATTGTCTTATCTGAAAGCTGGAAAAGCTTCTACATAGAAAACCTTGGTCTGAAACCTGAACAAGTTGTAGTTTTTTACAATCCAGTAAAAATTCCTGCTGAAGTTCCAGACCGTTCAGTTTCTAAAAAAGTGAACTTACTTTTTTTAGGACGAATCGGTCAACGGAAAGGAGCATTTGATTTGATCAAAGCTTTTTCTTTTTTGCCTACTGAATATCAAGCCAGATCAAGTATGATTATGGCAGGAGATGGAGATATAGAACAAGCACGTAATTTAGTTACGACTTTAAATCTAGAAAAATATATACAATTGCCTGGCTGGATAGGGTCAGATGAACGTGATATTCTTTTAACTAAAGCAGATGTTTTTGTGTTGCCCTCTTACAACGAAGGTCTTCCATTAGCAATGCTGGAAGCAATGGCTTGGGAGTTACCAGTCATAGTTACACCAGTAGGAGGCATACCTGAAATAGTTACTCAATCTGAAAATGGATTAATTGTTAATTCAGGTAATGTTGAGCAGTTATCAGATGCTATGAAGTCTTTAATTGGAAATGATGGTTTGAGGCTTGATCTAGGTTCTAAAGCAAGAACAAGTGTTTTTGCTCTTGATATTAAAAATCACTGGGTTTCTTTTCTTGATTTATATCGTTCACTATTAAATTCAAATGATCAATAATGTGACTGTAAACAGCTAGCAATTGCAAGACTGAAAGCTATAAGGATGCAGATATGCAGGTTATTAAGTCCAGTTTCGCCAGGTATGACTAAAATTTCCCCAAAAAAGGCAGATTTTAGAACTGACAAGTCAGTCTTTTACTAAACTCATTAAGAATTGAGATTATGGCATTACCTAGAAAAGTACTAATTATCGTTGAAAATCTGCCAGTTCCCTTTGATCGGCGGGTATGGATGGAAGCAACTACTCTGCAAAAAGCTGGGTATGAAGTTAGTGTAATTTCACCCACAGGTAATGGTTTTGAAAAAGACTATGAGGTTATCGAGCAGATTCACGTCTACCGTCATCCTCTACCACCAGAAGAAAGTTCTGTCATTGGGTATCTTCGAGAGTATAGTTGGGCAATTAACTGGCAATTCCGTCTAGCTCAACGGGTATGGCAAGAGCGTGGTTTTGATGTCATCCATATTTGTAATCCGCCGGATTTACTTTTTTTAGTAGCAGGATGGTTTAAATTATTTTATGGTACATGGGTTATCTTCGATCATCATGACCTCAGTCCGGAGATGTATGAAGCTAAGTATCAACGGCGGGATATTTTTTATCATGGATTACGCTGGGCTGAACGCTTAACCTATGCCACAGCAGATATAGTAATTTCAACGAACGAGTCACACCGAGAGGTAGCTCTTACCCGAGGGCACAAGAAACCAGAGAAAATCTTTGTAGTTCGTAGTGCACCCGACCTTTCCCGTTTTTGCCGAATGTCCCCAAATCTCAATTACCGTAGAGGTAAGAAGTACTTGATAGGGTACATGGGTGTCATGGGTGAACCAGAGGGAATTGATTATCTCTTAAGAATGGTATATTACATTGTCCGCAAAAAAAATCGCCAAGATATTCACTTTATGTTAATTGGTAGTGGACCAGCAGCCGAAAAACTTAAAGTTTTATCTAAAGAGCTAGAAGTGAGTGAGTTTGTAGAATTTACAGGGTTTAAGCAAGGGGAGGAACTTTTAGAGCGGCTTTCTAGTTGCGATGTGTGTGTAGAACCCTCTCCAACATCTGCTTATAACGAAAACTGTACCATGAATAAAATCCTTGAATACATGGCAATGGGAAAAGCAATTGTCCAGTTTGATTTGCGAGAGGGAAGACGTTCTGCACAGGAAGCATCTCTTTATGCCAAGCCTAATAATGAGGTGGAATTTGCCGAGAAAATTTTAGAGCTTCTAGATTCTCCTGAACGTAGAGAAAAGATAGGAGCCGAAGGGCGACGCAGAATGGAGAAGATCCTTGAGTGGCAATATCAAGCTCCGAAACTGTTAGAGGCTTATGATAAAATCTGGCAAAGCTAGTAGTTACTTTAAATTCAGGAATCACTATTAAGTGAGGCTGAGTAATGGGTAGATATTTATGGTCAAAAATCGCAAACTGACTAGACGGTGAGTTTTTACTGGGCTGAGTAACTTTGGACAGCATGAGTGATTTGACAAGGGGGAGAACCATATAAATAATCTTCGAGGAAAAAAATCAATCCCTTGATAATCGAGAAATAAATTTTAATAATAATGGCTAATGGCAAAAAAACTTTAAATGAATGTAGTGGCGCTAAAGGGTTGATTTATGGTGTGGCAGAGAGTTATGACACCTTTAACTCGCCTCAAATCTAGAATTTCACAAGTTTTTTGCTGATTAGCATCGTATCAACACTATGGCATTATGGTGCCAAAATCGGAACTAAATTTGTAACTTGGATAGTCTATACTATTGTCATATTGTCAAACCGCATCAGTTCAGTATTGTCAATTGCAGTGGTTTGTGCATTGTCTAAGTCAATTTTTAGTTTCTTGCTTAAGATCTGTACTTTGGAAGATTTATGTTGGAAAAATCTATGGAATCTAGAGAATCTATTGATTTAGACCTTAGTCGTTACTTATTGATCTTGAAACGATGGTGGCTACCTGCTACTGCAATATTTGCAGCTACAGTTATGCTCAGTGCTATAGCTACACAATTTATGAAGCCATCCTATGAAGCTGAAGGAAAGCTATTATTTAGAATTCCTTCTTTTAAAGTAGTAGGATCTAATCTTTTGCCTACTAACAGTGAAGGAGGAGATGCAGGAGATTTAAAATCCCTACTAGCGACTCAAAATCCGATAAACACTCAAATTGAAGTTATTTCTTCACCTATTTTATTGCAGCAAGTAATAGACAAACTACGACTTAAAGACCAAGAAGGTAAACCTCTGGAAGTAGAAAAACTACGAAAATCTGTGCCCATGAAAATTGTTGGCGGCACAGATGTATTGCGAATTAGCTATACCAGCCGTGACCCCGAACAATCAGCGGCAGTGGTCAACACAATCATGAAGCTTTATTTAGAAAATGATATTCTGACAAATCGCTCTGAGGCAGCAGCAACTCGTCAATTTATTGCCAGGCAGCTTCCTAAAACTCAAGAAGCTGTTAATAATGCAGAAGTAGCACTACGTATATTTAAACAGAAGCATCAGATAGCAGATTTATCAGAGGAGACAAAGTCAGCCGTTACGACTATTGGAAATCTAGACAGTGAGATGGATACTGTTAAGGCTCAATTGGATGAGGTAAACGCCCAAACCAATGAGCTGCGCCAGAAAGTAGAGCTAAATTCTCAGCAAGCGATCGCTGTGAGTGCCCTCAGTCAGTCACCTGCAGTCCAGGGAATTCTTACACAACTTCAAGAAACCGACCAACAGCTAGCGATTGAGCGTAGCCGTTTCCTAGATGACAACCCCGTAATTGTTAACTTAGTAGCAAAAAAAGCTAGCTTAAAATCTCTCCTGCAACAGCAAATTGGTCAGACTGTTGGCAATCAAACACAAATTCCGCAGAACCTATTGCAGATTGGAGAACTCAGACAAAACCTGATCGAAAATTTTCTCCAGTCAGAAATACAGCGCTTTGGCTTAATTAAAAGACTTTCCTCTCTAAATAATTCCCGTTCTACCTACGAACAGCGAGTGAAAATCATACCCCAGTTAGCACAAAATCAGCGGGAGTTAGAACGGAAAGTTGATGTTGCAGAATCGACATATCAAACTCTACTGAAAAAGGTTCAGGAATTACAGTTAGTTGAGAATACAAATACAGCCAGCTCGCGGATTATTGCTCAGGCTTCAGTTCCTAATAAGCCAGTACAAGGCAAAAAAATTATCGTTTTAGTGTTAGGAGTAATGTTCGGTTTATTTTTGGCCACTACAACTGTTCTCTTTCTAGGAATGAGAGATAGATCTCTGAAAACACTTAAGGAAGTCAGAGATGTATTTGGCTATACTTTGCTGGGAATTGTTCCTTTGTCTGTTAAAAAAATTCGCTCCCGTTATTCAAATTCAGAATCAACAGTTCAAACAATTGCTGTCAGAGATACGCCCCACTCTTTGACGAGTGAAATGTACCGGATGATTCAAGCCAATTTGAAATTCCTGAGTTCAGATAAAGTGCTCAAAACTATCGTGGTAACTAGCGCAGTTCCTAAAGAAGGCAAGTCTACAGTTTCAGCTAATTTGGCAGCAGCGATCGCTCAACTAGGACGTAAAGTTTTACTAATTGATGCAGATATGCGAGTTCCTTCTCAGCATCATCTCTGGCAATTAACCAATGCAGTTGGTTTGAGCGAGGTTCTTGTAGGTCAGGCTGAATTTGACATTACTGTATCTAAGGTAATGGATAATCTTGATGTCTTAACTGCTGGAGTTAGACCTCCCAACCCACTTGCTTTGCTTGACTCAAAACGGATGGCATCATTAATTGAAAATTTCTCATCTCAAAATAACTATGATTTTGTAATTATTGATGCTCCTCCCCTCCTTTTGGCAGCCGATGCTTTGACTTTAAGCCAAATGACTGATGGGATTTTGTTAGTAGCTAGACCTGGGGTAATTGATTCTAATAGTGCTAACGCTGCTCAAGAGATATTAGAGAGATCCAATTACAACGTCTTAGGTTTAGTCGTAAATGGAATCATTGATAAAAATGATTCTAGTATTTATTTATATCATGAGCATGAATATTTTAAACCAAGGGAGTTGACAAAAGAACTTAAAAGACTTGCAAAAAAGTAAAATATCCAAAGTTTAGGGGCTACTAAAAGACATATCAATAAACTATTGACTAAAATTTCGTAGTTTCTCTAACCCCAAATTGTTTATCTCGACTTTATCCAAATCAAATAACGTCGCCTTATTATTTGAGAAAAAGTATAAATTTGAGGCTCAATTATTGGGTATTTTTTGTCTAAGTCCCATAAATAAAGAGACTATATTTAATTTGGTTCTACCGCCGCCTTATTTATGCTGCAGCATTAAAATCAAGGTTTTATATCAGGTTCGGAATGTGGGTTACAACAACGGGTTGTAGACAAAAACCTTCTAAAAATCAGGATTTTGCCATACAACCCTATGTTATACTATCGATTACCCAATATTTTTGCAAAAAAGAGAAGTAGGTTTAACTATTTGCCGAAACGACCCAAGATAAGTGTGTGTTTGGGTGTTAAGCAAAACAGAGAGCCGCAGTGCATGAAGATAGGACAGTAAAAATTCCTTTCATAAAAACCATACAGGGTTTTACCTGATGGCAACCAGATGCACGCATCATCCAGTTTTGTTTTATGTTAATCTTCGTAAATTGGCAAAGGGCATTGTTAACTAATACCGCATTTCGTATGCCCCTCTATCGGAGGCTGAACCATACACACGAGGGTTGCCTAAAGCATCAGTTTTTAAATTATTCCACTTCAAACCTCTATTGATTGCCGGACTCTTCTTTTTCAGTCTAAAGTCACCAGTCGAGGCATTAATAAACTGTGGATCTGCCATAATATCATTAGGCCCGACAGCAATTTGACTAGAACCATTGTTGTTGTAAAGGTTATAGTTAAAAGTAGTGTTGGGACTTTGATTTATTGAGCTTATTGGTCTGTTACGCGCAGAATAAAGGATGTTATTGAAAACTTTGATATCACTTGAATGATTACTCATGATTTGCCCGTAATTAATTACCGGAGTCTGGTTATTCAGATAAGCTGTGTTGTTAACAATATCTACATGTTCGCTTTCATAAGTATGAATGCCCGAACCACCATTTTTATATGAGATATTGTCTGCAATCAAAGTACGTCCTTTATACCCAAACCTTCTGGTACTGTCAACAATAATGCCATTACCGTCTTGGAACTTTTTGTTCTGATACCAGGGAATTAACATTTGATTGTTATAGACCTTGTTTCTGGTCACAACTATCTTATAATTTTGGCTGTTGTCATAATTCCGAGAGGTGAGCACCCCAATACCGCTACAGGCGAAGACTGAGTACCAAGCATTATTAAACACCTCGTTCTTATCCACTGTCACATAGTCCGATTCCACCACTCCAATACCTCCACCTCCACAATCGTGTACCTTGTTATTCAGAATACGTATATGGTGGGTGAGACGATTGTTTTTTCCATTTATGGCAATACAGCCTCCATTTGTCAGCGGGTTTGATTTGTTATTCTGCTGACTCCGAGCATAAGCAAGGGTTATATTGCTATTATTCCCTACAACCTCCAGCCCGTTTACCTCAATATATGACGCTCCATTGGAAATTAAAACTCCATGCCATCCATTGCTTTGAAGTCTCGGCCGATGTCCAGGATATGCTTTATACGTAATCCATGCATCTGCCCTTCCAGAGCGTTTAATATCTAGTACTGTTCCAACTTTGCTTGTATTCTTGTATACTCCATTCATAATGAGTACTGTATCCCCAGGGTCAGTCAGGTCTGCTGCCCTTTCAAGTGTCTTAAACGCTGATGAGGTAGAGAGTCCGCTATTTCTGTCGTTTCCGTTACTACTAACATAGTATGTTGTCTTAGTTGAAATAGCACTGATCAGCTTGCGGCTTGGTAGTGGGATTTCCTGATCAGTGAATGACTGACGAACATCTTTAGCTAAAGACTCTGTTATTCTCTCTCCTGTAACCAGACCTGTTAATGCCCAGGGAAGTACAAGAGATGCGCTCAAACTGAGAAAACCGAAACCATGAATCATCATAGGGAAAAAATAGGGTATGTTGCAAAAACTGAATCGTCAACGGTCAGTAGCTCTAGCCTTAGTAAATGACTCAATATTGGATCTGGTCGTGTAACTGCCGTTTGTTAAGTTTATACATGGTTTATTAGGTTACCACCTGAGAATTTCCACGTAAATACGGCTGAAAAGCCTTTTTATCTCGTTTTCCAAAAACTGGCACATATCTGGTAAAAGTACTGAAGAAAAATTATCAGTATCCAGAGATACTCAATAAATGCACACGAAGCAAGTGTACAAATGCCATCATTTCCAATTCGACATCATTGTACTGTGTATACGTGGTATCTGTGGTTAAGATAGTATATCTGTCATCAATCAGTTAATTTACTTAAATAATTCTTATAATAATGATAATCAAAAAATGAGTATAATAAAGGCATAGGCTGTAATTATCGCCTTCAAATTCTAAAAGATTCTCATTATCATAAAAAATTAGAGTAACTAAAACAAAGTTTGAAATAGCCTATCAATGGTAAATTAGTAATTTTCAGTGATGACTTTAGGTCTACAGGATTTTTAAATAAGTAATAGTACCTAAAACTACCCTCAAATGTGGATAGAAAATACAATTTTTGAGTAAGCGAACCAAAAGGCAAGCCAGTTCTGTACCCTAGTCTTGTCTTCTTTTGTGGTCGAGGCGGCGCGTAGCTTGCTTGTCTGTAGGAGTACGAGAACGGCTATTCTCAGTAAATCAAAAGCTTTTTCTTTGAAATAAGAGACGCTTTGTGTAGCTTGCTTCTCTACAAGAGTACGGCTCTATCGTTTATTCTTGCCTTCAAAAGGCAGTACAAGAGTTAATTTAATAGTCCCATTATGAATTAATAAGAAAGTTGTTTTTTATAGCAATCCAAATTAAATCTTGAGAAAATATGGAGATTGATTCTGAATGCAGAATCAACGACCGTGGGGAATTCAGACCCACTACTACGAAAGTTGACCACAAAACAAGAAAATTTGGTGGCAGACTTAACCCATTTATTCATCCACCTTTCTTCTGACGGAGACGCTAACGCCTGCCGTAGGATGCCCGAATGCAAGAGCGTTTCCTGTCTTGAGAGGGGCTGTAGGGAGAAGACCGCGCTGCTTCACCAGTTGCACAGAATTTAATTTTGAATTTTGGCTTTTGACTCTTGACTCCTAAATTCTTTCTTGTTAAAAGTACGTAGCTATAAACTTTTCAGCTTTTTTCTCTCTCATCAATGATTCAATGATTAAGTAGGGTTGTATTAACTCTTGACTATTAAGCTTTGACTCATAGATAGTGTAATTTGAGGGACAGAGGGGGTTGACCAACGCCCCCAATTCACATCTGTACTTTAAACTAAAGTCCGACCAAATTCAGAAGACTAAAGATAATACCTAGAGGTCCAGTTATAGTGCTTATGGTATCGCCAGTCTTAGCTGAACCAGATCGGTTGACTACCACAACATCATTATTACGGAGTATAGGATTAGTTTGCTCATTAATCCCAGCGGAGAAATCCACTTTTACTATCCGTTTAGTGACAGAACCATTAGGGTTGAGGCGAATCAAATCAACAGCCTTACTACTAGCTCTGGCATCATTAAATCCTCCAGCAGCGAGTATAGCTTGATTTAAAGAGCTATTTGGCTGAACGTCTGTTAAGCCTGGTTTTTTAACTTCACCTACCACACCAACTTGAATACGTGTAGGAGACAGAGTAGTGGTAGCTAATTGAGTAGCTTCTGCGGGGTTTATTTCAGTAGCCGTTGGAATAACAATTGTATCTCCGTCTTGCACAATGATGTCTTGATTAGCGTCACCACTCTGCAATAATTGCCAAAGATTAATATCTATAGCTTGTTCTGAGCCGGATCGTGTAGGTCGGCGTAGCCTGAGATTACGAACATCAGCCTGTGCTGTAATTCCCCCAGCTAGTTGAATTACCCGCGTCACATTTGGTAGACCAGCGGGATTGGCAGTGCCACTGTTAACGGTATTAGGGGTTGCGTTCCCCTGGGCATCTGTGTTACCTGGGGTGACAAGATAGGAACCGGGACGGTTAACTTCACCAATAATTGTTACTGTACGAGGTGTGGTTTGGCTAGCGGCAAAGTTAGCTGCAAAAAGATTGCGGGATTCTGCCACGTTGAAGTTGGTTGCTGTTGGGACAACTATGGTGTCTCCATCCCGCAAGGTAATATCCTGTGATAATCTGCCTGTTTGAATGAGTTCCTTCAAATTGACACTGACGGCTTGCTCTGAGGAGCGTCCTATTTTACGCCGTAATTGAACTTGAGTCACATCCGCAGCCAGGGTTACCCCCTGTGCTGTTGTCAATGCAGTTAATACTGTGGGGTATTGTACGCCTGGATTATCTCCCGCGCCTCCGCTCAAGCTGAGAGTGTAAGCTCCTGGACGTGTCACCTCTCCAGCAACGAAAACATTGATGGGACGAGGCGATAACAAATTGATTGAGATTAAGGGACGTTTGAGGAAGCGAGCATATCTTCTAGCAATTTCGTCAGCAGCCTGTTCAGTTGTTAGACCGAGGACTGACACGCTGCCAATTAAAGGCAGGTTGATTGCTCCACCTGGGGGAATTTGGTATTCACCTGTATATTCAGGTACTTCAAATACATTTACACGGATGCGATCGCCGCCTCCTAATGAATAATTAGTATCTATTTGTGTTTGTGTAGTTGGTGGTAATGGTTGTCCCTGAGCTAGACTGATACATGGCACAGCGGCATTGACAGCAGTTAACAAAGCCACACCCACAACTGGCTGAGTTAGGAATTTAAACAAACTTATGTTAAACATATTTACTTGAGACTCTGAAACTACGATCAATAATGTACTGTCTAAACATTTTTATTTTGACTATACCTAAGTATTCAAGTTCCCTGACACTCTTATTTTCCTCGAAAAGTGTGATTTCCCGGAGGAAATTTGTTGATTGAATTTGAATTTTTAGTGAAGTTAATTTAAAGTTAACTCTGCTTGATGGATATAGCAATTTTAAACACCTAAAATTTACTATTTGGCAATAAGCAACAAGACTATTTCAGTGAGTTATTTTTTATTTCGATTTGTTGAATAAAAAACTCTTCTAGGGAGTAACGCGACAAGTTCATGGCAATAATTTTACCCTCCATGAGACGAAGACTGGCGAGAAAATCATAGTAATCGTCTTGTAGTGTACCTTGCCAGGAACCATCTGGTTCAAATCTGAGAGTAGGTATCCATTTTTTGAGAACTTCCCAGTCACCACCTTGGCCTTTGACGTGATATGTGTTTTTCGTGCCTAAGAGTTCATTAAGGGAACCAGAGCAAATTAATTCACCTTGCGCGAGGATGGCAATGCGATCGCAAATCTGTTCTACTTCACTAAGAACATGGCTATTAAAAAAAACCGTCTTACCAGCAGCTTTTAGCGCCAGGATAATTTCCCGCATTTGGTAGCGTCCCACAGGATCAAGACCAGACATCGGTTCATCGAGAAAAACCAAATCTGGCTCGTTAATTAGCGCCTGTGCCATGCCAACACGCTGTAGCATTCCTTTGGAATAGCGGCGCAGCAGCTTTTTGCGGGCATCGGCTTGGGATAAACCCACTAATTCCAGCAGTTGGGGAATGCGTTGGCGTTGGACACTTTTGGGAATTTGGAATAGCCCAGCTGCTAGCTGCAAAAATTCCCAGCCAGTGAGATAGTCATACAAATAGGGATTTTCCGGCAGATAGCCGATATGTTGCTTGATAGTGCGATCGCCTACTGGTTTACCCAATAATAATCCCCGTCCAGAGGTAGGACGAATAATTCCCAGCAACAATTTTAAAAGGGTGGTTTTACCCGCACCATTTGGCCCCAGCAACCCAAAGGTTTCCCCTTTGTAAACTGTTAAAGAACAGTTTTTGAGAGATAGGATTTTTTGATTTAGCCAAAAACCAGTGCGATAGACTTTTCGCAACTCAGAAGTTAGGACTACTGGCGCAGTGTTTGTCGGATTAAGTTGAGAATCAGGGTCATCTGCAACAGACTTCATCTCGATTAAATCGCTATTTACCAGCTTGGTATTAATTACAAGTTACCCGATAGGCTGATAATAACCATCACGAAGCAGTGTGTCAATTATCGCAAACAGAGTAGCTGAATTAATACTATAAATGTCAGTCCTGGTAAGTAATTCTCGCTAGCTTTACAAAACGCCTTTAGAACTGGGAATTATACCAGCCCGACGGGGGTCGATTTCCACTGCCAACCGGGTTGCCCTCGCAAACGCCTTAAATGTTGCTTCAATAATGTGATGGGAATTAATGCCATCCAGTTGCCGAATATGCAGTGTCATTTGGCTATGGTTCACCAGTGCCACAAAGAATTCGCGCACCAGTTGGGTATCATAGGTTCCTACCCGCTGGCTAGGAATTTGCAAGCCGTAGCTAAGGTGAGGACGTCCGGAAAAGTCTAGCGCTATCTGAACTAAGGCTTCATCCAGTGGTGCAAGAAAATTACCAAAGCGGACAATGCCTTTTCTGTCGCCCAGTGCTTGGTTCAAAGCTTGCCCTAAGGTAATGCCTACATCTTCGTTGGTGTGGTGGTCATCAATTTCCCAGTCTCCTTTGGCTTGAACATCTATATCAATCAGCCCGTGGGAGGCAATTTGATGCAACATATGATCCAAAAACGGAATGCCAGTTGCTGCGTTGCAAGTTCCTCTACCATCCAGGTTGATGGTAACTTGCACATTGGTTTCACCAGTGGTGCGGTGAACAGTAGCAATCCGAGGGGTTTTAGTTGACTGGTCGTAGTTTGAATTAACTTGGCGATTGGTTGTTTGCATGGGGAGTGGAAAGAGTTAGAAGTTAGGAGTTATGAATTTTTAACTCTTAACTCCTCACTTTATCGCGTCACATTCCCATAATTTCATATCCTGCATCTACATACAGAATTTGTCCGGTAATGCCGCTGGACAAATCACTACACAAGAAAACCGCAGCATTGCCCACTTCTAACTGAGTGACGGTGCGTCGTAGGGGAGCTACTTCTTCTACATGATGAATCATATCCAAAATACCACCTACCGCTGAAGATGCCAAAGTGCGGATGGGGCCTGCGGAGATGGCATTGACGCGGATATTTTGCGGCCCTAGTTCAGCGGCTAGGTAACGCACACTAATTTCTAACCCCGCCTTGGCAACTCCCATAACGTTATAGTTAGGGATTGCCCTGACACCGCCTAAATATGTCAAGGTGACGATACTACCTCCGTCTGTCATCAAAGGTTTAGCTGCACCACTTAACTGCACCAGCGAGTAGGTACTGATTTCTAAGGCGGTGTTGAAGCCTGAACGAGAGGTTTGGCTAAAATCTCCACTCAAATCATCTTTGCTAGCAAAGGCAAGACAATGGATGAGGATGTCTAGCTTCCCCCACTGATCACGAATTGTTTCAAAAGTAGATTGAATCTGTTGATCATTTTGGACATTACAGGGAAGAAATAAGCTGGGGTTGAGGGGTTCTACTAATTCCGCAACTTTTTTCTCCATCTTGCCGCGTTCATCCGGCAAGTAGGTAATACCCAGGTTTGCTCCGGCTTTATGCAGCTGTTGGGCGATGCCCCAGGCGATCGAGCGGTTATTGGCAATACCTGTAACAAGAGCATTTTTTCCAGTCAGATTCAGCATAGAAATTATTAATGCGATCGATCATTAGGAGCATACTAGAATCTGAGGCACGTTTTGTCTTTGTTTTACATAGGATTTGCAAAAATGAATATTGGTAAGGGTGTTTCCTGTGACAAAATTCTTGATTTTTCCTAAAGATATTCTCAAGATATCTTTATTTGTTCTTTAAAAAACCCTTTTTAATACAGCTATTGGAACTACTTATCAAGAACTAGTAGCTGAAAGGATCAACAATTATGTATCATTATAAACAAAGAGTTATGAAGCGATTAGTTTGAGTATAGGAAAGTACAGAAAGGTTGACGGTGCTTTATTCATTTTTCAGGTGTATTCTTAGGTAATCAGTTTTTGTTTTTCCGGCATTGGGTAGGGGAAGGGAGATGATCGTGACACAAGATAAAGCCCTAGCAAATGTATTTCGTCAGATGGCGACCGGGGCGTTTCCGCCAGTTGTGGAAACGTTTGAACGCAATAAAACGATCTTTTTTCCTGGCGATCCTGCCGAACGAGTTTATTTTCTTTTGAAAGGTGCTGTTAAACTTTCCAGGGTGTACGAGGCAGGAGAGGAAATAACGGTAGCACTGCTGCGAGAAAATAGTGTTTTTGGTGTATTGTCTTTGCTGACAGGAAATAAGTCGGATAGGTTTTACCATGCGGTTGCATTTACCCCTGTGGAATTACTGTCAGCACCAATTGAACAAGTGGAGCAAGCACTCAAGGAAAATCCAGAATTATCAATGTTAATGCTGCGAGGTCTGTCTTCGCGCATTTTACAGACGGAGATGATGATTGAAACTCTCGCTCACCGAGATATGGGTTCCAGGTTGGTGAGTTTTTTGTTAATTCTTTGTCGGGATTTTGGGGTTCCTTGTGCAGATGGGATCACTATTGATTTGAAGTTATCTCATCAAGCGATCGCAGAGGCAATTGGTTCAACTCGTGTTACTGTCACTAGGCTGCTGGGGGATTTGCGTGAAAAAAAGATGATTTCTATCCACAAAAAGAAGATTACTGTGCACAAACCTGTTACCTTAAGTAGGCAATTCACATAAATGCAATTGGAGAAAGGGGAATCGGCGCGTGTTGTATTTTGAAAAATGGCACTAATAGCTAGAGGTAAATCTAAAATTGAGTAATTTCAGCTATTGCCAATTTCCACTTCTTTCCAGACAATGGTTAAAAGTAGTAGGCTGTATCTGGAAGGATTTCGGTAGCTAAAAATGACCACCGGATACATCCTCATCGCAGCAATTTTAATTCTGGGAGGCGTAATTGCAACCGTGGGCGATCGCATCGGCACACGAGTTGGCAAAGCCCGCCTCTCACTTTTTAATCTTCGTCCGAAAAACACTGCTGTACTAGTAACAATTTTTACGGGTGGTTTGATTTCAGCATCAACTTTAGGGATTTTATTCACTGCCGACGAAGGCTTGCGAAAGGGAGTCTTTGAATTAGAGGATATTCAAACAGACCTCAGGCAGAAGCGGGAACAGCTAAAAACCGCAGAAACTCAGAAAAGTCAGGTAGAGAGTGAGCTAAACCAAGCAAGAATTGCCCAAGCAAAAGCACAACAAGACTTGCAGGTAATCAATCAATATTTGCAGGCGGCGAATGCCAAACAACGCCAAACACAAGCTCAGTTGAATCGCACCATTAATCAACAAGCTCAAACCCAAACTCAACTCCAACGGACTCAAGGTCAGCTAGGACAAGTTGTAACTCAGTACCAAAAAGCCATAACTGAACTCCAAAGCGTTTACAATCAGAGAAAGGAGCTACAGGCGGCAGTAGAACTACTGAAGACAGAACGTCAACGACTGTACGCTGAAGCTAAAAAAGCCATTGACGAAGCCAAAACAGCTATTGAAAAACGCGATCGCGAACTTGCTAACCGTCAAGAAGCGATAGAAGTGCGCGATCAAAAAATCGTCCAGCTCGATCAACTAATTCAAAAGCGGAATGTAGAAATTACGGCGCGAGAGCAAGTGATTGCCAAACGTGAATCGCGCCTTAAAGAATTGGAAGCGCAACAGGAGCAGCTAGAACTGGAAGTTGCAAGGCTGGAAAAATATTATCAGTCCTACCGCGACCTGCGTCTAGGTAAGCTGGCCTTAGTTCGCGGTCAAGTTCTGTCTGCTGGTGTAGTTCGTGTTACTCAACCTGCTGCTGCTCACCAGGCAGTAGTACAACTTTTACAAGAAGCCAATCGCAACGCCAACCAGAAATTAAGTGAGCCTGGTGCTCCTGCCAATGTAGAGTTACTACGTGTGACCCAGGATAGAGTTGAGCAATTGAGCAAGCAGATTGAGGATGGTCAAGAATACGTGGTGCGAATTTTCTCGGCTGGTAATTACGTCAGGGGAGAAAAGCAGATAGAATTTTTCGCCGATACAGCCCGCAATCAATTAGTATTTTCGGGAGGCGCAGTCCTGGCCACAACCACTGCCGATTCCCAAACCATGACATCTTATGAGTTACAGCAGCGGCTGGAAATACTGATTTCTGCTTCCCAATTTCGTGCCCGTAACGCTGGAATTGTCGAAGATGTCCAAGTAGACGGGACTTTTCTGCGCTTTGTCACCCAATTAAGACAGTATAATCAACCATTGGAAGTTAAAGCGATCGCAGCAGAGGACACTTATACAGCCGGGCCATTGAGAGTAAAATTAGTGGCAATAGTAAACGGACAAATCATTTTTAGTACTTAAAAAATAAAAAAATATTTGCACACTGTTATTAGTAAGATTTAAACATATTTGAACAGTAGCTAAAATACTTGCTGCAATTGCATTTATTCTCTACGAGATGCTATGCGAACATTTCTAATTCTTCATTTTGAATTTTGAATTTATTATGATTTTCCGTGAATTTTCACCAACGCAACCAGTTATTTTAGGGTTTGATCCAGGTCGAGATAAGTGTGGTTTAGCGGTGATGGGACTGGATCGGCAATTGCATTATCATCAGGTCGTGTTAGCAAAAGAGGCGATCGCTACCATTGAGACACTCCGTCAAAAATTTCCGATCTCCTTGATGGTTATGGGAGACCAAACTACAGCAAAGCAGTGGAGACAGCAATTATATCAGGAATTGACAGAACCGCTGAATATCATTTTAGTGGATGAGCGCTACACAACCTTAGAAGCACGCGATCGCTATTGGCAAATGTTCCCGCCCAAAGGGCTAATGAAGCTATTGCCGCAGGGTCTGCGACAGCCACCAAGACCGATAGATGACATTGTTGCCATCCTGTTAATCGAAAGATACTTAAATCGCCTCACGGAATCAGCACTCAACCAATTTTAGATTTTGGATTTTAGATTTTTTCTTCAATCCAAAATCTAAAATTGAATCACTCCTAACTTTTAAAGTTCCGCCCGAATAGTGAAAGCATAGTCTCCTCCAGGCTCTAGCTGGTAGTCTTGTTGCTCCAAGAATCGACCAAGGGGTTCTTTGATTAAGGCACGGCCTTGGGAAGGCTTGACGGCAAGTTCCCCCCGGCGAAAATGCCACTGGAAATGCCACTCAAACTCACCCGCACTCACTTCGCCTTCAAGGAAGCCGTGTTGCCAGGATTGGCGAGTAATTCTAACATGGGCAATGGTTTCTGGCAGACGTTTGGCACTCACAATGCTTTATGTCAAGTGTGGAATAACAGCCGATCATGTAGGCTACTTATTTTATTTACCAAACATAGCTTAATTAAACAAACTGACAAAGTGGGTATTTGTAGTTGACTAGGTTGTGTTAATAAGCAAAACGACTTCGGTATCTTGAAGTCGTAGTTATAACCCAAGACAGTTCATACCAATTCCATGTGAGGTTGCGCTTTATTCACGTAGAGGCAATTCATAAATTGACCCTACAGGATGTTATGGTGATTTTTGTTAATATCTGAGGAATGAGTGTATCCTAGAAACTGCATATCTAATGCTCCTTTCATCAGTGTATTGTGGATTAATTGGGATTTCCTTGAAGGATTTCAGCAAAATTACAGCCCGATAAAGTTTGGAGTATTTATATTGCTTTTCTTGGATATCAAAACGCAGAATATATTTTAATGGATGTTCGATAACTAGGTTTACACGCAAACTTTTACGTTCGATAAATACCTTATCGATACTCTTATAGAAGGTGCAGGTAGTTACAGGTGATGTGGCGAAAAAAGCAGCGATCACCATAATAATCAATGTAAATAAATTTAATAAAAATAGGTAATTTCGCTGATTCTGCTGCACTAATAGGGAAGTTTGCTCAGAGCTGATAAAATCGTTAATTTCAAAAACAACTTCTTGATTCTCTTGATAGCTAACATGTGACAGCAGAGCAAAGTCTCCAAATGGAGTCACAATCATAACTTGATAAGTTTTCGATCCTTTGCTACCAGTCTTTGTAAGAATGTATGCTTCCTGGAGATCAAACATTTTGAGTTTCTCCATACTTCCCAGCAAATTAAACCGCTTCAATTCACAGTTTATTTGGTTTGGTGAAGGTCGAGTGCAATTGAGACTAACTGAAGCAGAATCAAAAACTAAGCAGTAAATCAAAAAGCTTAAACAGATAGTAAAAATGCACCCCCCGCTGAACCAATATCTGAGTGGTCGATGTTTGAGTTGCAATCTAGTGCGGGTTTCCTCTACAATTTTCATCGGTATTTGTGTATAGAATACTTAATCCCTGAGTAGAGTATTCCCCTCGTAGCCCATTCACTTATCGCCAAGTCTAAGTACTAGGGAAGATTTCCGATGAATCGCTAAAAAAGCTTTGGCTAGCTGGTACATAATTGGGGCAGAAAGCTATAGCTAGAAGCATGGAAACCAAACAGCTAGGAAAAAGTAGTATCTTTGTGAGTGCGATCGGTTTGGGTGGTATGCCCATGTCAATTTCTAATCGCCCTCCCGAATCGCAATCAATCCAAGTTATTCATCGGGCCTTGGATCTGGGTATTACATTTATTGACACTGCCGACTCTTACTGTAAAGATGAGTCAGAAAAGCACCACAACGAGCAATTAATTCACAAAGCACTTAGTAGTTACAAAGGCGATGTTAGCCAAGTAATTGTGGCAACTAAGGGCGGTTTGATGCGTCCCAATGGCAACTGGACAAGCAACGGCAACCCAGAACATTTGCGCGAAACAATTCGAGTTAGTTTTGAGGCGTTGGGTGGTGCTAAACCTATCGATGTTTGGCAATACCATTCTCCCGATTCTAATTACACCATTGAAGAATCCCTTGCGCCAGTGAAAGAAGCAGTGGAGGCTGGTTTGATTCGGTTTGTGGGAGTTTCTAACTTTTCCGTAGAACAAATTAAGCAGGCGCGGGATGTGGTAGATATTATCTCGGTGCAGAATCAGTACAGCCCTTGGCAACGACAGCCAGAAAAAGATGGCGTGTTGAAGTATTGCGAACAGCAAGGATTGACCTTTTTGCCTTGGAGTCCCTTTGGTGGTAGGCGTCGCCATCAGGACTTGCAAGATATCCCTGCGATCGCTCAATTAGCGAAAGAAAAAGGTGTGTCAGTGTACAATATCGTTTTGGCGTGGTTGCGTTCCAAATCGCCTGCTATTTTGCCAATTCCTGGTGCTAGCAAGATTTCCAGCATTGAAGACTCAGCACAAGCTATAAATGTGAAACTATCTGATCAAGAAGTGGAAAAAATTGATCGGGCAACTTAATCATTCCACTAGCTTACGTAGATTTAGCAGGGTGCAAAATGTAAAAGTTAAAATTCCTAGATTGCCTGCACTCAGCGCATAGAGAAAAGACATGATCTTAGAAACACACCGCTTGCTAATGCGTGACTTTATAGAGGCAGACTGGCAGGCGGTTTTTGCATATCAATCTGATCCTTTGTATTTGCGTTACAACGATTGGACGCAGCGGACACAAAAGGATGTTTGCGAGTTTATCCAGATGTTTATTGATCAGCAAAAAGAGCAACCACGAACAAAGTTTCAGTTAGCTTTTGTCCTCAAAGAAGAAAATCGGCTTATTGACAATTGTGGTATTCGTGTAAACGACCAGGAAATGCGGGAAGCAAATATCGGTTATGAACTAAATACTCAGTATTGGGGACAAGGTTATGCAACAGAAGCAGCACAGGCCATTTTAAAGTTTGGCTTTGAAGAACTGGGAATGCATCGTATCTGGTCTTGGTGTGTCGCAGAGAATGTTGCTTCTGTAAGGGTATTATAAAAAATTGGTATGCGTTGTGAGGGTCATCTACGGGAAAAAGAGTTAATTAAAGGTAGATGGTACGACAATTTTCTTTATGCTATAGTCACAGTTGCTGGAGAAATTCCATTTCCTAATAAAGCTGGAGCCGCAAAAATTTCTCCAGCAGCTAAGGCACGGAGAATCGTTTCTTTCCCCGTTATCGCTGTTTTGGTAACTTGAATTGAACCACTGACAACAGCATAGAGTTTTGCTGGTAAGACATCGCCCTCATGTAGAATAATCTCTCCTTTGCGATACCGTTGCACTTGAGTGTAAGGTTGCAAACTTACTTTGTCTGCTGTTTCTAAACCTGCAAACACAATAATTTGTGAAAGTTGTTCCAGGGATGCCTGCATGATTAGCCTGATATTGCAAAGGCTGGACGATGATCAATCCAAGGGTTAGCCGCTTCTAATTGTGCTGCTAGGCTGATCAGGGTAGCTTCAGCCGCAGGTTTGCCAATTAACTGCACACTAATGGGTAAACCCCTACTATCAAAGCCTACAGGAATTGCGATCGCAGGCTGTCCAGTTGCATTAGCAGGTGGACAAGGGGCAACCCATTCAATAATATTTTGGAATGTCTCTTCTGGACTCAGCGAAGCCCATTCCCCAACGCGGATAGGTGAATGTAGATAAACTGGCAATACCAGCACATCCACGGTATCGAAAAACGCCACAATCTGCCGTGCCACTATCTGCATTTGCGAAACTGCTTTCAGGTATTCTGCAACAGAACCTGTACGGGCAAATAGCCAGCGATTCAATGGCTGCAAAGCTTCAATAGGAAGTCCTGACGCAGCTACCCCAGCTTGCCAGACGATTTGAAATGGTTCAACTAAACCGCTAAAATCTGGAGATTTCTGTTCAACTTGGTGGCCGAGTTGTTCTAATAACTCGACTGTTTGGCGGACACCTTGCTGACAGTTGGCGTCAGCTTCTCCCAAAGGAGAAATGCTAGTGTCAAAAGCAATTCGCAAAGCACCGAGTTTTGTTTGAGTAGCGGCGAGAAATGATGGTTCAGGATCGGGCAACCAGTAAGGATCGCCTGTGACATAGCCAGAGATGGCATCCAAAAGGGCAGCAGCATCAGCGACAGTCCGGGCGATTGGGCCGTTGGCGGCAATTCCAGCCAGGCGTTCACCTACGGGTGCTTTACTCACTCTGCCCCTGGATGGTTTTAGTCCCACCAAACCACAACAAGCCGCAGGCCCCCGAATTGAACCACCGCCATCAGAACCTTGAGCGATCGCACACAATCCCGCTGCTACCGCCGCCGCTGCGCCACCACTGGAACCGCCAGGGGTGTATTCTAAATTCCACGGATTTCTAGCTGGGGGAAAACCCGTAGGTTCGCTGTATGGGAATGAACCTAATTCGGAAGTAGCCGTTTTACCGATAATAGTAAACCCAGCTTGCTTAATCCGTGTCACAACGCCATCATCATAGTTAGGAATATTGTTCAGTAATGCCGGATTTCCAAAAGTACAGGTAACATCCGCTACAGCATTGAGGTCTTTAATAGAAATCGGCACCCCAAAAAATGGCGGTAATTCGGAGGTAGTTGTCAATAATTCTGTTTTGGCTTTGGCATCTGCGATCGCTAATTCTGCCGTCACCGTAAAATAACTTCCTAATTGGGGATTTAACTGCCCAATCCGTTCTAAATATATTTCCACCAACTCTAACGGTGATACTTCCCGGCGACGAATTAATTGCGCCAACTCTAATGCTGGGGTAAACGCTAAATCAACTTCATTCATAAGTTAGTGAATGGGTAATTTTGGCTTTCTCTGGAATTTTGAAACTTCAATTGTTACTTTAGCAGGATTTCCGGGAACTATACATTTTATAACTCCTGAGATATGTCACTCCCTTAGGATGCTCAGATGCAACAGGCGTGGTTATGTTCTTACTCAAGCCATTTTAATTGTTTCGTATAAACTTTCAACAAATCCCTAAGGGGTATTTATGGCTAACCTAGAAATACTTGTTAGTGAATTGCCAACACTGATTCAGAGTCTCAAACTGAATATTGGCGATTCTAATCAAATCATGGAACAAATTATCCTGATCAATAATGTTCAGGAACAATTACGAAATCTTAAAAAATTAATTGCTCAGGAATTTAAGTTTGATAACATCAACAATTCTGCGATCGCTACACTTCCTCGAATAAGTACTGCAACTAGTTTTTTTATACCTTGTGTTGAGTTAGTAGATTCAGCTATAGCAGAAAAATTTGGCAACTCAAAAACTAAAATTTCATTAACTGATTTACAATCAAAAATTGATGGTTGGATTGAATGGGGTTATTTTTTGCAGGCAATAGCTACTGATATTCTCAGTGATGTTCAGTTAGTCAATCAAATCAATTCTGATATTAATCATCTCAGCCTTAGTGCCAATTTTCAGGTAATTGCTGAAAGCTTAAAAATTAACTTATATTTGGAAAACTCTCATTTATTAGAGCATCAAATTCAAAATATCAGTAATTCTCAAAATGAATTATTACAGTTGCAACAGAAGTTAAATTATATTTTTAATACGATTAAAAATAGTCGTAGCTTATTAAATATTTTATTAGGAGTATCTGCTTTTTGTGGCAAATCGGGCTTCGTTTTAGAATGGTTAGATGATGACCACGAATTAATTATATCAAGTGATGGCAAATTTCAAGAATTGACAGATATTCTGAATGATTGTGATTTTTTCCAAGAACAAATTGTTGCTTTAATTATTCAGGCTGACACTTTAAGGGAACAGGCAGAACAAGCCCTAAAAAAGATTAAACAGGAAAGTAGTAAAGAAGCAATTATTAGCCAGCATGTAGAAATAGTACCATCATCGACACAAAAAATAGTCCGTTCGGCTTTGCTCATCGCCTCAAGTTTATTAATCTTAGGTTTTGGTAGTTGGAAAATTCAAGAGCAAAGTCTAAGTTTAACTCAAGAGGGAAGTGCGATCGTCAAGTTTAAATCTGCTCAAAAACTTGGTATGGAGGCTGCTTCTCTAGTTCAAAAACCACCGCATCCTCTAAAAGTTTGGCAACAAGCACAAAACAAATGGTATCAGGCAATAATCTTGTTAGATAGTATTCCTAATGAAACATCAGTTTATGACCAGGCAAATAAGAAATTGGCTTACTATCGAATTAACTATAAATTTATCAGTCAAAGAGTCTTAATTGAAAAGAAAGCCTTAGCAAACTTAGAATCAGCCCAAAAATTAGCAATAGAAGCTAATTTATTTGGACAAAATTCATCTCATTCGCTACTAATTCGGCAGCAAGCACAAGATAAATGGCAACAAGCAATCAATTTATTAGAAACTATTCCAGAGAGTACGTCTATCTCTATACAAGCTAAAGAAACACTTACTATTTATAAAACTAACTATGCAGCTATCAGTCAAATAAGTAGGTAGGCGGGAAAGATTTATAACTATGTGATTGCGTTGGCGTAAGCCTTCCCGTAGGGTACGTAATGAAATGAAGTGAAGCAATCACAAGAGCTTCTAGCTTTTTACATTTTGTTACATAGTTAGGTTTATTTGTGCTTATCTACTTAATCCAAAATTAATAAATAGACTATAGTAATCTTATTTTATTTGTAAAAATTGCAAGTTGCAGATCCCTGACTTCGTAAAAGTTGTCGGGGATCTGGTTTCTCGTAGTCTTGACACGACTACACCTTAGAACGGTCAGTCAAAATCTCATAACCAGTCTCTGTAACCAACACTGTATGCTCAAACTGAGCCGACAAAGAATTATCCACAGTTACTGCTGTCCAACGGTCAGATAATGTCCGGGTGTGTCTAGAACCCGCATTTAAAATTGGCTCAATTGCCAGTGTCATCCCCGCACGGAGTTTAACATTTGGCATCTCGCGGGTACGGTAGTTGAATACTGAAGGTTCTTCATGCAGATTACGACCGACACCGTGTCCAGTGAATTCTTCAACTATACTAAAGCCGTTAACTTTCACATGGTCTTCAATTGCTCCAGCTAAGTCAAGCAGGTAGACGCCAGCCTTTACTTGTTCAATGCCCTTATATAAAGCTTCTTCTGCTACGCGAATTAATTTAGCAGCTTCTTGCGTCACTTCACCAACAGCAATTGAAATGCAAGAATCACCATGAAAGCCTTGGTAATAAGCGCCCGTATCTACTTTTAATACATCCCCTACGCGAATCACTTTCTTGGAACTAGGAATGCCATGTACTGCTTCATTGTTGATACTGGAGCAGATAGAACCGGGAAAACCGTGGTATCCTTTAAAACTCGGTGTTGCACCCATTTGGCGGATGCGTTTTTCTGCATAAGTGTCCAAATCAGCCGTGGTCATTCCTGGCTTTACTAGCTCGGAAATTTCTTTGAGGACAGTTGCTACAATTGTCGCTGATTGCCGCATGATTTCAATTTCACGCGGCGATTTAATTTCAATTCCTCGGCGCTGTTTTTTCGATGTTGTAGGCTGAGTTGTTTGAGGAAGTAAGTTACTGAAAATGTTCATAGTAAATTAATAATTACTGGTGGCTTTGCCGCTGAAGTATCAATGCTTTCTCTTTCTTTATTATCCATGCTTAGTGCCCATCTCTACCTAATGCTTTTCTCTGTTAACACAGATGGGCCAGCAGTAACGACTACGATTTTATCTGGGTGGAGTAACTCACGAGCCGCTTGATTAACTTGGGTAAGGGTGACTTTCTGGATTTTATCGGTAAAGGAGTGTAATTCTCCTTTATCTAGTCCATACACCTCATTCATCAGAATTCTATCTGTTAATTCCTCTGGGTTTGCCAGAGAAACGTTGTAGTTGCTGATGAGGGTGCGTTTAGCTGTTTCTACTTCCAGTGCAGTGACGCCTTGTTGATGGATTTGCTGTAGTATTTGGCGGGTACTAGCGATCGCTTTGGTGCTATCTCCTGGACTAGTTTGCATCTCAATCACAAATGTCCCTGCATTTTTCCCGGCTTGGAAGGAGCTATAAATTCCATAACTCAAACCTTGGCGATCGCGCACTTCTGCACCTAGTCTACTAGATAGGGTATCGCCTCCCAAAATCTGGTTCAATACTAAGGCTGCATGAAACCGAGGATCATAACGATTAATACCTGTGTAACCCATATAAGTAACAGCTTGGGTTTTACCTGATAAAACTGGGTTTACACTGACTATTTTCTCCGGCATTGATACCGTGGGATATTTTAATGTGGGTGCTTGGCCGCTAACTTCCCAGTCACCAAACTCATTTTTAATCAGCGATCGCACAATGTCTAAATCAAAATCTCCCACCAGCGCTAGCACTGTCGTGTCTGGACGATAATGTTTGGCTTTGAAATCAATCACATCCTGGCGCTGAATCTGCTGTAAACTCTCCTCTGTGGGAAAAGTATGTAAAGGATGTTTTTTCGGGTAAATTGACTGAACAAATATTCTTCTAGCTACTTCTGATGGCTCATCTAATTCCAGTTGCAGATCAGTTAAAGTTTGTTGGCGATGCAATTCCAATTCTTTGACTGGAAAGGTACTATTTTTGACAACATCAGCCAATATCTCCAGGATTATCGGCAAATCCTCTGCTAAACTATCACCTTCGATATGTACACCTTCGCGGTAGGTTTGAAAGTTTAGACTCACTCCTCGTTCTGCCAAGACTTTGGCTATAGTTAAGACATCCTTGCTCTTAGTACCATTGAGCAAATTATCTGCGACAAAAGCAGCTAGTCCAGCTTTATTCTCTGGATCAAATTCCGTCCCAGCTTGAATGTGGCCGCTCAGGGTAACGGTGGGAGTACTATTGTCAGGTAACAGTAATATCCGCATTCCGTTAGGTAATTTTAATTCCTGTGGTAAGACTCGTGCGATTGCATCTCTAGCCAAATCCACAGGTGGTAAGTATTTCGCTACCTCAGAAGGAAGCACGGGTACGCCAGGAGAGAAATTATCTGTAGTTTGAGCTGAGTCTGGTTTGTCACCAACTCCTGTTATCCGCTTCTGGGTTGGTTCAAAAAAGCCTGCTATCCGGGCTTCTTTTGTCAGGTATTTGTTAATCACAGCAACAACATCCGTCGGCTTCACCAGACGGACAGCTGCCAAATAACGGTCTGTGTAGCGATAATCACCAGCAGTTGTCTCATCATTGCCCAATCGCATTGCTTGAGAGGTGATATCACGGTTACTCAAAATTACATCTGCTGTTAATTGAGTTTTAGCTCGTTCTACTTCCTCAGGTGTCACACCTTTTTCTGTTACATTAGCAATCGCACTACTCAACACTGAGTCAATTTTTTTCAAATCTTGTTTAGATCCAGCCGTCACCAATACCTCATACCAGCCAGATTCTCGCAAACTGGTAACCGACGCTGTGACTTCACTAGCTAAACCTGATTCCACTAATACCTGATAAAGCCGAGAATTCCGTCCCTCTGTCAAGATGTAATCCATCACATCCAGCGCCGGCACATCCGGTTGATTTGCATCCGGTAGCGGATACACTGCCTGCAATAGCCGCCCTACTCCCGGTTCTCGCAATACTATGGGAGTGCTGTTAGCGGATAGCTGTGGTTTAGCCCGTGCTGTTAGCGGGGCGTTTAGCCCGTGTTGAGTGCTAAGTGTTGGGAGGGTTGAGTGTTGAGTGTTAAGTGAGGCTTTTGACTCAGCACTGTTCTTTGCTAATTTGCCAAACACCTCTTTAATTGTTTCCAGGGTATTTGCAGTTTGAAAATCTCCAACAATCACTAAGACGGCATTATCGGGACTATAAAAATTGCGGTAATATTTTTGTACCTGCTCAACTTCAAATTTCTCGACATCAGCTTTGGTACCACCTACAGGCAACCCGTAAGCATGATTGGGAAACACTGCCTGCATGACGGCGCGGTTGAGGCGATATTCTGGGCTATTTTCGTAACCCTGCAACTCTGAAATTACTACCCGCTTTTCATTCGCTAGTTGCTCTGGCTCAATCTGAGAATTTTGCATTCTGTCTGCTTCTAGCACCAAAAGCGCTTTCAGCTTGTTTCGTTCTACAGTACCGTAATACGCAGTTTGGTCATAGCTGGTGAAAGCATTAGAATCACTACCTAAAGCACTAAACAAACGTCCAAATTGAATCGGACGATTTTTTGTACCTTTAAACATCATGTGTTCCAACTGGTGGGCAATGCCATTCACGCCCGGTTCTTCGTTGCGTGAGCCAACCTTGTACCACACCTGCACTGTCACCACTGGCGCAGTATGTACTTCCTTTATCAGAACAGTTAAACCATTCTCTAGCACTGTCTTGCGGACGTTTTCTGTCAGTGTTGAGGGCATTATTGTTTTTGCTAAGAAGGTTGACTGGTATTTTTCTTTGTTAGATATAGCTGCATGTTGGCTATGAGCAGGTTGATCGCTTAACAAAAAAACCGCTACTAGCCATAGGCTTAAAAGTAATAACGGCAAGGGATATTTATAAAATCTGGAAAATCCATACATTTATTTAGCAGATATATCTGTAAATTAAGTTACATAGTTATTTTGGAGAGTGACCATAGTTTAATCTGGTAACAAAATCTGTTACTTCGGTAACAATACAAAAAACAATATATTAGCAACAAAGGTAATAAAAAAGCTAAATTATGGGAGTTTTGCTAAAACCCGAATGAATTCCAGAGGTAAGCCATCGGTATCGGCGATGAAAGCCACTTCGTAAATGCGATCGCCTATTTGCTGTTGTGTCGGTTCTAAAAGTACTTTCAAGGGTTGTAATACTTCGGGTTGACTCTCAGCAGCTACGGATACACGTTCTTGTAAATTTGTCAACCAGTTAGGTAAATCTGGTGTAATCTCAGTTAAATCGAACGAGAGATGATAGTACCCCACATAATGTTCGTCAGCAAAAGCATCTGGGGCTGGCTTTGGTTCAGGAATTTGGATTAGTTCAATTCTGCCGCCCAATCCTTCCATCCAGCAAGCTAGGGTGTAGCCTGTAGTAAAGCGTTCCGAAATTGTAAACCCCAAATGTTCGTAGAAAGCGATCGCTCGATGAATATTTGCAGTCCGAATAGAAACGTGGTGCATAACAAAAGTTAGGAGTTGTAAATTATGAGTTATAAGTTGAATTTAACTCCTAACTTCTAACTCCTAACTTGTAACTTTACTCAAATAACCTGAAATAGGGGTAGCGTACAGGGACGCCAGGCTCTTTTTCCAAGTCAAAATTAATCACTTCCCAACAGGCATCTTCTGAGGTATCAGGGCTAAACTCTACGGGTAAGCCGTATAGTCGAGCAGCAGTAGCTTCCGGTTGTCCAGAACGCCAAGGTGTACTGCGTTCCAAGTAGCCACTCATCAATTCCTGATAGCGTTGAGCAATTATCACTTTTGTTGCTCGATAGCCTTGAGTATAAAGCTTGTCTAATGCTTCATGAATTTCAAAGCGAATACCATCGGGATGAGTATGCTGCCTATACCATTCATTATTCCACCTTCGCCAATGACGTCCCGATTGCAAATGGATTAACTCTCCATTTTTAGGATTAGCTTCAAACGCGCCATGACGCGGACACAAATAGGTATCTGTTAATGTCAGCGCCGGAATAGTCTGGCGACAATGGGGACACTGTATTTCAGGTCCAAACATCGGGTACTGCAAGCCTGGATTCATCATGAAGTGCGTACAAACATAATTTTGTCTTCACCAGCACTAGTAGGTTGGATTATACACTTCGGCTTCGCCACTTTTGGTTACTTGCTCACTTTTGCAAAGACACGGGCTTGCAGCAGTAATATTGCTAACTAGTGTTTTCCTCAGCGTAGAGGCTTGACGCTGTGATATCCTGGTTGTGAAACTAGCCTCACAAGTTGGATTTTCTCCAGTGTTCCTGGGTACCATATTCATATTCTATCGTGTCTACCGCTTCTTACTGGACATCTGTCGATTTTTCTCAAGCTGCCTTTATCGCAGCTAATGCTGTTGTTATGGGTTCGGTAAATATAGCAGCAGGGGCGAGCATCTGGTATGGAGCAGTGGTTAGAGGAGATGTAGAACGGATTGAAATTGGCGAATATACAAATATTCAAGATGGGGCAGTTATACATGGTGATCCTGGTTTTCCGACAATTTTAGAAGATCATGTTACCGTGGGGCATCGCGCTGTAATACATTCCGCTTACATTGAGCGTGGAAGTTTGATTGGCATTGGCGCGGTGATTTTAGACGGGGTACGAGTGGGTGCTGGTAGTATTATCGGTGCTGGCGCAGTCGTAACTAAGGATGTACCTCCGTTGTCCCTAGTTGTGGGCATTCCTGGCAAAGTGTTACGGCAAGTAACAGAAGCTGAAGCCGCAGAACTCATTGAACACGCTAAACGTTACCAAAAGTTAGCTTTAGTTCATGCTGGCAAGGGTACTGATATCGGGTTTAAGAAGTCTTAGGGAGTGGGGAGTAAGAATTTTAGATGTTTAGATTGAAATTTAATCCAAAAGACGCTCGCGGACTCGCTAACGCTGCGCTATAGTCAATCGAAAATCCAAAATTGAATTGCCCAATGCCCCATAATTTAAACATTCTTTACATATAGGTTGGGAAAAGTTGCCCACTTCAGCTAAAAATAAAAATGAGAGCAGTTGACAAAACTTTAATTTCTACTTAAAAGAGGGGTTCTAGATATGGATATCGATTTCCGTATAGCGATAGTTTTAGCACCAATTGCCATTGCCGCTAGCTGGGCAGCGTTTAATATTGGCGCTGCGGCTTTAAGACAAATTCAAGGCTTTTTTGATCGGGAAGCTTAAATTCGGCTCAATATCATCACTCTTCAACCGACTGTTTCTCTTCACAGGGGCAGTCAGTTCCTCTTTTCCAAGTTCTGAATAAAGAATAGGACTTAGGCACACTCTTTGAATTATTCTCTGCTAGACGCTGTGTGATCGCGAAGTGTCTAGTAGAGTTGGCTCTTTTAGCGTCAACTCTTAAAGACGAGAGGCGTTCACGTAGTATCTGGTAAAATTGGCGGTAGCCTGCGGCAAGCCACTACATGTCTACGAGAAATTAAGCTTTTTAGCAATTCTTGCGTAAGTCCTAAATAAGTAAAATTCCCGACTCCCCACTCCTTCTTCCTTGAATATCGATTCTGTAATACAACCCCTTCAACGCTTTGGTGTCCATTTGGGACTTGATCGCATTGTCAACCTATTGGCAAGTCTCGGTAATCCTCATCACCAAATCCCAGTAATTCACGTTGCTGGCACCAATGGCAAAGGTTCGGTTTGTGCCTATCTTTCTTCAGTACTTACTGAGGCTGGTTATCGTACAGGACGCTACATTTCTCCCCATTTAGTTGATTGGACGGAACGTATTTGTTTAAATGAACAGCCAATTTCCTTTGAGGAATTGAGCCAATTATTAGAAAAAGTCCAAGCTGCTATTCGTCCTCAGGACGAATCGGCAACTCAGTTTGAGGTAATAACGGCGGCTGCTTGGTTGTATTTTGCCCAGCAGCAAGTGGATGTGGCTGTGGTAGAAGTCGGACTAGGAGGGCGCTTGGATGCTACCAATGTCTGCTTGGAACCGCTGGTTACTATTATCACTTCCATCAGCCGGGAACACTGGCAGCAACTTGGCCCCACCCTCGCCGATATTGCTAGAGAAAAAGCAGGTATTCTTAAACCTGGATGTCCGGTTGTGGTTGGACCATTGCCACCGGATGCAGAGAAAGTTGTGCGATCGCGTGCTTTAGAATTACAATGTCCGATTTTTACGCCTCAACCCGCCCGTCAACTAGCGTTAGGATGGGCAGAATATCAAACTATTCAAAATTCTAAATCAATTAAATATCTTTTACCATTAGCCGGACAAATTCAATTAACTAATTCAGTTTTGGCTTTAACTGCTTTAGAAATTCTCCAACAACAGGGTTGGCAGATTTCGGAAGAAGCCATAATTAACGGCATGGCAAAAACTAAGTGGCCGGGGCGGATGCAATGGACTACCTGGAACAACCATAAATTATTAATTGATGGTGCTCATAATACAGCTGCTGCCCAAATTCTTCGTCAGTATGTTGATAGCTTAGATGCAGTTAACCACAAGCCCGTTAGTTGGGTTATAGGAATGTTTTCCGATAAGGATCATGCGGATATTTTTGCCGCCCTGCTACAACCAGGCGATCGCCTTTATTTAGTACCAATATCAATAGAACCTTGGCCGGGTAGAACTTCTGCTGATTTAGACTACCTAGCAAACCTAGCTTACAGCCTTTGTCCAGAATTAGGCGATCGCCAAATCTATCCAGATTTATTCACAGCATTAGAAGCAGCAACCTCAACTGCTATCACAGACGATTTAATCGTTTTGTGTGGTTCCCTTTATTTAGTAGGCGATTTTTTATCTACAACCAATATAATTCGTAAATCATAATTACGAATTACAAAATTTATCTTTGATTCCATTGTTGCGCTGCATCTTCTACAGCTTTATCTATACTCTTCTCACCTAACATTGCTGCTTGCAAGTTTTCATAAACTGCTTTTTGTAAAAGGTTGAAATCCTTCAAAGTCGGGGTTAATATTTCTGCCTGTTGTAGTTCTTTAGCACTAAGAACTCGCGCTTTTTGTACTGTTGAAGCATTAGCTGGAATATCTTTAAAGTAACTATCAGACAATGCTTTGACTGTAGAAGGTAGGACATTTGCAGCTTTAGCAAAGGCTAACTGATTTTCGTCATTGGTAACAAATAAAGCAAACTTCACAGCGCCGTCTGGTTGTTTAGTGTCGCGGGGAATAACTATGTTCATCACCGCGACATTTTTTTTCCCTGTGTCACCAGTAAGTTGAGGAGCTATTCCCGATGCTTGAGCAATTTTCGGGGCATTATTAGCGATCGTTTTCAGAAACTCCGGTCCAGAAGCAAGAAACACAGTCTCTCCAGATTGGTATAAATCGATCGCGTGGCGATGTCCTTGCGTCAAAGCTTCTTTTGGAAGCAACCCTTTTTTATACAAGTCTACCCAATACTGAAACGCTGCTTTACCTTGTGCTGAATTAAACGCTGCTTTCCCCTCAGCATCTACTAGAGTGACTCCCATTTGCACAAAAGATTCCAGCACTTCACCAGAATCTTGCGGTACAAAAGTCACAAAAAAGGCATATTTGCCAGTTTTATCTTTAATTTGTTGAGCTGCTTGTGCCAATTCTCTGTAGGTTGCAGGTGGTTTATTGATACCTGCCTGTTTTAATAAATCGGTGTTATAAATGGTTAACCGTGTGGTGAGATACCAGGGAATCCCAAAACTCTTGCCATTAAGCGTAGAAGATTCCCAGATATTCGGTAGATAGGAGGAACGTACATCCTTTGGGACTTTTGCATCTAAATCTAACCAGGCATTTCGTCCGGCAAGTTGGGAAGCAAAACCCGGATTCAGGTTAACTACATCAGGTGGCGTTTTTGCTGAGACAGCTGTTAAAATTTTGTTCTCCATCGCCGCCCAAGGTACATCAACCCAGTTAATCTTTATACCTGGATTTTGCAATTCAAAATTCACAATTAGGCTTTTGAAGTAGTCGGTAAATTGAGGTTGGAGTTGCATCGTCCAAAACTCAATAGTTGCCGCTCCTGAAGTAGCCTGTTTTGTACTTGTACTAACATTACCTGTGCTGCAACTTACAATCCAACTGGTTAATAAGCCAAGCAGTACAAAAGCAACAAGTTGTTTAAATTTTCGTAATTGAATCATTTTCCCAGTATTTTTACGCTTGCTCAGTGTGAAAAGCTTAGACAAAATTGTCGAGATTATAGGCTAAATAAATTACCTAGAACACCAATTCAGTAATCCTGGAAGAACTTCTCCCCTAACCCCTCTTTGCTTTGGAGAGTGGAGTTTATCTCCCCAAACCCTTGTAGGAAAGGGGGCTGGGGGCTTAGGTTTTTCATTAATGACTCTAGCACCAAGTCCGTTTTTAGTATCATTTAAATTTTCAATTTAGTAGTCCAGCGGGCACAACTGTGGTACAAAGCTTCAATCGTCTGTTTGGCAAATCGAATAAAGGGGTCGGTATTGAACTTGCTCCCGAACGGGTAAATGTAGTTCAGCTACGCAAGCAGCGTCAAGTCTTGAAACTAGAAACCTTTACATCAGTAGCAGTTCCAGAAGGCGTAGTTACCGATGGTCAAATCACCGACCCCGCAGCAATGGCGCAATTAATCCAGCAGGCGCTAGCTGAGAGCAAAATCAAAACTTCTCGCGTGGCCACTGGTGTACCAGGGCGAGATTCCATCGTTCGGATCATCCCTGTGCCAGCAGAGTTAGATGACAAAGAACTGCGAGAAATGGTGCTAAACCATGAAGCAGGTTTATATTTACCCTATCCTCGTGAAGAGGCTGATGTAGATTATCAGAAACTTGGGTACTTTGTAGATGAAGATGGCATTGAAAAAGTACATGTACTCCTAGTAGCCACCCGCAAAGAGATAACGGATACCTATATAAGTACATTCCAGCAAGCAGGATTAGAAATCGATGTTTTAGAAATTAACAGTTTTGCTCTGATTCGGACTATTCGTGAGCAATTGCGACAGTTTGGCCCGCAAGAAGCAGCAGTATTAGTTGATATAGAGTTCGACAGTACAGAAATAGCCATCATCGTTAATGGAGTGCCGCAATTTTCACGCACAGTCCCAATCGGGACTTATCAAATTCAAACTGCCTTAGCAAGAACAATGAGCTTACCCACTTCACGAGATATGGAACTCTTACACGGAATGATTATTCCCCCAACTTCCATAGACGGTGGGAAAACCGGCGTGACCGAACTTGATCCTGGGATGGCAGCCATATTGAGAGTATTGGGAGAATTAACGGATGAACTGCGCCGTTCCATCGATTTTTACCTTAATCAAAGTGAAAATTTGGAGGTAGCGCAGATTTTATTAGCTGGGCCAGGAGGTGGACTGCAACAGCTAGATGAATTCTTTACCCAACGATTGAGCTTGCCAACTACCCAAATAGATCCAATCGGGGCTTTGTCCTTGGAGGTTGACACTGATAAATATCCACAGGTGCAACGCTCTGGCTTGGCGATTGTACTTGGTCTAGGAATGCGGGAGGTGTAATACCAATTTTAGATTTTGGATTTTAAATTTTGGTGAAGCAGCGCGGTCTTCTCCCTTGGCGTTAGCCTCTCCCAATGTGATTCGGGGAGACGATGCCGCGCATAGCGCACAGTAGTAAGCCTGCGTACCCCTACGGGGATCTTGCTAGCAAGAGCGTCTCGTAGAGTGCGTCTGGGGGTTTCCACGCCACTTGACGGCAGTTGCTTCTCCCTTGGCGCTAGCCTCTCCCTTTAGGAGAAGGGGAAACGCGCAAGGGACAAGTCGGGAAACCGCAAGGGCGCACTGCCTCCTTTATGCCGGGGAACCCGTCCACCACAGTGGCTCTTCATCAGCGACTGCACCAAGCCGAAGGGATTGTCTGTTTTGACACTCACGCAGTTTGAGAATTCTCAAACCATAATATTTATTTCTAGTTGGTGTGAGAAAATGTATAGTTTGGATGTTAACTTTCTTAAAGACCGCCCAGCATACCAGGAAAACCCTAAGAGAAAGCGAGGCATATCCCTAAACCTGCCTACGGGGAATTTAACACCAGTATATGTGGGAGTTGCAGTGGGTGTAGGTCTTCCAGCTTTATTGGGAGTTAGTTGGTGGTTTTTGCAAGGGAAGATTGTTGAATTAGATGGTCAAATTGCACAACTTGACCAAGAAAGCAAGAGATTAGATACAGAAATAGGAAATATTAACAAAATCAAAGCCGAGACGAATGCAATTAAAGGGGAAACCCAAGCTTTAGTCACTGTATTTGACCAGATTCGACCTTGGTCAGCAATGCTGCAAGATTTGCGTGATCGCATCCCAGCAGCAGTGCAAATCGAGAACATTAAGCAAATCCCACCCGTTGCGGTAGTGGCAGGTCAGCCACCAAACAATCCCGCCGGGGGATTAGAAATTACCGGATTGGCTCGTTCTTTTAACGATGTCAATGATTTCTTATTGAGTTTACAACAATCTCAGTTCTTAAAGTCCACAGAAAGCAGAATTGTAACCGCAACGTTAGTAGATGCTCCGTTAACACCAGGTGTGAGTCCACCTCCTACGGGTGTAATAATTAAGCCAATTAAAGTAGTTAAATACACTATTCAATCGAGTATGAGCGATGTTCCAGCTTCGGAACTGATCCGGGAGTTGGAAAAAAAAGGCACAGTAGGGTTAGTGACTCGAATTCGTAGTATGCAACAAACAGGAGTCATTCCAAAATGACGCTGAGTGATGATTTAAATTTTGCCGAACATGGTGGGGAATTCGATCAGGCAACGCCAGCCTCCCCCGTGATCTTTGGTATTGCCTTCACACCAAAAATTATTGGGATCTTGGTGGGGGTAATTGGTTTGGCGGGAGCAGGTTATATATTCTTAAACCTGTTGATGCCAGCTTGGGAAACCTATCAGCAGCAGCAAGCAAAAAGCTCGGAACTGCAAGCGCAAGTTGCCCAAAAAAAAGCCAATATCAAACAGATTGATCAAGTTAAAAACGAACTAGCACAGGCAAAACAGCAAAAAGTTCAAGTTTTAAGTTTATTTGCTAACGAAAAAACTTCGGATACATTGCTGTTAGATATGAACCGTTTAGTTGAGTCTGGCAATACTCAAACTTCTATAAATGCAGTAAGAGCCAAACTGAATAAATTTGTACCAGTTTCTCAAAAACCAGAACCAATTATCGATGGAAGTCTAGGACTACAGGTTGACGGCAAGCTGCAACGTAGCAGCATCAATGTTGAAATTACAGGAACTTATGAACAAACGCAATCAATAATCCGTAACATTGAGCGTTTACAGCCTTTGTTAATAATTAAAGATTATCAAGCAACTTTGGCTCCAGTAGAGTCAAGATCCCCATTAGATAAAACGCCTGTGCAGGTAGGTCCAGCAGCGATTAATACATCATTCCAGTTACAAATATTGATGCCACTTAGTCCAGAAGAAATAGCAGCGGCAGCGGCAGCTGCTGCTAAAACTGCCCCGAAAAAGTAGTTAAGAGTTAGGAGACGCGATTAATCGCGTCTGTACAGGAGTTAGGAATTATGAGTTATCATTCTTGACTATTTACTCCTCACTCCTAACTATTCACAATTGTTTGTAAACAAGGTTTTATTAAGTGAGGAATGAACTGTGAAACAGCTTCACGGTAATAGTTTTTTATTAGGTACTGCCGCTTTTGTATTTTTGGCAGCTCAACCAGTTTGGGCACAAATTAGTCAAGTTACTAATGTACAGTTAAATCCAGTTAATGGTGGAATTAGCGTTGCTTTGAAAACTTCTTCAGGGTCACGCCCCCAAGTTTTCACGACAAAAAGAGGTAAGGCTTTAGTTGCAGATGTTATCAATACTCAATTACGATTACCACAAGGCAATAGTTTTCGTCAAGATAGCCCAGCACCAGGAATTGCCTCCGTGGAGGTTAGTCAGCTTGATACCAATAGCATCCGGGTGACGGTAACTGGCAGCAACAACGTACCTAGCAGTCAACCGGTGGTGCGATCGCCAAATGGAATTACACTCAGGTTTAGCCCATCCGCAGGCACTATAGCATCAGCACCAAGGCCAACAGCGCCAACATCCACAGCACCGCCTGCTACTACTCCAGCCCAACCGGGTCAAAAGCCAGGTGTTCTAGTTCCTAACCCGGAAATCACGATTGACGGAAAACCTGCACAAGCTGCTGGGACAGATCAACCTGTGAGTCAGGCTCCACCTTTCTTACCGAGAGCTGTTGCCCCACCTGTGGGAGATATTGCCATTTCCAATACTGATGCTTCTCCTAGCGCCATTGACTTAGGAACTCAGGAACGTGTACCTCGCCTAGTACTGCGAGATGCGCCGGTGCGTGAGGTTTTGTCACTCCTTGCCCGTGCTGCTAATCTTAACCTGGCTTACGTGGGAGGTGAGCAAGCTGCTGCTGCTGGAAGTCAGGCAACCTCTCAAACAATCTCCCTGGATATAGAAAATGAGCTAGTGCAAGATGTGTTTAACTACGTCTTGCGCTTGAGTGGTTTAGAAGCTAACCGCAGTAATCGCACAATTTTTGTAGGGCCTAAACTACCTAATTCCACTCGTGACATGGTTATGCGTAGCCTGCGACTCAATCAGGTAACAGTCGGAGTTGCTTTGAATTTTTTGGTCGGCTTGGGAGCAGAAAGTGCTGTCAGCCGCGAACGACAAGTTACTAGCGTTAATGCTGTACCCGTGGGTACTGGAGTTGCGCCTATCACCCAAACTCAGACGACCACAGAAACCAGAGTTGAAACTCAACGCGTTACTTTTACAGACTCTAACCCATTACTGAGAGGTTTACAGGCATTAGGAGATGAGCGTACTAATTCTCTGACCTTGATTGGCCCTCCCCGGCTAGTTGAGATGGCGATGGCTCAACTAACTCAGCTTGATATCCGCCGTCGTCAAGTTGTAGTCAACGTCAAGATTATCGATGTTAACCTCTTGAATACCCAGGACTACAACACTAGCTTTTCTTTTGGGGTTGGCAACAACTACTTTACAAATGATGGCGGTGCAGCATCTTTAAATTTTGGTGGTTCGAGACCAGCTACAAGAGCTGAAGCATCAACCAGTGTGACTAGTACACCTGTCATTCAGAATCCCGTTACAGGAACGCCTTTGGTTAACCCCAACACAAGCGTAGCTATTCCAGGAACTACTCCAGGTACGGTAGTAGTAGATGCAAATGGCAACGTTACTAGAATTGCAAACCCAGGAAGTGGCACTTTCTATCAACCTATTGCGCCTACTGGCAACCCCCTACAACCAGGTTTCTCTAATATCACTCCAGCAACCGATAACATCATTACAAGGAATGCCGATGGCACATCGAGTATTACACAAGGTACTCTTGGTACAGCTACTACAGCTTTGCCAAGTTTATTCCAGTTTCCTAAGCGTCTTCTCGCTAGCTTGCAGGCTCAAGTGCAAAATGGCAACGCCAAGATTTTGACAGACCCGACCTTAATTGTGCAAGAAGGTCAAACCGCTAATGTCAACCTGACTCAGGAAGTGGTAGGCAATATTAAAAGGGAAATAGTTCGCGATACAAATCTTGCTACAGAAACGATTTCAGCGGAAAAAGACCGAGTAGGTTTAACCTTAGCTGTCAAAATTGAGCGGATTGACGATAACGGTTTTGTCTCTCTTTCAGTAGCTCCTGTTGTCAAAGCACCCCAAGCTCCAGCTACCATCAATGTTGGCGGAGGTGGTAGTCAACAAATATTCTTGGTATCTGAACGCTCTCTTAATTCTGGCTCGATTCGCTTAAGAGATGGTCAGACGTTAATTCTCTCAGGCATTATTCAAGACGCAGACCGAACAACTGTTTCTAAAATTCCCATCTTGGGTGATCTTCCGCTGATTGGTTCACTGTTTAGAAGTACAAACAGACAGAACCAACGCAATGAGGTAATTGTGTTGCTCACACCTCAAATCATGGATGACTCTGATAACTCCTCCTACGGCTATAACTACACCCCTAGCCCAGAGGTGCGGCAAATCCTTGAGCGTCGGGGCTTGAAGATTCCTAGCAGATAATGGGTAGGTGAGTCACCTCTAGCTCAAATCCTCGAACCTCTCCCTGCCTTGAACTTTAGTTCAAGTCTGTCCCTCTCCGACTCGGAGAGGGACGGTTTTGCGTAGTTAAACCTCTTAGAGGTCTTTTGTATTTAGCTAATTAGACAGACACTATATGAGGCGTTTAATCCACGTCAAGCAGAAGAAACAATGATTTGAAAAAACATAATTTTTCAGCTTGTCAGCCAAGATTCAACAGATAATGTTCTGACTTTTTGAATACGTTGTAAATCGCGATCGGCTGAGACAATGGTGAGATTTTGTTGCAGAGCGATCGCAGTACTTTTGCGCCTGTGTTGGTCAAGGAGATTCCTCAGTTTATCCAAGAAGCGAAGAAGAATGGGGAAATTGCTACTACCCGTGCTTTTCGGGCTTAGGTGCAACAGAAAATTTATGCTAGGGAAAAGTAAAACCATATCCGGCACATTATCGCCAAACATCTCCCGTAGTAATGCCTACTGTGTTCACACAAGTCTCTGTGGACACAATTTATGGTTTATCGAATAGCTCAAGAAAACCAGTCCCTCTCCTCGGTAAGGAGAGGGATTAAAGTCAGGACAGGGAGAGGCTTTGATTTTTCCAGATGAGGTGAAAAGTCAACAAGATCCCGGATTTCTTAAAGAAGTCGGGGATCTGAGGCTTCGATTTTCAATAACTCTTCAAATCCTTAATTAATCTCAACAAATACTAACCATCTCCCACCTTCCCACTCCCCTGTTACTTTGGCGATGCCTGCGGCGGGCTGCGCCTACACAGGTTTAATAAGTATTTATTCCTAGTTTTTGGGTGGTTTTTAGTGAAACAAGTACCCTAAAATGACAAAACATCCCGAAATCTATATAAATTAATGGTTTCATCTATCCACATCAGGCTACAACACCTTAGAATGATTCATTGAAAAGTCGAGCCGATGGGATGTACAGCCATTTTGAGTAAAAATACTCCCAAAGGATGATTTTTGTATTTCTGCGAACAAAAATTTAGTACAGATGTACCAAAGTACATCCGTAAAAAATCTCAAGTAAACCTTCAGGAGTTTGACATGAACAAAGGTGAATTAGTTGATGCCGTAGCTGAAAAGGCTAGTGTTACCAAAAAACAAGCGGATGCAGTCTTAACTGCCGCTTTGGAAACGATTATTGAAGCAGTTTCCTCTGGTGATAAGGTAACACTGGTAGGATTTGGCTCATTTGAATCACGGGAACGTAAAGCCCGCGAAGGTCGCAACCCGAAAACAAATGAAAAAATGGAAATTCCAGCGACGAGGGTTCCTGCTTTCTCGGCAGGAAAACTGTTTAGAGAAAAGGTAGCACCCCCAAAATCATAGGTTCTATCTTCTGGAACCCTTTTTTAATGCGGCAACCTGCACACGGGGGAAATTTAGCCTGGGCAGCAGCACTGGCTGGCTGTCCCCCTGACGCTATTCTGGATTTTTCTGCTAGTATCAGCCCGTTGGGGCCTCCAAACAGCGCGATCGCTGCTATCCTGTCCCAAATTGGTAATCTTAAGCACTATCCAGACCCCAACTATAGTGAACTGAGACTAGCTCTCAGTCACTTCCATCAATTGCCGCCTGAGTGGGTTCTGCCGGGTAACGGCTCCGCAGAATTACTCACTTTAGTAGGTAGGGAATTAGCTCAATTAGCTGCGACAATTTTAATCACTCCAGCCTTTGGCGACTACTACCGAACCCTGAGGGCATACAACGCTAAAGTGCTGGAGTGTCCGCTGATTGGTTCTGAGCAACCAGTTCTGAGGAGCCAGTACGTTGCTAACTTTCCTAAAGTTGTAGCAACTGGTGTTGCTGAGTTAAAAGCTCTACTCAAGACTCAGCACTCAGGACTTAGTTCTACTGACTGCGCCTTACTGCTAAACAACCCCCACAACCCAACCGGAAAACTATTTTCGCGGGACTCTATTTTGCCCTACCTGGAGCAATTTGCTTTGGTTGTGGTGGATGAAGCATTTATGGATTTTGTGCCGCCTAATGATGAACAAAGCCTGATTGGGGTGGTGCAGGAATATGCAAATTTAGTAGTATTGCGATCGCTGACCAAATTTTACAGTCTCCCAGGACTGCGATTGGGATATGCGATCGCACACCCTGACTGCCTAGCTAAATGGCAGCTATGGCGTGACCCCTGGCCCGTAAACACATTAGCGGCGGCGGCAGCAATTGCGGCACTCCAGGATACGGAGTTTCAACAGCAAACCTGGGTATGGCTACCACCTGCACGAAACCAACTCTTTCAGGGTTTAGCTGAAATCCCAGGATTGCAACCCCAAGCAAGTGCTGCTAACTTTTTACTAGTTGAGTCCCAACAGTCTACTTCGCACTTACAGCAACAATTACTCCATCATCACCAGATTTTAATCCGCGATTGCCTTAGTTTTAAAGAACTAGGCGATCGCTTTTTCCGGGTTGCTGTACGTGAAGAGTCCGATAACCAACGCTTACTAACAGCGCTAAAAGAGAGTTAAGAGTTATAAGTTATAAGTTATGAGTTATGAGTTTGTAGCGAGCGATCGTTTGTATGCAATATACTCTGACCTCACTTCCATTCCTCTCTCCTAAAAGGAGAAAGGCTTTGAATCTTACTCCCCTTTTCTTGCAGGGAAGGGGCTGTTGTTGTTAGGTCTGTATTGAACTTAACGCAGAAACCCTATAAGAAGGGTTTTAACTCCTAGCTTCTAACTCCTGTACAGACGCGATTAATCGCGTCTGTACTCCTAACTCCTAATTCCTAATTCCTAATTCCTAACTTTAAATTCGCGTGACCGTTGACTATGATGTTGTAATTATTGGTGGCAGTCTTGCTGGATACTACGCTGCCCTTGCTGCCACCCAACTACGTGCTACAGTTGCCCTGGTGGAACCCAAAGTAGACTACGGGTTTACTGCTCACCATGCTCTTACCGAAATCGGTAAACTGGCGCAGAAGTTGAATGATGCCACTAGTTTTGGTATTCATGCTACACACACTGATACCTCAGAAGAATGCCACATATCTATGGCATGGCAAGAGGCAATGCTGTATGCTCAATGCATCGCCTCAAATCTCAAAGAACAGCATTCTCCAGCCATCCTAGCCGCGCTGGGGGTAGATGTCATCGTTGGTAGTGGTCAATTTCAATCTTCACCCCAACTGGCTTTTGCTGTTAACAATCGCCTACTACGCGCCCGTACCTATTTGCTGGCCAGTGGTTCGCGTCCAGAAATTCCAGAGATTGAAGGATTGCAAGCCACTGGCTACTTTACCCTATCTAATATTTGGCAATCCTTAAAGGGAGCGACATTACCCAAAAATTGGGTAGTTATTGGCGGGATTCCCCAAAGCATTGAAATCGCTCAAACTTTAGCGCGGTTTGGTTGCAGTGTGACGCTGGTAGTCAAGCATCCCTATGTTTTACCCCATCTTGACCCTGAGATAGCCATACTGCTTCAGGCACAGTTGGAAGTTGAAGGTGTGTGCGTCCTCACTGATAAACCAGTAACTCAGGTGAGGCTAATTGAGGATAAAAAGTGGATTCAAGCAGGAGATAAAGCCATTGAAACTGATGAAATTCTGGTGGCGACTGGACAACAGCCGAATTTTGAATTTCTAAATTTGGCAACGGTAGGGGTGAAATGGCATCGGCGTAGCTTAGTAGTGAATGATAAACTACAAACTACTAACCACCGCATTTACGCTTGTGGTGATGTAATTGGTGGTTACGACTTTGCCAATATCGCTAATTATGAAGCAAAAATTGCCCTGAACAATGCACTCTTTTTCCCCAGGTTAAAAGTAAATTATCACTCTATTCCTTGGGCAATGTTTTCTGTACCGATGGTGGCGCAAGTGGGTTTGACAGAGGCGCAGGCAAAACGCCAATTTGGTCGAGATGAAATTTTAGTTCTGCGACAATATTTTAAAACAGTGGCAGCAGCCCAACTTCGGGACGAAACCACTGGTATGTGTAAATTAATTGTGCTAGGCAACGGTGAAATTTTGGGAGCTTCGATATTTGGGGCAGAAGCTGGAGAGTTGATTAATTTGATTGCCTTGGCAATGTCTCAAAAAATTAAAGTCAAAGATTTAGCAAATCTATCTCCTGTCTATCCCAGTTTCTCAGAAATTCTGGAACAAACGGCAAGAGAGTGGAGTAAGCAAAAGTTAAATAGCAATATTGCTTTGCAAGAGTTTTTAGAAGGCTTCTTTCATTTTCGTCGCAATTGGAATTTATGAGTGGGGAGTTAGAAGTTTGGAGTTGAGCCTTTGAACTCGGACGTTGAGCCTCTGAACTTGGAAGTTGAGCCTTTGAACTCGGACGTTGAGCCTCTGAACTTGGAAGTTGAGCCTTTGAACTCGGACGTTGAGCCTCTGAACTCGGAAGTTGGTTTAAAAGCCCTGCATCAAAACCCATACCACTCCTGCCGCTACCAGAGGCACGCTGAGGTTATCTGTACCGTGGGGTGAAACTGCCTCTGCTAGGGTGGCAAAAGTAGCAGTTATTACCGCCGTCAACAAAGTCCATCCCAAACTAAAAGGTTTTGCTAGGGGACTCAGTGACGAACCAGGTAGCAGCAACAGCACTAAGAAAATAACTACTGTACTCGCTACAAACATTGCTGCTGAACCTTCCCAGGAACGCACAGAATTTCCCACTTGGTATTTATGCTGCCCGAAGCGTCTACCGATTAATGCTGCTAGTGCATCCCCCCAGGTCATCGCCATTACCCCGGCTATAGCGATTGGAGCGCTATCTACTGGCCCATTTGGTCGCCACAGTAGCCCGAAAAGCAGTGTCACTGAGATAACGAAATAAACTGTGCCAGGTGAGCTATCCTGGGTATCCATTGCGCCGATGATTCGGTAGCGGTAAAACAGGTAGTTAAGTCCGATAAAGGTAGCAAAAGGTATAATTCCGATTTCCCAATGCTTAAACAGCAGCAGGACGCCAAAGACCCACATCCCTGCACCAATATGGATCACTTTGCGAGTCAAATCCGGCTTTACAGCAAACAGCCTACGCAGTCCCTCGCCAATCACAAGCAGACTAATCGCGTAAACATAAGAAATTGCTAGCCCGATAAAATCATTGTTAGTCATTTGTCATAGGGAGATTGGGCGCTTGTACTGAGCTTGTCCTGAGCGGCGTCGTAAAGCCTGCGGCATAGCTACGCTTAGAGCGCAGCCTCTGCAAAAGTTGTATTGGGCATGGGGCATTAGTCAATTATCAATAGTACTCCTTTCCCTGCTTCTTCATTTAGACCGATCGCTATTTCGTTTAAAGTTCTTTTGTACTAACGAAACACTACCAATACCTTGAAGAATACCACGACCGATTAAACCTAAACCCTGACCAATTACTTGGGTGAGGATGAAGACTATACCACTACCTAAAAAAGCTAATAGTGATTTTAAACGCGGTGTGATCGCATCACTAAATTCTATGAGTAACGTCACTACTAAAGGAATATTAGAAAGTTTTACTAGCTCCTGATTTCGAGGAGCATAAACTGAAGTATTGGCAATGCCACGAGGGGCAATTACAAATAGCTCATAGCGGCTTTCAAAAACTGCTTTTGGCTCATTTATATAATTAGTTAAACGATATTTCCACGATAAATCATTTCTAAATCGTTCAATCTCTCGTGTGGAAATTAATTGCCGCCCATAAAATTTTTTCTTAATCGCTTCTACATCTGCTAAAGAGTTTAGTAGTGGTTGCACTACGCCATTCGCTACCTGAATCAACAAGTTCTCTAAAATCATTAATGCTTGAGACTTGGCTTCAGCGCTCACTACTGGATAAGAAGTATTATCAATGTTTAATTCTGTTTGAAATAGCAGATAAGAATAAAACTCACAATATAGGGGAATTCTATTGAGAATATCTCTTTGCACAACCTCTGTATTTTGGAGCAAAAAATTAACAATTTCTATATTTTGATTTTCTAATTGTATTCGAGAAAATTTTCCAAAAAAATCTGTGATTGCTGCTTGCCATAAATCACGTAATAGGATAAATTTTACCTCATATAATTGATTTATCTCTATTTGAGAAGCACGCAGTTCATCCAATTGTTCAGCCAATTTTTGCAGGATAAGATAAAGTAATTCCCGTTTTTTATCTTCACGAAAGATGTCAATTTCTAAAGGGATATCAGTGACATTTCGTAAAGAAAATTGAAGCTTGGTTACGCAAGATGCAAACAACTCAGATTGTAGTGTTCCCGGACTAAGTAAAGGTGACACAGTTTGCCTTTGTTGAATGGCACTACTCAATGAAAGAACCAGAGGCGGCTGATCCGCAATGGGGATATCTTCCTCTTGCCTTTCTTGTAATGAAACCAACAACCGATTTATTAACCAACGAGCCGCTAGCAGTTCTCGCCGCTGTCCAGCCAAAATTGCTCGATCTAGTACTGGTAGTCCGGGAACTTGTAATTGTGCTGTTACTGTGGCTAGGGTAGCGTCAATGTAAGCAATTCCTGACAAACGTAAATTATTTCGCAGTCTAAAAAAGGGAAGTGGGGAGTGAGGAACTCGCGGCCCCCTTTGGGGATTAGGAGTGATTATTGCTTCCGTGTCCTGAAACCAATAGGAACCGCCATCTGCAACTTCTTGCATGGCGGCGACTAACTCAGGAAGTGGTGTGCCTTTAGGACAGTAGCCATTAATACCAACAGATTTCGCAGCCAATAGTAGTCCTTGTTCTTGAACAGAACTGAGCAGTAAAATTGGCAGGTTGGGATATAAGGCTCTGAGTTGCCGACAGAATTGTAAACCTAGCTGCTGACTAGTGGAGCGGCCATTACCGAATTCCAAAACCACCAAATTTACCTGGTTAGGGTCTTCTTGGGCAATTTCTGCTAAAATTTGCAAGGCAGCAGTATCAGTTTCTACCACTCCTGTAACTTGCAGGTTAGTAATTGCTTCCAGAGCTACCCGTAATCCCAGACGAAAAATAGGGTCTTGGTCGATTAACAATAATTTTAAAGGGCGATCGCTCATACTCTACTCAATTACCCAAGCACTGTTTTTTACCAATCAGAAAACAGCTTTGATACAAAACTTTGTCTTCCCCATTGTTACCTGTTTTCGCAAATTGATAAATTGATCATAGTTGCCATAGGCAGCCGTCACTGTGTAATTAAATGAACCTGAGTATTCGGCACTGGTTGATAGAACCCTATATCGCAATCAATCAAATCAGAGGATTTCCAGTGGGGCGAACGCTCAAAATTTCTTTACATTCTGAAAACACACAGGCTTATTTGCCAGCCAATCGAAGTTAAGAGAATTATCTGCCCTTGTCCATCAACCCCTAATGCTGCATTTGTTGAGCATTTTGTACTGCGACGGACTGCTAGATGATGACCTATTGCAGTTAGCTGCTAATACTTAAAAGTCTTATCTGTTATGGGAAATTTATCATCGCCTGAGTTGATGGTTGTTGGGCTATCCAATTGCTGGGATCAAGACGATGCTACTGCGCTCAAAATCGGCTCATATCCACCAAACTCCAAAAGCGCTCGCTAATTTACTCGCTGGTTATCATCCCCAAGATTTACTTGAGCAGATGCAAGATTACACTCTCAAAATATTGCACTTGCAAGTGATCAAATTAATTTGGCTGAGGAATCTATAGCGATCGCTTGTTTGAATGCAATACACTCTGATCTCACTTCCATTCCTTTCTCCTAAAAGGAGGAGCCACTGTGTTGGGCGCTAGTTGCAGTGCTAAACTCAGTAAATCAATAGTATAATTAATGATGTAAAGTTTGGTATCAGAATTCCAGATTTATGATTGTTAACCCATAGAGTATTGATGGTTAAATAACGTAAACAAGTTATTTACAAAAGCTAAAAATAATACTGAAACTCAATAAACAATTCACCGCCAGGGCACTAATTTAGCTTCAAGGTAAATTTTTGTTAATGTGTAAGTTCTAGATTGTTTCTCAAGTTAGAAATAGAATGCGCTATCAATCACCTTAAAAAATTGGTAAACATATGAAGAAAACAATTCAACATATAGTATTTTCTGGTACTAATATTACTTTAATAAGTGTCATGTCCTTGTTTCTAAAAACACCTTTAGCTAACGCCCAAAAATTTGCAAAGGGTATTGTTTTCGACCCACCATCAAATGTCAGGGTGAAACCCAATACCAATAGTAGAGTTCTTTGTAGGATAACCTCAGTAAAGACTATAGATATTTATCCTGAGGGAAAGTGGTATCATACTTATACTTGCGGTCATCATCAAGAAGGTTACATCCATATAAGTCAAGTTCGATTAATAAAAAGTAGTATCCCATCTGGAGCACCTCAGTAAAGACTCACACTGCTTTGACTCAGATAAGCATATCTAGTATATATCTTTGCCACTCTCCAGCGTTTCCTAGAAGTTTCACTGCTATGAATTTAAAAGAGCGATTTCTTCAATTCTTTTTTGACTCTGGTAGCTTATAGATTTATCCGTAAAGGCGAAATGCTTACTATACAATAGTCTTAGCGATTCTAACGCAAGTGCGATCATAAGCGCTTAATGGGCTGTTCTTGTTAGGTGTGTATTCTATGCAATTGACCACCGCTATAATAATTTACCAGGGTTTTACTTTAAATTTCGGGATTTAGAAAACAATCTTGAGCAGAGGAACAAATTCCCTACGAGCAGACTAATTGAAAGCTGCGAAGGCACAATTATTACCAGTAGATTTAGATGATCATACCGATGATGACGAGACAGTTTTTGGTAATAACCCCATTGATGAGACTAATGGTTATTAGGTTTTATTAGCTAGGAAAGCTAGAATCTAGAATTTTAATTCCTAACTCCTGTACAGACGCGATTAATCGCGTCTCCCACTTCTTAACTCTCATCAGCTTTCTTGCGGATTGCGGTAGCCAAAAAAGTTAATACTGTAGTCAGTAATCCGTACTCCTGTTTGTTCTTCAATTTTGCGGATAAAATCTTCTGGCAGTTCCACATGAACATCAAGAATTTGATTTGTATCTATACAGTTAACATGACTGTGAGAGTCACTGATATTACCGTATAAACGCCCATCACAGCGTTCAATACACTCAATGATGCTCTGACTAGATAATGCTTCTAAATTTTGATAAACAGACGTATGACCGATTTCTTTGCCTTGTTGGTTCAAGCGATCATAAATCTCTCTAGCAGAAAGATGTTCATTTGCTTGCCAAAGTAATTCCAGAATAAAGCGACGCTGACGACTAACGCGCATACCTAGGATTTGACACTGCTCAAGGGCATCTTCTAGGGAACGAATTGGTTTTGTATGAATTGTTTGCTTTTGCATATTACAGCTTGTAAACTGTTAAGAAAATTTTCACATTTCAACGTTTATTGATTATTTAATATATGCAATGATATTGCACAGCGCTTTTTTACCTGTATTTGTGTTTTGGCTTTTGATGCTACAGAAGTAACAGGTGGTGATAATGATTTTTTTGGTTATTGACGGCTACTTTGTCAGACCTTTATCTAAAACAAACTCATTACAACTTTAACTTAAAATTGCTGTAAATGTCCACCTTGGGACAGGCGTTGCCTTTTCCAAGTAGGCTAATTATAATCACATACTATGTTAATGGTGTATCAATTTTTATTTAAATATAAATAATTATTGTAATTATAAAAGTAATATTTAAGTGTAGCCAAATCCGCTACACGTAAATTGCGTAGGCGTAGCCCGCCGCAGGCATCGCTAGCAGTTCATATCAAGGCTTGCCACTAGATGTATATTTATTGTAACAAGTGAAAACTAAACAAAAGTATCAAATTAAGTTTGAGAAGGTTAGACTTGTGTATAAACCTTATATAGGTCAGCAAAAAAGTTTCATACCAATTCGCTATAAAGATGCACTTAATGCTCCTTCGCCACCCGGAGCGCTCGCAAACTGCAAAATTGAATCAACATAAGCCTTAACTTTGGGGTTTTTAACTCCCTCTGTAGCTGAGGTGTAGAGCAATTCACCTGATAGATATTCAAAATCTGGTACATATAGGCGATCGCCAACTACTTCAAATATCTGCATTTCTTTCGCTGGTGTAACTGTTAACTTCTCATGCCTGACTCGATCAGCCGCCTTCTCAAGCAGTGTAATTACAGCTAAAATTACTAAAGGGTAGTTGCTATCTATACATCTAATTTCTACCGTGCCGAGATTGTGAACATCGAAGCAAAACACCAACTGGCATCCAGGTCTTGTGGCGAGGCTGGTTAAAATTGCACGACCTCTGTGTTCTACTTTGGTCTGGTAGAGACGACTGGCAGCGAGCGATCTTAAGAGATTTAACGCGAAAAGTCAGAGTCATCACAATCCTCGATTGTAAATTCAACTACTTAAAGAACAAAGTCAAAGTGAGTGAAGGTCAATCTAGCGTCAATCCCTGAAAGCTGCTACTGTAGATTGTCGATCCTACAGTTGAGCATCAAGAAAGTGACTGCTGAATCAATGACAATCGCGATCGCACTCAATAATGACTTCATTAACAATCTGGATCTGTCGCCTGCGTCAACGGTGATTGAACAACTGCTGCAAGCTGGGGTAGCATCCCATGAACAGCAGCTACGTTTTGATATCAAATACGATCTCGAACCTGGCGATCCACGGGAACTCTCAGAAATTCCAGAGGTGCGGCTGTGGTTTGTGCGCCTAGATGCCAAATACCCCTGGTTAGCATTTTTACTAGATTGGAAAGCTGGAGAGTTTGTTCGTTATGCTGCCATGCTTGTACCACATCAGTTCAGTTCTCAAGAAGGCATTCAGTACAATCCTGAAGCCTTAGAAATATTTTTGATGCATAAAATCTTTATTTTAGGTGATTGGCTCAAACAACAGGGCATCCCCAGCCTATCGCGGCTGAAGTCTATGGCCCAAATGCTGGGTTATGAATTAGATGATGCTTTTTTTGAGATATTTTAAATCGCTAAATCGCTAAGTGCAACGACTACTGTATTTAAATCGTGGATTGCTTGAGATAAAACGTTACCCTCCTATTCATTAGTCATGACCTCCATCCTCGTCCTCGGCGCAGGCGAACTTGGCCTCTCTATGCTGCACAATCTCGCACGACTCGCCCCAACAGACACAACCATCACCGTTCTCCTCCGCCAAAGCACAATAAACTCTCCCAGCACACGGACAAAGCAGACCGAATTAGACAAACTGAAAGCTCTTGGCATCAGGTTTCTCCCTGGAGATGTTGTTAACAGCTCTAGTTCCGACTTATCTGCCCTTTTCAAACCCTATCATACTGTCATTAGTTGTGTGGGCTTTGTAACCGGAAGTAGTATTCAATTGAAAATCGCCCATGCAGTCCTAGATGCGGGCGTGGCGAGGTATTTACCGTGGCAATTTGGGGTAGATTATGATGTTATTGGCCGAGGTTCAGCCCAAGATTTATTCGACGTGCAATTAGACGTACGAGATTTATTGCGAGGCCAAAGCAAAACGGAATGGGTGATAGTGTCTACGGGGATATTTACGAGTTTTCTCTTTGAGAGATCCTTTGGAGTTGTTGATTTAGATGAATCCGTTGTGCGAGCGCTAGGAAGCTGGGAGACGGCTGTAACGGTGACAACACCAGAGGATATAGGGGCACTGACAGCGGAAATTGTCTTTATGGAGAATCCGAGGTTCAGGAATGAGGTAGTGTTTACGGCTGGAGATACAGTGACGTATGGGCGGGTGGCGGATATTGTGGAGAGCGTTCTGGGTAGGGAGGTGAGGAGGGAAAAGTGGAGTGTGGAGTTTTTAAAGAGGGAGTTGGCGAAAGATCCAGAGAATTCGCTCAAGAAGTATAGGGTCGTGTTTGCACAAGGGAGGGGTGTGAGTTGGGATTTGGAGAAAAGCTTTAATTGGAAGGATGGGAAGGAGGTTGTGGATGTTGAGAGGTGGTCAAGGGAGAATTTAAAGAGATGAGTGCATGGTTACGGTCAATGATTTGATAGGTTCGTAGTTTGCCCTGTCTTCGCTAAAACGCAAACTACGAACAATCTTTAACCATCAATTATTTCTTTACAAATTACTAATGGGACATGGATTTAGTCCTCTGGGGCATAAATGCAGAGAAAAATCTAGTTTTCTAACGCATTTTTTAATACTGAATGACCGCAAAATCTAGCCGTCATGTCCAGTTTTGCGGTCATTTAATAAACGTATAACTACATTGGATATCCAATAGACTGATTGCAGAAATTGGGACAAACTGCTGGTTTAGCCACCCCAAATTTTCTCCAAAACTGCGTTTGGTGAAACATCCGCCGTTTTTCCCGTGGGGGATTCAATGGCCAGGAATTTATCGTTTTTCGGCAACAACTTAGCTGGATCGCTGGGCCCAAATAGGGCGATAGTATAGGTTTGGACTGCAACGCTCAGTTGTAGTGCCGCACTATCAGTAGACAACATCAAATTAGCCCCGGCAATTATAGCAGTTAACTTGCCAATATCATCTGGGGCAGTCACCTTGATATCTGGAGAAGACTCCAGAAGCGATCGCATAAACTGCTGATCATCAAGTCCCTTAATAACCACCACAGGCAGATCCGGCTGCTTATGTTGGAAGGCTTGAATAATTTGATGCCACTTCTCAACAGGGTAGATTTTATCCGATTCTTTAGCCTGGGATAACTGGCCAGAACCGCCATGAATCAAGATATAGCCTGTTTCATGCACCCCTAAGCGTTTTTGTTCCTTTTGTGCCCACTCAATATCTGGTTTTGGCACATTTACTGCTAACTCTGGGACAGGGCTATTTATTTCCAATGGTTGGAGCAAATCATGATATACTGCCGCCGCATACTGGGATGGTTTGAATGGCACAGTATGGCTCAGAAAAACCGAACCTTTGCCTTGGTAGCCAATGCGTATGGGAATTCCTGTCAACCAGAGCAAAAGACCCAGCAACCAACTTTGCTTCACAGCAATGACAACATCGTATTCGCGATCGCGAATTATGCCTACCAGGTTACCCCAATCTGCCAGACTGTTACGGTCTTGAAAATCAAAGTTCAGCACCTCGTGAACTGACTTGCTCACTCGGTAGGCAGCCTTTGACCGGGGTTCAACAAAGACATCTATCTGAGCGTTAGGGTAATGGCGCTTCAGGTCATCTAGAGTCGGAAAGAAGAGAATTTGGTCGCCAATTCCGCCAGGTACAAGGGCTACTACTCGCATAATATTTATTGACGCTTACTCGCTCCCTATTTTAGGGGAAAATATATAGCTTAAAGATTGAGGAATTCTGTGTATTTACTAATTCCAGCTGCGGGAATCGGAAAAAGAATGGGGAGTAACCGCAATAAACTCCTACTGAAACTGCGATCGCAACCAATTATTGCTTGGACTCTATTAGCCGCAGAAGCCGCAAGTACAATCAATTGGATCGGGATTATTTCCCAGCCTGGTGACTGGTCTGACTTGAAAGCAATTATTGCCGATCTGAAGCTGACTAAACCAGTGGAATTGATTCAAGGTGGCTCCACCCGTCAACAATCTGTTTACAATGGCTTGCAGTCTCTCCCAGTAGCCGCAGGACAAGTGTTGATTCATGATGGGGCCAGATGCCTTGTTACATCAGATTTATTTAACTCTTGTGCTGAGGCGATTCGCCACTGTCCCGGTTTAATTGCTGGTGTACCCGTCAAAGATACGATCAAAGTTGTCGATCAACAAGGCATAATTCAAGAAACACCCGACAGACGACAATTGTGGGCGGCACAAACTCCCCAAGGATTTGATGTCAGGTTGTTGAAACAGTGCCATGCTGAAGGTGTCCGTCAAGGTTGGGAAGTAACTGACGATGCCGCTTTGTTTGAAAGGTGCGGTATTGAAGTCCGAATTGTCGAGGGAGAGGAGACAAATTTAAAAGTGACTACTCCACAAGATTTAGCGATCGCAGAATTTATTCTCACAAGTAGAGGCTTTTAATGAAAATGAACAGGTAAAGGGGAAACTTTCTCTAGGTTTTTTCCCATGCCCCATGCCCTATTTGAAAGTTTCAACAATAATTTTGATAATTTAGGATATAATGCCACACACTTGTTGATTGTTAGTTGTCATCTGCTAATGACTAGTAACTAATGACCAATACTTCTCTACCAGAGGCTACGCCAACGGCAACGCTCAGTACAAGTGACTGATGATTAAATGATTATAGCCACAGCGACGAAGATAGAAGCAATTCTCTATTTAAAGGGTAAACCCTTGTCGCTCGGCGAAATCGCCGAGTATGCCGCGTGCGATCGCGCCACTGTCAAAGAAGGCATAATTGAACTAATGGACAACTATGCCCACCGAGATAGCGCTTTAGAGGTAATAGAAACCCCAGATGGTTACAGTTTGCAACTACGGTCTGACTTTCATGATTTAGTGCAAACGATGATACCAGTAGAATTGGGAGTAGGTGCATTGCGGACTTTGGCAGCGATCGCCCTCAATAGTCCCATACTCCAGAGCGACTTGATTAACCTGCGCGGTTCAGGAGTATATCAACACGTTCCAGAACTCGTCGAACTTGGTTTCATCCGAAAGCGCCGAGACAGTGATTCTCGCTCCTACTCGCTCCAAGTAACGCCAAAATTTCACCAGTATTTCCAAATTGAGCAACTCCCGCAAATACTTTCCACCAGCCAGAAAGAAGAACAACTAGAACTAGAACTAGAACTGAAGGGAGTAGAGGGATAAGGGGGATGAGGAGAATAACTGATATGCCCCATTCCCAATCCCCAATGCCCTCTGCTTTTAAAGGCTTATACCCGTAGTGAATGCGCTACCCTTGTACAATGGTTTAAAGTAGAGTTAGCAATTAAGCTAAATAAAACTGCCAATGGTGTTTAATCCTGACTTTTTGAATGACAACTCTGAGGAACACCCTAATCAACTTCTTTCCGACCACTCTGAGGAATACCCCAATCAGTTACTCAAATATCTACAGCATCAGTCTCCTGATGTTTTAGCGAGGATTGCTCAGTCCGCCAGCCCTGAAATTAAACAAATCATCTCCCAAAATGTCCAAGGGCTAGTGGGAATGCTCCCTGTAGAAAATTTCAATGTGCAAATCACTACAGATCGGGAGAACTTAGCAGGGCTTTTAGCGTCGGCCATGATGACAGGGTATTTTCTGCGCCAGATGGAACAAAGAATGCAGTTAGAGCATTTGTCTAATGGTCAATAATCAATAGTCAGTAGTCAAACATTCTGAGACTATTGACCAAATAATTACTAATTCGTAATTCGTAATTAAGAGGGTACGCAGCTACCACCAAAATCTCTAATTTTGTGGTCGACAAGACAGTGAGGGTACAGAGCAAGCACTGATTACAACTACGAATTACGAAAGCATTGCGGTAGCAATAGCGCAGCGTAAAGCCTTCTCTTCTCCTAAGGGGAGACGCTGTTCGCGTTCGCCAACGGCATGGCAACTCTTAGAGATGCCGTTTGCATTCGCTTAGAGCGAGTAATTGAGCGTCGGAACGAGCGTTACTTATCAATTACGAATTACCTTGACTACTTCCTTTCAGGATAAGCACCTGATTGCACTTTAAAAGTTTGAATTTTACCGCTGCGGTTGACTTCGATCACTAAAATGTCCCCAACTTTGCTGGCCTCTACCAACTTCTGAACTTGGGCTGAAGTTTTGACTGGTTTACCGTTAACTTTTTGAATCACGTCTCCAGGAAACAGTCCTCCGCGCTTGGCTGGGGAATCGTCTGTAACTCCTCTAATCACAATTCCAGCGTCCTGCTGAATGTTCAATTGATTTTCTTGATTAATCTGCTGTTTTCTGATCGGAGAAAGGTCTGCCATTTCAATACCCAAGAAGGGATGTTCCACACGCCCTTTGGTAAAAAGTTCATTGGCGATGCGGGCGGCGGTTTCAATGGGAATGGCGAAACCGAGTCCTTGAGCATCAGCGCGGATGGCAGTGTTAACACCAATCACTTCGCCTTGAGCGTTTAACAAGGGGCCACCAGAATTACCAGGGTTAATTGCGGCATCAGTTTGGATAAAGCTGACTCGTTTATCTGGGATACCTACCTGAGTGCTGGTACGATCTGTAGCGCTGATGATGCCAATAGTGACAGTATTATCTAAACCCAGAGGATTGCCAATAGCGATCGCCCATTCTCCTGGTATTAAGTTTTGCGAATTGCCCAGCTTCACTGTCGGTAAATGATTCGCTTTTATTTTCACCACTGCGATATCTGTCACAGAATCAACTCCTACCACCTTCCCCTCTAGACTCCGCCCATCTTTGAGGGTTACTAGTACTGTATCTGTATCTGCTACCACATGAGCGTTGGTGAGTAATTCTCCATCTTCGCTCAAAATAAATCCCGATCCTGTACCGCGCTCAATACGCTCTTGAGGAATTGGTTGTTCATCCTCTCCAAAGAATCGCCGCAAGAGGGGATTTTTCAAAGCGTCAGAGATCGGATTGGCTACTTTGCGGGTGGCATTAATTCGCACCACAGCCGGGCCAACTTTTTGTACTGCCGTCGCAATAAAATTCACATTCTCGCCCCCAGTAGCCCCAATAGCTGCGTTAGGAGAATTTGGAACTATGGATTCTGGAGGCAAAGCCATTGTCACATTTCTTAACTGTTGGAACGAGGGATTTTGTAGCAAGAGATAGCGACTCCCAAACAAACCTGCACCACAGCCGAACACCAGTAAAAATACATAAACGCCCAGTTGCTTTAAAGATAACTTCATAATCATTCTGCTTAAGGACAGCAATGCAGTTGCTAATTTCTAAGTGTAGTCAAGCTAACGGTAAGTGGACAGATCAATTTATAAGGAATTGGGGATTGGGCATTAGTTATTCTCCCTGTCTGTATTGTCCTCCTCATCTCCCCCTGCTTCCCCTGCTCCCTCATCTCCCCACTCTCCACACTTCCCATCTAAAATCTAAAGTTAATGCGCTCCTGACCTGTATACATGATTTTACCCTTTCGTCAACTGTTTCTCTGTTGCTTAGTTAGCGCCTTAGGCCTAGTATCCATAGTGCCAAACACTAACAGTGCTAATGCTGCTGTAGGTGGTTGCCCAACTCCAGCCCTATCTCGCTTCCAACGCCATAAAGTTGTTCGTGGCGAAACTTTGGAGAGCATAGCGCAGCGCTACAATCTCATTCCTACAACTATTATCGGCATGAATCCAGCTTTGCAGAACGGTGCGATCGCAGTCGTTGGTAGTGTACTTCAAATTCCTCCCTACAATGGGGTTGTAGTCGAAGTGCCTCGCGGTGAAACTTGGCGACAAGTGGCGGCAAAATACAAAGTTCGTGCTGATAGCCTTTTTGAGGTGAATGGTTGCCAACAAGACCCCAGAATTGTGTTTGTTCCGGGGGTAAATTGGTCGCCCAATGGTGTTGTAACGAAGTCCGTTTTACCTACTGATACAGGAACGCCAAACCGTGCATCTCTGTCTGGATATCCTTTGGCACAAGTAGCAACTGTAGCATTAGCTTATGGCTGGCAAATTAATCCTGCGACAGGTCAAGTTTTCTTTCATAGTGGTGTTGACTTATTAGCAGCAATGGGTACTAATGTGCTGGCGATCGCTCCTGGAACCGTAGTCTTTGCTAATGAGCAAGGTACTTATGGCAAGTTGGTCATTATTAACCACAGTGGCGGACTCCAAAGCCGCTATGCCCAGCTTGACAGTATCAAAGTTACTGTCGGTCAGCAAGTGAAAAAAGGAGACTTACTGGGAACAGTAGGCACTAGTGGACAACCAAGTTCCAGCCAACCGCATCTCCATTTTGAAGTGCGTTCTAGCTCATCTTTGGGTTGGGTAGCAGAAGATCCAAAGGGTTATTTGAAGAAATAAGGTTCGTTTTGAAACGCATAGGCGCTTCGCCTTCTTGCAGGGTAGGAACGCAGAAGAAATCTCTGTGTTCCTCTACCAAACCTTTACAATCCTTTGCGTTAAAAAAAGGATGCTATATTTTCGCTAGATTTTACGATGTGCATTCCTGCCTCTGCAAACCTTGCAAATGCCGCATCTGCCTGTTCTGTGTAGTCCACAATACCGGGAACAACAACAGGAGAAGTGCAATCTTCTAAGAGATAGATTTTTTGAGCAAGGCTAGCATCTAGTTGTTTAATTTCTGTTAATAAATCGTCAATTGTCCAAGCGACGCAATGACTTTTGGCTTGACCACCAATAATTACTGCATCAAATTCTAAAAGTTGCTGAATCAGGTGCGTGTTCTTTTGAGCAAGTGGACGCTGCTCAAAATCTTCTAACACTTCTGGGCGTAAGATGGAATAGTTTTCTGTTAAAGGATTTTCACCTTTGATTTCAAATTGCGTCTGACTTTGACGAGCAATGCCGTAGAAAAATATCGCTTCTTCTACCGATGAGACTAGAGCATGGCCGATACCGCCCAACATAGAATGATAAGGCCAAACAGTAAGGGGATATTTACCGTCTTGACTAAGTTGCTTAAGGTAATGGTAAGCGTGTTTTTCTAATAATTTATAATCCCCATCAGTAACACTGTTAGCAACTGCTGGGTTAACTTTCCAGATACCTTGTTGAATATCTGCTGGTGTGATGCTAGTTGCTGCTGGGGTGGGATGTTCTCCGGCGGCGTTCACCCAAAAGATGGGATGAAAAATTTGTGTTGCTGTGTGCGTATCTAAGGTGGGTACAATTTTGGTAATCACTCCCAAGTTGCGATAAATAAACTCACATAATCTGACATTATCATCCACCGCCCCATTCCCAGATTTTCCACCTACAAATAATTCAAAATCGGGGATGCAGAAGGTATTTTGGACATCAATTAATAGTAAGCAAATGCGAGTTTTATCTAAAGATGCAGGTTTGATATCATGTTGTTTTGCCCAGATTTCAGCTTGGGCGGCACGTTCTTGGTAAGGTACACGCCAGACTTCGCCCACTCCTTCAGGGTTAAAGTGTGGGGGAATTGGTAATTGGGTTGTTGTTTGGGTATTCATTTAAAATCTGTACTTATTTTTTAATTATTAGGCTTGCCTTAGTTAAAAATAATGGTGAATTTAGTAAACGTCATCACCTGAGCATAATCCCTCTCTGCTTGCACGATTTCTTTTAATAAGTCATCCCGTCGCTGTTGTTTGAGGCGCTTTTGGATAATATCTACAAGAATAGCCTGAGCTTCTGGATCTAACGTTACAACTGCTTCTATGGCTTTCTGGAATATAGATGTTTTTTCTAGCATAGGAGTTAAAGCATTTGGTGATAAGTCTAATTTAGCTGGTAGTGGCAAATGTCTATATAATACCTGCGGCACTGTCAGTTCATCACCACTAAGAATACTGTGTTACTAATATTCAGCTAATTTTCGTAGCGAACAATAAATCAAGCTGTAGCATTGGTATTGCATTGACGACATAAAAAGACGACATAAAAAAAAGTTTTTACTACAATACTCCCCGTCCTTCTTTACCATGCAAAAATGCAGCAATTTGTGCGGCTGACTTTAATTTAACAAGCTGCTGATATCCAAAATGCGGACATTGCAGGTAAAACATATCTATAACAACATCTGAGTGATTGCGTTTTTCACGTAAGACCATAGGCATATGATGTATGGGGCATAGCACATTGCTATTTTCTACTTTCAAATGCTGTGTTACACGATCAACTACTGTAATTTGGATATGTTTAGGTGTAAAGCTCTGACTTAGCTCGGCATTTGATAACTTAAGTTCAAAGACATTTGCTTTGTGCATTAAACCAATATCCTGCGTAGAAAATTTCTGTATACCTCTACATTGGGTATTTGCATGATTGTAATAGCCAATACACGACCAGAAAAAGTCATTTAACATTAATAAACTGCCGTCAGGGCGATTTTTATGTTGTAAAAACATTGGTCTGCCGCACCCGCATCGCTTTTCAAGGACAACTTGCCCCATGTGAAACTGAAGTATGTGAGCTTTATCATTGTTCAAGAATGATGTTTCATATGTATCAGGGTTTTTTGCTTGTTCCGCTACCTGACTTTTCCCGTTAAGTCTTGAAAGGCTTACTAGTAAAGGATTTAAGAAACAGCACAGCAAATACGGTAAAGTAATTGCAATCGAGTGC
>NZ_JBALCO010000156.1:0-18180 GCF_036919595.1 Nostoc sp. | reverse complement strand
TGCGTATTTTTCTGCGCCAGCGTTTTGGTATTGATGTTCTTACTTTTGAACAGCATCCTGTGGCTTAATTCACATAAGGCGTATATGTATAAAAATTTATAAAAATATGAATTTGTATTTGGGTATCGACTTCGGTACATCTGGCGCCCGCGGTATGGTGATTGATGAGGAAGCTTCTTATATCCAGGCTGAGGTACGATATCCCTTCCAGGATTCACCAGCCCCTATTATGCCAAAAATTTGGCAGCAGGCTTTATTTGTGCTGATGGAACAAATACCTGACCAATTGCGGCGAGAAATTAAAGCGATCGCAATTAATGGTACTTCTTCTACCGTCTTGCTGGTCGATGCTGTTGGTAATCCAACAGATGCACCATTGCTGTATAACGATGCGCGGGGATCATTGGTGCTAGAGCATTTGAAGAGTATCGCACCCCCCAATCATACCGTGTTGAGTGCCACCTCCAGCCTTGCCAAACTTTTGTGGATGAGGCAATTACCTTCTTTTAGCGAAGCTAGATATTTCCTGCATCAAGCTGATTGGCTGGCGTTTCTCCTACATGGGTATTTAGGGATTAGCGATTACCATAATGCTTTAAAGCTGGGTTATGACGTGGAAGAGTTGAAATACCCAGAATGGCTAGAAAATTTGCAAATACCGATTCAGCTACCCAAAGTTTTAACTCCTGGGACTCCCATTGCAAAATTGCGTCCTGAAATTGCCGATAAGTTCGGTTTTTGCCGTGATTGTCAGGTGTGTGCAGGTACAACTGATAGTATTGCCGCTTTTCTCGCTAGTGGGGCAAAATTACCTGGTGAAGCCGTGACTTCCCTTGGTTCAACGTTGGTACTAAAGTTGTTAAGTCGTACCCGTGTAGAAGATGCCAGATATGGGATTTACAGCCATCGGTTGGGTGATTTGTGGCTAACTGGGGGTGCTTCTAATACTGGGGGTGCAGTGCTAAAGCAATTTTTCACAAACGCTGAGTTAGAAAGCCTTAGCCGAGAGATTGATGCTTCAATTGCCAGCGAGTTAGATTATTATCCATTATTGAAAGCAGGCGATCGCTTTCCGATTAATGATCCCAATCTAGCCCCACGATTGGAACCACGCCCAGATCATCCAGTAGAATTTTTGCATGGGTTGTTAGAAAGCATTGCCCGCATAGAAGCGCGAGGGTATGAATTATTACAGCAAATGGGCGCAGACAACTTGAGCCGTGTTTATACTGCTGGCGGTGGCGCGGCGAATGAAACTTGGACTGCGATTAGGGCGCGTCATTTGCAGGTTCCTGTAGTAGCGTCAGTGTACACAGAAGCAGCTTACGGAACGGCGCTGTTGGCGATGGGAGGCGGAAGTAAGGGTGAACAAGAGTAATTGTGTAACAATCTTTTCGTAGGTATTTCGTAAATCAGTATCTATCCCAGTGACAATCTACATATCTCGGCCGATACTGTAATTATTAGATACCGGACTATAGATTCCAGGTTGAGCATCTGGGCAGCTATTCGGGGATGGGTGCTTCGCAGCAAGCGAATGTCATCTATCCCCTTTACTAATTACCGGGAGTTTTTGACGCATTTATGTACCAGAAGGAGAACAGCGACGGATTAAGCTTTCGGTTTATACCTTTGACAAAACCCCCGATATTTTTTGGCACATTCATCTAAAGTTTTACACAGTTGTAGAAAAGCCGGATGCCATTGGGTCAATCTATCAACAGTCAATTGGTCATAACTGCCGTAGTTACTGAAATCGTAGTAAAAAACTGCGTCGCACTTGAGCGGTCACTGAGCTTTGTCGAAGTGCGGGCTACGCCAACGCATTTGTTATTTTGGCGAACTCATTTGTTATTTTGGCGTCTCTATAACGCACCCTACGAAACAACTAGAAGAGTTGAAACCTATGTTGGTCATACTTGTGTGTACACCGTAGTGCAAGGGAAGGGGGTAAGATTCAAAGCCTCTTTCCTGAAAGGCTACAGTGTACGCACAAGTCGAATTACCCCTCTTAGTCCCCCCTTGCAAAGGGGGGAAACAGGAAATCTAGTTTCCTCAAAAATCAACGTAACCGAAACTTGCCGATAACTTCTTGCAAAGGGGGAAACAGGAAATCTAGTTCCCTCCCCTTTATAAGAGGGAGGGTTAGGGTGGGGTGATTTGCAAACTGAAAACTCCTATTATTGCTTTGGCGTTACTGAATTAAGGGATGATTTTTGTAGGGTGGGCAACATGAGCATCCCTTGTATATCGGAGCGCTCATGTTGCCTGTCTCACAAAACTAACAAAATCATCCCGCAAATATGCAACGCCATTGCTTTCTTTCATTGACAGTTAGTAGCCTATCCTGATGCTGGAAAAACCTTTAGGTATTTTGTAAATGCGGATGAATGCCTGACGGCAGTAGGCTGCTTTAATCACAGCAAGCGGAATACGGAGACAAAAAAGTGCAAATCACTAAGCGCAACGTTGAGTTAAGAGTAAATGGCAGTTTGATGCGTGTTTATGTTGCGGCTCCCAAAGCAGCAGGAAAATATCCTGGTATTGTCTTCTACAGTGATATTTATCAGTTAGGTGATCCAATGATTCGTCTAGCTAACTACTTAGCAGGATACGGCTATGTAGTAGCAGCCCCAGAAATTTTTCACCGAATTGAGCCAGTTGGTTTAGTGATTGAACCAGACGATCTGGGACGGATGCGGGGTAATGACGATGCGCGTCGAACCTCCGTAGCTGATTATGATGCCGATTGCCTTGCGGTGATTGAATTTCTGAAAGGAGATGCGGTTTCTCCAAATCAAATAGGCACTCTAGGCTTTTGTATTGGTGGACATTTAGCTTTCCGCGCCGCATTTAAAAGCGAAATTCGGGCTTGTGTCTGCTGTTACCCTACTGGTATTCCCAGTGGTAAACTGGGTAAGGAGGTAGCCGATACAATCCAGCGGGTAAGTGAAATAAAAGGCGAGATACTAATGGTGTTTGGTACTCTTGACCCTCATGTGCCAGAAAGCGATCGCCAAACCATAATAAAAGCAATTGAGAATCCTAACATACCTCACCAAGTTTTCTTGTATGAAGCAGAACATACATTCATGCGCGATGACGGTTATCGTTATGATTCTAGTGCTAGCACCGCAGCTTGGTCTGAAATAGTAACTTTTTTGGGGCGCATATTTGCATGAAAACTTCTATTATTGCTTTATTTATGTCAATTTTGAGTTGTCTGCAACGCTAACAAACCAGCACCATAAGCAGGCTCATACCTTGGAAAAATCACCTTTCCTTTAGGAAACTTCTTAACAGTAGACGCTGCAAATCTTTCATGGATATTGCATTTACCCTGCCACACACTTCCTGTTGTGACTACTTCTAAAACTGAGTCAGCACTAAAAATTGCATCAATTACTGTAGATGTAGCTTTTACTAACTCTTTTACAGCATCGTCAATTATACTATTCGCTACTATATCACCTGAAGCAGCTGCAAAATCTACAATTGGTGCTAAAGCAGCTATCTGTTTAACTCCCCATTCTCGCCGATATACTACTTCTATTAAATCTTCTATACTTTCCAATTCAAGATGCTGTTTGAAACCCTTTAGCAAACTTGTTGATATTTCCCGTCCATCATAAGATTTTAATGCTGCGTTCATACCAGCGATCGCAATTTTATAAGCGCTACCTTCATCTCCTAAAATATATCCCCAGCCACCGACTCGCTTGGTATGTCCCTGATGATTTCGCCCAAAAACTATCGAACCAGTACCTGCTGCAACCACAATTCCTACATGCTGACCAATTCCACCAACTAAAGCAATTAAAGCATCGTTACAAATTACAATATTCGCTAGCTGTAATGCCCAAGTAATAGGCAGAGATTTGTTATTCTGCAACTCTTGTACTAAACCTTTTACTACTTCGATATCTGCTGCACGACCTACACCTGCTAAACCCAGGCATATCGCATCAATCTTCACATTATTTGTAATTCTTGCTGTCTCAACCGCATTGTGAATTGCAGATTGAATAGATTGGAGAGTGGCTTCAATACCTATAGTCTGATAATTAGATGGGCCTGCTTCACCACGACCTAGCACTTGACGCAAATCATCTATCAAGACACAAATAGTCTTGCTACCGCCGCCATCTATTCCCAAAACATAACTCATGATTTGTAATAATATTAATTATTCTGACACTTCGGTTATTCTTTTAAAGGTATAAAAAACAGAGCAATCATCCCCGGAATAGTCAGCAAACATACTAAGATAAAAAATAATGGATAACCAAATGCTTTTTGCAGATAACCGCTAATTAAACCTGGTAGCATCATGCCTAAAGCCATAATTCCAGTGGAAATAGCAAAATGAGAAGTTTTATATTCACCTTGGCAGATATACATTAAGTAAACACTAAAAGCTGTAAATCCAAAACCATAGCCAAATTGCTCCAAAGAAACTAAAGGATACACTAATGTTAGCGAAGGTTTGGTGTAAGCCATATATACATAAAATATATCAGGTAAATTCAAAGCTAAAGCCATAGGAAACAGACACTTTTTTAATCCATATTTAGAAATTAGCAAACCTCCTAAAATTCCTCCACAAATCAGGGATATTACTCCAAATGTCCCGTAGACTAACCCGACATCTGATGTTGATAGCCCTAAGCCTCCTACTTCTAGTTTGTCCAATAAAAATAAAGAAACTATCTTGACAAGCATTGCTTCGCCAAATCTGTAGAGTAAGATAAATGCTAAAATAGCTATAATCTTTTCTTGAGCAAAATATGAGCTAATGATTGACCAAAAGGGTATATTTTCCCTAGCTTGTGTTTTTCGTTGGTTATCTGATTCAGGTAAGGGTAAAATTAGGCGATGGAAAATAAAGAGGATTGCTAAAATTAAAGCTGAGAAGCCAATAGCTATAGTCCAACTCAATGGAATGTTGTTGAGAGATACTTCAAGCTGACCTGCTAAAACTACTAATATTCCAGAGCCAAAAATTACAGCCATTCTATAAAACAGTGAGCGAATGCCGACAAAGAAGGCTTGTTGTTCAGGAGATAAAGCTAGCAGATAGAAGCCATCTGTGGCAATGTCATAAGTTGCAGAAATAAATGCTCCTATTGTTAATGTTGTGAGGGATATGAAAAAGAAATTTGGCAGTTGTAAGGAGAAGGCTATCAAACCCAAGCAGCAGAACATGGCAAATTGGGTATAAAGTATCCATTTGCGTTTGGTAGAGTAAATATCGACAATTGGGCCCCAAAACATTTTGATGACCCAAGGTAGATAGAGAAAACTTGTCCACAAAGTGATTTGAGTATTATCTATTCCGAGTTTTTTGTAAAAGATTACGGAAACTGTGTTGATGATGACGTAAGGGATGCCGGAGGTGAAATATAGGGTGGGGATAAATGTCCAAGGGGAGGTTGGTTGATGTTTCATGGGTTTGGGGAACGAACCGCAGAGGCGCAGAGGGCGCAGAGAGATTAAGAGAGGATAATACGTTTGATGCCGTCTTTGAGGAGGGGGACGTTAAAGTTAATCAGGAGAGCAAGGGGGTAATGAGTCATTTTAAGGGTAAGAGAGAACTTGAGCTTCATGGATTGGGGCTAAATTTTGCACAGCTTTTAATTCCACAATTAGACAATTAGCAACCAAAAAATCTAATCTACCCTTGCCTACTTCATGTCCTTTGTAATTTACTGTTACTGACTTCTCAACCAGATGAGGTATCCCGCACCTGAAAAATTCTATAATTAGCGCCTCCTTATACACCTCCTCCAAAAACCCTGGGGCCAACACCCGATGCACCTCAATCGCCGCCCCAATCACCTCGCCCGTAAGCCGATTCATTTCTTCTCCCACCTCTCTTCCCTCTGCGTTCTCTGCGCCTCTGCGGTTCGTTTCCATATAAACCCTCTCTCCAACCCTGTGGCAAAATTTATTAGAGTCCTTCCATACCTAGTTTTCCCCGCATGACCGCAACCGTCCCCAATCTCCCCAGTCTCTACGACCCCTTTTCCACCGAAGCCAAATGGCAAAAATTCTGGGAAGACAACCAAGTTTACAAAGCTGACCCCAACAAAGGCGGCGAACCCTACTGCATCGTCATTCCCCCGCCGAATGTCACCGGCAGTTTGCACATGGGTCACGCTTTTGAAAGTGCGTTGATTGATACTCTCGTGCGCTACCACCGGATGCAAGGGCGCAATACCCTGTGGCTACCCGGAACTGACCACGCCAGCATTGCTGTGCATAGTATGCTGGAAAGACAACTCAAGACAGAGGGAAAAACTCGCTACGAGTTGGGGCGCGATAAATTTTTAGAACGCGCTTGGGAATGGAAGGCGGAGTCTGAGGGAACGATTCTGAACCAGCTACGACGCTTGGGTGTCTCGGTGGACTGGTCACGGGAAAGATTTACCCTGGATGAGGGTTTATCTAAAGCTGTTGTCGAGGCGTTTACTCGTCTTTACGAGGAAGGTTTAATTTATCGTGGTGAATATTTAGTTAACTGGTGTCCAGCTTCTCAGTCGGCTGTGTCTGATGTGGAAGTAGAAAATCAAGAGGTGAATGGAAATCTCTGGCATTTCCGCTATCCCCTCACTGATGGTTTTGGTCATGTAGAAGTGGCAACAACTAGACCAGAAACGATGCTGGGCGATACGGCAGTAGCAGTTAATCCCAATGACGATCGCTACAAACATCTCATCGGCAAAACTGTAACTCTACCAATTCTACACCGAGAAATTCCGATCATTGGTGATGAATTTGTTGACCCTACTTTCGGCACGGGTTGCGTGAAAATAACTCCCGCCCATGATCCCAACGATTTTGACATGGGTAAGCGTCACAATCTGCCGTTGATCAACATTATGAATAAAGACGGCACTCTCAACGCCAATGCTGGGGAGTTTCAAGGACAAGACCGATTTGTTGCTAGAAAAAATGTGGTTTCTCGCCTAGAAGCAGATGGCTTTTTGGTGAAGATAGAAGACTATAAACATACCGTTCCCTACAGCGATCGCGGTAAAGTACCCATTGAACCTCTCCTCTCGACTCAGTGGTTTGTCAAAATTCGCCCCATAGCTGACAAAACCTTAGAATTCCTCGACCAGCAAACTTCTCCAGAGTTTGTCCCTCAACGCTGGACAAAGGTCTATCGTGATTGGCTAGTAAAACTTACTGATTGGTGTATCTCTCGCCAATTATGGTGGGGACACCAAATTCCTGCTTGGTACGCTGTCAGTGAAACGGATGGGCAAATTACCGATAACACGCCGTTTGTGGTGGCGAAATCGGAAACTGAAGCTTGGGAGAAAGCTAAAGCGCAATTTGGTGAAAATGTCAAGCTAGAACAAGACCCAGATGTACTAGATACTTGGTTTTCTTCTGGACTCTGGCCGTTTTCAACTTTAGGCTGGCCGGAACAAACTCAGGATTTAGCAACTTATTACCCGACTACTACTTTGGTGACAGGCTTTGACATCATCTTTTTCTGGGTTGCCAGAATGACAATGATGGCTGGGCATTTTACTGGACAAATGCCTTTCCAAACGGTTTACATTCATGGCTTGGTGTTGGATGAAAAAGGTCAGAAGATGTCTAAAACCAAAGGTAATGGCATTGACCCGTTGTTATTAATTGACAAATATGGTACTGATGCCTTGCGCTACACCCTAATTAGGGAAGTGGCTGGTGCTGGACAAGATATCCGCTTAGAATACGATCGCAAAAAGGATGAATCGGCTTCTGTAGAGGCATCCCGCAACTTTGCAAATAAGTTGTGGAATGCTGCCCGGTTTGTGATGATGAATTTGGATGGACAGACGCCGCAACAATTGGGGAACTCAGTCGCTACTGAATTGAGCGATCGCTGGATTATCTCGCGGTATCATCAAGTTGTCAAACAAACTACCAATTTCATCGACAACTACGGTTTAGGGGAAGCAGCAAAGGGATTGTACGAGTTTATTTGGGGTGATTTCTGCGATCAGTATATTGAACTGGTGAAATCCAGATTGCAAGCAGATGCCGATCCAGCATCGCGGCGGGTAGCACAGCAAACCCTTGGCTACGTACTGGAAGGGATTATGAAACTGCTTCATCCCTTTATGCCTCATATTACCGAGGAAATTTGGCAAACTCTCACCCAACAACCAGAAGATTCTCGGCAAACTTTACCGTTACAAATCTATCCCCAGGTAGATGCAAACTTGATTGATTCAGCCTTAGAAGAACAGTTTGAATTGCTGATTGCGACTATCCGTACAATTCGGAATTTGCGTGCTGAAGCGGATATTAAGCCAGGGGTAAAAGTGACAGCGAATTTGCAAACTGAAAGTGAGAAGGAGCGGGAAATTCTCACTGCTGGACAGTCTTATATTAAAGATTTGGCTAAGGTTGAGACTTTAAGCATTACTGAGAAGCAAGAAAACCAAACTGTTGCTGCTAAAAAACCTCAGAGTGGTTTGAAGATAATTGGCTTAATTGTTGTGGCTTTCCTTGGTAGATTGGGTTTAGCTGTGGCGAATACCATTGATGATACTCCCATCGTCGGAACTTTCTTTGAAATAGTTGGTTTTAGTTACACAGCTTGGTTTGTTAGCCAAAATTTACTAACTGCTCAAGCGAGACTTAGGTTATGGAGACGCTTTTTCCCGCAGAGAGAATTAGAACAATCACAAGAACCAGAAAATGCGATGCCTGACGGCAAGCCGCAAAGCGTCTACGCAGGTGTGATTGGTACAATACAAGTGCTAATTCCCCTTAGCGGCGTAGTGGATATTGAAGCTGTGCGTGCCAAGCTAGAGAAAAGTTTGAGTAAAGCTGAAGCTGAAGTTCAGTCCCTGAGCGCCAGATTAAACAATCCTAGTTTTGTAGATAGAGCTAGAGCAGACGTGGTACAGGGAGCGCGGGACGCTTTAGCAGAAGCACAAAAGCAAACTGAAATTTTGCGCGATCGCCTTCAGGCGTTGTTGTAGGCATCGCCTGCGTGGCTTAGGATAACTGTAATGGGTAATGGGAGTGTCAATAATTCCCAATTACTCATTACCAATTAAATTTATTCCAAATATAAATTTTGTCCTTGTTTTTTATTAAAAATCATTTTTTTAATTTTGAGCGGAGCCGGAGACGTTTCCGTTACTCCAGAGAAGTCGAAGCTCAGGCTTCCTTAGATCAGACTTTGGTGATTTTGAATTTTGAATTGGAGCGAAGCGACTCTCATGCTATATCTAGCCCAGGTGCATAAAAACGATTTTTTAGACCAGCACCAGTTACGCTTGTTGGCGCGTCAAGAAGCTGATAACTTGTGGGCGATAATTCCAGAAGAGGCTTTCATTCTGCTAGGAAAGGTAAAAATTATGAGTGAAAACTTGCTTGTTTTAGTGGAACTTTCCCCTACAGGCGACATTGAAAGACTAGAAGATGCTGCCAACTGGGTACTCCATCTGGTACAAAGCTACCTCACCATCGGCATTACCCCAGAATTTTTGCAGCACGAAGCCGAGCGAGCAGAACATTGGCGACAATCCCTGACGTTGCAAAACCAAGACTTAGCACGGCGTTCCTTAGAATTGGAAGCTCGTCGTGAACAAATTCAAGCCTTAGAAGAAAGCCTCAAACGCGACAAAAATGGTGTGACAGTATGGTTCACTGGTCTAAGTGGTGCAGGTAAAACTACTATCTGTGAATTCGTGGAGAAACAACTGCGGATACATGGATACAAAGTTGAAGTTCTGGATGGCGATGCAGTCCGTCAAAACCTATGCAAAGGGTTGGGTTTTAGTAAAGAGGATCGCCAAGAGAACATTCGGCGCATTGGCTTTGTGGCTCATCTTCTTGCCAGAAATAATGTAATTGTATTGGTTTCGGCCATTTCACCGTACCGCGAAATTCGGGAACAAGTCCGCCAAAGTATTCCATCTTTCATTGAAGTTTACGTCAATGCATCATTAGAAGTTTGTGAACAGCGAGACGTAAAAGGGTTATATAAAAAAGCAAGATCCGGGGAGATCAAGCACTTCATTGGTATTGATGATCCTTATGAAATACCACTCCGTCCTGAAGTCGAATGCAAAACTAACCAAGAAAGCGTTGCCGAAAGTGCAACTAAGGTCTTAGAAAAGCTGAAAGAGTTGGGTTATATAGTTGCTAGAGTGAATAATTTATGAGTTAAAAACTTTCTTTAACTCATAATTTTTACTAAGATGCCAATAATTGCCGAATTAACCTGGCTACAGCCTTTTGCGTGAAGCGGCTGGCAATTTTTTGACCCAAACGTTGGACATCAGAATTTACCAATAACTGGGCAATTTGGGGCGCAAGTTGTACTGGATCAAAGCCTCGTGTTTCTCGGAGAATACCCAATATACGTTTAATATGCTCTAAGGTTTGTTGTTGCTCAACTGTGGCCGCCGGAGTTTCATTAACTGCTGTCAACCCAACGCGTTCTCGCAGCAGATAGGTAAAGTTATGCAAAATATTTTTACCTAAAGCATCAAGTCCGTTAACAGATTCATCTACCAGCTTGTCACGAATGAAAGCACCGCGTTCAGATGACAGAAATTCTATCCCCTGATTCAGCACTAAGTCAAAGTCGTAATCTTGACTCTTACGCGCATTAAGTAACAAGTTTTCTAAGCGATTCCAGCGAAATCTGCCATCTTTAAAGAGCAAATCTTGCAATGATGTTCTTAATTGCGGTGCTGGGTCTGTTAACAGGCGTTTAGAAACGTAGGGATAAGCTTCACTGAGGACTTTAAAGTTGGGATCTATAAATATTGCAATCCCTTCGAGCGTCACCAGAGAGCGAATAATTAAAGCATAGTAGGGCGGTACGCGGAAAGGATACTCATACATCAAAGCCGATAGTTCATCGGTAATGCTTTTAATGTTAAGTTCGGCTACGCTGGCTCCTTGGGCATCAGCAAAGACTCTGGCAAAAGCTGGGATAATTGGTGTTAAATCAGTTTCTGGTGATAAGAAATCTAACTTAACGTAGTCTTTTGCTAATCCTTCAAAGTCGCGGTTGACGACGTGGACGATCGCTTCAATTAAACCATAACGCTGTGGTGGCTTAATCTCGCTCATCATCCCAAAGTCGAGATAAGCCAATTTGCCATCGGTTGTTGCTAACAAATTACCAGGGTGGGGATCGGCGTGGAAAAATCCATGTTCTAGCAGTTGGCGTAGGGAACACTGGACACCCACTTCAATTAGATAACGAGCATCTATCCCTTGGGCGCTAATTTCTTCTGTCTGGGTTAATTTTGTGCCGTTAATCCATTCCATCGTCAACACACGACGATTAGTGTATTCCCAGTAAATTTGCGGTATATATACGTCTTTTATATGACCGTACAACTCGAAAAATCTTTCGGCATTTTCACCCTCATGGATGTAGTCCATCTCTTCAAAGATGCGATCGCCTAATTCATCGAGAATACCAACTAAGTCACTTCTTACCCGCTTGATCTTTTTCTGCGCCCAAGCGGCGAGGTTACGCAAAATATACAAGTCAATTGTGATCCCCTCTCTTAAATCGGGGCGTTGGACTTTAATAGCGACTTCTTCACCAGTTTTTAGCTTACCTTTATAAACTTGCCCCAATGAAGCCGCAGCAATTGGCTGGGCCGAGAGTTCGGCGTAAACCTCTTCTGGAGGGGCACCAAGTTCTTCTTTGATAAACTGGTAAGCAATTTCGTTGGCAAAAGGCGGTAATTGGTCTTGTAGCTTGGTTAATTCTTCTAAGTATACGGGAGGAACCAGATCCGGTCTGGTGGACAAAGCTTGTCCAATTTTGATGTAAGCAGGCCCCAGCTGGGTCAGCAATACTCGTAGCTGAGTGGCTCGGCGGCGGTTATTTTTAACGACAATTCCCCGTTTGCTATCCGACCACAACCCAAAAGCAAAGGATAGAGTCGGCCCCAACACGGCAAAAATCCGCCGTAAAACTTGCACTTTTCTATTTTGGTAATGCGCCGCTATGCCCACAGGATCGTAAAGCGTCTCAGGTTGGGCTGCTGTCCTCACCTTTTTGGCAGCTAAGAGTCTTGGCGATCGCACAACTAAGCTTGGTGTACCATTTTCTTCTGGCACTACATCAATAACGTCCAGTTCGCCTCGGCGATTTGTGCCGTTGCGACTGTCCTCCTGAATCGGTCGGGAACTAGGGGGAAGTGTCTTAACAATCATGAAGAAGGCCACCAGTCAGAACGATCACATTAAGTATTGTAACAAGATGTTCAGAGATTGAGCATTAGGTATAAGCAAAACAGGGCATTGGAATTACAATAATTTTTTTCCAGTTACCAGCGGTTTGCTACACTTAAATGTGCATACTAGTTCAATAGTAGTAGGTATTGCTAGTTGCTGAAATATCATACTTATTGTCCTGTAAGTTAGAAGTATCCGGCATCTGTCCTAACGGAGAATTTGGTTTGATGTTGCTTTGCCTGCGAATTGAAAACTTTGCCCTAATTGACCAACTGGAATTGGAATTTGATGCGGGACTAAATGTGTTGACAGGTGAAACCGGGGCTGGGAAATCGATTATTTTGGATGCCATTGATGCCGCTTTGGGTGGCAAAGTCTCTAGTCGAGTGATTCGCACGGGAACAAGTCGGGCAATGGTAGAAGCTACTTTCACCTCAAACGCCCCCCTAGCAGCTTGGTTGAGTGAACAGGAAATAGATTTGCTTGATGAAAATTCCGTAGTCATTAGTCGAGAAATCACAGCCACTGCTAGTAATGTCCGCAGTCGATCGCGGGTGAATGGCGTGCTGGTAAATCGGCAGATTATGGGAGGAATGCGCGATCGCTTGGTGGAAATCACAGCCCAAGGTCAAACGGTACAAGTGGGACAATCTGCCCAAGTCCGCGACTGGTTAGATTTATATGGCGGCGACTCCTTGATGCAGCAACGTCATAAAGTTGCCACCAGCTTCAGTACTTACCAACAGGCGCATTTAGCATTAGAAAAACGCCGGACATCAGAACGGGAACGGTTGCAACAATTCGACTTGCTCACCTATCAAGTGCAAGAATTGGGAACAGCCAATCTCAGCGAACCGAATGAATTGGAACAGTTGGGACAAGAACAAGAACGCCTAAATCACGTCGTTGATTTACAACAGATGAGTTACAAAGTTTACCAGGCTTTGTATCAAAATGATAATGAAACCCCCGCCGCCGCAGATTTATTGGGAGACAGTGAGGCAACATTAAATCATATGGTAGAATATGATACCCAACTGCAACCCCTATTGGAATTGGTGAGAGACGCGCAAGCTGCGGTAATGGAAGTGGGAAGGCAGATTAATGCCTATGGGGATGGTTTGGAAGCCGATCCCCACAGGTTGGAAGAGGTGGAAGAGCGCGTTCGGGAATTAAAGCAAATTTGCCGCAAGTATGGGCCGACACTAAAAGAAGCGATCGCCTATTACCAACGTATTCAAGGGGAATTAGCGGTACTTAACGACAGCGAACAATCTATTGAAAACCTAGAACAGCAAGAAAAGGGGTGTTTTGAGAAACTCACCCAAGCAAGTAATCAGTTAACTCAACTGCGGAGTAAGGCGGCTGCTAATTTAGAATCACGTTTGATAGCTGAACTCAAACCCCTAGCGATGGAAAAGGTAAAGTTTCAGGTTGAGATCATGCCAGCTTCCCCAACTGCCACCGGAGCAGATAAAATTACCTTTATGTTTAGTCCCAACCCTGGAGAACCATTACAACCTTTAACAGAAATTGCCTCTGGTGGGGAAATGAGCCGCTTTTTACTGGCTCTGAAAGCTTGTTTTTCTCAGGTTGATGTGGCTGGGACAATGGTATTTGATGAAATTGATGTCGGGGTTTCGGGAAGGGTAGCCCAGGCGATCGCTGAAAAATTACACCAGTTAAGTCAACGCAACCAAGTATTGTGTGTTACCCACCAGCCTTTAGTTGCGGCAATGGCCGATCGGCATTTCCGCGTAGATAAGCAAACTATCAATCAAGGTAAAGGTAAAAAAACTAACAATGGCAATGTTGAACAGCGTACCGTTGTCAGAGTTACGACTTTGGATAATTTAACCACTCGCCGGGAAGAACTAGCACAGTTAGCTGGTGGTAAATCTGCAAGTGATGCGATCGCTTTTGCCGAATCTCTGTTATTGCAAGCTGCTAATCATCGCCAAAAAATTAAAAATTAAACATAAATCTACACCGCTGATGGTTCTAGTAATGACTGACCGAGATAACCTCCTTCAGCTTTAACACCAGGTAAAGCGAAGAAATATCCACCACCAATAGGGCGAATATACTCCTCCAAAGGTTCCCCAATCAGGCGATTTTGCACTGTCACAAACCCCTTCTCTAAATCAGCTTGAAAACAAACAAACAACAAACCCATATCTAAATGTCCAGATTTGTCAAACCCGCGTGAATAATTGAAACCACGCCGCAGAATCAAACTCGACTCTGATTTGCGAGGATTAGCAAGGCGGATATGAGCATTTAGAGGAATTTGTTTACCTTTAGAGTCTTGATCATAATTAGGAATATCTTTCTCGTGTTTCATCCCCAAGGGTGCGCCAATTTCCTTGTTTCGCCCAATAATTGTCTCTTGCTCCTGTAATGGTGTACGATCCCAGCGTTCGACTAAGTTGCGGATCACCCGCACCACTTGATAACTTCCCCCTACTGTCCAAGCGGGTTCACTATTGTTTGGCTGTACCCAAACGATCCGGTTCATCAATTTGTCGTCACTAGCATTTAGATTTGCCGTCCCATCTTTAAAACCAAGCAGGTTACGCACCGTAGATTTGCCTTGTTTTTTGTGGGTATTCGGCGGCAGAAACCCCGCTATTTGCCAACGCAAAGTGAGCAAGTCAGGTAAGTTCTTAATGATGTCACGTAAAGCGTGGAGATTCGATTCCTCAGTATTCGCACAGAATTGCAAGAGTATATCCCCATGACATAAATCTGGGTCAAGCTGGTCATTGGGAAAATTGGCCATAGTATCTAACCGCTTGGGTTTTAAGTTGCCGAATCCAAAGCGGTTGTCGAATAGTGAGTTACCCACAGCTAGGGTGATTGTCAGGTTATTGGGAGCAATCTCTGGGCCCATAATCCCAGAATCACTGGGTGGAAATTTGGGGTCGCGCGGCTTGGGTGTTCCCCCTGCCATGAGAAACTGGATGCGCTCAGTTAAAGTTTTGAACAACCGCATTAAATCAGCTTTATTTGCAGCAGTTGTATCAAATGCGACCATTAAACCCGCAGCAGGAGTAGGGGTAAGAATACCTGCTTGGTGAAGCCCAAAGAACGGTACGACCTCTTCAGATGGATCAAGAGGTGTTCCCAGAAGAGTCCGATAACCCAAAGTGGTCAAAGCTGCTACTCCACCTGCTGCTGCCATGCCAATTAACAAGTCACGACGGCCTAGCTTGGGAGTAATGCGTAAACTTGGTTGCTTTGTAATGGACATAATTTACTCCTCTAGGAATTCTTGATCAATTAGTTAACGCCCAGAGTGCCACGCAGCTGAGACAAATCTTCAGCAAGGGCAGCGACCGCTGTTTTCATGTCTTTCTTGTCTGGTTCACTTACCTTATCGTAGGTAGCAAAACCACCATCAGGGGTTTTGTATTTAGCAAGTTTTTGGTCAACTTTGTTGAAATTTGCATCCACACGCGTTAATAAATCTGGATTGGCTTTTTGGATCACGGGGCGCAATAACTCCACAATCTTTTGCGAACCATCTACATTAGCACTGAAGTCCCATAGGTCAGTATGGCTGTAACGGTCTTCTTCTCCAGAAATCTTGGTTTTACCAACTTCTTCAATCAAGTCAGCAGCACCGCCGACCATATTTTTTGGTTCAATGGTCAAGGTGGCAATGCGCTTTTGTAAGTCTAGTCCATCTTTCTGTAGCTTTTCGGCAAAAGGTTTCATGCCTTTTGTAGTTTTGTCTTGGAATAAAGCTTTCTCTATGCGATGGTATCCAGTGAATTGTGGGTCAGCCTCTTTTTTGGCAAAGTCATCAGCACGGGAATCCATAGTTTTATCGAGATCGGAGAAAAGTTCAGCTATCGGTTCTGCACGTTCATAGTGAGCATGGGCTGTGGGATAGAGCTTCTGAGCTTTAGCAAGGTCTCCAGCAATCACGGCATCCGTGAAGGGCTTGTTGTCTGCCACTAGGTGGTCAGTTTCTTTGGTGACGTAGACTTTGTATTCGGCGATCGCACCGACTAATTGACCTTGATCTACAGTCCCTTTGGCTTGAGAATTTCCAACTCCAGCTTTGACAGTGATTTTCCCTTTGGGATTGCTGCGTAAACCGCAAGCCATGTCATATTCACCCGGTTCTAGATTGGTTTTAAGTTTTTGAACGAAGCCAGGAGCAATATTTTCCTTTTCCTCAACGACTTTCACCCCAGACAAAATCTCCCACTCCAAAGGTTGGCTGCTTTTATTGGTAAGCACAAAGTTGTTTTCCCCAGATGCTAGTGTCAGCTGATTTGGTTCACAACCTTTATCTGTCACAGCCAAAGCAGTTTCTGGAGAATTTTTAGTAGAGGTATCACTGGCTACCTTAGCTTCTGGAGAATTATTCGTGGAAGTATCGCTTGATTTGTTGGATTCACAGGCAGCTACTGTCAAGGCAATTAGACAGATAATTGTTGAGTACTTTAAAACATTTTTCATTCTTGTATTTTCCTAAAAATTATTGAAGTAGCTAAGAATGGCTTGCTGTAGTCTTTTGTCCAGCCTTATCCCCTAAGAAGAACAGCGACATGGTAGGAATTAGATAGCCAAAATAGGCGATCGCCTCGCTCACAGTCGGGGTATCGTTATATCCAAAAAATCCCGCCAAAAGTGAACCGAGAAACCCGTTCTTGGGAAGTACCCCACTAGCATCAAATATTACTGATTGTAGTGAATTCCAGACTCCGGCTTCATGGAAAGCTCTCACCCCACTTGCTAAGAGTCCAGCAGCAACCACGATAATGAAGACTCCTGTCCATTTAAAAAATCGCTTCAAGTTGATGCGGATACCACCCTGATATATGCCTACACCGACGGCTAGGGCGGCCGCATATCCAAACAATGCCCCCACGGGAGCTTGAATTCCCAAATTTTGCTGAAACGTGGCCAGCAAAAACACTACTGTTTCCAGACCTTCCCGCAGTACTGCAAAGAATGCCATCCCCACTAGTGCTATACCCCATTTATCCCCCGACTGAATGGCAGTTTCAATTTGAGACTGTAACTCGCCTTTAATCGAACGAGCAGCACGGCGCATCCAGAAAACCATCCAGGTGAGAACCCCAACTGCGACAATGGAAATTACCGCTTCAAATAGTTCCTGTTCTTTCTGCGGAAACTCCTGACTGGTTATTTGCAAAATAATTCCAGCACCTAGACAAAGAAAAGTTGCTAGTGCGATGCCAATCCAGACTGACTTCATCAAATGGGTACGTCCAGTTTGCTTGAGATAACTGGCAATGATCCCCACGACAAGTGCAGCTTCAACGCCCTCTCGGAACATGATCAAGAAGGGAAAAAGCATGGATAACCTTATTAGTTATAATTACTATCAAATCATCATGAGAATAATAACTTACTTGAGAACATTTGTATATAACTGTGAGTTAAAAATCTCTAAAATCCTGGAAGAATAAATTTTCCATTTAAATGACAGTCTGTCAAAAAAATATTGCCAACTGTAAATTATTACTCAATTGAACTACGTAAATTAATTAAACAACTCATGCAACGCATTGCAAGAGCGCCAGTCCAGTAGAAGGAGTTGATGTAAAATATAGAATATGGGAGTTGTTGAAATTGAACATTTAGGCTCTCCGTTTTAATGCGATCGCTAAAAATAAGACTTAAATATTTAGCCCAGAATAGGCATTTATTTATACACACATACTTTTATTTTGTCAATAGGTATTAGTAGACAGGCTCTATAAGAGTCGTTTCCAGTGCTTTCGCTTTTGGGAGTTGGATAGTAAAGGGTTAGTTGAACACCTGTGTTTCTCGCATTAGCTAACGTATATCAGCTAGCAATTGGGATTGTGTCATACATCGTAACCGTTCAGGGGGTGCGCCTGCGGCGCACCAGCCAACAATAAGCGTTGTAGCTATTTGACTATAAGGAGTGCTAGCACACAGATGCTCACG
>NZ_JBALCO010000155.1:0-21781 GCF_036919595.1 Nostoc sp. | reverse complement strand
ATTGGTATCCAGGTACTGTGGCGAGGTTGGTTAAAATTACACGATCTCTGTGAGGGTTGGCAGCTTGCAAAAGAGACTTAACGGGAAAAGTCAGCTGCAAAAATCTGCTGTGCGTGTTCAGGTAACTGTTCTTGAATTTCAACAGGCAATTCATTTATTGTTTGATCAGCCATAAACTTACTCCGATTATCTCAAGTTAAGTTCATGTTGAAAAACTGGCAATAGAACTTCCTCTTTCTGGAAGTAGAGAAGCAAATAATCTTACTTTGGGCTGAGTCAAGCAATTTTTAAATCAGCGATGCAACGATATTAATAGTCATAGCCAAAATGGTGGTATTGAAAAAGAAGGATAATATGCTATGTAATAGAGTCAAGCGCCTCATATCGGGTGATGTAGTTTGCACATCTGAAACTTGACTAGTCATGCCAACTACAAATGAATAATATAAAAATTCCCAATAGTCTGGACAGTCGTTATTAGGAAAATCTAATCCTCTGGTGATTTCTTGACTATTATTACGATTAATATATTTGTAATAGCTGTGTGCATATTGCACAGCAAACATCGTATGCACTAGTAACCAGGAACCCACAATGGTCATAATTGCAAGTATGACATGTAGGGTAAGCAGAATTGTTGATAACCCTTTTTTATCATTTAGTAAAAACACAATGGCTAAAACACTAATACAAGCCGCAGCTATTACCAGCAGGAATATAGCTAAATGTCCTTCATATTCATTCTCAGCATAACGGCGAATTTTTTCTGGCGTAGCCTTAATCATTTTCCACCACGTTACGGCTAAGAAAAAGTCTATACCGGAGTTCCAAGCGCAGAGGATGCGAGTGGGTAAGTGCAGCAAATGCGGAAGGATTACTGAAACTAATACAGCGAGTCCGACTGCAATGATTAGTCGGAGTCGGGGGTCAAAGTTTTTAAATAAATTCAGGTTCACAGATATCTTGCACCAAGTAATAGAGATTAAAAATTGTACTTCAGTTGCTAGCCTTTGGAGAACCCGAAGGAGTACAAGTCTATGAAGTCACCCAACACACTGACTCGGCTATACAGAAGCGGCTTCCCTTAGTCCTGTAGGGAAACAACCTACGCGCAGCGTCAGCCAAAAAAGAAGGGCAGTCCGCCTAATGGTTAACGCTCTTTTATGTCTCTGAGGAGAGAAAAATAAGATGCTGACCTTGAATCTTTTTCAAAGCCTCGCTTGATAAGCATTGCCAAAAAATCTTTGTTTGAAATCAAGCACGGAGAAAGAAGGTTTGAAATATTCTCTAATAAGAGTAATAAAAGAACGTTAATTAAGATGGTAGCTGGATTTGAGCCAAGCTATATTAAAGCGTGCTGCATTATCAACCCTTTGTAGGTGTAGAAAAATCTTGAACGTGAACCTGAGCGTAATACTCAGCAAACAATTCAAATGAAGTTGCAGGCTTGTGTAAGATATCTGTGATCAGCGTTGTCACCATTGAGCCTGCTCCAGCTTTCCAGCAGTCAAATAACTGCCCTTCCGCATCCAAATACCATTCGGGTTCTCCATTGGCGAGTCGAGCCGCTTTGAGGTCGGCAGGTGTGAGATTGACGTATTTAACTTCTTGGTTTAAGACTTTAGCAAAATAGTCCGCAACTTGATCAAATGAAACGGCTTCGGGGCCGGTCAGGTCGTAGGCTTGATTTTCGTGTCCTGACTGACTCAGACAGACGGCTGCCACTGCTGCTACATCTCGCGCATCGACATGAGAGATTTTTGTGTCTCCGACTGAATTATAGAATGCACCTTGTTGCGCGATCGTTTGAGCAAACCAGCGCATATTCTGCATCAACATATTCGGGCGTAAATGTGTCCATGCCATGCCTGATTCTTCCAAGTGTTCTTCAATTTGGCGATGCCACTGTTGAAACTTACTGGGTAATTCCCCAGCATGAAGCACAGAAATCTTTACAACATGGCGAACGCCTGCTTGTTTTGCTACATCAATAAAATTGCATTCTAACTCAACTTGACGTGGCTCGTTGGGGGTAACCAGAAAAGCGGTTTCACAGCCTTGAAGGGCAGGGTCTAAAGTTTGTGGCTGTGAGAAATCACCTTGTGCCAGTTCTATCCCTTGCGCTTGAATAGCAGCTTTTTTCACATCTCGCACCAATCCTCGAATTACAACATCTCGGTTCAGCAGATGCTGAATGACTTCTCCCCCAATGTTCCCAGTTACACCAGTTACTAAAATCGTCATTGGCATTCTCCTAAAAGAAATAAAGTATTAGTACAATACTTATTTATTAGCAATTTTAAAAAGTGCGTTGTCACGCGCTAGTTTCGATTTAAACTTCTTGCGGTAAGTCTAATTGTTCATGTTTTTGAATGCAACCTGCTTGAACATCTTTAACGTACTTATTCCATTAAAGGTAAGCTTTTAAAAGCTCTCTCGCCAGGAATTTTTTACAATCAATCAATTTTAGAGTATCTGCTTCTCTAAAATAAAGTCAGTGGTGCAATTTTGTGAACTACATCTGCACTCTGACTAGAAAGGCAGTTAGGAGAATTAGGGCAAGGTACTAATTTACTGTTGTTAACATCTAAATTATTCGGAGGTTTGCTAGTAAAAACCATAATTATGTCTTAGGAAAAGTAAATAAGTATACTCTCACACTTTGGTTTTAATCACTGTAATACTTTAGTGCGATCGCATCTTCTGGCAGATGACAGATTCACTAAAATATCGGTGATGCGATCGCTCTATGATCCGGTAAGTATCGTCTAAGCGAAGACAGATTATGACGCAAACAATTTCCATCAACGACTCTGGGCGCTTGCAACTCACACCGCTAGAAATCCCATCCCGTCTGCTGTTGGGGTCTGGGCCCTCCAATGCCCATCCTACAGTTCTCCAGGCAATGAATACTTCAGCAGATTTTTGATTTTAGTAACTTTATCCTCCCATTAGGTTATTTCTTCCAAGGTAGTTTAGTTCCCATTTCAGTCAATGCAGAAAAGATGAGATAGACAATAAGTAACCCAGCAGCTGCAAAGAAAGCCAGTAAATCGTTATCCATAAATGCTATTTGCTAAAACTTCGCTAATTATAACGGAATCACCTAATCTTTAACGTTTTTCTGAGCCTGCAATCTTTGGTCTTCTGGGTGCAAATTGTACCAGCCATACCAGTGACGAACTCCTAGCCAAACGGCTGAAAGCAAACCTGCTAGGCTGAGGGTGAGGCCGCTAAACGGTATTAATAATCCAAAGATGGGTAATACTGCTCCAGCAAGAGTGCAGATAATCGCAGCCAGGCAAGCACTGCGGCTGGCTCCCAATCCCCATATTAAAATTAGTAAGATGATGGAAATTAAAGTCCAAGCCAATTGAGCATTTATAACGCGAGCTAGATAGGTCAAAATCAACAGACAAGCAAAGAAAATACCACCAGCGAGCGCTACATTTTTGTAACTCATTGGCAGTGACAAATATAACAACAATATCCACCACAAAAATATTGCTGGTGCTAGTAATAAAAGACGCGGAATTACTCCCGTATGACGAATAGGTTCGGTGTTGGTAAACACTCCAAATGGATTTTTGACTGAGACATTATCATCAAATTTCCAAGTAAATTGCGTACTGCGTCCGTCAGATTTAATCTCATCAGGTTCAATACCACTGGCAAAATTAGCCGGAGCAAAGTTAGCAATTGCGGTGAGGCGGAAGTTAGATAGCATCTGTCCCGCCGCACTATAAACCCAGCGAGGCCCGCCTCTAGCCTGATAGGTGACTCGAAAAGTGGTTTCTTCGCCTGGTTGCAGCTGGAAGGGAAAACCATAGTCTCCCGGATTGGTTTGTTGTAACCTAGTATTGTCACGCTCGATTTTGTAGCTAGCAAGCAGTGTATAGCCGTTGGGTGGCGGTGCTTCAAAGAAAAAATTATTAATATCCTTGAGTTGGTTAGCTATTTTATAATCGGCAGTATAATTTGCCCGATAAATTGAGCTGCGACCTGGAACATCTATACTTTGGTCAAGCTTGACTTGAATTTGCGAACCAGCTAACGTCAAAAAGCGGTTGATCTCTCGTGTCTGGTTTACCTTAACTATTTTGCCATTGACTTGAGTGGTATAAGAGTATGGCTCTCGAATAGAGTAGCGCACTTGGGGCGCAAATTGTTCGAGCTTCTCACCTGCAACACTTTCAGCTACTTGAGCCACCTTTGCTTGTTCCCAGTAGTGGTAGCGATTGCTTAAAGTTGAACAGAGAAAAAATCCCGGTATTAACAGAACTAATACCAGAGTTAAATGCTGTAATCCCTGCAACAGTTGGGAATAACGAATAGCCCATTCGCCGATGAATATAAGTTGTTCCGGCTGGCTTCGACGCAGGGAAAAACTGATCAGAGCGATCGCAACTCCCAAAGCTACAATCAAAAATACTAATAACAGTGAAACTTTGAGCGCCTGGGTTCCAAATTGAACAAGCTCAATCGGATGCGTCAAATCGGGTAATCCGGGAATACCTTGAGCAGAAGATGACATTGGTTGATTTTTGTAGAATTTGGAGAAGCAGACCGATAAAATCTCTTAAAAGTTTCTGGACAATAGTTTTATTTGATACACTTACAGTTTCAACAAGGGCTGCGTAGGCGTAGCCAACCGTAGGCATCGCTCTAACCCAGAATTGCTCGACTGCAACTTGGTATAAACATCAAAAGCCCGGTCATGAAGACCGAGCTTTTGAGCGGAAACAATGGGGCTATATTCCCCGAAGGTTAGTTATAGAGGTTCAGTATAATATCGATGCTCTAATAAGTGATACCACCCCGCTGTTATCGATTCCGGAAAATTCGCTAAGAATTTTTGAGTAGCCTTTATCTCCCAAAATATAGCAAGTGACTAGTGCAGCACAGCAGAAATAACTATCCATTTGAAAAAACCTAAAAAGGTTACTGTATAAGCTTTCTTACTTCTTGGATTATAGGAATGCGAATTGAAACGTGAGAAAATACGGAGATTAAAAGTACGTATTTATAGGCATTTAAGCGATTTTATTTCTCACGAATGATTTAGGATTGCTATAGCGCTGTTGTATCATTTTCATTAGCCAGTCTGATTGCAGCCTTCACAGCAAATCCTTTTTGGGTTAAAAATTAATTATCCAAACTCAACATACTCAATAATGGTTCCATCAGGATGCATCGCTCGCATATTAACTCCAGTGGGGACATTGTTAGGTTCTGCCAGAATCACTGCACCCTGCTGAATAAGTACTTCTTTAAAATCATTGAGGGAGTCAACTAGAAATGTTGCGTGTGTACTTTTGAATGGAGAGAGTGTTTCAGCCGAACCAGCAATTAAAAGAATAGAACCCACACCTGCAAGTTCCAACTCCGCCTCGGAATATTGAAACCACAACCAACATTTTTCTGTAAAAAGGTTTTCATAGAAAGCGATCGCCTCATCCAACTCTATCGGACTCAGATAGACTCTAGTTAGTACTTTAATAATTTGCATTGCAAACTGTCTATTAAGCAGCTAGTGTATTTTATTTGGCTTACTCGGCAATCATAGTTAACTAAGATTGATCGATAAATAGCCTATCTTCAATTTGAAAAAGGTCTTCAACTCTCTATTCACCTAGCTGTTGATCACGTTGTTCACTGTCAATCAAAATACATTTCATTTCTACACCTTTAGCTCCATAGAAGTCATCTGTATAGCTATTACCAATATATATACATGCTCAAGCATCAGTACCTAGCTTTAGAGGATGTCTGAAAAGTTTTTTGTATACACAAAACGCTTAGAGATCCCTCTAAATCCACACCACTTGCTCATGGGGAGCCAATGCGGTCTTGGGCTGTCAAGTAGAGGAGCCAGCCGTGTGGGCGGGTCTGGCGACTTGAGCGGACTGGCGTCAAGTGACGTGAGACGATGCCTTCTTGCCCATAGCGCAGCCTCTGGTAGAGAAGAGGCTGCGCCAACGAGTCTGCGTTCGCCTCTGGTCTTGTAAAGAGCGTCTGGGGTTTCCCCAAGTGAAGTGACTGGCAAGATCAGCAAATATTTGATACTTGTTAGACATCCTCTCAAGAGTGTGTCATAAGTTTGTGGGCTAGGGAGCATCCCAATGCAGGCAAATTTACAAATGAAGCGTAGTTCAACTCTACCAGACGCTTTGCGAACCCAGAACCCTTAGGGTAGCCCAAATGTTGCAATTCACTTGATCTGTACAAAACGATTGCTTTGCTTGACTGCATTCCGTACCCTACGGGAAGGCTCCGCCTACGTAATGACAAATTATGTTTTTACACATTTGGGATGCTCCCTGTGGGCTATCTGCTAAACCTTTTTCCCCTGTGCATAAATAAAATACTTATCTGTCACCTTCACCTCAGCCTAAAAACCTGCTTTTTTTAGCTTATTTTTAAGTTCATCTGGCTGATAAAAAATCTTGAAAATCTGGAATTCTTGACCATTATTTAATTTACGGCTTTTATATATGTTTCCATCGTCTTCAAGAATATGATTGTTAGCCGTTGATGTCGGTTCAAAGGAAGAATCAATGATAAATACTTGTCCACCAACGCGAACAGATTGATAAACTTTCGTCAAAAATGAATCGAGTAATTTTGGTGGCATATGAGAGAGCCAAAAAGCAAAGAACACTAAATCATATTCAGTATCAGGTTGCCATGCAAATAAATCAATTAAGTGATATTCAACACTCAGTGAAAATAACTTAGAGCGATTAATTGCAATCACTTCTTCAGAGGCATCGATCGCAGTAATTTTTTTCCCGAGACTTAAAAGCTCCTGCGTCCAGATACCTGTTCCACATGCTAACTCTAAAATATCATCCACCACGCCAATTTGGTTTAATGTATTTTTGATAACAGCTACTTCATTAAACCAGCGCTGATTGTTTTTGATACCGCGATTATAGCGTCCTATCCTATAGAACCACTCATCATATTCGTTGGCTCTAGCGCGATAGTACTCAATCTGTTGTTGAAGAATATTATCTGTCATCGCCTACTTTATGATCCGATTGAGTTTAGATTTGACACCAATAGCCATAGCTTTAAGGAAAATTTTTTATTCAGCGAATAAACTTGCTTTTTCGCTTTAACTATGTGATATTTTTATCATTCTCTAATCATACGGTAAATCAATAAACTTGCCGGAGTTATGCCGTAGGTTTGCAGAAGTCTGATATTAATTTACCCTGAAAGCAGAGTGATGATGTTGAATAAGTTCTCTCCAACCCAACTGTTGAGTATGGGTTTTGCTTTTCTCCAAAGGTTCCAACAACAAAGAATCCGCACCTTTTCCCTACTGTTTGCAGTGGGACTTAGTTTAACTTTGGCTGTCTCTGCTTGTTCTCCAAGCGCAAGCAACAATGCCACACAAGAGGCAGCTAGCCCCAGTCCAGCAGCTAGCGCTAGCAGTACTACAGTTCACATAGGTTACCAGAAAGCCTCAACTGTCCTCTATGCACTGAAGGCGAAAGGGGAATTAGAGAAAGCTTTTGCAGCTTCAGGATCTTCCGTAACTTGGTCAGAATTTCCGGCTGGCCCCCCACTCCTAGAGGCATTGAATGCAGGCAGTATTGATTTTGGCTATACCGGAGAATCACCACCTATATTTGCTCAAGCTGGGGGTGTTCCTTTGGTTTATGTTGCCTACGATCCTTGGAGTCCCAAAGCTGAAGCCATCCTGGTGCCCAAGGATTCACCTATTAAAAGTGTAGCTGAACTCAAGGGCAAAAAAATTGCTTTTGCCAAAGGTTCTAATGCTAACTACTTATTGGTGAAAGCACTGGAAAAAGCAGGAGTACAGTACAGTGACATCCAACGAGTAACTCTCACTCCCGCCGATGCTCGTGCTGTCTTTGAGAGAAAAAACGTTGATGCTTGGGCAATTTGGGACCCTTATTTAGCCGCAGCAGAAGCAGCAACAGGCGCACGGACTTTAGCAGACGCGACCGGATTAGCTCCCAATCGTGGTTATTATCTGGCTGCAAAATCTTTTGTTGATGCCAAGCCGGATGCCTTGAAAATAGTTCTAGATCAGGTCAAGGAAGTCAGCAACTGGGCAAAGAATAATCCTGGTGAAGTTGCTAAATTTCTTTCCCCTGCTTTGGGTATAGATGCTCCTGTATTGGAAATAGCAGAAAAGCGGCGTGAGTATGATGTACTTCCGCTCACAGATGAAATAATTACTAAACAACAAGAGGTTGCAGATACTTTCTACAAAATTAAATTGATTCCGAAAGAAATCAAAGTTAAGGAAATTGTTTGGCAAGGCAAAGTGAATAATTCCTAATTCCTAATTCGTAATTCCTAATTTGGGAATTACGAATGATGTTACAAGCTAAATTAACAAGTTAATGATTCCGACAGAAATAATGAGGCACCAATTCAGTTTTACTGGAAATTGTATGTACCCGCTCCCGACAAGGAAGCAACGATCGCAGATATATTCCTCGAACCTCAAGTTTATAATGCCGAGCGATTTAAATACTCTTCAGATCCATATCCAACTATTCGTAAAATCCACAAATCATTTATATATCAGGCGGTAAATAACAAACCTAACGATGGACTAAATTTTGTAGTATGACCAATCTCAGCGTTAACCTTAACAAAATCGCTTTACTCAGGAATACTCGAAATTTTGGTAGACCGAGTGTGATTGAAGCGGCTTTTACCTGCATTAAAGCTGGCGCACAGGGAATCACAGTTCACCCACGCCCAGACCAACGACATATCAAGCCCGAAGATGTCAATGCACTGGCGCAGATATTGACTGTTGAGTTCAACATAGAAGGTAATCCATCACCTGAATTTTTAGAGATAGTCCGAAAAATCAAACCAACGCAGTGTACCTTAGTTCCCGATGCACCTGATGCTTTCACATCAGACCACGGATGGGATCTGGCTACAGATGGCTTTTGGCTCAGACCAATCATTCGAGAGTTAAAAGACCTCGGAGTTCGAGTTAGCCTGTTTATGGATACTGACTTAACTCAAATTAAACGTGCTAAAGAGATTGGAAGCGATCGCATTGAGCTATATACAGAACCTTATGCTACAGCTTTTCGTAATGGCAATGTAGAGTCTGTATTTCAAGACTACCAACAAGCAACACAAAAGGCTCAGGAAATTGGTTTAGGAGTCAACGCTGGGCATGATTTAAATCTACAAAACTTAGAAAAGTTCTGTTCAATTTATGGCATACTTGAAGTGTCTATTGGTCATGCCCTGATTGCCGATGCTTTGGAGGTGGGACTATTTACTGCTGTACAAGAGTATTTAAAAATCCTATCTTTGAATTAGATTTAAAAACTTTTCCGAATCCCAAAAGTACTTCAAAAGTTAGTATGCCAGAATCTATAATGGCAAGAAGCTAATTTAAACTCGAAGTAGCGGGAGTCCACTTTTTAAGGCTTCATCCCACAGAGACAATTTTTGAAGTTCTAGCAAAGAAAGAGGTGGATTTACAGGTAGCGGTTGTTGTTGCAGAGATAGTTGCCACCACCCGACATCATGCCACTCACTAAATTTATACCCAACTTTGCAAAATACACCTACAGGTGAAAAACCGACAGCCTCATGTACAGCTACACTTGCTGGATTAGGTAAAGCGATCGCGGCAAAAACGTTGTAAAATCCTTGGAGTTGAAGTAACTGAAAAAGGGAACTATATAAGGCTTTAGCAACTCCTTTTCTGCGATGCTCAACATTTACGTACACAGATGATTCCACAGACCATTGGTAAGCGGCACGAGTCCGGTAGGGAGTAGCATAGGCATAACCTAGAAGTTCACCGTTAATTTGACACACCAGCCAAGGCATTTGCTGTTGATAGTTCTTGATGCGCCCTTGAAATTCCGTTTCACTAGGAGGTTCTATCTCAAAGGAAATCGAAGTTTCTCGGACAACTGGCGCATAAATTGCCAGCATTTTTAAGGCATCACTTTCATTAGCTAGTCTGATTACAGCCTTCATTGCAGATCCTTTTTGGGCTTTGGCAAAGTATTCTATGTTAATCAAAAAATAACTAACTATTTTATGGCTGCAACGAGCAACTTCCAAGATTCCGAAGTCAGACTGTTAAATATATATAAGTTTACCCCAGCTTGGGAAAACGAGCAAATAGTGTTTGGTGCTGCACGACCTGGATACACTAACAATAAGGTTCAAGATTGGATAGAATTCATGAAGTGTCAAGATATCAAACGAGTTTGCTGCCTTCTTCCTGATCAACAGCTAGCTTATTATTCTGGACTTATAAGTACATACAAACAGGAATTTTGTAATCAGCTAGTTTGTTGGGCACCAATTGCAGATTTCCATCTATCTGATTTAGAAACCCTCACACAGAAAATACTTCCTTTCTTAATCGAAGCAGATAAGCAAAATGAGAAAGTCGTAGTCCACTGCTCTGGTGGAATTGGACGTACTGGACATGTATTAGCGGCATGGCTAGTTAGTGTCCGAGGATTATCAAATCAAGCTGCAATAGCTGCTGTGAAAAGAACAGGTAGAAATCCTTATGAGGCTGCGATCGCTGCTGTGTTAAAAGGCAGAAATCCTTGGAAAGTTGTAAAAGAACTTGATGTGCTTCTGAATGATTGCCGTCTAGCAGTGCATAAAGGATCTTGAGTTTGCTATTATCCTATTTAATCGGTATTTCATGAATCGGCTGGCAGATTATACTTGCGACGCTGCTCGTCAGCAAAATCATCAAATGAACGGAATCTACCCGCTTCAAAGTCTTCTAATCCATGTTGAATACCCTTAATAGCTGCTTCTAAGTCTTGCACGTCCCACTCTAGGACAGCCTCTAGCAATTGTGCTGCAACGAAACTAACATCTTGTCCTTGCTGTGCAGCTTTCTCGCGCAGTCGTGCTTCTAATTCTGGGCTAAGGGAAACAACGATCGCCATAATCGGATATTTTGTGGAAGGTTTATAGATATGATTTTATTTCAGAATATCTGATAAAGCTGGGTAGGCGCAGCCAGCCGTAGGCATCACTCTGGGCACAACAACTTATGCTATCACCATTGGCCTTACTAAATCAGGGGATGCTGGCTCAAAATGTAACACCATAATTTGCTCTGGGCGTAAACCGACAGATTCGTATGTGCGGCCATTGCGATCGCTAAATTCAACCTCAAATGCAGCACCACCAGCTAATAATTCTATTACTGTCCCAACTTGACCACGGTACAGGTTGTATTCAGGCAGATCAACTGTCACTGCTACTACATCCAGCAACTTGATTGTACTTTTATTCATCTTGTCTTACTTCCAGATATTACAGAGGATAGCAGGTTGTTAATCTTGGGACATCAGAACCTTCTTCGATAATCCAACCACTGCGAATGGTTGCACTTCTATCTTGCCATTCCAACGTGAAATCTAAAGTATAGCGTTGTCCAAATTCATCGCGCCGTCCCAAGCGAACTTCATGCGTTTTGACTGTTTCCAAAAGAATTTGGCGTAATTCCTCAGCATTGTCTGCTGTCATACTTAAGATTGATGAAAAGAGACAAGCTTTATGTTTTCCTTCATCATGCTCTAAATTAAGGCAGTAATCACGCAATTTACGAATATCAACGACTGCATTTTCTGCATTTGGGATTAGATTAGTTGAACTAGAGCCTTGCATATTCTCAAACGTGATTTGATGCGTAGGCGTAGCCAGCCGTAGGCATCGCTCTCAAAATTAGCATAGGCGATCGCACTCAACTCATCGCTTTGCTGAAGGCAAAGAACCCCCGAGATCTCCGCCGTCCCAATCAGAGCTATCAAGCCAGCCATCATCCTCAGCATCCCACAACAACATATATGCAAGTAATAAGGTATTGATAAATCGCTCTACAGGAATTTACCAATGTCTAGCCATCTTGTCTAATTGTACTTTTGTTACTGAATTCGATGATGCAAAACATTGCAACATATCATCGTGGCTACAAGACCATGCAGAAATAAATTTATCAAAATAAGGTTTATATTTCTCTATTGAATGAGGTTTCTTAAAGTTAGTGAAGCGAACATCTTTAAAGAAGTCTAGTTTTAGGCCAGCAACAAGCCCATCAGAATCTTTACCATAAATATAGTAATAAAGTGAAGTACCTTGACCATTAAAACTGCTAGTAGCACGAATGATTCTCGGAGTGACGAAATCATCTCCCTCGAAATCTGCAAGAACATCCTTTATTGCCATATAGACCGTATTCAGTACTCAAGTATTATTCTTAGGGTTCCCAAACCAGAACAAAGCGTTACATTATTACATGAACAAGATTTATAAAAAGGATACGGTTCGATTTATTTACCTGATTGTCACTTGGCGATGCCCAAGCTGCTTAGAATAGTAGTGATAAAGAGGATTATGATTATGAGCGTCGTCATTCCTAATGAAATATTAAGCGCAACTCGGATGACTGAAGGCGAAATGAAGCAGGAAATTGCAGTGATGCTCTTTCAAAAAGAAAAGTTAACCCTTGCTCAAGCCAGCCGATTTGCAGGTATGAATCGTATAGCATTTCAGCATCTACTCGCAAGTCGTCAAATTTCAGTGCATTATGGGGTCGAGGATTTTGACCAAGATATAGAAAACTTGCGGGCGATGGGTAGACTGTGATCGTTGTCAGTGATACTTCGCCCATTAATAACCTTGCCGCCATTAACCATCTTCATTTACTACAACAGCTTTATGCAACAGTCCTAATTCCTGAAGCTGTCTACCGAGAACTGACTGATCCCAACTTTCCAGTTGCAGGTGCAATTGAAGTCCAAACTTTTATCTGGATTCAAACTCGTCCAGTTCAAGATCGTATACTGGTTAAAGCACTCAGCAATGAACTGGATATTGGTGAAGCTGAAGCGCTCGCTCTAGCGTTGGAAATGAAAGCAGATCAAGTTTTGATTGATGAACGTCGTGGTCGCATAGTTGCAGCTAGGCTAAATCTTGGTTACACAGGAATTTTAGGAATCTTGGTTGAAGCTAAAAGTCAAAGGCTGATTTCTGCTGTGAAACCTTTGTTAGATGCACTGATTAACCAGGCAGGATTTTGGGTGGCGGAACCCTTATACAAGAGGGTTTTGCAGGTTGTTGATGAAAATTAAATGCGGCATAGACTTCCTAACTGAGCAGCAGTAGGCATTCTGAAAATTTTTCACCTATTAACCATCTTAGCATGTGTTTGCGGTTAATTTGTCAGTGATACTTCGCCCATGAATAACCTCGCCACCATTCTACTGTGTTTCTTTTTACTCTAATTCAAATTTATGCCAGAAGTCTATTGACTTCAAACAAATATATTGAGAAGCTAATAGTTAGTTTTACTAATCAATGGAAGTGCATCAAACTTGTGACAATACTGACGGGAAAAATAAATCGGTCAGAATCTCCTAAGGAAACAAGACCGCCGATTTTGGAAACTCAGGGACTCACACGCCGTTTTGGCAAGTTAACCGCAGTTAATAACCTGAGCATATCTGTGGAACAGGGCGAAGTATTTGGCCTACTTGGGCCCAATGGGGCAGGGAAAAGTACAGTTATTAAGATGTTGACAACTTTACTGCCTATCAGTGCAGGGAAAGCAACTCTGGCTGGCTATGATGTGACTCGTCAACCTAATCCTGTGAGAAGCGCTATCGGCTATGTACCCCAGGCGCTTTCTGCTGATGGTAGCCTCACGGGTTACGAAAATCTCTTAATCTTCGCCAAGCTGTATGGAACACCTGCCAAAGGACGTGATCGCCGCATTTATGAGATTCTAGAATACATGGGTTTGCAAGATGCGGCGAAGCGCTTGGTACGAAACTATTCTGGTGGGATGATCCGCAAGCTGGAAATCGGCGTATCAGTTCTGCATCAACCCAAAATTTTGTTTCTTGATGAGCCGACTGTCGGACTAGATCCGATCGCTCGAACTCAAGTATGGCAGCTTGTACTACAACTCTGTGCTGATTACGGCACAACTATATTTTTAACAACCCACTTTTTAGAAGAAGCGGACAGCTTATGTAATCGAGTGGCGATTATGCAGCAAGGTGAAGTCGTTACTACAGGTTCACCAAGCGACTTAAAAGCTTCTTTAGATAATCCAAATGCAACTTTAGATGATGTCTTTATTTACTATACAGGCGACCAGTTAACATCAGGAGTGAACTACCGTGACACAGCAAGAACCAGACGTACTGCTCAACGGTTGGGTTAAAGCACCACCCACTGTCCGAGTAAATTTGATCTCTGCAATTAAAGAGCTAGTTACGAAAACCCTGGCGATCGCCGAATTGGAAGTGCGTAAACTCCGCCACGATCCCACTGATTTAGCAGTCAGATCAGTGCAACCGTTATTATGGTTGCTGATTTTTGGGCAAGTGTTCTCCAAACTTCGGGAAGTTCCGACAGGGAACTTACCATATTTAGACTTTATGGCTGCTGGCATTCTCGCTCAAAGCGTGTTGAATGTGGCGATTTTCAGCGGTGGAATTACACTAATTTGGGAGCGAGATTTAGGGATTGTACATAAATTTCTTGCTAGTCCTACACCCCGTATAGCAATGGTCTTGGGCAAGGCTCTAGCATGTGGGGTACGGTGCTTATCACAGGTAGCAGTAATTTATGTACTGTCTTTTGTCTCAGGTGTAAAATTAAATCTCCATCCTTTAGCTTTTGGGCAAGCGCTACTGATAGTGATGCTGGGGGCGGCTTGCTTTTGTCTTTTTTCATTAATTATTGGCTGTTTGGCAAAAACCAGAGAGCGGATGACAGGAATTGGACAAATGTTAACCATGCCGTTTTTTTTTGCCAGCAATGCTATTTATCCGATCGCAATGATGCCCGACTGGTTAAAGTTTGTTTCCCACTTGAATCCCTTAACTTATCAGGTTGACGCCTTACGCAGCACAATGCTAGTGGATGGAATCAGCGTTTATGGCTTTGGTTTAGATTTGGCAGTTCTCTTATTAACATTAATAATCTTAGCCATTATCGGTGGACGACTTTATCCACGGGTAGCAATGTAATCCGCAATGGAACTAGCATCTATGGCTTTGGTCTGGATTGTACAATTCTCTTATTAACACTAATAATCTTAGCCATCATTGGTGGAAAACTTAATCCACGGGTGGCGATGTAATCAGGAGAACAACAAGCCCATGACCTTGGATAAACCTACTCAAGGTACAACTTCCGAAGAATGTGCCACTAGGGTAATGGACACAGTTCCATTAATGATGCGGTTTATCCGAGCGGATATGCGTGCCCATAGTGCCGCCTTTTTATCTATACCTCAGTTGCGATCGCTGGCATTTATCAACCGCAATCCTGGTGCTTCATTATCTGATTTGGCAGAGCATTTAGGTGTCACCTCTGCCACAGCATCAGCAACTATAGAACGCTTGGTACAACGCGACTTTGTGCAACGCATAGCTCATCCTCAAGAGCGGCGGCGGGTGCTGCTCAATTTGACTGAAGATGGAAAACACCATCTGAAGCAATCCCAAGATCAAACTCGCGCTCATATTACCGACCTGCTGAAAGGTCTTACAGAAGAACAAATTTCAAATATTGAAGAAGGCTTAACTCTACTAAAAAATGTCTTCGAGAAAACCGAACTCAAATCCCCATAAATCTGAGGTTGTACAGCACGATCCCTTTGCGGCCTTAAAATTTCGAGACTATCGGCTATTTACCATTGGACGGCTGGTACTGTCCATAGGGTCGCAAATGCAAACTGTAGCTATCGGCTGGGAACTCTATGAGCGGACTAACTCACCTATCATTCTAGGTGGTGTGGGGCTAGCGCAAGTCTTGCCGATGATTGCTCTCACCTTGATTACCGGACATGTGGCTGATCGCCGCGATCGCAAACTCATCATGTTACTGTCAGTGATGTTGCTAGCTCTCTGCTCCCTGGCTTTGGCAGTGCTTTCCTATACTCAAGGTGCAATTTTTCTAATTTACGCCTGCTTGGTATTAACAGGTGTCGCTAGGGCGTTCTCTAGACCTGCTAGTGATGCTCTGATGTGGCAGTTGATACCTGTCAGTGTGTTTACGAATGCAGCTACTTGGAATAGTAGTAGCTTTCAGTTAGCCGCTGTGATTGGCCCTGCCTTGGGGGGATTCGGCATCGCTTTGCTAGGAAGTGCTACAGGCGTATATGTGCTAGCAACGATCGCCGCATTGCTGTGTTTTATTTTAACGCTGGCGATTAAAGAGCAAAAAGGTATTCGCTTAACTGAGCCAATCTCATTCAAAGCCCTGTCATCTGGTGCTAAGTTTGTTTGGCAGAATCAGTTGATTTTAGCAGCGATTACATTGGATATGTTTGCTGTATTGTTGGGTGGTGCGATCGCGTTGCTACCCATCTTTGCCAAAGATATTTTACATGTGGGGCCAGTAGAGTTGGGATATCTCCAGGCAGGAAACTCCATCGGTGCTTTGACAATGACGATTACGCTGGTGTATTTACCACCGTTACGCAAAGCAGGCCCAGCCTTATTGTGGTCAGTGGTTGGTTTTGGCGTTGTGACAATTATCTTTGGGCTTTCTCGTTCTTTTTGGCTGTCTATGTTGATGCTTACCCTTGGTGGCGCACTGGATAGTATTAGCGTTGTGATTCGCCATACATTAGTTCAAATCAGAACTCCGGATCATTTGCGTGGTCGGGTTGCTGCTATCAATAGCGTGTTTATTAGTGCCTCGAATGAGTTGGGGGGTTTTGAGTCAGGCTTGACTGCTGCTTTATTTGGCCCGGTGATTTCGGTTGTGGGTGGTGGAATTGGCACAATTGTAGTGGTGATTGCTACGGCAATGATTTGGCCAGGAATTCGGAAATTAGGGGCTTTGCAGGAGTATAAATAGAAGTACTTATCTATTTATATAAATTGCATTCTATAGAAATCCGATTTGATTTTTGAAAAAATCTAAGTATACGTAGGGGAGCCAGCCGCGTGGGCGGTTCCGACTTGAGCGGACTGGCGTTGTGTTAGAACGGAGTCCGTAACGCACCAAAAACTTCGGGTGGTGCGTTACCCTTTGCTAACACAACGCCCTTCTCCTGACGGAGACACTGCGCGAACGGGTGACGCTCGTTCGCCCTTGGCGTCTCCCCTTCTCCCAAAGAGAGAGGCTAGCGCCAAGGGAGAAGACTCGCTAACGCTGCGCTAACACCCAATTAACTTGTGTCGTTTCGTGCGGTCTATTCGTGGGTCTGACAAAAGTGCAAAGTGGTCAGCTAAGTAGGATTGGCATAGACGGAACCGGAATTCCGGTTTCTAACTTTGCCACGTTACGTACTCCTTCGGTTTGTACCACCAAACGACTCAGCTCAGCAGCAGCGGGGGCTGGGGAGCCTAAATATCGGGGAAAGCCGTCGTGCCCGGCCGTCGAAGTCGATAAGCAGGTCTACCTCCTTGGCGTACTTGGCATTTGCGACGCCGTCGCTCCTTGGTATCCCAGACACGTGACTGGCAGTTTGAAACGGGTTGGTTCAAGACAGCCGATAGACCCAGTGCTCGAAGCCCAGCAGTCCAGGCCCGGCGGGGAGCAACCGTCCATGTCCGACAAACACCGCCTGGTTGATCCAGGCGTACCGCGGATCGCCCGTCTCCAGCACCCAGTGAGAGTGGATCGACTGGTCGGCGAACGCAGTCGGCGCGATCGCGGTCACGGATCGTCTCAACTTCTCGTTAGCCTCGGCTGGTCCGAAGTAGTGGACGCAGATGACCGCCCCGTCCTCCGTCTCGATCTGAACCCGGACATCCATCCGTATATAGCCGTCTGGACCGGTGAGCATCCAGTCGCTGCCTGATCCAAGGAGCTTGCCGTTGAGCCGTGAACCTTCGATCCGGCCGCCAGTCAACTCGTAGTACTGGCGATTGCCATAAGGACCAGCCCCGGCTTCGTGGGGGTGGCTGCAGGCCACTTGGAACGTGAACTCGTGGACGAGTTGCAGGGATTGTTCAGGCACTGTGTGTCCTCCGTGTTTGCTGCTTTATTAACACACTCATCAACTGGCGGGGCTGAGGAGCCGACACTCATAGAAAGCGTGGCACCCCACCGATCTGTTCCAGCGCCCGATCGCTACTTTCCTAAAAGCACTTGAGGGTCGCCGGTGAACCAAGCGTTATCGATGACGAGGCGACGAATGCACCAAAGCCGCCCCTCTCTGATAAGTTCCACCTCATACCAGTTCATCATCTGGCATTGCCGGGAGTGGTCGCTCGACGGGAGGTGGGTGGCATCCACCAAGGCTCGCAGCGTCGCTACATCTTCATCAACGTGGACACGCACATTTATGATCACGTGTGTCGTCATCTGTGTCCCGGTGTTGGTGCTCAGGAAGTGAACAATCGTCTCACCCCCGGTCAAAAGCGGGAACTCAAGACCCATCTGGCGATCGCACGGACTGAAATCAGCCACGGCATCCTCACTGAACGCCGAGGAGAGGAGTCCCACGTCGTTGTGGTCGACTCCGGCACCGAACCATACAGGGCGTCCATGACCTCCAAGTGGTCGCCAGCAGAAGCGATAGGATTTTGATCAACGGTCATGGCTGTCCCTAGTAATAGATGTTTGTATTCAGATTGCGGGATCGCGCTAGGCACTTGGCGGGCGGTCGAAGTGGATGTCGATCCCATAGATTTCCCGCCCGCGATCAAGGCATTCACTAATCTCCTGCTGCGTGCGTTCCTGCATGCGCGTCTCGAAGGTTTCCACAGCTGCGGTCACGGAGGCGGCCGGGTCGGCCGTCAAGCTGTCAGCCAGTTCTAGCGCGTCCAGCAGAGCCAGGTTCACCCCCTAGGCCTGACCCAGTCCGGCCTGACGTATCGCCCGCTGGCCCGAGTTGGGGCGCAGGTCCAGGCTGCCGCCTTGCGTGCGCGAGGTCGGTGAGTCGTCCCGCTCGAAGACCCTCACGGAGAAGCCTCGCATCTGTAGTAACCGCGCTAGCGTTAAGCCAGCCGGACCAGCCCCGACAATGGCAACTGTGCCGACGGTCTGTAACTCATCGCAAGTTTTCATGTCAGCTCCTTTTGGCGAATGTGTCGTAAGTTTTCATCTCGATTGTGTCGTTCGGCTTTGCTATTGCCATGCTGCCAAATCCTGGTACCTTTACGGGGTGGAATCGCTGCTCTAGCACTGCGTTTGCGAATCTTGTCATAGCTACGTTTTTGGTCGTAAGCCCCATCTGCCGGGACTGGCTTAATTTCATCTTCATGAGGTAATTGCAGTGATAACAATATAAAAGTTATCACTGATAAATAATTACAGCGATAACCATAACACGATTTCACTGATAACACAATACCTGCTAACGGATGATTGTTATCATGGTTAGCATGGATAGCAATACCAATATGAATCCTCGCGATCGCATCTTGGAGGCGGTGGCCCGTCTACTGACTGAGGGGGGACGCGAGGCAGTGTCCACCCGAGCTGTCAGTAGTGCCGCCGGCGTACAGATCCCGACGATCTATCGTCAGTTCGGCGATATGCAGGGCTTGCTTGACGCGGTCACCAGCCAGGGCTACGCCACCTACCTCGCGAGCCATCTTAAGGGCGAGACCGATGAAGACCCCGTGGAAGACCTGCGCCGAGGCTGGGACGTGAACGTCGATTTCGGGTTGGCTAACCCCGCCCTGTACACGCTGATGTACGGCAATCCCCGCCTGGGTGCGCCGCATCCCACTGCTGTCAAGTTGCAGGATGTACTTCTCGAGCGAGTACGGCGGGTCGCCAAGTCCGGTCGCTTGAGCGTCAGCATCGAGCGTGCGGCGGACATGCTGTATGCCGCTGGGGCTGGTGTCGTCCTCGTACTGATTGCACAAGGCGGTGCAAGTCATGACCGAACGCTCTCGGTCGCCACCCGTGAGGCGATCCTTGCGGCGATCACCACCGACCCGCACACTGAGTCTGCGCATGCTCCGCCCTCTCCCCGCAACGATGCAACCCGCTACGCGGTAGCCCTCAAAGCATCCTTATCGCAGGATGCACGTCCGTTTACCACTGCAGAACGTGCCCTCTTTGATGAGTGGCTCACGCGGTTCATCGACACGAAACTTTGATTTGCCGCATCATGTTAATAAGAACAGTTCATTCTCAATAGAATCTAGGTTTTTATTATTAAGTCTAGTTTATTGACAAAAATTTAAGCGATCGCTTTGAGGGTTGGAAAGTGAATCAAAGGACAAATGCTGATTTTGTCGTTGGTTCTTAACGTTGGTTGTGTCAAGAGTAATTTAGATGCGTTCGCCCTGGCAACGCACTGGCTCCCCTACGGATATTTCCAAAATAAAATATGAGTCCTATATCAGCCAAAAAACGCCTTCAAAAGACAGAATTGTTTCAATATAAAAAAAATGGTACTATTAGATAATCAAGTTATAGCCACTATCAAATCTCACATATATAATAAAATTCCACCCCAGCAAGAGATAACAATCAGAATATTGTAGCTTTTGCATAGAGTGGAATTTTTGTTTAGCGAAAGTAGTACATCGCGTAATTAAAAGGTAGAAAAACCCAGAGTTTTGGGATAATATCTAACTTCAATTGCCTTGAAAGTTATGCAATTGGCACTAAGCAATCGGGAAACCACCGTTACTAGCACCAAAATTTGGTATACTGCTATTAGCTGAACCACCCAAATTTAAGCTGCCTTCATTTGGAATTCCATACTTAGCAAAGTCGAAGGTGTTAGAGGTTGGGATCACAGAGCTACCCAAATTAAAGCTGCCTTCTTTTGGAATACCATACTTAGCAGGGTCAAAACTGCCTTCTTTTGGAATACCATACTTATCAAAGTCGAAGCTGTTAGCCGTTGGGATGCCAAAAGCGCCTCCAGGTGCAAACGGATCGCTGAGATTGCTAGCTTGACTACCACCAAGGGAGTTACCAAAAACAGAATTTGTATCAGATGCCATTAGATTTAATCCTCCTATTAGGATATAAATTTTGCTTCATTAATAAATTTACAGAAAGCACGATTTAGCTTTCTTGATAGCTTTTTTTTGTTTTTTTAATTGCTAATCTTGAGATTTATCGACTGAATTACAGAGTGTTTTGATGAAATTTACTGAATAAAAAAAACCTGTAATTAACAATCATCATGTCGATAAGTATATAAAACTTAACTTATTTTTACAATGAAAAATATTTAGATGCTGATGTCAAATCTTTAGATACTTTTACTATTGAAGTTTGCTAGGAAAGATCATTTAAATTGGTATAAATCGGGCTTGACAAATGGATATAACAAATAATAAAAAATAATGCTACTTTTAAAACTTCAAGAAGCAGATTGCTTGCATACCTTAAACAGTGTCTGGAGTAAAGGAGTGGTAAACCTATTCCTTACTTCTTTCAGAATTGGCAACTTAAACTTGTTAAGTTTGCTCCCCACGAGGGTGGTTAGCAGCTTGTGATAACAGAGATTCTGCAAATGCGATCGCATTTGCAGATTTCTCACCAGCTAACGGCGCTAGTTCTTCCTAGCGAGTGGTTAAATTCTCCAAGGTAGTAACTCTTACAACGGTACGCTGCTCGCTCGGCGTTGCCATTGTTAGCTTTTTTACCTTTGCCTTGATTATATAGTTTGCTTATTCACACGCAAATGACGATCAGCCATTGCAGCAACTAAATGCTAGTGGGTACACAAGATGTATGGTAACCGTTCATGGGGTTCGCAAAGGTTACCGGAGAAAATACACATTGATGGTAGAGTCAGAGGCATGGATGTCTTGTGCCTCATTTACGGGAT
>NZ_JBALCO010000154.1:0-16750 GCF_036919595.1 Nostoc sp. | reverse complement strand
AGATTTGTAATTCTACATCCATTGCTCTACTTACCTTTCAGGGTTTTCTTTTTTTATTCTTTTATTCAGAATAACCGGAAAGTGACAGAAGAGGGATAAATCTCTGCTTACTGATGCTCCAGTAGAAGCATTGCCGCAAAATATTGTAGTGCAATTGAGCAAGCAGGCATTAAGAGCAAACAAGTAAGAAATAGCGATCACCAGCTACCACCAATCGCAGATGTCAAACATGGGTTATTCTTAGGAAGTGCGTTCGCCCTTGACGTTGGCTTTGTAGCGAAGCGTTACGTCATAGTGCTAACGACCACACGGAAGTGTCTACAACAACTTTCATTGCTTGTGTCGCTGTTGCTTGTAATTATAATTCTCGTCATAATCAATTGTGCCAAACGATTAAAATGAGCAAAACCTTGTCACCCTTTGAGGCGATCGCTCTACTTTTGCCACTAATCGCAGACGACGAGTATGGGTCAATCTTGGGAAGTGCGATCGCCTGTCGCTAGTTGTCGGGGGTGATCCGATCGCACACAAACAACACAAAAGCGACAGCAACTCTTTGTCCACCACTGCAATTACAAGACTGATGACTGATGTTGTCTTTTGGGTGTCGGAGGTTGTCAGGGGAATGCGACGCTATTAAGTCAAAACTTCCAGTACTTACACAGTGGTATAGATATTTACTGCAAAATAAAATTGATAGTTATATTATACACCTGAAAATTGAGATACTCTGCTGATATAACTCAGTAGGGTATTTTTGTGGGAGCAAGAAAGTGCGCTCGCACATCGTCTTATAGCTTGCGCCTTCTCGGAGTCGCTCGTCCACCTCTGGCGGCAAAGCGATCGCCTTGCCACTTTGCATCATAATAGTTCTGTAGGTATAAAGACATAACAGTAATCTATTCAAAGTCATTTATGAACAAAGGCGAACTAGTGGATGCTGTAGCAGCGAAGGTTAACATCACAAAAAAGGAAGCATCGGAAATCATCAGTGCTTTTTTGTCAGTTGTGACCGAGGCTGTAGCAAATGGGAATCAAGTAACACTCGTTAGCTTTGGTTCATTCGAGCCGCGCGATCGCTCCAAGCGTTCTGGACGTAATCCCAAAACCAATGAGCCAATGGGAGCAACGCGATTTTGTGAGGTGCTGCAACCTGGGACGTATATAGCTTGTTTCGGGATGCGATCGCAACTAAAAAACCAAGTTTTGTTGAGAATATAGAGGTGTAATTGAGAACTAAACCTCGATCTCACTTTTTCGCGTTGCTCCCTGAGCCAATGACTATCCCAGCTACTAGAGTACCTGCGTTTTCTGCTTGTTGCAGTTCAAAGAAAAAGTAGCACCAAAGTAGCACCATAGATGAATTGCTTTACCACTAGCAATCCAATCACTGCAAAGCCATAATTGATTAATTAAAGTATCGAAATAGTCTACTTAAATGGTTGTCCCCATCGCTCCCAATTTTCTTTATTGAATGTGGATTTAAATTTTTGAATCATTGCCTGTTCTAAAGTTTGTCGTGATTTTCTCTCTACCGGAGCATCCCACTAAAAACTAATATTAACCGCCGTCTCCATCTCATAGCGATAATGTAAATCCTGATAACTGGCGATGTAATACGAAGCAGTCGTGGGTATTTTTCCAGCGTTTGTTACTTTGCTTGGTTTCTCCAACATAAAGTAATAGGGGAGTAGCACTATCAATCACAAAATACAAAGCTGCTTGACCAATGCATTTTTGGGCTTGTCTGTGATTTATGGCAGGTTCAACCGCTTGCTGGTATCAAATCGAAACAAGTTATCAGGCAATATTGCTTTTAAGCGAGGCAACCATTGTGCCTTATTACCAACACGATACCGATATAAATGGATGCAGATGTACCCCCTAGCTGATATATGTTCAGCTAAGGGTGCGTTAGAATTGAAGTAATGGCAACTTGATTGATTTGAAGCTAGATTAAAAAATCAAGGGTAAAAGTTGCTTACAAGGCAAAGCTTAATAAATTGGGTCGTTGATAAGTTGTTTATACAGCATTTATGATCAGCAATCAAAGTACTGTATGCAAACGCTGTAACCCAATACTAACGATGCGCTTTCTTAATATTTACAGGTTTCAAAAGTATGGGTAAGGTGACAATTTCTATTGGGCTAACTGATGCAGAAGTCAAAGCCTTATCAGCAATGCAGATTTCCGAAAATGAGTCATTAAATCACACAGCGACAAGATTGCTCCAGGGAATCCTGGGTCAGACAAAAGCTGGGCTGGCGTTATCTAATGGTGATGAGATCAAGGAAATAGTTAAGCAGGAAGTAAATGCTTTAGCTGCGTCTACATCTGATGGGGAAGAGATAAAACAGGTGATTAGGCAGGAATTAGCCCAAGCAGTCGCTCAGATAAAGGGTTTAATAGATGAGCGTAATGGTGAAGTTGTCCTACCTAAACAAGAGGCTGCTTCTGTTGAGCAGCAAGTCATACCAGATTATTCAGCAATACGCGAAAATATCCTTTCCCAATTGAAAACAGGCAAGCAATCAGCAGCCAAGGCAATCGACGCTTTTATTGAGTCACTCGGTGCTGTCAAGGAGCAACAACCAGCAGATGAAGAATTAGGTGTAGCGAGTTAGGATCTTTGTGCTGGCGACTATTAACCAGCTTACGGGGCTACAACTTGGGCTAGGATGTCGATTATTGCTTATTGCGACTCGCAAATACTCGCTCGTAATCATCGTTCCTTTCGGCGAAACGTAATGCTTTGACTCGATCAACCAGGATTTCGCCGTGGGGCGGGTTTGGAGTGCTGAGAATCTGCATTACTTCAGCAGTATAGTCAGCCAGTGGCATTGCAGCAGGATCGGTCGCCTGACTAGAACCGCCAAGCTCCGTTTGCACATAGGGCGGCGCGAGTTCGAGAACCTCTACCGAGGTTTCCTGAAGCTGAACGCGGAGCGACTGCAACCAAGAGTGCAGAAAAGCCTTACTCGCACAATAAGTCGGATATGGACTGATGGGAACGAAAGCTAAACCAGAGGTGGTGGTGACGATCGTTGAATGCGGTTGCTGTTTGAGCGTCGGGAGGAGTAACGCCGTGAGTTGAAGTACGCCGACAATGTTAGTCTGAATGATAGACTGCATCACAGAAAAATCGATCGAGTCTGAGGTGAGGTCTTCCGGCTTAGAGATTCCGGCATTGTTGATCAGAACATTAAGTTTAGGGAACTGTGCTCGAATGCGGGACACGAAGGCTTCGATGTCCGTCGAGTCTTGAACATCAAGTTGAATCCCGTGCATCCCGGAGTGAGCGGCGGTGATTTCATCGAGGAGATGCTGACGGCGACCCGTGATGATGACTTGATTACCACGTTGATAGAACGCCTCGGCAAGCGCACGACCGATGCCGCTTGTGCCGCCAGTGATGAGGATGGTGTTGTCCGTGAGATTCATCAGTATTTTTCCTGTAAAGATAGTGAAGTCTTTGGGAGTGCAAAAGTGCCGCCAAGGTTTATTGACTGGATCATGTTCTTGTTTCTCCTAAACATCTAGGTTCTGTCGCAAGGTTTTTTAATCAGGGGCATCGATGCCAACTCCAGCGTGATTGACGAGGGCATCAAACGGTATTGTCAACTTAACTGGATTTGGCGCTGGTTATTGAGAATGAGTGTACTTGGAGTCACGCAGAAATCAGTCTTTCAGCCTTTGAAAATCAGACAGTTTCTCAATCAGCAAGCCCTTGAACGGTTAAATTGACAATACCCATGAGCCTATTATAATCCCTCTGCTTTCTGGTAGACTGGGGCGATCCGCTGCCCCTAACTATTGGATGAGAGTGAAGCCGATATGATCGATGCTGAAATTCAGTCAAAACTTCAGTGTAATACCAATTCTCCAAAATTAGGCAACAGATGCAAATGACAAAAGTCCTGCTGCATCTAAGTTTCTTAATTGCGTTAGCGCAGCGTAAAGCCTGCGGCATGGCAACGCTTAGAGCGAGTCCGCGAGCGTCATTGCCAATTGTGAATTGCGAATTGGTATAATTCGCCTAACCTCGGTAATCCATCTGCTCTAGATCAGCAATCAAGCCCGGTTCGGTAGGATTCCAGCCCAGTTTTTTTCTCGTGATAGTGCTTGAGCCTACAAGGTCATGGTCAGCGAACATACTAAACCATCCAAAATGAGCCTCCGCTTCTTCTGGCAGTATTGATTTTACAGGCATCTGCAGGCCGCGACCGATAACTTCAGCAATATCACGCATATACACACCTTTTTCGGCTACCGCATGGTACTTAGCACCGTTTTCGTTCTTTTCCAACACGAGCCTGTAAAGGCGGGCGACATCCAAAACGTTTGCCGCCGCCAAGCGATTCTGACCTTCCCCAACATAGGCGGAAACACCTTTCTCGCGTGCTATGGCGATGGCAGAACTAATAAGTCCTTGCTTGAGAGTGTTGTGAACTTGAGGCAGGCGTACAACTGAAACACGAACACCCTTGGGTACCAGCGCAAGCGCCGTTTGTTCTGAAACACGCGGGAATGGAAAATTCGGCGATATGACACTATCTTCGGTCGCAAGCTGTCCCGGTGCAGCTAATCCCGCAAGCCCTGATGTGGCAATAAATGGGCGATCAAAACCGGCGAGTTCAGAACCGATCGCTTCGATGGCCTGCCTGTCGATCTCGCTATTCTCCACGAAATTCGAGAAATCGTGAATGAAGGCCAAATGAATGACAGCATCAGCCGCCGCGGCACCACGGCGCAGGCTTTCAATATCTTCCAGTGAGCTGCGATGAACATCTGCGCCGATGTCCGCTAAGGATTTTGCCCCTTCGTCCGAACGGGCCATGCCAAGGACTTTGTGCCCGGCTGCAATCAGTTCCTTGACGACGGGAGTGCCAATAAATCCGGTAGCACCAGTAACAAAAACACGCATGAGTTAGTCTCTTTATATGTGGTTGATAAAATTCACTCGGGCTTCATCGCCTGAATCCTGAATATCTGCTAAAACGGAGTTGAACTCCACATTTTCTATATTAACGGAGACTGTCTCCGTTTGCAAGCTCTTTTGCATGGCTACGAAACGTTCACAATCTTCAGACCGAAGTCCACGGCGTGACGCGCAGCGGAATCGCCAGCGCCTTCTCGAAGTGGCAAAGCAGGCGTTTTCTCAGTACGGTGCCAACGCAAGCCTAGACGAAATCGCCAAGGAGTCCGGTGTCGGGCCGGGAACCTTGTACCGTCACTTCCCGACCCGTGAGGACCTTCTGGTGGCGGTTTATCGGAGTGAGGTAGAAAAGCTGGCAGCGGCGGAACGGCAGTTTGCCCAGACACTGCCTCCACTCGAAGCGCTGCGCGCCTGGATGCTGTTGTTTGTTGACTACATTGCCGCGAAACAGATCATCGCCCCTGCGTTGAATGCCCTGGTGGGAGATCCGAAGCAGGTTTTTGAAGGTTCATACACCCAGATTTGGGAGGCAATTCGGGCACTGGTGAAACAGGCGATCGAAAACGGCGACATCCGCGAAGACCTCGATCCGATCGATCTGCTCCGGGCTTTGATTGGCGTTGCCAATGTGGCATCCACTCCTGACTGGCAGCAAAGCGCCCGGCGACTGGTAGATATTCTCATCCTCGGTTCGCGCTCAATAAAGTGAGCGGCTGGTTGACATGCTCGCACTGTATTGCAAACTGATCAGCCATTGTTCCAGGAATTAAAACAACGTCAATTAACTCCTGCTGGTGGCACCAAGCTCCGAGAACGGGTAGCTGCCCTTGCTTCTTTATCTGACATTGGTCGCTGGCAAGGAGTGAAAGCTCGTTACGTTGGAACTTGCAAAAACTTATTTGACCTTCGCCGTACCGCCGTTGTTCATAATCTTCATGTCAAGAGCCAAAATTTTTACTATAGCTATAGCGATCAAGATTAGGACGTAGACTATAGAACCCATTTGATATCTTTTTGGTGATTGAGTAGAATCAACAGAAATTAGGTGCATTGAAGCAGATCAGGGTTAAAAATGGGTTATTCAAGCGATTTGACAGACAAAGAGTGGGAAATAATTGAGCCATTATTGCCGACTAAGAAGAGAACCAGACCCCCTATATGGACAAAGCGGCAAATCCTCAACGGGATACTTTATCAACTTAAGAATGGTTGTAATTGGGCTGACTTACCTAGAGATATGCCGCCATATTCAACAGTATTCTGGTATTACCACCAGTGGTGTGAAGAGGACATCTTGGAGAAAATCATGACTGAGTTGCATCATCAGGTGCGCGAACAAGTCAAAAAAAACCGCAGTGGTCAACCCTAATCATGATTGACTCACAAGCGGTGAAAAATACTTGTAACGCCAGTGTTAAGTCAAAAGGATTTTGCTTTTACAAATGCACTAATGGCATCAAAAGACATTTGGCCGTGGATATCTTAGGCTTGCCTTTCTTTACCCACTGCACCAAAGCTAATGTATCTGATGACCAAGGGTTAATTGAAATGCTCTCGAAAAACATTGATTACTTCAAATCTAAACCTGTGGAGCTTCCCAAAACGACTATTTTGGTAGATAAAGGCTATCACCCTGATAAATTGACACAAGCCTTGGAACAGATTTACCCAGAGATTATGACTAAAATTCAATTTGAGCTTTCAGCCAAATCGTTAAAAGCTGAGAAGGAGACGAAAGGACAATCTGGATTTGTGCCTGTTGCTGCCAGATGGGTTATTGAAAGATCGAATGCTTGGGTTGAAAGATGTAAAAGTTTAGTCAAAAATTTTGACCGCACGCTCGAACGTTCCAATGCCAAGCTCAAGCTATGTTTTATTCGGCTAATGCTCAAACGCCTAGCTGTCGCAGATACCGCCTAAAAAGATATCAAATGAGTTCTATAAGAGTTAGCATTGCGTCTACGCGATTTCAATGGCTAAAGCGAGAGAGCGATGATTTCCGGCAAAAAGTCATGCAAGCGATTGAGTTGGACGGTTTCAAGAAGTGTGAGGCGAGCCAACTCTTCAACATCAGTCGTAACACGATGGCTAATTGATGCGCTTGTAGCTGCTCCCGTCACAAACTCCCAGTTTTCTAAGTAGGGGAAGAAAGTTTGCAGAAAATGTTGGCGACGATTCTGATAGTTAAGATAGTAAATATGTTCCCAGACATCACAAGTTAACAGTGGAATTTGTCGATTCACTATTGGATTCATGGCATTCTCAGTTTTAACGATTTTGAGTTGGTCTTGGTCAATTACTAGCCAAGCATAGTAGTGTGCCAACTTTTAAAAGTTGAGTCTGCTTTATGGAAGTCCCGTGAAAGTTGAGGGTGTAGAACCGACAAATAATGCTGCCCAAAGATATACGTCCGGCGGTGATATGGCGACGTACCAGTTTTGGTTCTCAAACTCAAACTGGCAGTGCTTTTGTCGCTCGGATGTTAACTGTCGTCACTACTCTCAAGTCCCAGCGCCGAAATGTTCTTGATTTTATAACAGTAGCAACTTCTGCTGGGGAGCAACGCGATTTTGTGAGGTCGGATCAAAAATCAGCGATCGCTAAAACTTACATTTGTATATGAAGTAATTTTATTTGCAATTAATATACGTAATTGCACGAAAAATCATCTTGATTAGATATCTCAAAAAGATTGGTAGTAAGTTATTTGACGATTATTTTCAAATATATCTGCAATAATTATTTAAGGCCTAGTATCAATTATGGCATAAAACCAGTGAAATACTGAATTAAAGTATAAAATTTATCAGCAAGTTTGGGGTTTGATAAACGAATTGAAGATAGAATCAGAAAAATTATCCCAACTTTTAGCTATCCATTGACAACGGAGGTGCAACATAATTTCTGCGTTATCTTGAAGCCAAAACTTACTATTACCTTTCATCCATAAATTAACAACTTGGCGAATTAAGCTTTCAACCGCGCCACTACCAAGAGGAAGTTTTTTCAAGGCAACAGAGTTATACTTTAAAAGCCTACGTCGATAAGCTTTTAAAATATAATTTCGTTCTCGTACCAAAATTTTAAGGCGCTCTCCGTTTGCCTCAAAAATAAATTCACCCATGTTTCTCATTAAATCTAGTGCCTGACCTTTTTTTAAACTTTTTCGAGCCTTTTGAAACCATTGTTGACGCTCATTGTTTGTGTTAAAAGCAGCATCCGCAAAATCTTGTAAATGTGATGCAGCGTGAAAAAAGTCTAATAATTGATAAGTTTCAGGTGGGCATTTTAACTTTTTGAGTAAAGGGGGAATATGTATCCAGATCCATTCTGCTCCATCCGCAATTAATAAAACCTGTTTAGCCAGACTAATGCCTAAATTAACCAAGTACATCTCTAATATCTGCAAAAATCCTTGATATCCTTGATAAGTTCCATCATTGGTAATTGAAACCTCTCCATTCCTGATTTTTTCACCTTGTTCATTCACTGCATAAATTGTTAATATTTTTGGCTCAATCCATTCTCCTGTAAAGCCTACACGATTAGTCTTAGCCTTACGTCTGCCTTTTTTATTAATCCGAATCCGTGTACGACCGCCATCTACAGCTTTTGACTTCACGCTGGTCTTTAAGAGCATTACTCGTAGGTAAGTTACCAAGCTCTAAACTTGTTATTTTCGATTCACGTAAATTTATGCCAATTTTACCAAAGTAATATGTTAGCCGTTCTATGCGTTTTAGACTAATATTTACGCCCCAATCGATTAATGTTGTCCGTGCAGCCTCAAACGAGCCAGCAATTGCACCATATCGGGCAATAGTCGATAAAACTCCAGGGGTTAAACCCTCAGACATTCCCAAATATCTTAAAAATGGGCAAAATCCTTCATGTAAAGATTTTTGATTTTTCTTTGGTTGAGTCTGACGTTCAACTACATACGGTAATTTTAAAGTTACTGCGACATTACCAACTGTTAATATTTGCCGTTCTTTACAACCATGTTTTTTTGTGCTTGTTTGCCACCATCCCTGTGTCTCCTGCTCTGCTTTATCTAAAAAATCTTGAGATTGTGACAGATTATGGAGTAATAAAGCTGTACATTCCCCTGCTAAAACTAAGGCAATTTCTCTAATTTTTTTCTCACGTTCTCTGAAAACGTGTCCATCCCATTCTGAGATATTCGTTAGTTCTAAAAGTTTCGTGACTTTTTCTTGAAAGTGTTCTAACGATTTGCTTAAATCAAAAGTAGAATATATATGATTTTTCATAAGCGCGTAGGCATTCCCCGTTTTGATGTCAGATATCAAAACCTTTACTCCAAAAGGAATCCTACCTTTTTTTAGGCAGAAATAATAAATCATATTTATATCTGAAAATAAAAATAAAATTCTAACAGTGTTAATACGGTCTTACTTGTTATAAATATTTATATTGTACTGAAGCTAGTTTTTAGCGTAGGCGCAGCCCGCCGAAGGCATCGCACCTTTTTTGCCCAACCTCACAAAATCGCGTTGCTCCCCTTCTGCTGCACGCCTAGATAAACCTACTCCTTCTTTACTTCCAGAAGTTCCTGCTTCTGAGCAAGTAATAAATGCTGCTTAATTCCTCAAAGTCATACCCGCTTATTTACTTTGATCGCATAGGGTTAAGTTTCTTGAACTAATCTCCGTAGCTCCTTCACTCATTGATATCTATTTGATTTTAGTCCGCGATCGCCCCCGTAGTCGATTACAAAAACTACGAGATAATACGGTGAGATATGTCTGTCTAATAGCGAACAATGACAAACCAGCATCTACAAGCCGCGATACCTTCTCTTCGAGAGGCTTCGCCAACGGTGAGCTTCGCTAACGCAGAACTACAAGAATTTATAGATTATCGCCTTTTCTTCGCGTGAGGTGAGGAAAGCGTTGGCAGTCAAACTGGTTTATCAAGGCTACAAGTATGAGGAAATTCAAACAATTTTAGATGTGTCACTGGGTTCGATAACAAGCTGGAAGCAAGCCTACGAGGAAGATGGAATTTCGGGACTTTTTATTAGCTACTTTTAATTAATTGTCTGGGCATTATAAGTAGATAGTGATTATTACTACAGATGCTTCCGAAATTTCGCTTTGTTGCAATTAGCGTTCTACTTCTAGCTCAAACATTACCAGTTGTTGCCAATAACCTTGCTGCTACAGTTGTAAGCGTCGGTAACGATGACACTATACGTGTCAATACTAACAAAAAAACTGTAACTGTTCGACTCGCTTGCATTAATGCACCAGAGAGAGATGAAACAAAGTCCTTGGGGTCAACGCTTAGGACTCTTAAATATATTTTCTAAATTAGGCTTCATAGTTGAGAAATTCCAGAACTTAATAAATCTTATTTTTTCCATTTGCTCAACAATTTTCCTGATGAAACCCACAAAATATTAAACTTTCATCTTTCACAAACATAGTACTGGAATCTCAATTTTTGATCGGCTAGATGATTACAGAACTTGTTACTTTTCCTTGCTGATTAATGTCATAGACAATCGGAACACTAGTCGCAAGTTCAAGGTTGGGTATTTCTTCAATACTAAGGTTATCTATATACATGATAATTGACCGTAGAGAATTGCCGTGGGCAGAAACCAGGACGTTATCTCCATCTTTGATATGGGGAAAAATTCGATTTTGAAAAAATGGAATCGTCCTTTTGGCAGTGTCTTCAAGACTTTCTCCTCCTGGTGGTCGTTTAACAAATGAACGCCGCCATTCATGCACCATGTCTTCACCGAACTTTTCTGTGGTTTGAGCTTTGTTTAATCCCTGTAAATTACCGTAATAGCGTTCATCAAGTTTTGCACACATGAAAATAGGAATTTCTTGACTTTTATCTCCTTCATAGTTATCCCAACCATGCCAATCGTGATCTGAGGCGTTATGTTTGAATACAGGGCTTTTACCAGCGCAAGTTTTTTCGCATTCAGTTAGACAAATAGCACTTGTCTCAATGGCACGAACCAGTAGGCTAGTGAAACACACGTCAATTCGATAATTTCTAATTTTTTTTGCCGCCGCAATCGCCTCAAGGCGACCTAGATGACTCAGAGGGACATCAACCCAGCCGCTAAATCGGTTGGCTGCATTCCAAGTACTTTGACCGTGACGAATTAGAATGAGTTTTGCCATTATGGGTTGAAGAAAGCAGTGAATGCAGCATTTTGGTTGGATGTACCGATTGAGCAGCGCCTACGGCTAAAGTTAGAGCTGAACTTGATTTTGAAATGGCTCACACCTTTCAACTACCGAGAACTGGTGGCGTTAGGGGCAGCTATTTGGTTAACCAGAGCAACAATGCCACAATGAAACAACGATAACAGATACAGTAACGTTAACCGATTAATTTCATCGCCAGATTTACTATGCCCAAGACTTGGAACATAAAGGTAGATAACTATTTTCAAGCCAACCCCAATTGCATTATCGCCACAGCCCATGTAGACTCGTTCCCTATAGACCTTCCCTTAGAACCCAATATTCGTGAGCCAAACCGCAAAAGCGCAACTTACAGACAAATCTTCGACTCGCTGACGACCGAACCTGTAAAATTCTTCTCTCGTCACAGTGGAATTGTTCTGTCAGCAAATAAAGTTAAACCTAACAAAAACAAAACTGAACTGGAGCTAGAAGTTTTAGAAGCCTCGGAGGGGGGAAGCGACGGCATTATCAACGGTGGCCACACAGTTTTAGCTTTTGAGCAAGCGAAAAATTACAAATATGACCTAACTGTTGCCAGAGTAAAAGTTACGATTCACATCGGACTGACTGAAGAATCAGCCAAAGATATAGCCCTGGCTTCAAATACCACAACGCCAGTAGATTCTCGCTCCAAAGTCAACGCTAGAGGTGATTACAAACTCATCAAGCAGTATTTAACCCAGTTAGAACAGAAAGAAGATAGAAAATTCCGCATTGCTTATTATCAAAACCAAAGCGGCGCTCCTAGAAACGCTCAGTGCAATGTAACCCATTTGCTCAAGCTCCTTTACTGCCTCGACAGAAATAAATACAACCCCGACGGCAATAAACGAACCAAACACCCAGCAGGGATGAGTCTTCCAAGTAACATTACAGACGCAGAAAGGGAAAGATTAACCGCCTTACTGCCTCTCTTGACTCATGCTCTGTGGATAGAACAAAGACTCTACGAAATAATTCAAGACCATATCAGCAGCCCCAGAAGAAAGGGTAACAACGATTTAGCATCAATTGATATACGTAAAACTACATTGTTGCCGGACAGTAAGTACTCTTTTGGGTTTGGTGCGCCAACTGACCTGGCATTACCGATAATTGCATCATATCGGGTATTTTTGGATAAAGATTATAAATGGATTCTGCCGTTTAACAAATTTGCTGAAGATTTTCTGCAACACTTGTGGAATAACTACTTCCGCAAATATTTAGTGTCGGAGAAAACAGCAGGCAATACAGTCGGTACAAAAATCAGCCGCAATCAAGAGATTTGGGAAAGTCTTTATATCTCGGCGCAAAGTTATCTGAATCAGCACTTGGTGAAAATGGTTAACTCCAGTAAGCAAGAAGAAGAATCGAAGGTGACACAAGGTACTAGCAAGAGGGGAAAAGGGAAAAGGGATGAACTCAACGCGACTACTGTTCCCAAATAGTTTTTTACCGAATAGGGCATGAGGTATGGGGGAACGGCACGAAGAAAAGCGTAAATCCCTGGTATTCCTGGATGAAAGGGTGTGGAGTAGCTAAGTTCGGGTGTGGGGAATTAAGAAGATGTTGAACTCCTTGACGCACTCGCATTTAATTGTCTAGAACACACTCAGCCTATACCCTGTTAGCAAAGAGATTTTACATAAATCTTCGTGCCATTCGGTATAGGGGAAAGACTCTTAGCCCCCCACACACTCTGATTTTTTCAGATAGTGTGAAAAGTCAGATTAAACAAGAAGATCAATATTTTTGAAAGGTTTAATTAAATTTCTACGATAGATAACAGCAGAAATAGCTGTGGCAAGTCTATCGAATCTATCAGTTCAAGCCTAGTTATAGATGTTCTGGAAATTTTTGTATCTTGTGTTTCTGTACCTGAGTTAAGTATGAATAATAGTCTATATTAAGTAACTTTTTGGAAACAAGTGCAGTAACTAAACTGTTATTTGGCAGTTTTAAGAGTTTTGTATAAGGTTAGTACCTGAACATAGAGAGTTTAAGTACTCTTTGTCTAAGCTAGGATTTACGCACTGTACAAATTAACCATAGTGTGTGTTGTAAATTTCGACTTTTCAGGCGTGGCAGTAAACGTTATCATAAAGTAATTACGGTATATTAAATTTATTACTTTTCATCTACCACTTATGGAATTTGACGGCATTCCAATACCTTACCTCAATGCTTCGTTAATATCATTTGCAAAACGTTATGGAATATATCATGAGAGGACTGATATTTCCTACCGCAATGATTACCAATTATTAAGTTACAATCATACTTCTTTTGTTGAGATTATTAAAGATATAGACACGTTAACACAAGCTATGTATCAAGGAGCAAGGAGGTATGTTCCGTCGAATTATAAATCGCTTTTTGGGCAAGCTTGTCAAGTTATAGCACTAAAAACAAATATCGATGCTTACGCTATTGCTGAAATTGTAAAAAATGATGCAGAAGCAAAATACCAAAAAGATTTAACAGAGTTGGAAGCCAAAAAGAAATCAGCAAGGCAAAGAGCTATTTATGAAAAAGAAAAACGAGAACAACTAGAAGAATTTTTAATAAAGGTTGACCGAAAAATGGCGGAATTAGTAAGAGAATTACGGATAACTGTTAGCAAAATTTATAAACCATTTGCAGCTATTGGTGCAATTTGTGGGCTTGGGTATGTTAGTTGGCTTGGTACGCAGTATTGGATAAATGAAAAAAGCGCTCAGGGAGAATTGGCTAATATTCGCACTCAAAATAGAATATTGGCAACAGAAAATGAAGAATTAGCTAGCTACAAGAATGTAAAGATTAAAATACAAGATTTAAATCAAAAGGTTGAAGTTTTAAAAAAAGATAATAAGATAATAAAGGCTGAAAATAATAGTTTGAAGGAAGAAGTTACAAAAATTTCTGATGATAATCGTAACTTACGTAACAGAATAGAAAAATGTAATTCAGGATTTGTTCGGTTTAGAAAATGTTAGTTTCAAGATTACTTAAAAAGTTTTGAGCCATAACCTATTATCTAGCCACACTTGTTGGATGCTGGTGTGAAATTAGGTCAAATCTCGTCACTGTTGTAAATGGCTATACCTTCTTGATTATATTGGCAAGTTTTATACTATGCGAGAATGCTAGACGGGATCTGATCGCTTAGGAAAGACGCGGCAACGCCGCCGCCGTCATCAGTAGCGTAGCCTATGTAGACAGCTTCCCGACAGACCTCCCCATGAACGTCGTCAGTTTTCACTATTTACTGCTGACTTAGGATTGGGGAAATATTCTTATCAATTGTATTAATATAGCTTCTAAGCTATTTAGAGCAGCGTTAGTGGTTCTCTGATGTTCATCAAAACGACGTTGGTGTTCTTCAAAATTTCTTTGTTGCTGTTCCTGACTATCACGTAATTCAAGTAAAACATCGTCTAAAACTGCACTACGACTTAATACACGGTCAACATTATTTGTTAAATCATTTACGTTATCAGTCAGATTATCAATCTTAGTGGTTAGTGCTGCTATAGCTTCAGTATTCTTAATAGCCAATACTTCAATACGGTCTAGTCTATTTGGTGCTTCAAAATCAGACACAAGTATTTATTCCTATCTTTAATAAAATTATGAGTTAGTGTACATCCACTATTAAACCTGATTCCACTAATTTCCACTAAATAGGATACTTTCACGGACTCTACTACATCCACTACCGCAAGGAAAGTTAAGGAAATGCCACAAAATAAAAGGAAAACTTTACTATGACAGTATTATAGACATTTATTCCCCTTTTTGAACCAGCAATTTCCCAGACGCTCCAGCCGTAAAACCCAACCCAATCGCCGCCACAGTAATGCTGGGCTTGATAAACAACGTCGCAATTCCGATAACTGCACCCCAAAGACAGCCATAGCAGCAAACGATAATTAACTGATTTTTGGGTTTAGCCCTTTCGTCTGATATGGATTGATGGACTATGGCATAATCTTCGAGTTCACCAACAATTTCTGATAAAGAAGCGCCGTACTCTTTTTCTAATCTATAAATAGCCAGCCTGTCTGCCTTAACTGGACTGATAGCTAGTTTTTGTAATGCTGTGGTTAATTTATCGCTCATTTTTAAATTTCCCATACCCACACATTCCAGAAAATGTTTAGAAAAAATTTAAATCTTGCTGGAAAAATAAAAAGACCTTATTTTTTATCCGTACTTGGAGATGTAAGAATACCGGAACTCGACCGGAACTCAACAGGAACTCAGTAGGAAGTGTGACCAATATTACTAATTAACATTAATTACGGTGAAACCATCTTTTTCATTTCCGCACAATCGGTTAGTGTCAATCAATTGTGACAAGGCATTCCTCAAGTAAAGAACACTCTTTTTATCGTCGCCCCACTTGCGGCTGTTTCTGATAGCTGCAAAAGAAGTTGGAGGGCTAGCAGTAGCCGCAACGATTGCCACAATTTGGTCTAAATCAGCCTCAGAAATACTAATGGATTCTACTTCCAGAAATTCCACTTCTTGATAAGGCTTTGAAAAAATGGACTCCAGATGATTAAGCCCGTGCTGGTCAAGCTGGGTGGGGTAGGGCAATAAAAAACTCCCAAGGGGGAGCATGTGAATAATGATGGGTTTTTACCTTTGAAATCATCTACAAACATCATCCCGCTCTTGATAGAGAAAAGGGAAACATTGCCACCAGATCAGGGTGTCGGTTAACTCATTAAAACTTTTCAAACACCCTCTTAGCTAGCTCGTGAGCAACAGATTATTTCTCTTGAGGTTTTGGTTCAGCCTGCTTGAGTGACTTAGTATCTATAATCCAATAGCCATTTTTGTTGGGTGCTACCTTCGCCAGATATGTTTTACTTATTGTGCTACCTGGAATAAATACTTCTAATATTTTAAGACGAAACAAATAACCATCCACATCCTCAAAGTCATCATCCGACTCGTCGAAGTCATAATCCAACTGCTCAAAGCTATTGTAAGCCGAATTATACAGGTTCGTGGAAATATTTAAGGTACTCAATAACTTGCGTATTGCTTTATCTTGAGTAGAAATGAATACATTTGTCTTTATTGATTTCTTGCATGTGAAGTCCATAATGCTAAAGGTAAAACACATATATTCCTTATCTTCACCCGTCTTTTTATCTATCTCACTATCTAATTTATACTCTAAAAGTGTAACTTCGGTGTATCCTTCAGAGTCAAATGCGGGCTTAAATGCATCATTGGATGACATGTGCTTTCTCCTAAGTTGATTGATGAGCATTAGCTCATAAAAAAATAGTAGAACACCCAATCAAGTTCGGCAGTTAAGCTAAGGTACTTCCAAGGAATAAAATCACCAACTACAATAATCATAATCATTCTTTTGCTTTTGTAGTTTTCTCGATATCTATCTAAAAGCTTCTACAGTAAGGTATTTAGCTTAATAACGCCGTTTAACTTTATTCGTCAAGTAGACGCAGATATCTAAAAATATTTTCTATCGACTGATTTGAGCTCGACTTTATCCATTTTTGATTTAATCAAGCAGCGTAAACAGCAATATCTCTCAAACGCTCAAATAAAAGACGAGGGACTTTTATCATTTGA
>NZ_JBALCO010000153.1:0-62824 GCF_036919595.1 Nostoc sp. | reverse complement strand
GTACTGTGGCGAGGTTGGTTAAAATTACACGATCTCTGTGAGGGTTGGCAGCTTGCAAAAGAGACTTAACGGGAAAAGTCAGGTTGATGAACAGGTGCTAAATGTAGATGCAGTACCAATAGCGCTAGGCGTTTACTTTGTTTTTCGAGATGAAGCCGAAAAAGAGAGTTACAAAGCTATTCGCTTCTTTTCTACCACTTCTACACCGCGAGTCCGCATCCCCACTAAGCGGTTTGAAGACTACCAAGAACAGCTGCAACCACTCATGGCTTTTTTTACCAAGCGCGGTAGACTACCAGCCAAAGGCGAATTGGAAAATGAACAGGAATTACTGAGCGAATTTGGCAACTTCCGCCGCGCTTTCGGTGTAGTTTTACAAGCTACTGATGAAGCAGAATGGGATGCGATCGCTTACCGTCGTTCTTTGGATATCCAAGTTTATCTCGCGCTCACCCACTTTGATAAACGTCCTGCATGGCAGAAGCTAGCGCCAGAAATGCGTCACGATATCAAAGCCTTTTTTAGTAGCTATGAAGAAGCTTGTCAAGTAGCCGACCAAAAACTTTTCAGCTTAGGCAAACCTGGGGTGATCCAAACTGCTTGCGAAAAAAGCAAAATTGGTAAACATACGCGCGGTGCCCTTTACATCCATGTTTCGGCACTTGCTGCACTTGACCCCATACTCCGAATTTGTGAAGGTTGCGCTAGCCGTACCATTGGGCGTGTCGATGAAGCCACATTAATCAAATATCACACTGATAAGCCGCAAATATCCTACCTGTGTTACCCTGAGTTCGACACTAACCCCCATCCAGCGTTAAAAGCTAGTATAACTATTGACTTAAAAACCCTAGTTGTCACTCACCGAGACTATGCAACTAGGGAAAATCCGCCAATTTTGCATAGGAAGGAAACATTTGTTACCAGCTACTACCCTGCCTACGAAGAATTTGCTCAACTTACCCAACAAGAACAGGAATTAGGGCTGCTTAACCAAAAAAGCAACATTGGTACGCGTGAAGGTTGGGAAAAATCCCTCGCCGCACACAGAGTAGAAATCAGGGCACATCAGGTTTATTCAATTAAGGAAAATTAAGGAATAATCACACTGTTAGAGTATTGCTGATATGTATCTTAAATAAAGTAAATCTTAGCAGGTTTGTGTGCTTACACGAAATTAGACAGTAGTTATGGCAAGATAACTGCAATTCAATTAAATAAAAAGGAATCTTCGAGATTGTGGAAGTAAATAAATCGCTGCTACGAATTTTTGGCAGCCCGAAGATGGGAGCTTTGTTATTTCTTGGCTTTTCATCAGGGTTGCCGTTATATTTAACCAGTCAAACATTACAAGCATGGTTGACCAAAGAAGGAATCAGCTTGGCAGCGATCGCTGCTTTTAGTTTAGTAAAGCTCCCCTATTCTTTAAAATTTCTCTGGTCGCCTTTACTAGATAGATTTGTACCGCCTTTTTTGGGACGACGGCGAGGTTGGTTAGTAATTATACAAGTAGCATTACTGTTAAGTATAGCTGCAATGGCTCTACAAAACCCATCCCAAGGGCTACAACCTTTAATAATTGCTGCTGTGACCGTTGCTTTTTTTAGCGCCAGCCAAGACATTTTAGTTGATGCTTACCGCACTGATGTAGTGGAAGTACAAGAAAGAGGTGCGGGAGCATCTATTTACTTATTGGGTTATCGCATTGCCATTTTAGTAACCGGTTACGTTACCCTATTTTTGGCAGACAGAATGCCTTGGCAAGCTGTTTACTTGTTGATGTCGCTGTTGATGCTTGTAGGCGTGGTAAGTTCTATTTTTGCACCAGAACCAGTCCTACGCGATCGCCCGCCTCAGACTTTATCTGCCGCTGTCCAATTACCCTTCATTGAATTTTTCCAGCGTCATGGCTGGCTACAAGCACTTTTAATCCTGATATTCATTGTGATTTACAAGTTGGGGGATTCTTTACTGAAGAATGTATCCACTCCATTTTTGTTAGATAAAGGCTTACATTTCAGTCAAACCGACATAGCATTTCCTGGTGCATTGGGAATTTTTGCCACTATTATTGGCACCTTGGCAGCAGGAGCAATAATGACCAAAATTGGTGTTAATCGCTCGCTCTGGATATTCGCCATCCTGCAAGCTGTCGGCAACTTGGCTTTCTTCGCGTTGGCAGTAGTCGGTAAAAACTTCTATCTAATGTTAGCTGCCGTTAATATAGAACAATTTTGTGCTGGTCTAGAAACTGCTGCTTTTGTAGCGTTTTTGATGAGTCTTTGTAACCAAAGCTTTTCAGCTACACAGTACGCCTTACTTTCCAGCTTACAGGCTTTTAGTAGAGATATTCTCACGGCTCCAGCAGGTACATGGGCACAAGCCACCGGCTGGTCTACATTCTTTCTACTGACAGCAATAGCTGCTTTGCCGGGATTACTATTATTGCCATTCTTTGCCCCTTGGAATCAAAAGCCAGTGGTAGTATTATCCAGACCAGGATTTGAGGAAGAATAGATATATGGGGAATCAAGTAGTTATTGCTGTCGGCACATTTATCCTCTTACTCACTGGTTTATTACTTGGCTATGTTCTCTCGCAGTTAGTTCTGGGATTTCTAGCATTTAACCTCCTAACTTTTTTTGGAACACTCAGCCTAATTTTAATTTTTGGTACACTTTATTACGTTTTATTTTGGCAGTTGCGAAGAGAGCAGTCCCGGCCATCAACTATAAATGAAAGGATACCAAACCAGGTAGAGGAGGGTTCATCTGATAGCTATCTCAAAAACAGGCTAATTGCTAAGTTATCCGGTGATACCGTCGCTGCCGAAAGGTTAATTGAACAGGCAAAGGAGACCTATCCTGGGATGCCAGAGAATTGGTACTGCGAAAGAGTTCTTGATGACTTGGAGCGCGATAGCCGATAATCTGTTATTTTCTCTGCCCGGAAAATCGCTAAAATAAATCAAGAATACTTCACAAATCTTTAGCTAGGTTCTCATAAAAGTTACAAGCTTGTTTACAATCTAAATATGGCTATATTTCGTCAGTACATCGCCCCCTTGCTTGCAGTATTAGTATTTTTCTTTGCCCTAGTGGCAGTCAGCGCCCGGATCTTTTTACCCTCTGATATGGCAGCACCTGCACCAATTGAAGAAGTGGGGATAAGTTCTCAACCGACTCCTGCTAATTTGCCACCAGCAGCATATAATTCAGCTAGCTAAGGGACTTCCAGTAAAAAAAACATCCCATCGTAGGGGCGCAAGACCAAGATCCCCTACATATGTACAAATAATTTTGGATAATTTATTTTTTGTCAGTCCCTAAGTACAATAAACATCAGCAGTGTCTGAGCAACTACTACCGGGATATATTATTCGCCGTGGCTCCGCTTTGGATCAGGCGCTGCTGCTTAAATTCATGCAGCAAACTTACCAGGATATTTTTCCCAATGAGGATTTTTCTCACCTAGAACAAACAGTTAAGCAATACTTTTCTAGTGATACGCCCTTGTGGTGGGTCGAAGAAGAGAGCGGGGGAATCAGGGGGAGCAGGGGGAGAGAAGAGTTACTGAACAATGATTCTTCTTCCCCACCGGCTTCCCCAGCCCCCCTAACTTCCACTTACCCTATAGCCTGCCTTTGGGTAGGCAATGCCATAGATCAAGTGCAGGGTAATCGTCATGCTCATATCTTTATCCTCTACGTTGTGCCAGAACATCGGCGGCGAGGTATTGGTACAGCCTTAATGCGATATGTGGAAAATTGGGCTATTCAAAGAGGCGATCGCCAGATTGGATTGCAAGTGTTTCAATCCAACAAACCCGCATTAAATCTTTACAATCAGTTAGGTTATCAAACCCAATCCCTGTGGATGGTAAAATTCCTGAGTGCAGAAAAATAAACTAGAGGATAGCAATCACATCCTTTAGCGTCTGAGTTATAAGGGTTCTCGTTTGGATAAAGCTCAACGAGGGAGAATGGAAAGTGGATAATAACGCAACTAATATATATAAGGCTTTAACTTCTTGGCACATCGCGTTATGTGTTAATCCCAAAAAGGGATTCAAATGAAATTATGTATGACGAAGACGATCTAAGCCTACTTGATATTGAGCAGGAACTAGAAAGCCCCTTAGATAAAATAGAGCCGCTAACTACCGAATCAGTTGTGGCGAAGCCTGATCCAGAAGTGATACTAGCCCTGCTGACAAATCCCCAGCCCCAGCAACGAATGTTAGCGGCGCGTGCTTTTTCTGATATTGAAGATGCGCGTGCTATCCCCCATCTGATTTGCCTGTTAACTGATACCTGCCCCTTAGTGCGGGTGAGTGCAGCCTACGGCCTTGGACGCAATCCTAGTTCGGAGGCAGTGAGTCCGTTAATTGCTCAACTAAACAATGATTGGAATGGCTATGTGCGTAAAGGCGTTGTTTGGGCTTTAGGAAACTGTCGCGATCGCCGTTCTTTACGGCCCCTAGCAGACGCCTTAAGAACTGACATCTCCGCAGTGCGTTTGTGGGCTGCTAGCGCCTTAGCACAGATGGCAGAAGTGGGTTATGAAGCAGTTATAGGCGCAATGCCACCATTAATTGAAGCCTTAGTCCAAGATCGCGTGGCAGCAGTGCGGAGTAACAGTGCTTGGGCAATTGGTCAACTGTGCCGCGAACTCCCTTCTAATGTAGTTTATGCCACAGCGATCGATGCCCTAATTCAAGCCTTTGCTGAAGACCAAGATTTGGGAGTCCGGGAAGACGCAAAAGCCTCACTGTTAGGAGTGGGTGATCCCCGTGGCTTGCAGCTGATTGAAACCCTGGAACAAGAAGGGTGGTTTTGATTGGGCATTGGGCAATTCAATTTTGGATAATGGAATTGACAATTTTGGATTAAATTTCAATTCTTTAATCCAAAATCGTTCGACTGAGCGTAGCCATTCGCGTAGCGTTCCGCAGGAAAGTTTAAAATCTGAAATTATTACTGACCTTCAACTCCAGACTTGACCAAATTTAAGTCATAAGGACGCTCAGTATCATCTTCACCCAAATACTCACCATTTTGAATTTCCAGAATAACTAGCGGAATATGTCCAGGATTTTCTACTTTATGTAGTGTTGCAGCAGGGACATAAGTTGACTCATTTCGATTCAGTAATATTTCCGCATCGCCACAAGTCACCTTGGCTACACCGGAGACTACAACCCAATGTTCATTACGGTGATAATGGATTTGTGGTTTAATGCCGTGCCTGGGCTTGATTTCAACACGACTAATTCTATAGGTTTCTCCCTCCTCAATCACCTCCACCTCACCCCAGTATCGTGTACCTGAATGGGGAGAGAATTCGCTGATATTTGACTGAGTATTATTTTCATTCTGAGCCATAATTAATTTCTCAACCAGATGATTATGAGTATTTTTAAGTAATCTAGCGTAAAGGCAATAAACCTGCGAAGGAAATGGTCACAGCATCTCTATTGATGACAACTGCTCTAAGTTGCCCCCAGATAAGAGATATTACTCCTGAATTTTTGAATGCGTAAATTTTGAATTGTTTAACTCCCCGTATACTGAATTCTATAAATCCGATTATTAACTTCTTCTGTTAGTAGTAGACTGCCATCTGGCAACACGAGTAAACCTACAGGTCGTCCCCAAGTGGTTGGTACAGAAGGATTTAGCAAAAATCCTGTGAGAAAATCTTCGTAGTAGCCTTGCGATCGCCCTTTAGCATCGAAGGGAACAAATACAATTTTATAACCGGTACCGCGATCGCGGTTCCAAGAACCACGAAAAGCAGCAAAAGCACCGTTGCGGTATTTTTTTGGAAACGTTTGACCATCATAAAACTGCAAACCCAATGCTGCTGAGTGCGCCTGAAACAGCACATCTGGCGTTTGGGTACGGGCTGCTAAATCGGGGCGTTTACTTTTACCATCTGTTTTTTGACGAGGATCAAGGTTGTTTGGCGTCAGATAGGCATAGGGCCAGCCGTAAAATTTCCCCTTTTGAAGGCGTGTCAGATAGTCTGGAACCAAGTCATCACCGATTCCATCCCGTTCGTTAACAGTGGCGTAAAGTTGCTTAGTGATCGGGTGAAAGTCCAACCCCACAGGATTACGCAAGCCGGAAGCGAAAGTCTGCTGCTGGGAACCATCTAAATTCATCACCTGTATCGAAGCCCGTGGTAGGGGTTCTTCATCCACATTGGTTCCTGAACCAACTGAAACATATAATTTCTTGCCATCAGGCGAGACAACGACATTGCGCGTCCAATGGTTGTTATAACCTTTAGCAGGCAAGTTGGCGATTTTTTTTCCCTTACCTGTAATCTTGTTCTGACCTTGAGTATAGGGAAAACGCACCACAGCGTCTGTGTTCCCTAGAAAAAAGGAATTACCTGCAAAAGCCATCCCAAAGGGTCTATTGAGTCCGTTGTCCCTACTAGCAAAGGTTTCTCGAACATCGGCTACGCCGTCACCATTGCTGTCACGCAACAGACGAATCCGATTCTGCTCGGTTTCAGTCACTAAGACATCACCACTGGGGGTTAAAGCTAGCCAGCGTGGGGCATCTAGACCTTCGGCAAAGACGTTAACTGTAAAGCCTGGTGGCACGCGCAGCACCGGATTTTGCGGAATGGGCACAACCTCAGGTCGCTTCGAGGCACTTTCTGTTGCGAAGGGTGCTGGTAGATTCTTCAGATTGATCCGGATGGGTGTGGGTGAAAGTGCTTCAGTTCGGACAAGATTTTTGGGCTGTGTAGGATTCTGTGTCAGTTGGGCAGAAGGTACAGATGCTTGCGACGTGCGATTATCTAAGGAGGCGCGAGTTTGGTTACAGGCTACTGCAAAGGTCAGTAAAAAAACTGGCAGCAAGAAACGCCCAGAGAGTTTCATGATTGCAGATACTATATACAATTTTCCTACTCTAGACTTGATACTTAATAATTGTCGCCATTCTAAAGTCCGATTTTTCTTAGTTAATCAACTTACGCAAAAATCGCCAAAAAGCCTAATTTATTGTAGGCACGTAGTGGCTTGCCGCAGGCTACCGCCATCTCTGCGAGAGGCTTTTGCCAACGCGTAGCGTCTCGTTAGAGAAGAGCGCGAAGAATCGTAAAGGGTGCGTAAGTCCTAAACTTGCCTCTTCACTAAGGACGCAACTGCACCCGCCGTTCCCCATAGCGCAATAGCCTTTCTATAGTTACAAGCCGATTTTCCCAAACTTTGACTTGATAGGAGTTTGACTTAAGCTCTTGGCTCATCAATACCCGAAATTGAGACTGGAACCGAGTTAGAGAGGCTCTCGCCACTACTAACTTACTAGCAGAAGGGGAAACGGCAAGCTGATTTAAAGCACTGCGTAAAACTTCTGCTTGATTGTTAAAATCTGATATTGTCTGAGTAGTCTTTTGTAGTTGGTGATTTTGGAAAACAAATTTCCATTCCCGTTGCAGCGCGGTGTAACGGATGGCGGCAGTTTGAAAAGGCTGGCGGTGAGGAATCGGTTCACTTGTTGTGGATTGAACCTTACCTTGGGTGCTAATAAAGAGTTTTTGTAGCTCGTTGTTAAAATTCTCTGCGGCAAAAAGTGCGTAACCACTAACTGGCAAGTCCCTTACCAACTGGAGTTGATCGAATGCTCCAATTGTTGACAAAGAAAGTAAGCGAATTCCCGGCACTAACAATGTAGCTCCCAATTGTTTAGAGGCGATCCAGGGTTGGGCTAGTCGTTGGAAGCGCGAAGTATCCAGAGCATAAGTCATCGGAACGATTAAATCTACATCTCCCCGCCTTGCCCAAATTTCCCAGTTTTGTTGAATTTTCTGAATCCGCTCTAGTTCTGGCAGCGGAAATACTGCAACCGACAAAATCAAATTCGGTCGTTTTTGTCGCAACTGCTGTGAAACTTGGGCAACAAAGCTATCAACTTGCTCGGTGCGAAATGTCGTCCACTTTTGCCACAAGTCTGGTTGGCTGGGGGAAATATTTATCGGATCTACACCAGTAAGTTGCTGAAACTGCGCTCTTGCAGCTTTGCCATAGCCGTAGGTTCGACCTGCTGATGGGTCTTGAAAGGGGTAGCGAATGTAGTCTAGCTGCAGACCATCCACGTCATAGCGAGTAACGATTTCCTCGTACAGCTTGAGTAAGTACTGCCGCACTTCGGGGTTGGCTGGGTCAAAGAATGGCTTAGTCTGACCAAGGGGAATCATGTTGCCAAGATTATCGTAGTTTGCCCAATCAGGATGAGCCGCCAGTACTGGCCCTGGATAATCAAGATTAACGTTGATAATCTGATTGTGCCGTTGGTTACCAGCAGCAAAAGTCCAAACCCAAGCGTGTAATTCCATGTCTCGCTCATGGGCTAATTTCACCGCATCTGCTAATGGGTCCCATCCACGAATTAATGGGTTTTGCTCTTTTGCCACTTGGCTCGGATAAATGGTATAGCCAGCATTAACAGTTTCAAAGAAAACGGTATTAATCCCAGCTTGGGCTAGGCGATCAAAAATCTGGGCTAGTCCCGCCTTGTTACCAGCACGGACAATTGTCCCCCGATCTAACCAAACTGCTCTGATTTCTGGTTGAGCCAGCCTTTGATCAACGGGAAACTGCTGCCACAAAATCGTCTTCGCTACCAGCCACTGCTGACGAGCTAGAGCATAGTTTTTTTGGGCAATCAATTGGGGTAAGTTTTTGGCAATTACTCTTACCTGTACTAAGGCTTGGTCTTTACTTATACCTAGTCCCCCCAATTTAGTTGAGGCCAATTGTGTTGGCTGCTGCTTGAGAGGTTGGGGGGTATAGGTATCCAGATGCCTAGAGGACTGCTTGTCGTCAGATATCGCAACACCTTCATTAGCTGCATCAGCTGACACCGCTAAATTAGCGCTTTCCACCCGACCAATTAGATTTTCTAGCTCTTGCTGGAGAGCGATCGCTTCATTGTTGTCAATCGGCTCATTGGAGTTAGGTGCAACATCTAGACGCACCGCTTGTTCCAACTGGTCAATAGCCTCAGAATTTGAAGGTTTGACTGTAGTCAGCGCTCTAGGGATGGGAGCAGTGGCAGTTTTAGGAGGAGTGGGAGATGAACTGCCCCCCTGCGCCCCTGCCCCTCTGCCCCCTTGCTCCCTTGGCGCAGCCGCCACCGTTGTAGAACAGTTTTGGGAACCTCCTGCTATTTTTTTCATGCGATTCGATGGTGGTAGCGCTGTCAAATAGTGATTGAGAGCAGCTTTTAACCAGGCATTATCTAAGTCAGCTGCTGAGGCTGCATCTGTTCCCCAGCGCCAGCCCAAAAGGGTGGAACGCTCAGTTGTCACTACAGCAGCAGGATTATCTTTGGAATTCCAAACAGCAGCAGATTCAGTGCCCATATCATTAGGAATCACAACGCCGCCGCGGACTTTGCCAAAGAGTTGAGTTTGATTTGCCCATTCAGGGATATTGGTTTTTGTGGGTTTGATCTGTTCTGTGTCACTGAGGCTGAATCCCCAATAACCTCCCAAAAGCGATCGCAATAACTGCCGCACTCCTGGCGCTGATAGACTACCTACGGGGCCACTAGCAATCAAGCGCCCTCCTTTACTCATCCATTCTTCGAGAGCGATCGCTTGGGTTGGTGTTAATGTCTCAACATTTGGCAAAAATAATACCCGGCGATCGCCCCAATCTGCCACACTCTTGACATCAGTTAGGGGAATTACACAATATTTCACCCCTATTGCCTGTAAGCGGTCAGTTATCCCTGTCCATTGATTTGCATTTTCTTGGCTATGGACTACGCTCAATATAGGTTCTTCAGTCGCTGCCGTTACTGGCAAAATACTAAAACTATTCAAGATTAAAATATTAAAACTTAAAATGAAGAATCCGGCTTTTTTTATTTGTAAATTAGCCTTTTCATGATACTTTTCCCGATTCTTCACTACTGACTCCTGAATGGATTAGTTATTATGCATTACTTCTTATTTATCATCTAACATAACAAGAAATTACCTCCGAAAAACAACTGAACTTTTATAATTAAAGCTGAACAGAATTGAAAATACATGTTTTGATTAAATCTTCAACTCCTGCTACTGGAAAAACTTTGGTATTTAGTTGTCCAGCTAATTCCTCAATAGTCATATCATCTAAAAACACTAATTCACCATTTTTTAACATGACATTCGGTAGTAAAATCCCATTACCTAAATCTTGTCCTTCTAAATTTAAAAGCAAATCATGACCAGTTAGTAATCCTGTTACACTGATAGTTTGTCCCCAATAATCACTACATAAAGCACGCATATTGACTTCTAAACCTTCAACAAAATTTAAGCGTTTCAAAATGGGTTGAAATGCTTTTTCTACGGCGTTGCCCACTACCCAAGTGAATTTTCTTTGAGGATATACTTTTCGCGGGAGTAATTCTGCTGCAACGGTGGCAAATTGTTTGAGAAATAATTGAATCGAACCAACTCCATTATCAATTTGGGGATATTCTTCATATTCAGATTCGCTGGGTAATTCCTCACCTGCAATCAAAAACCACTCATCGGCTAACCAAACAACGTTGGAGGCGAATTGTTGACGAAATTGCCGCGAGAGTCTTTGCACTTGGGAAATCACTTCTTTTGCTTTTTCCTTAGTTACGGGTGTGAGTTCGTCTTCTGAAGGACGAAACCGTGTCAACCCAACTGGCACAACTGCCACCGATGCCACCGCAGGCACTTCACCAGTATGAAAGGACGTTAAATCTTTGAGAGTTTGTTCCAGATGTTTGCCATCATTTATACCAGGACAAACAACTACTTGAGCATGAATTTGTAGTCGTCTTTTTTGAAACCACTTGAGTTGTTGCAAAATTTGTCCCGCACGCGGATTTTTTAGCAGTCGAATTCTCACATCAGCCTCCGTCGCGTGAACAGAAACATACAACGGAGACAAGCGCATTTGCTCAATTCGCTGCCATTCTCTTTCTGGCAAATTAGTTAAGGTAAGATAAGAGCCGTACAAGAAGCTCAGACGGTAATCATCGTCTTTCAAGTACAAGCTGGTGCGCTTACCTGGTGGCTGTTGGTCGATAAAGCAAAATGGACAGCGATTATTGCACTGAATTAAGCCATCAAATAGGGCAGTTTCAAATTCTAGCCCCAGGTCTTGGTCGTAATCTTTTTCGATTTCCAGGCTATGAGTTTTACCTGTAGCATCTAAAACTTCTAATTCCAAAACTTCATCAGCACACAAAAACTGATAATCAATTAAATCGCGGGGACGTGTACCATTGATTGCAACGATCACATCCCCAGCCTCAAAGCCAATCTCTGCGGCTATTGAGTCTGGAAGAACTTTGGTAATTCGGGCAGGATGAATTGTAGTCATAGGGCATTGAGCAAGTGGCATCATTGGGCATTCATCGTCTGGTTTGGAGAAATCACAAATGACAAATGACCAATGAGTATTAACTATTTTTCAACAATTTAGCCGCGATCGCACTGAGGATTACCGCTCCAAATGCCAAACGATACCAGACAAATATCCATGTGTTCTTAGTTTGAAGATATCGCAACAACCAGGCGATCGAGAAATAAGAAAATGCAAACGCTGATAATGTCCCTACTGCTACCACTAGCAAGTCAATTTTGCCCAGTGCTTCTTTAAAAAATTCATATAAGGTGGCAATAGTCAAGGTGGGAATTCCTAAGAGAAAAGAAAATCTTGCTGCTGTCTGCCTCTCCAGCCCCAGAAATAAGGCGGTTGTTAAAGTTGAGCCAGAACGAGACGCACCCGGTACTAAAGCCAGCATCTGACCTAATCCGATCAGCAGTCCATCTAGAATGGTTATGTCTTTAAAATCTCGCTTGCGACTGCCTAATTTTTCAGATGCACCTAATAAGAGTGCCATCACAATAGAAGCCACAGCTATGGTGGTCATGCTGTTAATCCCGGAATTTTCATTATTTAGTGCCTTCTTCAGCAGAAATCCCCCGACTAGAGCAGGCAAGGTTCCTATTGCTATTCCTACCAATAATCTCCATTCTTCTCGCTGCCAGTCTTTTTCTTGAAAAGCCGCCCAGCCTCCAGTTAAAACTTGAGCAATAATTAATCGAAAATAGATTAAGACAGCAATCACACTGCCAAATTGAATCGTCGCTAGAAAAGCTTTTGACCCCAATTCTTCCCAGTGGAACGCATTGGTGAACACTTGTAGATGAGCAGTACTGCTAATGGGCAGAAATTCCGTGATGCCTTGTACAATCCCCAGAATAAATGCCTCAAGCAGTTGCTGTATCAAGTTAACTTCAGTTGCCGATCCTCCCACCTGTAACAGTTGCCAGAAGAGTAAATTCATCCCGCCCGCTTCTAAGGTTGTCACCATTAACTAGACTCCTAAAATGGATGCGTACTTTTACGAATTATCCAACTTTACGTTGTTGTACTCAGTTTTTCCGGGTGACATCCAACCTTGATAAAATTAGATCCAATCAAAATCCCCATAGGGGGGATTTTTAGATGTGATATCTTAAGTAAGATAAAGTTTAGTAACAAATATTAAAAACTTTGATAAATAATACACTGTCCTCCTACACTGTTTCTACCCCTTCTATTGATACCGAGTTGGATTTGGCTGATCTTGGGCAGAAGGGGATCAGGCAATTGGAATCTACACTCTCCTCTCCCTCTCTTTCCTTATCTATTTCTGCCCGACAAACCTGGTTAGTGTTTGCGGCGGCGGTGTTTTTGGTAACAGTACCAGTATTTGTAGAAGCGCCTATAGTGCGATCGCTACCAAGTTTAAGTTTAGCGCTGACAGCGTTTTGGGTGTGGCTAAGTTTTACCTTAATGTCACGGACTGCAACTTATGTCTGGGGAGATTTGCTCTTAGGATTTAGCTGGAGTTGGTTAGCAGGAGCGATTTACTGGGGCTGGTTACGTTGGGAACCTTTTTGGCATCTGCCAGTAGAATCTATAGGCTTACCGCTTGCTTGCTGGTGTCTGGCGAAGAATTGGGGTAAGGTAGGTAGCTGGTTTTATTTAGGTTCTTTACTCGGTACAGTTTTAACAGATGTATATTTTTATCTAGCAGACTTGATGCCCTATTGGCGGCAAATCATGAGAGTAGATGCAGATGGCGCACCACAAATTTTACAAAATGCCCTAATGCAAGTACAAGCACCTTGGGGACAAACTTGGGCGATAATTCTCGCCTTAGTGCTGTTAACAGTCGGGATTTTACCTTTAGGTAGAAATCAAAGACACTGGTATGCCTTTAGTGGCGCAGTTTTAAGCACAATTTTGGTAGACAGCCTATTTTTGTTAGCTGCGATCGCAGCCTAAATATTCAAAAATTGGTTAATATCAAAACCAAAACTTTTTCCAACCCACTATACGGCACATCAAGAATGATGCTGTAGATAATTAATTAGTTAAGAAATATTACATAACAGTTTATCAGCCTCAAGTGTTATTGCTAGGGTTGTCGGTATTAGACATCGGACAGTTTTGTGTCTGCTTGGAAGGTAGAATCAGCCACTCTGAAAAGATTTCGTTTTGCTGGGGATTCTACCGAGATCATTGATATAAGGCTATTACAGCTATGCAGGCACTCTGACCACGATGAAAATTTTTGCCAAAACTACAGTCAAACCCAGTAACAGTAAATATTGTGGATATTAATCCGCTGTATATTAGTTTCTGATGACTGCTGTGTTAATTAAGCTATCAGATTTTGTCCAAAGTCCAATTGTCTTTAGCGCTCTGACTAATGACTAATGACCGCTGACGCCTGTTAACTTAAAACTTTTATTTCTGTTTGATGGAAAGAGGTAGAAAATCGTGAAAGGATTGGTGCGTTTATTAACAGTGTTTAGTTTGTTACTTAGTTGCTGGGGATGGTTGGGAACAACTCAAATAGCCCAAGCTGCTAGTTTCAACAGTTTTGCTTTTCCTCAAGTCCCAGTTCTGGCAATTGAGCGGCAGAATCGGGCAGACGCGAAGCTAGGAACGGAATTTGGTAAAAAAATTGATTTGAATAATACCAACGTCCGAGCTTTTCAACAGTATCCAGGACTTTATCCCACCCTGGCTAAGAAGATCATCACAAATGCTCCCTACCAAAAAGTAGAGGATGTATTGGATCTTCCAGGATTGAGCGATCGCCAAAAAGAAACCCTGCAAGCCAACTTCGGTAAATTCACCGTGACAGACCTAGAGCCTGCCTTTAACGAGGGAGACGATCGCTTTAACAACGGCATCTACAGATAACTGCACCTTGCAGTCAATGTAGCAAATAGCAGCCCACTCCTGATTATAGGGAGTGGGATTATTCTATTAGAGATGACGGGGATAAAGAGGACAAGGTAAAATTTTCTCCCTTGTCCTCCCCTACTCCCCCTGCTCCCCCTGCTCCCCCCTCTCCCCCTCCCCCATTACCTTGCCTCAGATAGATACTCCTAGCCAATTTGATGTCTTAGTAGTCGGTGCTGGTGCGGCTGGACTATACACAGCGCTGTGTCTACCAGAGTCCTTGCGAGTCGGTTTAATTACCAAAGAAACTGTTGCTTTGTCCGCCAGTGATTGGGCGCAAGGTGGTATTGCCGCAGCCGTTTCCCCGGAAGATTCTCCCACGCTGCACATTGAAGATACGATCCGGGCAGGTGCAGGTTTATGCGATCGCACCGCTGTAGAATTTCTCGCCCAACTTGCCCCTAACTGTATTCAATCCTTAGTTAACTTGGGGGTTGCTTTTGACCGTCATGGTCAAGCCTTGGCTTTAACTTTAGAAGCTGCCCATTCTCGCAACCGCGTTCTCCACGCCGCTGACACTACAGGGAGGGAAGTTACCACTACCCTCACCGCCCAAGTATTACGTCGCCAGAATATTCAAGTCATTCAACAAGCTTTGGCTTTGAGTTTGTGGATCGAACCCGAAAGTGGTCGCTGTCAGGGAATAAGCCTGTTTTATCAAGGTGAAATCACATGGGTAAGAGCTGGTGCTGTGGTATTGGCAACTGGCGGCGGCGGTCAAGTATTTGCCCAAACCACTAACCCGGCTGTGAGTACGGGTGATGGGGTAGCGATCGCATCTCGGGCTGGGGCCATGCTCCGCGATTTGGAATTTGTGCAATTTCACCCCACAGCCCTGACTAAACCTGGTGCAGATCGCTTTCTGATTAGCGAAGCTGTACGCGGTGAGGGGGCACATCTTGTCGATAACGAAGGGCGGCGTTTTGCCTTTGACTATCACCCGGCGGGTGAACTCGCACCCAGAGATGTAGTCAGTAGAGCAATTTTCAGCCATTTACAACGTACCGCCGTTGATCTGGCGACTGCCCATGTGTGGTTGGATATGCGCCCCATCCCCGCCGACAAGATTCGTCACCGCTTTCCCAACATCATCAAAGTTTGTCAGCATTGGGGCATTGATGTCTTCCATGAACCAATTCCTGTGGCCCCTGCTGCCCATTACTGGATGGGCGGGATTGTCGCGGATCTGATGAATCGCACGAATATTAAGAGTTTGTACGCGGTGGGTGAAACCGCTAGTACCGGGGTGCATGGGGCAAATCGCCTTGCTAGTAATTCCCTACTGGAGTGTATTGTGTTTGGGGCCCAGATGGACCAAATTGAATTGGAAAATATTGAGTTGCCGTCAGAAACACCAGTGCTGCCATTACGGAAATTTAGTGCTGATGCTAGTGAGTGGCACATCCAGCAAGCACAGCTAGAAGCACTCAGGGAAAAGTTACCACGTCTAGTATGGGAAAGTGCTGGTATTTGTCGGGAGCAATCACGGTTGGAAACTGCGATCGCCACTATTGAATCTTGGCAGCAAGATTTCGCGGCTTTGCATTTAAGTCAATTCTTGCTTGCTTTACGTCCCGCAGAACCAGCTAGTTTTGACTTACCAGATGTTGAACGGCAATTGGGACTTTGGGCAGAAACCCGCAATTTATTAGATGTGGCTGATTTAATTCTCAAAAGTGCTGTTTTTAGAACTGAAAGCCGAGGCGGACACTACCGTTTAGATTATCCTCAACCAGACCCAAATTGGCAAGTTCACACACTTGTACAAACACATCATTGGTGGAAATCTCCACTATTGTCTTGATTGTAGTTTTTATAACAGGCTTTTAATTCCTGATCCTGTGGTCGCTGCGCTAGGGACGGGTGATGCTCCGACATCGTTACTACTAGTCCCCCCATACTCGATAACTCGCTAGCGTTATTGCTATTAGCGGGTACCGCTACCATGCTGACTGTCGGGACCACCATAATTTGGTGGGATATATATGTCTTTTAAATTTTGAGAATTGACCTTGGGAGCGATTAAAGCGTTACTGCTAGTAGCGGGCAAAGTATTAGCACTTGCACTGCTGAAAATACATGTGTAAGTGGCAATTTTAGGTAGTAAGATATAAGCACTTATGCACAATATGATAAACTTTGTAATTCGGAAGTTAGTTTTCATAAATTTCAGTAAAATTACTAGTTTTTAATTTCAAAACGTTTTTTTATGGTCTTTCGTATATTTACTTACTCTTTCGTAAAAAGATTTCAACTTTATTAAATTCTTACGGTTAGTGTAGAAGTCATGGTGATATCTACTTGTAGTTAAAGATTAATCTGCTGGTATCAAATAGTTTTGATACTTAATTGGTATTCTTAAATATGCTGTTTTTACATCAGTCTAAAGTTAGATATGTTGATGAATCCTATGAGAATTTCGTCTAAATCACTATTTTATTAATAGTATCTTCATCTTCATCAGTATAAACACTATGTTTTTCAAAAAACGTAGTTCATAAAAATCTCAAATAATACTTATTTATTTGTATAGTTTAAATTTAATTACCAGTAAAGATAAAACAACGAAATTCTCAGATTACAATAATTTTCAAAATGTTTGAACTATAAAATCCCGTAATAAACCGAGTAAATATAAGTATATTTATTGAAAGTAAAAATACTTTTAAAATTAAGATAGTTTCCTAATTAGCTTTGATGACTAATTTCTTTCCTACCTATGTTCTTAGGTTTAGTCAAAAGCCTTACTAAGTCTTCATATTGCCTAAAAAGTCACCTTTAGGCATATACGCAATGCTTTTTCAAGACAGTGCCTTAAACGTGTTTCAAGTCCACATTCCTAATTTTAGAGTAAAAATATTGACTAAAGTGAGAAAAGTCTGGAGACTTGACTCTTGACTAATTAGGCAAACTCGTAGCGATTTTTACCCAGGCGCTTGGCACGATACATTGCTGCATCTGCTTGTTTCATCAAAGTTTCACTGTCTTGACTGTTGTATGGGTAGATACTAATGCCAATACTGGCAGAGATTCGGATTGCATCGCCGTCTACAGCAATTGGCTTGATAATACTGCTTAAAATTTTTTCAGCGACTTTAGCAGCTATTTGGACATTAGGAATTGCCCGTAAAATTACAGTAAATTCATCGCCACCCAAACGAGAAACTGTATCACTAGTGCGTAAAGAGTTGCTAAGTCGTCCAGCGATAGTCATTAGCAAGCGATCGCCTGTCTCGTGCCCCAGAGTATCATTGACTTGCTTAAAGCCATCTAAATCAATAAACAACACTCCTAGCAACAAGTTGTCGTGTTGCGCCCCATGTAATGACTCGTAAAGTTGTTCGGCAAAAAATTTGCGATTGGATAGACCAGTGAGGGGGTCGTGATATGCTAAATAATGCAAACGGTCTTCTTTGAGTTTTAATTCATCGTTAGAGCGGGATAGTTCATCAGCAGTACGCTTGAGATGTTCCTCCATGAGCTTGCGCTGAGTAATATCTCGGATGACCCCAACTAAAAATAAATTGCCAGCTGCGTCTTTGTGAAGCGATCGCTTAGTGGCGATTTTATGAGTCTGACCATCTGCATTTGTAAATTCTTCTTCATTCTCCTGGGGTTGCTGAGTCTGGAAAACAAGATCATCCTGTTGTCGAAACACATCAGCTTCATGTTTTGGGAAAAAGTCATAGTCTGACTTTTCAATTAACAAATTATTCGGATAACCGATAAATCGACAATATGCCTCATTTAAAACAATCCACTGATGTTGTTCATTTTTCACAAAAATTGGATCAGAAATTGTGTTGATTACATGATACAAAAATTCTTTGGAACGTTTCCACTCTTCCTGCATGTGGGCAATATTACTGGTTATCCAAATAGCTGAACTTCCAAAGCTAAACAGTGAGGGAATAACCGGTATCCACCAACCATACAAGAAAGCAAGGTACGCACTCAAGGTTAATACAAAATAAGAAACTAGGATACTGAGCAGGTTCCTAGTCGCGTGTTCTATCCGCCATGTCGTCACGGCTCCCAGATAAGACCAGATAAAAATCCACAAGTTTTCCACAAAGTCAGGCCAGACTTTGAGTAAGGGTCGTCCTTCCAGAGCAGCGGAGATTAACTCACTAATAAAATAAGCTTGCAGTTGAATACCAGGTACAGGCTCTGCCGTACCCATCAGACTGCTGGAGTAGGGAATAAGTACAAAATCTTGGAGACTGGGTGCGGTGGAGCCAATGAGTATAATCCGATCTTTAATTAAGTTATCTTCGACTTTATCTGCCAATACATCTCTCATCGATACCTGGCGAAAACTATAAAATTCTCCAGATGAGCTTTGATATTTTGGTTTGGGAAAATTGGTCAAAATTTGGTAGCCTCCAGCATCAGCTCCCACATAACCACCATCATTAGCCTGAAAACGAGTAAATACTGCCTTACCCAATTGCAAATACTCAGGGTTGCTTTTTGCTTTACTGGGAGTAATATTTTCTGACTTTAAATACAATTTAGCCAACTTCAGCGCAAAACTTTCGTGTACCTGATTATCAACGTGCCAATACAACAAGCTGCGACGGACTTTAACATCAGAGTCATACAGCACATTGTTAAAGCCCACTTGATTCTGATTTAGTCCCAGTGGAGGTAAAACAGTAACGTTTTTGTTTTTGTCATTTGCTAATAGTTCAATACCAATCAAGTTGGGCATTGACTTATAAACATTACACAGTTCTTGATTACCAGGCTCTACTTGCAAATTTCGGTAGATATCTAAGCCAATAGCACGGGGTTTGTGGACGTTTAATTTTTGCAACAGCTGGGCAATATTTATATCTGGAATCGGCCACGAACCTACTTCGTCTAAATCGGCTTCATCAATTACTACGATAGTAATACGATCTTCTGGCGATTCATATGGACGTAAGCGAAAAAATTGATCTAAAGCTGCTAACTCCAAAGATTGCAATAATCCGATGGAGTGCAAAAGTAGGACGCAGACTGCAACGGTGGCGGCAGTAATTAACTCCCTCTGTCCTCGACGAAGCGATTGTTTCAGTCCAAAGATTAACTTCACACAATGCTTGCCTAGCTGCTGATTCATTCCCATTACCTAGTAGTCTGTCAAAAACTAATTGACGGATAGAGGCGCTAATATTAATAACAATACTTTTAAAACATCCTCTAAGGTCGACTTTATCCATTTTTTGGAAACACCAACGCTGAAAGTGAAACCTTTCTGGGACAGTAGTTTTACTTTATGAAGTTCAACGATAACTAATGACATGGAAAAAGTTTGTGCTAAAAAGCTAGGGTTTTTGCTGGAGAAAGAAAACTTAGGTGCTCATTTTGGATAAAGTCGAGCTAAGGTGTTTACGGATAAAAGCCGCTGGAAAATTGGGAAAAAGCGTATTGGACAACACCTCTTGTCTATTACCAAAAATAAAAAAGCCAACTGGAAACAAACTTTGCTGTATTCATCCAGTTGACTATGGGGTGAGAACTACACGGTACCGCTAGGTCGGTGCAGGCTTCCTCAAGGCAATTACTTGAAATACTTGAAGTTACGGGGGCCTGTGTAACCAGAAACTTTCGCCAGTTCCTCTAAGTTTTGGACTGCGCTATACCTTGTACCATTGATGATCCAAGTGGGGAAGCCTTCAATTTTTGCAGCTTTACACTCGTCCGCTATCACATTTGGATTATTGGCAGAAGCACACTCAACCTTAGCAATTTCCTTGTAAGCTTCTTGGCCAAAGATGAGCTTTTGTTCGTGGCAATGGGGACACCACCAAGCAACATATTCTTTAGCACCGATGTTTGTCAAGTGACGCCCCAGCTGAATTTCTGCCTCACCAGAAGTAGTGGTAATTTCCCAACCAACTCCAGGTTTAGGTTCCTTCTTGTTGGGATCAAAGGAAATTTTTACGGGTTGTCCAGAAGTTGATTCAGCTGGGTTATCAGCTACTGGATTCACGCCAGCATAGACGCCTAAAGTCCCAATCAGCGTTACCATCCCCACAATAATGGCGGTAAAGAAGATTTGCCCAACATCCTCCCAAGTCCGACCGATAATTGTCAGTACCAAAAGACTAAGAGAAAACAAAGCTGAACCGATACAGTAAGGACAAGTGGCTTTAATTTGAAATGCCAGCAGGTACATTAAGTAGCCACTAAAGACAGACATAGCGATCGCTCCAGCCAGCAGCAGCAACCAGGTCAAGTTTTCTAAGTTCGAGCGCGGCTGTTTATTTTGCTCTCGGTTAACTGCCAAGGGAGCCAAAGCCAGTACTACCATACTGGTGTATGCTAAAAACCCAAATAAGGCTAATGGCTGACCAAAAACTGTTGCCCAAGCACTGGAAAGCACATCATTACAGCCTTTGACACCAGCCTGTGCTACACAAGCTGCACTGTTTCCTGTTAACTTTTCTATGGTGAGATAACCTGTTGTCAGGGCACCACATCCAGCGATCGCGGCAATCAATGGCCGCGACCATCTATGAATCCAAGGAGTAGAACGGCGGCGAATCATAAACTGCTATTGGGGATTGAGGATTGGTAAAAGTTAGGAGTTAAGAGTTAAGAGTGAGGAGTGAAAAGTTAAGAATAAGGAGTTAAGAACAATTAATTTAAAACTCATAACTCATAACTCCTAACTCCTAACTCTCTTTCGCCACTCCCTAAGAATGTAACTTCACTTGTTCTGCTGATTTGCTTTCATTTTTGGAGTTCCAATTGTGACGTGCGGCTTCCACAAATTGGCTGACGCGAATTGGGTCTATTGGTTGTTCTATGCGTCCGTGACGTTTTAGGGAACTGGAAACTATTACACCATCTGCTGACTGCATCAATGTATCAATATTTTCCCAATTGGCCCCACTACCGATGAACACTGGCGTGCCAGATGCTGCATCACAAGCTAGTTCCAAATCTTCTAAGTTAGGAGGGCTACCAGTAGCCCAGCCTGACAAAATCACCCCGTCTGCTAAACCCCTTTCAATGGTGTCTTTCACGGCGACTGTGAGATTTGGAGAACTCAAAGGACGGGCGTGCTTCACCAACACATCGGCCAGGATTTTAACATCAGAGCCTAACTCCCGTCGATAGCGGAGTAGTTGATAGGCTTCTCCCTCAATTAATCCCTGGTCGGTTGCCATCACCCCTGTGAGAACGTTGACACGGATGAATTGCGCTTGTACACAGCTAGCGATCGCCATTGCACTTTTGGCGTCGTTTCGCAAAACATTTAAGCCTATAGGCAAAGGCACCAAATTTTGTATCCGCTGCACCACAATGGTCATGGCACTCACAACCACTGGATCAACTTGGTTTTTGGTAAACGGCGCATCGAAAAAATTCTCCACGATCAGTCCGTCAACCCCTCCGCTTGCCAGGGCTGCGGCTTCTTGTTCGGCGCGGTCAATCACCGTTTTTAGACTACCTCCCCAACGAGGTGAGGTCGGCAGTGGTAGTAGGTGAACCACGCCAATAATCGGTGAGCGAGTTTTAAATAGTTGATATAAGTCCACGTCTTTAATCCGCCTCGCAAAGTCCAGAGTCCACAATTTTTTGACTATTGACTATATGACCCTTGACTCTTGACTTCTCATTAACTAGTCAAATGTGTTTTCTGATAGTCGGTTTCCTGCCTCCTTCCTCAGATGGAAATTGGCATCAAACCTCCCATAAGATATGTTAAGATAAAACTTGGCTACAAGAGGAGTTTGCCACTTACTAGACGCGAGGCAGCTTTCCGTGGTTTAGGCGTCTCGTCCGCGCACTGTCGTAGGACTTGCCAATCGCCAGGGTAGCATTACTGCTTTATAGGCGTAGTCGCTTTCGTCGATTTCCCTGAGGGTAGCGACTTCTCACAACAAGCCCTTTGGGCGGCTTCCCGATGGGTAGGTTAACAACGCACACGCTGTGGTAATGTAAAATACCAATAGGCGAATTGTTAAAAAAGATTACGAGTGTCAAATGTACCCAAAGACACTTCAATTTGCCCTGGGGAACAGATTGATAGGAATATCATAACATGACCTCTATTTTTATTTATTGATAGGATTATGAGTCCGCAGACAGTTACTGACAGTGGGGATTTGCCCCCGCACTGTTTTCATGAGGATGCTGATAGCAAAAAAGCGAAGTTAGCACTGGAATGTTTGACTACAAGAAAAAAATGAAGATTTTTTCAAAATATGGGTGACAAGCCAACAATTGCCATTTCTCACTTGGGCTGCGAGAAAAATCGAATTGATACAGAACACATGCTGGGAATGCTCGTAGAAGCAGGCTACGGTGTAGATACAAATGAAGAGTTAGCAGATTACGTTATTGTTAATACCTGTAGTTTTATTGAAGCAGCGAGACTTGAATCTGTCAGAACTTTGGTAGAGCTGGCAGAGGCAAACAAAAAAATTGTAATTACTGGCTGTATGGCGCAACACTTCCAAGAGCAACTTTTGGAGGAGTTGCCCGAAGCAGTAGCGGTGGTGGGCACAGGCGATTATCACAAAATTGTAAATGTAATTGAGCGTGTTGAACTTGGCGAGCGGGTCAAACAGGTTAGTATCGAACCAACCTACATTGCCGACGAAACTACACCGCGCTATCGCACGACAACCGAGGGCGTAGCTTACCTGCGGGTTGCAGAAGGATGTGATTATCATTGTGCATTTTGTATAATTCCTCATCTTCGAGGAAACCAGCGATCGCGTACTATTGAATCTATAGTCGCCGAAGCGGAGCAGTTAGTTAGTCAAGGGGTAAAGGAAATTATTCTAATTTCCCAAATCACCACTAATTACGGTTTGGATATTTACGGTAAGCCAAAGTTAGCCGAATTACTTCGCGCTTTGGGGAAAGTAGATATACCGTGGATCAGAATGCATTACGCTTATCCCACGGGATTGACCCCAGATGTGATAGCAGCGATCCAAGAAACACCCAACGTCTTGCCTTACCTGGATTTGCCCTTACAGCATTCTCATCCAGATATTCTCCGCGCCATGAACCGTCCTTGGCAAGGACGGGTAAATGATGGGATTATAGATCGCATCAAAACGGCGCTACCAACAGCCGTACTGCGGACAACATTTATTGTTGGTTTCCCAGGAGAAACAAGCGAGAATTTTGAGCATCTATTAGAGTTCGTTCAGCGGCATGAATTCGACCATGTTGGTGTCTTCACCTTTTCCTCTGAGGAAGGAACCCCAGCTTACAAGTTACCAAATCAGTTGCCCCAATTGGTGATGGACGAGCGCCGATACCAACTTATGGAACTCCAGCAACCGATTTCTCAAAAGAAAAATCAACAGGAAGTAGGCAAAATCGTTGATGTCCTGATTGAGCAAGAAAATCCTGAAAGTGGTGAGTTAATTGGTCGTTCAGGTAGATTTTCCCCAGAGGTTGATGGTCTGGTGTATGTCAAAGGCCAGGCAAAGTTAGGAACCATTGTGCCAATAGCGATTCACCACGCTGATACATACGACCTCTATGGTCAAGTAGTCAATAACTAAATTGTCATTTGTTTTTTGTTAAATTACCCTTACGGGTTCGCCCTTCTGGTGAGGTATTTCCTCATGGGAGGTTTCCCCTAAGATTCCGCTGGCTGACTAATAACTAATGACTAAATGACTAATCCAAAAATCCTTAGAGAAAATTTAGGAGAATTAATGACTCTTTCATTTCAAGAATTAGGCATTTCCCAAGAACGTGTCGAACAACTAGAAAAAATCGGTTTTACCGAACCAACTAACATTCAAGTGCAAGCAATTCCCCAATTGCTAGCTGGTCGTGATGTGGTAGGTCAATCTCAAACTGGAACAGGCAAAACAGCAGCATTTTCACTGCCAATTTTAGAGCGGCTGGATATTAATCAAAAAGCCGTACAAGCCATAGTTTTAACGCCAACTCGTGAATTAGCAATGCAAGTTCACGATGCAATCACTCAGTTCATCGGCGATGAAGGATTGCGGGTGTTAGCAATCTACGGTGGTCAATCAATTGACCGCCAAATGTTACAACTCAGACGTGGCGTTCACATGGTAGTGGGCACTCCAGGACGGGTGATTGATTTGCTGGATCGCGGCTGTTTAAAGCTCGATCAAGTGAAGTGGTTTGTGTTGGATGAAGCTGATGAAATGTTGAGCATGGGCTTTATCGACGATGTGGTGAAAATCCTCTCGCAAGCGCCCGTAGATCGCCAAACAGCTTTATTCTCGGCAACAATGCCACCATCGATTCGGATGTTGGTGAACAAGTTCTTGCGATCACCTGCAACTGTCACCGTTGAGCAGCCAAAAGCCGCTCCCAACAAGATTAATCAGGTAGCTTATCTGATTCCCCGCCACTGGACTAAAGCCAAAGCTTTACAGCCAATTCTGGAAATGGAAGATCCAGAAACAGCTTTAATCTTTGTTCGCACCAGACGCACAGCCGCAGAACTCACCAGTCAGTTACAAGGCGCTGGTCACAGTGTAGATGAATACCACGGTGACTTGTCACAACAAGCACGGGAACGGTTATTGAGCCGTTTCCGTAACCGTCAAGTCCGCTGGGTGGTAGCAACTGATATTGCGGCGCGAGGGTTAGATGTTGATCAACTCTCCCATGTGATCAACTATGACTTACCCGATAGCGTAGAAACCTACGTCCATCGCATTGGTCGTACAGGTCGTGCTGGTAAAGAAGGAACAGCAATTTCTTTAGTTCAGCCATTTGAGCGGCGCAAACAGCAAACATTTGAACGTCATAACCGCCAAAATTGGCAAGTGCTGACGATTCCCACACGGGCACAGATTGAAGCGCGACACATTCTGAAATTGCAAGAACAGGTGCGGGAAGCTTTGACAGGTGAGCGTTTAGCTTCATTCTTACCGATTGTCAGCGAACTGATTGAAGAATATGATCCTCAAGCGATCGCCGCTGCGGCGCTGCAAATCGCTTACGATCAAACTCGTCCCGCTTGGTTGAGTTCAGACGTGGAAATTCCCCAAGAGGAATCTTCCGCTCCCAAACCCAGACTGGGCAAGCGTCGTGAATCTTCCAGCGATCGCCCCCGTTCTGCATGGAAATCAGACAGCAGCACTGGAGAAGAAGAAAGACAGGCTTCCCCCAAGCCCAAACTGCGGACAAGTGGTCGTGAGTCTTCTGCATCCCCTACGAATAAAAAGCTAGGTTCACCTACAGCTAGAGAATCAGCTTCTTAGTCAACAGTTAGAAGTTAATCAATTTTGGATTTTAGATTTTAGATTTTTTCTTCAATCCGAAATCCAAACCTAAAATGGGAAAGTTGAGAGTTAAAAGTCAAGATTTTGACTTTGGCTCTTGACTTTTTGGCTTTTTAGGTAACTTTTTCTACCCGTTTGTAGAAAGATAAATTAAAGATACATTCTCGTGGTCTTATGTTCACTATTCCAGACTTAGAGCAACTACAAGCAGAACATCCAGAATGGCAGATGGAGCTAGTAGACGGAAATATAGTTCTTATGGGCCCATCAGATTATGAGTCAGAGGAAATAGGTGCTGAGTTAGCTAGATTACTCGGCAACTCGGTGCGCCCACAGCGTTTAGGACGGGTGATTGGTTCTAGCGCTGGTTTTATTTTGCTACATTAGAAACTGAAAACGGAAAAGAAGCTGATAACGAAAAACGAAATCTCCGCGCTCCCGATGTATCTTTTGTTCTGGCTGATAGATTAAAAACAAGTAAGCGCGACTTTGTGGAATTGGTGCCTGACTTGATGGTAGAGATAAAATCTAAGTTAGACCGGATCAAACCATCGGTAAAAAAGATTCAGCTATTCTTACAACTCGGATCTACGGTTGGTATCCTGATTAATCCTGACAAATTGACGCTTACCCTTTATCGACTCAACCAAGAACCAATAGTTTTGCAGGACAACGACAAACTGACACTACCAGACTTATTACCAGGTTGGGAGCTAATAGTGTCAGAAATTTGGCCTCCTGTGTTTGAGTAGTTCAAAAATATTACAGCCAAGGACGACTAACTAGTTCTAATTCTCCAATTTCATCGTCGCTCAATCTCCAGCCCAAAGCACCAGCATTCTGCCGCACCTGTTCAGCTGTCTTCACCCCAGCAATAGGAATAACGTTCCCCTGAGCAATTAACCAGTTGAGAGCAACTTGGGCAGGGGTGCGATCGTATTTTTCCCCGAAGTTGCGTAGCAAAGATATGACTGGGGCAATTTTTTGCAGACCTTCTTTCTTAAATCGCGGGTCTATTTTCCTGGCACCAGTGGGGGTTTCAGCACTATCAATAGTGTACTTGCCTGTGAGTAATCCTTGTGCTAGAGGACTATAAGCCAAGATAGTCACACTCAAATCACGCGCAGTTGCCATAATACCTTTGCTTTCAATTTGGCGACTGAGTAAAGAATAGCGTACTTGGTTTACAGCCAAAGGCACTCCACGGGCTGCCAATATTTGATGCGCGTCTCGCATTTGCTCTGCTGAGTAATTACTCACACCGACTGCGGCAATTCTACCCCGCTTCACTTCATCCGCTAGGGCATTCATCAAAGTTTCTTGGCTTAAAAAGAAGGCAAAAGGCCAATGCACTTGGTACAGGGCAATTTGCTCTAATTGTAAGCGTTTGAGGCTTTGAGTTAAAGCATCAGAGACGGATTGGGCTGTAAATCGCCACGGTAGGGGGCCAAATTTTGTGGCGATTCGTACAGATTGTTGTGTCTGTTGCAAAAATTGTCCCAAAAATTTCTCGCTCTTTCCCATTCCGTAGACTTCGGCAGTATCAAAGAAGGTAACACCAGCCTCTAAGGCTGCTGTAAAGGCTTCTTGTAACTGTTCTGGTCCGTAGGCATTGCCATAATTCCAAAAGAGTTTATCACCCCAAGCCCAAGTGCCTATGCACAAAGGTGTAACAGTTGGGCCATTTTGCCCCAATGTGATATTTTCCACGGTTGCAAAACTTAATTTCTTTACATTTCTTTACTTTTATAGTCTATCGTTACAGCGCGATCGCCAGCACTTCGCCGCAACTCTTGTTGCGAGGTTGCAGCTTGGATAAAGATTTAAATCCTGAATCAAACGCCTAGAAACAAGATCCCCGACAACTTTTACGAAGTTAGGGATCTGCGGGTTGCAATTCTCACAAATCAAATAGGATTGCTATAGTTGAGTGTATTTAGTTATATTTATGAATTAGATGATTTCTCCTGCTTAGATTTTTTGATTAATTCCATGTAGACATTAATCTCACTAATTTCTAAATCATGCTCAACTCTGGTTACTTTCCATCTCTCCTTTTTGAGGTAAACTTCCTCTCCTACTCTAGGAGTAAATTGAAGATCATAGAACTTTTTTAGAAAATCTTTTTGGTTTTCTTCCCATAATATTACTTTGACTGGTTCTTTACTCATTGCTTATGCCTTTTTGGTTACTAGATGAAGGGAAGTAGTTTGATGACATACATAGGGCAAGTTTATCTTACTAATTCAATGGAATGGCGTAGTTAAAACCACATTTTAACACCGATATTTTTATGTGGCTTGATTACATCTGATAAAGTTATTTTGCGTTTGCTATTACATATAGTGGAATACTGAAGCGTTTTTTAAGTCCTCCATTGCACCTTGGTAATCTTTCAGGGCAGCACGAATGCTACTTCGTTTGTTATAAGCTTGAGAATTATTAGGATTAATACGCAGTAATTGATTTAAATCTTCAAGTGCTTGTTGATAGTTTCCCAGATTGTAATGAACAATACCCCGATTATAGTAAGCTTCGGTAAAGGCGGGATTTATTTCTAAAACTTGGTTATAGTCCTTAAGTGCTTTTATATAGTCACCTAAGTTCTCATGCACAAGTCCACGGTAGTAGTATGTTAAAGTATCTTTACAATTAATTTGCACGGCTTGGGAATAATCTTCAAGCGCTCTTTGGTAATTTCCCAGGCAATAGTGTGCAAGCCCTCGCTGACTGTAAGCTTCAGCAAAGTCGGGATAGATCCGTAAAGTATAATTGTAATCCTCAATTGCTCTATGTAAGTCTTTTAAGCGATAAAAGGCAACCCCTCGGTGAAAATAAGCTTCAGCAAGGTCAGGCTTAATTTTCAATGCTTGGCTGTAATTACCAATGGCTTCCTGCATCTCTTCCAAATTGCTACGGACAAAACCACGGTAGAAGTAAGCTAAGGCTTCATTGGGATTAAGGAATATTATTTCGCTGTAATCCTCAATTGCTTTTAGATTATCTCCCAAACTGTAGTGAACATGACCCCTCTGGTAGTAAGCATCTATATATTGAGGGTTTAGGTTAATAGCTTGAGTAAAATCTTCAATCGCCCCTTTCTGAAATTCTCCCTTAGTCTTGGCTAGCCCTCTTTGGTAGTATAACTGGGCATTATTGGGGTTAAGCTTCAGTGCTTGGGTAAAGTTCTCAATTGCTCCCAAAAAATCCTGATGCCGATGACATATCAGCCCTTTTTGAACGTAATTAGTAGCATTATTTGTCTTTCTCTTTCTTGTATAATTTTGGTTCTCTTGAGATTGCTGCTCATATTTATTCTGTTGCAACTCATGTGGTTGGCAGCCACGAATATACTCTTTAAGAATACTATTACGGTTAGGGTGGCGTAACTTGCGGAGTGCTTTCGCTTCAATTTGACGAATCCGTTCGCGGGTGGCGTTAAAAGTCTTACCAATTTCCTCAAGGGTTTTCATGCGTCCATTATCAAACCCATAGCGCAGTTTTATAACATCACATTCACGAGGACTAAGACTGTCGAGAACTTTTTCTAAATCTTCCCGCAACGTATTTTTATAAAGTTGTTCTTCTGGGGTTTCCTCATCGGATACAATAAAATCACCCAATCGAGAATCTTCTTCTTTCCCAATGGGCGTTTCTAGTGAAATGGGTAACTGGGCAGATTTAGCAATAAACCGCAACTTCTCAATGGTCATTTCCATGCGAGTGGCGATTTCTTCTTCAGTGGGTTTGCGACCCATTTCTTGAGACAGCAGCTTGGTAGTTTTCTTAATCCGAGAGATGGTTTCGTAAAGGTGAACTGGAAGGCGAATCATGCGGGATTGGTCAGCTATAGCCCTGGTAATTGCCTGACGAATCCACCATGTAGCATAAGTAGAAAACTTATAACCTTTTTCGTGGTCAAACTTTTCTGCGGCACGAATCAAGCCAAGGCCATTCGTGATAGGTTAAGGTCAAATAACATTTGTCAATAAGCAATAGTACTTAAATTATTGTGGGAAATCGGGGTTGGAAATAGAATTTTTGAGCAGGCGATGCCTACGGTGGGCTACGTCTACGCGTCATCTTAATAGGCATCATTCATTCTTGACCCATCAGTTCAGTACAAGAGTTAACTTCATACCTCCGCTTACCCCAAATTTTTAGCATGATTTCTAATTGACAAAAGTAAGATTGTCTTAACCTCTCACCGATGAGCCAAGGCTACCTTCCTGAACTAAGTCTTGGAAACACAAGCCGCGATTCATGTATTTCTTAGCAATTAAAACCACAAGGCGCAGGTTAGATATCACTATCTTATCTTTCGCCCTGCGACCAACATGCAGCCGATAACGAAAGGCTGGTAATGGGAGTTGTACAGCTTTTGCCCATTCACTATCATTAGGGTCACGCTCCAACTGTTCTGAAAGTTTTTCCCGTACCCTTTCTAATTCCAGCAAATCAGCGATTTTACGCGCCAATTCAATTTCTTCATCTGCCCGCAACAGCCGAATTCTACCAATTTCTTGCAAGTAAAGGCGAATCGAATCTTCGGTATAATGCTTTTTCTTACTTTGTGTCCGATGACGCGATTTAGGAGCCTCTAAAAATTTGTCTTCACCTTCATCGATGATCAGTAAGTCCTCTTCTTCATTAATTAAGAGTTCTTTTCACTCGATCTCAGGCTGAAATATTATTTCTAGGTCAGGCTGAAATATGCTTTCGAGTACGTTACTACCAATAATAGGAAAGCTATTAATAGAAAACTTATAACGGGGCAACTTGATTATTTTACAGACAGGACGAGGGGTTTTTGATTCATCTATTTTATGCGTTTTTTCTTTTTCTACAGAGATGTCTTTGGATATTGAAAATGATGCTTTTTCCACAGGTGTCTGATTAGTTCCACCAAAAACACACATCAGCGCTCGCCATTGTTCATCGGTTAAATTTCTTTGTCTACTTTGAACACTCTGAGTAAAATTATGTTTTAAAGTATAAGATTTTAAATCTTCTCTAGTCAGTACAACACCTTGAATATTTGGCAAATTATGAAATCCTTTATTCTGCCACTGTTCTTGGCTAATAAAGGGAATAGCAACTCTAAAGTTTAAGTTTAATGAGGCGCAAAAATCTAGCTGTTTACGCAAATGGTTTTTAAGCACAAACATTTGGTATTGTGCTTGGTTAACTGGTTTTATGTGGTCTTCATACCAGTTTTTCATTTTCCATTCAGCACCCTTAATAGCTTCTATATCATTGATGTAGCATCCTTTACATTCAATCACCCATAGTCCGAGCTGACGATGGACAATAAGAATATCAATCTCTCGCTCAAGATTTCCATATCTGTCAAATAGCTGATAACAATGAAATGCCTCACCAGGATCATCCCTAAAGGCAGATTTTACTTGTTGCCAAACTTCTTTCTCAGCGTTGTTATTCGCATCAAAAATATTGTCGGGATAGAATTCCATAGAATCTTCTAATCTAATAAATCGTTACTAAACTTAATTATTTGGGCGGATATCATCTGCACAAAATGTTGTAAACAGTAACGCCTATATATTAGGGTTCCCAGAACTGAAGTTGTTATTAGGGTCACTTCGTACCAAGTCTCAACTCCGATGAAGTCATGAGCATCGTAATCGGTCGCATTTTGGCGCGATCGCAACTTTCACTTTTCGTTCGCTGATTTCGAGCAGGTAGGGTTTATCTTTATTTAAAGAGAGAGAGATTAAATCCTATAAACCATACAAAAAACTAGCTATGGCAAGTGGTGAAGTATTTGATACCAAGACAAAATCCCTATCTGTGCCAAGGGTAAACCTGCTGACTATGTTTCGGCTGGGTTTATTTCAAATGGGGTTGAGCATGATGTCCATTTTGACTCTGGGCGTACTCAACAGAGTCATGATTCAAGAAATAGCAATTCCGGCGACGCTGGTATCAGTAGTTCTAGCACTGCCCTTATTTGTTGCTCCTTCCCGTGTCTGGTTCGGCCAGATATCGGATGCCAAGCCGTTATGGGGACACCACCGCACAGCTTATGTTTGGGTGGGTGCGGCAATATTTGCGATCGCAGCATTTTTAGCTGTACAAGTGATGTGGCAGCTAAATCTTGCCGCAAGTAGTGCAGGTGGTTGGGTATGGACAACCCAAACAATGGGCTGGACTGCGCTTCTGTCTTTAATCTTCGCTATATACGGTCTAGGAATTTGTGCTAGTAGTACTGCTTTTGCTGCTTTATTGGTGGATATATCTGAAGAAGATAACCGTTCCAAAGTAGTGGGTGTGGTTTGGTCGATGTTGATGGTGGGGATTATTGTCGGGGCGATTATCAGTTCCAAGTTGCTAACACCAGATGCAACGACAGTAACTTTACAGGCTTCCGTCAACAGATTATTTATTATTGTCCCAGCAATTGTATTTGCTTTGGCGATCGCCGCAACATTGGGCGTGGAAAAAAAATACTCCCAATACTTAAGCCGTTCCACACTGGTAGATCGAGAAGACAGCATTACTCTGGCCAAGGCTTGGGAAATTTTGACGGCTAGTCCGCAAACGGGTTTATTTTTCACCTTTTTACTGGTGATGACTCTCTGCTTGTTTATGCAAGACCCCGTTTTGGAACCCTACGCAGGTCAGGTATTTAAAATGCCTTTGGCTGAAAGTACTAAACTGAACGTTTTTTATGGAACAGGCGTACTGATTGCTTACGGTGTGAGTGGTTTTTTCATTGTGCCGCGTTTAGGTAAGCGGAGAACTGCAAGACTAGGGTGCATATTAGTGGCATTTTGTACAGTATTAATTGGCATCTCAGGCTTTACAGCTAATCCAGCTTTCCTGAAGCTAAGTTTAATTTTGTTCGGTTTAGCAACTGGTGTCTTAACTACAGCAGCAGTTAGTTTAATGTTGGATCTCACAGCAGCAGAAGCCGCAGGTACGTTTATTGGGGCATGGGGATTAGCGCAGTCTGTCTCTAGAGGAGTGGCAGTGGTTTTAGGTGGTAGTTTATTGGATATAGGTCGCAAGCTACTACCCAATTTAGTTTTAGCTTATGGACTAGTATTTGCCCTCGAAGCTGTAGGGATGATTGTGTCGATTTGGTTTCTGAATCGGGTGAACGTTACAGAATTTCAAACAAATACCAAACAAGCGATCGCTTCGGTTTTAGAAAGCGATTTAGACTAAACTAGAAACTTAACCCAACCCGAATCTACCTAATCTTGGCTCAGGAACGTCTTTGCGCGAGAATTAATCAATGAGTGATTTTTGGACAACAATTCTTGATTTTGCCCAAATTACCACTACCAGAGTGGGCAAGCAGCTTATGCAAGATTTTGGGCAAGTACAGGCTGACCAGAAAGCTGATGGTAGTTTGGTGACGCAAGCAGATAAATGGGCAGATCAGGAAATTCGGGATGCGATCGCTTCTAATTTTTCTGGTTACGGCATTTTGAGCGAAGAGAGCGATCAGTCATTTCCCGGTACGGAGTGGTGCTGGGTAATTGACCCATTAGACGGTACAACCAACTTTACACGCGGCATTCCCATCTGGACAATTTCTCTAGGTTTACTGTATCAAGGCACACCGATTTTTGGTTATGTTTACGCACCTACCTTGAATCAAGCTTTTCATGGTTTCTGGGCAGGTTCATCTGGTTTAGCAACACCAATAGGAGCATTTCTCAACCTCCACCCCATTCACACCAGTGTAGATAGTCCCAGCAATAATCACTTTTTTAACCTCTGTTCCCGTAGCACCGCAGTTATCCGAAACGGCTTTCCCTGCAAAATTCGGATGTTGGGTGTAGCTAGCTATAACTTTTTGACAGTTGCCACTGGGGCTACTCTAGGAGGTATTGAGGCGACACCAAAAGTTTGGGACTTAGCAGGGGCTTGGGTAATTGTCCAGGCTGCTGGCGGCGTCTGGTTATCGCTCAATTCCGAGCCGTTTCCTTTATCACCAGGAGAAGATTATAGCGATCGCTCTTTTCCCACCCTTGTTGTCAGTCGTCCCGAATTAATTCCGGTATTTCAACCTTTTCTAGATGGCGTAAAAATTTAACTAATCCGCCGCTCTTGTACCTGGAAACAGTGATTTTGTTAACCAGCCTAGTGAGCGGCGACATATCCGACATTAAAGTTAACAAAGCCCTAGTCAGACAGAGAATTGAGTATAAATAAAACTGGTAATAATTCTGATTTTAGTTCAATACCAGTGTAGTTACTAATTCAAGTACCGTCGTGACTTCCATCACACTGCTTGATTTAGTATAAATAATTTTATGTTGTCTAATTTAGATTTAATTCGAGAGTTTGTGCAAAACTCTATCCAGAAAAAAGAAGTTTTGTTGTCAAATCCTTCTTTGACAGCGCAAACAGTGTACAAGACTAACCAACTGACAGCAAAAGCTGAAGGTGTGATTGCTACCGTCCAACTATCTAACACATTATCTCAATTCTGGATTTCTCCAAAATCATCCCAGTGGGAATTGATAAATCAGGCATTAGCAGAATATAATTATCTCCTTAAAGGAAAAGTAGATAGTCGGGGTTTCTATCAGTATCAATACTGCGAAGTTCCCAAAGGCTATCGGATGCACTGTACTCAATCTGTACTTCTATGGCGAGCTTGGTGGAAATATCGCAAGTATACTTTAAGACCAGGGATTCCATTAGAACTTCTGATCAGGACACGAGAATCATGGTATCCAATTAGAGATTTAATCATTAGCGACGGACTTCTTTATATCAAAACTTTAGGAAGCGAGATAGCACTTGACTCAGATGACCTGGTTACTTGGTTAAGCAAAATTGACGGCTGAAAGTGAGTAATTGTTGAAAAATGCTGAGATTTTTTTCTAGACTTTGAGACTATAACTGTAACTGGTTTTTAATAAACTGTTTCATCTTCTTTACGCCATGCTGGATCAACAATACAAATAAATACCAGAGGTTCGATGCCAGAGTTATAAATAAATTGCCGCATATTAGGAGGAATATACACAGCGTCTCCCGGCTGAACTATCTGGGTTTCATCATCAATGTGCATCTCTCCCGTACCATTGAGAATATAATAGACTTCTGAGGTAGAGAGCGAGTGGGGCTGAGAGGTTTTTCCTACTGGCAGTGTTGCATGAGCCAAACTATAACGCAATGCCAGAGGTTGCTTATCTGGATGTAGCAGTTCTCGCAGAATGGTGTTATCTCCTGCGATGAATTCCGCACAGTCCTGAAGTTTTTGAACTAGCATCAATCAATTTTTGGTTTAAGGTTTTGAATTAGTTAAGAGTCAAGGATCAAGGGTCAAGGGTGATTAATTATTCTCCCTCTGCTTCCCCTGCTTCGCCTGCTTAGTACAGATAAGGATTCGTCTTCGGTTGATAGTCCAAACAATGGATTGCTTCTTCTGTATTGGCAATAGATGGGCGTACAGTACATTTGAGACGGTAATTGTCGGTAAAAAATTGACAACCAGTACAAGGAATTTGATGCATTTGCTTGGCTGTATTTATACTATCTCGCGCCGCCGTCCAGAGACTCGAAACAACGAGAATAGTTACAGTCCAAGCACCAACAAAGCAAATCGGAATTAAAAAAGGTTGAATCCCATGAATGAGGAAAAATATCAGTTGAAACACAGTATGTCCTGGTACAAATTAGGAGTTAGAAGTATATTAACTCCTAACCGAGGCGGAGCGTCTCCCGCTTTGCTCCTAATTCATAACTTCTTACTATAGAGGTATAAGCTAAACGCCAGCATGACCGAGCGCTAAACCAGTGACCAGCATTCCCAGAACAAGAAACGGTTGGGCGCTGGCTTGATACTTAACATCATTCTTCACGGGGTCGCGCAGGAAATACATATCCTGTAAGGTGATTTGTGGGATGATTAACAGTACTAGTATTGCTGCATACAAATTCTCATGGATGCTGACGAGATAAGCTGCAATCAATCCTTGAAATACATCAATCGTCAATACACAAATCCAAGCCGCAGTGGTAATGCCAAACATTACGGGTAGTGAATTTAATCCCAGCTGGCGATCGCCTTCTACACTCTTGAAGTCATTGACAATGGCAATACCCAATCCAGCCAAGCTGTAGAACATTGTCAAAATCACAATTGTGGAATTGAGATCACCAAACAAAGCGTGTCCTGTAGACCAAGGTAAGGTGATATAGCTTGCACCCAAGGCGTAGCTGCCTAGCCAGCCGTTTTGCTTGAGTTTCAGGGGAGGTGCAGAATAAATGTAGGCGATGAAAGAACCGATGATCGCGATCGCTGTAATTGTAAGGAATTCATGACCAGACCACACATCTAGCACAAATGCCAAACTAATGCCAGCAATCAGTAATACCCAAATCTGAATAATTACCTGGGGTAGGGGAATTGCCCCAGAAGGAATGGGGCGATAGGGTTCATTAATAGCATCGATTTCGCGATCGTAGTAATCATTGAGGATTTGGGTGTAACCTGTCATCAATGGCCCAGCCAGCAGCATACAGGTTGCTACCTTTAGCACATTTTCCAGTGTCCAAGTATAGTTACCCGAAGAAGCCGCACCACAGACTACGCCCCAAATTAGGGGAATCCAGGTAATCGGCTTCATTAGCTGTAAACGAATTTTCCAAATTGAAGTTTCCCCTGGTGCTGCACCTTTCATCCCCAGCAGCTGCCTAGTTTTTGCACTGCGCGAGGCAGATGTGAGAGCTTGCTCATTGAGATTATTTGCCCCTGAGTCTAGTGCCTCAGATGGGTTGGGGTCTGGGCTAATGGGAGTTGATTCTGACATAAGGTTTATTAATGAGTTAGAAGTTAGAAGTTAGGAGTTATGAATTATTGGTTAGAAGTTAGAAGTTATAAATTATTTTTATTCCTAACTCTTCACTTTTAACTCCTAACTTTGTTCTTAACTTAAAACGAAATTATCAAATAATTATTCTGAAACTTTGCTCCAGCAACAGGTCTGCCACTCAATGCCGGGGGTAGGGGAATATTCCGTCGCTGGTCTCCTGCTTCTATAGTGACTTCTGGTCCATATTGGGTGAGCTTGACCTGTTTTTTGTCAAAACCTGGCAAGAATAAGCGTACTTGACGATTGGGGATGTCTATCTCAATTGGTTTGGGAGCCTGTAACGCTTGTGCTTCAAAGTTGGGTAGGGCATCTATCAGTGGTTGCCAGTCACCTGTTGGCAAGTCGGGAACGACGCTCACAGGTAAGGGGATAAATTCCTCTGACAGGTTGACATTTGTCTCAGTAGACACAAGCAGAACACCACCGACAGTTAAACCGATTTGTTGAGCACTACCCCACAAATAACGAGCATTTGCTACCTCAATCGGGTCTTCTGTGGTCACTAAGAAAGCAGCGAGACGCTTGGGGTCAGTAAGAGCGGCTCTCCCCTTTTCTAAGAAATTATTGACTTGGTTAGTGGGGCCTGCAAAGTTATCTGCTGTCCAGTTGACATTGAAAAAGCTGCTAATCAGGGGTTGAATCAAGGGTGATTCAGTAATCGTTTTCCCCAAATCAGAGTTGAGAAACAATTGCCGAAATCGCCGGACATACCAACTGAGAGATTCTGGCAAACCCAACATTCGCAACGTTAATGAGTCACCCGTGCCATAGTAGACGATCGCATCATATTTGCCACTGGCATCATATTCGCGGATAGCATTCAGGGCCAAGGCGCTGTCCATACCTGGCAATACTACCAGTTCTTGACCAAAAACGTCTTTGAAGATGGGCGTGCGGAGATATTGCGCCTCAAGCTTTTTCACTTCGTCCCAGTTGCGTTCTAACAGTACAGATGCTTGAAACTGGACTGCTTGCAAATTGGGAGCGATTTCCTGTGGGTCGGCAGCAATGGGAGTACCCAGCAGAATTGGTAATGCTGGTTCCGGATGTCCTGCTAAGAGTACGCGCTTGCCTTGACTTGCCAACAATTTGGCGGCGGCGATCGCAATTTTGGTACGAGCGGTGCCGCCTTTGCCCAAAAATGTCAATATTAGAGCCATTATTTGATTCCTATTTTCACCGCCGATCTTTTCAACTCCAACTTAGCACTCAACAATGACTCTCAACCTGTGCTTTTAACTTCCGAGTCCAAAATAAACCCCGCTTTGAATTCTTTTTACTACACAGGTTTGATTTCATCTTCAAAAAACCAACTGGAAGAATTGTCGTCAAACAGCACCACTACACCGATACCACCATCGGTAACTTTGTAGCCTTGGATGGTACCCACTTGTCCTAGTTTTTTTACAATGGGGGGAGAAACGCGATCGCGCAAACGAAAGACTTTAACCTTTTGTCCGATTTCCATGCCTGATTAGAATGCAATAAACCTTCGTCTCAGTGTAGCTGAATCCGTGACCTGCTCTCACAAATTCAGGGGAAATGAGGGAATGAGGGAGAGAATCATAACTCAAAACTCCTGGAAAGACGCGATTAATCGCGTCTTTCCAAACTCATAACTTTTAACTCCTGACCTAACAGCTTAAAATGAAATCAACAACCAAACAGGTAGATACCCATGTTTGTCACAGCGCAACAGCTAGAACAGCAGATGCCCGATGCAACTCGGTTGTTAAGTGATGAGCCAGAGATGGAAACTTCGTTGCACTATATGCAGCTACTGCTGCTAGTAACTTCCCTTGAGTGGCTGTGGCGTGACTGTAATGATTTCTTTATAGGTGCGAATCTAACGATTTATTTTAGCCGTCAGCAGTTGCGAAATCGAGATTTTCGAGGCCCAGACTTTTTTTTGGTCAAAGACACCGAAAAGCGATCGCGCAATTCCTGGGTAGTCTGGGAGGAAGATGGTCGTTATCCAGATTTAATTATTGAATTACTTTCTGAAAGTACGGCTGATATTGACCGGAATTTGAAGAAAAATCTCTATGAAAATCGATTTCACACACCAGAATATTTTTGGTTTTCACCGGAAAATTTGGAATTTGTGGGTTTTGAATTGGTAGGTAACAAGTATCAAACAATTACCCCAAATACGCAAGGATGGTGTTGGAGCGATGTGCTTAAGCTGTATTTAGGCGTGGAAGGAGATAAATTGCGCTACTTTACACCCGATGGTGATTTAGTTCCAACACCAGAGGAAGCTGCTATTGCGGCGCAACAGGTGGCTATTGAGGCACAGCAACAGGCATCTGAGGCGCAATTGCGGTTTGAACAAGAACAGCTGCGATCGCAACGGTTGGCGGAACATTTGCGATCGTTAGGAGTTAATCTAGATAGTTTGAGTTAAGCAAAAACTTGCCCCTTTTACAAATCAAGCAGCATTGCCGACAGAAATTATATTTGTAGTAAAAATACACTAAGCAATTGCTGATTTATTGTATAATTGCCAAAACAATTTAGGTATTATTTTTTAGGAATGATGTATTCTTCAAGGGAGGCAAGAATGATTTTATAGGTATGAATCTTTATAGAAAAATTGGATGTGTAAGTAGTAAATAAGGAAGTTGTAATTGTTACTAAAATTACAAATATTCATACGTAAATTAGGAAATAGAAGGCATATACTGCCGATAAATAAACGATTGTGGGCAAAATTTGACTTGCTGAGAACTTTGGTGCGTCGGGATTTAGAGGCGCGGTATAAAGGTTCTGTTTTAGGTAATTTGTGGCCTTTGCTAAATCAGCTATCACAATTACTTATTTACACATATGTGTTTTCGATTGTATTGAGAGTGAAGTTAAGTATCAAAAGTTTACCAGAAAATAACTTCACCTTTGGTTTGTGGCTATTTGCGGGTTTGCTTCCCTGGATTGCTTTTTCGGGGGGGTGGATGCAGTCTGCTAGTTCAGTCGTAGGACAGTCGAATTTAGTCAAGAAGGTTGTATTTCCACTAGGTTTGTTACCGCTCGTGCCAATATTATCAACATTCATTGAGAGTTCCTTTGGTTTAATGGCATTAATTTTTTTCGTGGCGGTAAATACTCATACTTTACATGCTACGTTGGCGCTGTTACCCTTGGTCTGGCTAACGCAGTTATTGCTCACAGCAGGGTTGGGCTATTTAGCAGCAGGACTAACGGTATTTTTGCGAGATATCCCGCAGACTTTAGGAGTGATTTTAAATATTTGGTTTTATGCAACACCGCTTGTCTATCCAGCATCCGCAATTCCAGAGCAATGGCGGAGTTTGATATTCTGGTTAAATCCAATAGCAGCGATCGCTGAAGTTTATCGTGACATAGTTTTAGTTGGGGAAGTGAAGCATTGGGGCGAATGGGGAGTAGCTTCTACGATAGCCTCGATCATATTTTGTTGCGGTTTTACAGTGTATAAGCGTTTACGTCCAGCCTTTGCCGATGTTTTGTAGGAAATTTTTACTGATCCACTAAATCTTAAATCAGCTTAATAGCAAGGTGAACTATACAGTACACGATAGCGATATGATTCAAAAAAGGGTAAAAAGTTTGATGAGTTGATAATGTGTCTGACTTATTATAGTTGTGCAGTCTGGATAAAGTAATAGTAAGTGTGCAGTAATATGGGTGAGGAGATTGCAATTTCGCTGAAGAATATCTCGAAGTGCTATAAGCGGTATGCTCGTCCGGTAGATCGACTAAAAGAACTTTTACTACCTGCTAAAACCCACGCTCAGGAGTTTTGGGCATTGCAAGATATTAGCTTAGAGATTTCTAAAGGTGACACTGTGGGCATCATTGGTCAAAACGGCTCTGGCAAAAGTACACTGCTACAAATTATTGCCGGAACGCTGACACCAACTACAGGTAAATTGTACGTAAATGGTCGAGTATCAGCATTATTGGAACTTGGTAGTGGGTTTAATCCTGAGTTTACTGGGCGGCAAAATGTATTTTTTAATGGGCAAGTTTTAGGGTTAAGCCGAGCAGAAATAGAAGCTAAGTTTGACAAAATTGCTTCTTTTGCTGAAATTGGCGATTTTCTTGAGCATCCCGTTAAAACCTATTCCAGTGGCATGGTAGTAAGATTAGCATTTGCAGTAGTTGCTAATACAGAACCAAGTATTTTAATCGTAGATGAAGCCTTGGCTGTAGGAGATGCGAAATTCCAAGCTCGCTGTACGAAGCGTATTCGTCAGCTAAAAGAAGAAGGAGTAACTATATTATTTGTTTCTCATGATTCTGGCAGCGTCAAAATGTTGTGTAACAGCGCAATATTAATGAATCATGGAAGAATTTTAGAAAGAGGTGAGCCTAAGCAGGTAGTAAATCATTATATTGCTTTATTAAGCTCAGATAAGAATGAATTTGAGCTTGAGCAGTATAATCCAGAACAGACAAATTTTATTGAAACCAATGCAGGTTTTGTCAAGAGTAATCAACACGATAATTACACATGTAGACACGGAAATAAATTAGCTACTATTAATAAAGTTATAATCAGTGATTTAAAAGGAAGGGAAATAACGCAAATAGAAACAGGAAAAAGTTTTCAGATTGGCGTTTTAATGCAAGCGCAAACAGAAATTTCCGATTTAATCGTCGGGATTTCGATAAAAAGTTTAATGGGTTTAGTAATTTATGGAACAAATACTCATTTACAGAAGATAAAATTACCATGTTTAAACCAAGAACAGCAATTAATAGTTAGTTTTCAGGTTCCCTGTTATATGAATAAGGGTATTTATACAGTTACTGTAGGAATACATTCTGAAGAAGGTTTAAGTTATGACTGGATTGATGAACTCGTTGTGTTTGAAGTAAACAATAGGATTTCGTGTGATGGCGTAGTAGACTTAAATTCTGCCATTAACTTTAGCAGCGAAACAGATACAGAAACTCTAAGTATCAAAAATTATTAATTAGTGATTTAAAAAAAAAGAACCATGACTGAATCAAATAATCCTAAGATTGATGTTGATAATTTAATGCAAAAGATCCGTGAAGAAGTAAATAAGCATAAGTTTAAACATCTAAAATCGACTACATTGAATGAGTTTTCAATATCCAAAAGTACGTTTAATATTAACTATATTGAAGCTTTACTTAAAAATGCACAATCTAGAGCAAATAGTCGAACTAAGTGGCCTGATAAGCTAAATCGTTTCCCCTTTAATCTAAATCCAAAATTACAAAAAATTATCCTAACAATTATAAATTTCTTATTCAAAGATCAACGAGAGGTAAATTTTAATTTAATTAGTTGTTTGCAAGAGTCTGTAACCCTTAATCAACAGCTTATTGAACAAATTGAAACTTTAAGAGTGCAAATGGAAGATCGGCTAGGAGTTTCCGATAGCAGAGTTCAAAGCTTGGAAGATCGGCTAGGAGTTTCCGATAGCAGAGTTCAAAGCTTGGAAGACCGACTAGGAGTTACTGATAGCAGAGTTCAAAGCTTGGAAAACCGACTAGGCGTTATCGATAGCAGAGTTCAAAGTTTGGAAGAACAACTGAAGATTATAGATAAGAATATCCAAAGTATGGATAACAGCTTCAACAGTTTTGATACTTTAGTCAGTAGCTGGTTAACTGATACAAAAGAAAGTTTTGACGCTGGAAATAGTCGAATAGAAAAAATAGATGAACGCCTGAAATCTGTGGATAATCATATCCAAGATGTGAATAATCGCTTAAGTGCTATAGATGAGCGTTATGCAAGAAACGATATTTACTTAAAGAATGACTTAATCCAGCAGAAGCGTTTGATTAGTCTTTTCCTGGAAGAAGCACAGCGACGTTTGCCAGAACCTTTTAATCAAGAGCAATTGCAAACTTTAATTAGTGAAGATCAGCATTTACTAGATACTTTTTATGTTGCTTTTGAAGACCAGTTTCGGGGTAGCCGTGAGGAAATAAAGAATCGATTAATAACTCATATTTCATCGGTAGAAAAAGCAATCACATCCACCGGAAATGCCCCTATTGTTGACATAGGATGTGGTCGAGGTGAATGGATTGATTTACTCTCGAAGCAAGGCTTTAAAGCATCTGGAATTGACATTAATGTTGCAATGGTACAAGAATGTCAAAATCTTGGTCTTGACGCTGTTTTAGGTGATGGACTGGAATATTTACGTTCTTTGCCAGATAATTCTTTGGCTGCTGTTTCTTCCTTCCATGTTATTGAGCATTTGCAATTGCAAAAGCTTATTTCTTTAATTGATGAAGTGCTACGTGTACTGCGTTCTGGCGGGGTTGTAATTTTAGAGACACCAAATCCCGAAAATCTAATTGTGGGAGCTTGTAATTTTTATCTAGATCCAACCCACCGTAACCCGATTCCACCACCAACAGCAAAGTTCATATTAGAAAGTCGCGGATTTGCTCAAGTTGAAATTCGACGTCTTCATCCAATGACTGAAAACCATAATTTAGAAAATCCATTTTTGAATAGTCTGTTGCTTGGTTGTCAGGATTACGCAGTTATTGGATGGAAGGCATAAATCGGGTATAGCTATGAAAATATTAATTTGTAATGAGCGATTTCTATTTCGTTTTGGTCTAGATCGTGTCCTTATCCTGATCGGAAAGAGCATGGCAGAACGAGGACATCATGTTTATATGATGGGAACTCGGTATGATGAAAATATAGTTAAGCAGTTCGCCAACAAATTTATTTTATTACCACCAGCGCCAGATGATTACGCTAACTCTAATGAGTTTACGGCTCAGTGGTTAGAAATCAGCTGGAATGGCTTATTTACCAACACAGAAAAGCCAGATGTAATAGTAATTGGGGGATGGCCGTTTTTTAAAGCAATTGATTTCTTTTCTAGAGTTTGTCAAAACGTTGTTTTCATTGATGCTGGTGCAGTCCCACTGGATGGTTTCAGTGGTCATGGATTGTTTATTCAACAGAAACTCAGAAAATTCCGCCAAGATTATTTGAGTAAAACAACAGGCATATTACCGATTAGTGAATTTATTGCTAAATGTCAGAGCCTACCTGACCGGGGTTTTAATCATGGTATCCAAACAATATTATTAGGTGCTGACCACATGGAGCTATCCATTTGGCAAGCACAGATGGTTAGTCAAAAAAAGCCTTATGGGGTTAGTTTATCAGTAATTGAAAAGTTACTAAAGCAGGGAAAATTTTTTATTTTAAATCTTGGACGCTGGGAGCCTGATTGTTACAAGAACTCCGCAGCTTGTTTCGAGATTATGCGCCAGCTAGTGCAGCGACATCCACAAGCTATATTACTAGTGTTAATAGATGCTAATAGTATTAATATTCCACCTGATATAAAAGAGTACGTTCTACCAATTGGATTTCCAGATGATGGAGAATTGGAAAAAATTATGCAACTTACCACACTGGGAATATCTGTTTCATTGTGGGAGGGGTTCAACTTACCGTTAGCAGAAATGCAGTGGCTAAAACTTCCTGCTTTAGCATTTAATCTTGCTGCTCATCCGGAAGTTATCGTACATCCTTGGTTTCTCTGTACCGATATAGCTGAGATGGTAGAAAAAGCGGATTGTATCCTATCTGATAGCATTCCTCATGAAGCCGTCAGTGTGGCCTACGAAAACTTTAGGGCAAAATTCCGTTGGGAAACCGTAATTCAAAAATATTGTGACTATTTTGAGAAGAGTGTGCAGACTACTCAAGAAATATCTTCTAATCACCCACTTCTGATTGTAGATGTCACTAATAGCTGCCGAGATCCTGCCAACTCCGGTGTTATTAGAGTCACTCGCCAACTTTGTCGGACTCTACAGAACTATTATGACTTGGTATTTGTAATTTGGGATTTTACAAAACAGAACTATACACTGCCTTCCCAAACTGGTTATGCTCAGTTCGCACAGTTTAACGGTCCCAAAATTCCCATTATCGAAAAAGATAGACTCAACCGTTTAGAAACAGTTTCCCTAGATGAATTCCTTGCAGTTGAACTTAGCATACAAGGAAGATCAGTACTACTTTTATTGGCAGAAATAATATTAGAACCTCGTGGTACCGAAGTTGTTGCTTATGCAAAACAAAAGCACTGGAAAACGGCTGCTATTCTATATGACTTAATTCCAGTGATGTATCCACAGTTTTGTAATCATACTGTGAGTTCACTATTTACTCCTTATTTGAAGATGTTATCTGAAGTCGATATTATTATTCCTATATCTGAATTTTCTGCCCAATGCCTTTTGAATTATTGGCAACAAAATCAAAGCTCCCATGGCCAAGTCAGCACGGCACTATTACCAGGACAATTTGGACAGCATTCCCGCCATGTCACGATGCCTAACTTACAGTCGAGTACTGTACAGATGCTATGCGTTTCTACCTTAGAACCACGCAAAAATCATTTAACACTCTTAAAAGCCTGTGAAATTCTGGCAAAAGAACATCCTGAAATAAATTGGCAACTAACACTGGTAGGAAACCGCTACGAAGGCGCGTCAGAGATATATAAAACTGTGGAGCAGGCATCAGCCAGAGACTCTCGTATTCGTTGGCTGGGGATAGTAGATGATGCTACCTTAAATCGATTGTACGAAGAAGCTACATTTACAATTTACAGTTCCTTAGTTGAAGGCTTTGGAATGCCTATATTAGAAAGTATTTGGCATGGAAGAACCTGCCTATGTCATTCCCAAGGAGTCATGGCGGAATTAGCAGCTGAAGGAGGTTGCTTAGTAGTAGATATGACTAATGCTTTAGCAATTGCTCAAGCCCTTTATACGTTGTCGTCTGATAAAAATTTGCTAACTGAACTATCTCAAGCAGCCTGCGATCGCAAATTGAAAACTTGGGATAATTACGCTACAGAAGTTTTAAATATTTTGGGTTTGCAAAAAATACAGCTTGCAAACTTAAATAAGGCTGAGATCAACTCGAATGTAATTTATTACGAACAACTGCTATATCCTAATTGCCGACTTGAACATTGGCAAATGACAGATTCAGAGAGGATAGCGTTGACCGGTTTACTGGCAAGGCATCAGCCAAGATGTAGTGTTGAGATTGGTACTTATTATGGTGGGAGTCTATCTCTAATTTCACAGTATTCACAAATGGTATTTTCTATTGATATAGATCATGAAGTGCCTTTGAGGATGCCAGCGATAAATAATGTCAGTTTTTTAATTGCACCATCTCAGACTGTATTGCCATTGCTGTTTCAAGCACTTGATGAAGCAAATATACCAATTGATTTCTTGCTCATCGATGGAGACCACACTGCTGATGGAGTTCGTAGGGACATTGAGACTGTTTTGACTTACGTACCTAAGCAACCGATGTTTGTGATGATGTATGATTCTTTTAACCCAGAGTGTCGGCGCGGAATCATGACTGCAAAGTGGCAAGATTCACCGTATGTAGCGTGGATTGATGTGGATTTTGTACCGGGACGTATCATTGAGGGCGACAATGTATTTAAAGGTGAAATGTGGGGAGGACTGGCGCTGGCACTATTGTCCCCTAAACCACGGAATGCAAATCTCACCATTTCTGCATCGGCAAATAGTTTTTATGAATTAGCCCTTAAATCGCGCCGTTGATATTCTTTATATTTACAGTACCTATGGTCAACAAAATACTCATTTGTAGTAATTTCTATCCGCCATTTTTTATAGGTGGTGCTGAAATTATTGCCCATGAACAAGCGTGTAAATTGAGAAATGCTGGTTACGAAGTGGCTGTTTTCTGTGCAAAACATGATGATAGCTGTCATCGTTATTCAATGACACGGGAAACTTTTGATAAACTGCAAGTATTTCGAGTTATTCAACATGCACAAGACTATCAGGTCAATAATAATTTTTATAAACCAGTTATCCATAAACTATTTAATAAAGTAATTGATGAGTTCCAACCAGATGTTGTTCATTTTCACAACATTATTGGCTTATCACTAGGAATTGTAGAGATAACATATAGACGCAAAATTAGAACTGTACTAACCTTGCATGATCATTGGGGATTTTGTTTCAAAAATACGTTATTGAAAGCAGCAGATATCGTTTGCAAAGATTTTTCTCAGTGTGAAAAATGTTTGCCGGAGTTACTGGATAACCAAGAGCGACGGCTTCATATCCGGATGCGTAACGATTATATTGCCTTACAACTCAGCAAGGTAGATCAATTCGTATCACCTAGTTCCTATCTAGCATCAGCTTATATAAAAGCTGGTTTTTCATCAAATAGGCTTACTGTAATATCTTATGGTATTGATGTTAAACGCTTTTCCCAAATTACAAAGAAATTGCCTGAAGCTGTGATGCGCTTTACTTTTATTGGCTATTTAGGTGTTCATAAAGGCGTTCACGTTTTAATGGCAGCCATAAAGCTACTATTACAAAGAGGTTATCTTGGTAATCTTTTCACAGTTAATATTGTTGGTACAGGTGGAATGGCTGAAGATATAAAAAAATTTGTGCTCGAAAACAAATTAAGTGCTGTCATTAAACTATGGGGTAAAGTTAAGCATTCTGAAATTGAAGCTGTTTATCAATCCACTGATGTATTAATAAATCCATCTATATGGCCTGAGAACGAGCCAGTCACAATTCTTGAAGCAATGGCTGCTCGTATACCTATACTTGCATCTGCACTCGGCGGTAATCTGGATCTTGTAGTGGATGGGGTTAATGGTTATCTTTTCGCCTCAGGTAATGCTCAAATGCTTGCAGAGAAGATGGTTGACATGGCTCTCGACCATGCTCACGTTGAGTTAATGGGACAAAATGCTTATCAGTGTATAGCTAACGATACTCTAGAAAATTATGTGCAACAGATTAATCAAGTTTATCAAGAAAAAAACTATGTATCCAACCCGGTTTTAAATCGGATAATTCTATGTAGTGGCAAGCACGTTTCACCAGAATGTTTCCGTGCCATTTCTCATTTTAACCAGACCAACCATAGCACTTGCTACAAGTTTATTATGAGTGACTGGATTAGTTCTGAAGATTGGGATTTAGTCGATCTGCTGTGGATAGTTGATGATAAAGGCGATAAACAAGATATTGTCAATGCTCTGAAAATAGGGCGACCATTACTAGTTCCTGAGAGTAATCATCAACTTGTAGAACTATGTCGCTCTAGTCAATCTGGACTATTTTATGCAGATGAGATGGAAGCAGAAGCTTGTCTCAAATATCTCATTGGTGAAAAATCTATCTCAAGTGCTCTCGGTCGAAATGCTAAAAACTACTTTGAAAATAATAGTTTTCAGTTGAGCAATTTTTGGCGAGGGCGTAGTCAGTTAGCTTTCTTAAATTCAGTTTTTTAAAAGCAGAATTATCAGTATGAGTCAAAAAGCCCTTATAACAGGTTTAACTGGACAAGATGGTTCCTATCTTGCCGAACTTCTCTTAACAAAAAGTTATCAAGTATTCGGTCTAGTTCGCCGTTCGAGCACCAGCAATCTAGAGCGTATTAATCACCTTTCAGATAATATTCAAATCTTATCAGGTGACCTTCTGGATCAATCTTCCTTGATGGATGTAATTGCAGAATCACAACCTGATGAAATCTATAACCTTGCTTCTCAAAGCTACGTCCCTCTTTCTTGGACTCAACCAGCCCTTACTGCTGAATACACCGCCCTTGGTGTCTCCCGTCTCTTAGAATCCATCCGTCGCTGCAAACCTGATGCCAGATTTTACCAAGCATCCAGTAGTGAAGTTTTTGGTCAACCTGATGAATCGCCCCAAACTGAACGCACCGCCTTCCGTCCTCGTAACCCCTACGGTGTTGCCAAAGCTTATGCCCACTGGATGACCATTAACTATCGGCAAAAATACAATCTCTATACCTGCTGCGGTATTACCTACACTCACGAATCCCCTCGACGCGGTACAGAATTTGTATTTCGCAAAATTACACACACAGCTGCTCAAATTAAATTGGGTCTGGCAAATGAACTAAAATTAGGCAACCTTGATGCTCGTCGTGACTGGTGCTACGCCAAGGATGCTGTTTACGCTATGTGGCTGATGTTGCAGCAAGAAAAACCCTATGACTACATCATCGCTAGTGGTGAAACTCACTCTGTCAAAGAACTCGTTGAGTGTGCTTTTAAATGTGTTGGTCTAAACTGGCAAGATTATGTCTCAATTGACCCCGCATTTTATCGCCCTGATGAACCAGTACAGTTAATTGGTTCCGTTGATAAAATTAAGAGTGACTTAGGTTGGCAGCCTGAGCATTCCTTTGAACAATTGGTCGAGTTAATGGTTGATTATGATCTAAAAAAATTGAGTAACGGCAAAGCTTAAATATTCTGATGCTAAAAATTGTAGTTGATGCCACCCCAGTGGAGTCAAAACCAAGTGGAGTTGGCTTTTATGTTGCTAATTTAATATGCGCTCTTGATGCACTACAAAAAGAGGAAAATTTTCAGTTAGGAGTAGTCTATCAACCACGTTTAAAAAAGTGGCTTCGGGGTGACTTCAGTTTTCCTGAATCCCTGAAACATTATTCTCAACGGCATTTTCTGCCTTTACCTGTAAGAATTTCAGATTTATTATTAGCTTTAGCTTTTAAACCTAGTTTATCTTACTTTGAAAAATATTTAGATTTCCCAGACATAGTTCATGGCACTAACTATTCAGTCTATCCATGTAAAAAAAGTTTAAAGGTAATGAATATATATGATCTAACTTTTATTAAATATCCTAACTATATAGATTCAGTTGTCAAAAAGTATACAAAAAAAGTTAGACGCTGCTTGCAGTGGACAGACTTAGTTTTAACAATTTCAGAAAGTTCTAAAAAAGACATTGTTGAGCATTTGCAGGTAGACCCAAAAAAAGTCTATGTCACCCCTCTAGCTAGTCGCTACTATCCTGATTACTTATCTGCACAAACTACTGAGGAGCTAGAAAAACAAGTTAACTATGATTTTTCTCAACCATATTTACTTTTTATTAGTACAATAGAACCAAGAAAAAATATTAATACAATAATTTCGGCATTTAATTTTTTAAAAGAGCAATATAAAATTCCACACCAATTAATATTGATTGGTAAGAAAGGATGGAATTACGAGCCAGTATTTGCAGCTATTGAGAATTCACTTTGGGCAAACAAAATTCATCATCTTAATTACCTATCTAATGAATTAGTTGCATTATTTTACTCAAAAGCTGATGTCTTCGTATATCCATCTTACTATGAAGGGTTCGGTTTACCCGTATTGGAAGCAATGACTCTCGGTGCTGCTGTGATCAGTTCCAATACTTCCTCTATTCCAGAAGTTACAGGAGATGCAGCTATTCTAGTTGACCCTAATAACCCTATCCAACTAGCGGAAGCCATACTGAAAGTAATCAGTGATTCCCAATTACGCCAAGAATTAATTAATAAAGGGAAAGCTAGAGCAAAATTATTTTCCTGGGAAAGAACGGCACAAGAAACATTAAATGCTTATAGAACCATTCTTTAATGAAAATAGTAAATAACACCTCTGCCAAACAATTAATTATTAACTTATCTATTCTATTGTCTCAACCAACAGGTATAGGTAACTATGCTCAAAACATTTTTCCTTATTTAAAATCTCTCCAACCCACTCTATTAGTAGCGCGAAAATATCCCGATTTTGACTGCTATCTAATCCCGTCAAACTTAACCCCAGACCACGGCACAAAAGGTCATTTTAACCGCCTGGTTTGGACACAATTTCAACTCCCGCAAATATATAAAAACCTCAAATCGAGTCTCTTATTCTCTCCGCTGCCGGAAGCACCCCTTTATAGCAACTGTCGTTTTGTCGTCACGTCTTTTGACATGATACCGTTGCGGTTTCCTAAACGCTTTTCACCACTTACACCCTACCACCGCTACTACACTCCCCAAGTTCTTAAGCAAGCACAACACATTATTTGCATCTCCCAGACTACGGCTCAGGATATCACCAACTTTTACGGAATTCCTGCAAACAAAATTACCTCCATCCCCCTCGCCTACGATCGCACTCACTTTTGCCCCCTGAACCTCCCTAAGCGCAACTACTTTCTCTACATTGGTCGCCAAGACCCTTACAAAAATATACAGCGACTGATCACTGCTTTTGCTGCGTTAGCTAATAGCAAGGATTATGAATTGTGGTTAGTAGGGCCAAGCGATCGCCGTTATACCCCAACTTTAACAGCGCAAGTTGCAGAACTAGGTATAACTAATCAAGTGAAGTTCCTAGACTATATTCCTTACAGCGAATTACCAAAAATTATCAATGAAGCGATCGCTCTGGTTTTCCCAAGTCTCTGGGAAGGTTTTGGTTTACCTGTCCTGGAAGCAATGGCTTGTGGTACTCCGGTTATTACCTCCAATCTCTCCTCCTTACCAGAAGTAGCAGGCGACGCGGCGATTCTGATCAATCCCTACAACACCGGAGAAATTACAGAAGCGATGCAGGCTATTGCAACTGATTTGGAGTTGCGATCGCGCCTTTCTAGCCAAGGGATCACTCACTCTCAACAATTTAGTTGGGAAAAAACAGGAAAAGCAACCGTCGAAGTTTTATCCCGCTACCTATGAAAGATAAACTAACGCCAGAATGTTAGATATCAGGATTTGGGATTTTGTCCAGATTTCAGATTATCTTGACTAATGACTTACAACTAATCCTCAATCCTGATGAAAGCACTAATTCTCTCTGGCGGGAAAGGTACACGCCTACGTCCCCTCACCTACAGCGGAGCAAAACAACTTGTACCAGTTGCTAATAAACCTGTTCTATGGTATGGCATTGAAGAAATGGTTGCTGCTGGTATTACTGATATTGGCATCATTATCAGCCCGGAAACTGGGGCAGAAGTCCAAGCAAAAACCGGAAATGGAGAATACTTTCGAGCAAACATCACCTACATTGTACAAGACCAGCCACTTGGACTTGCTCACGCCGTCCAAATCGCCCGTCCGTTTTTAAGTGATTCTCCCTTTGTTATGTACTTGGGCGATAACCTGATTCAACTAGGTGAGTTAAGTTACTTTCTGCAACAATTTAGCCAACAACAGCCAGATGCTTTGATTCTCTTGCGTTCAGTTGCCAATCCTAGCGCCTTTGGTGTGGCTCAGGTAGATGAAAAAGGACGGGTATTACAGTTAATTGAAAAACCCAAAGTTCCTCCTTCAAATCTGGCATTGGTAGGGGTTTATTTCTTTTCTCACCTCATCTATGATGCGATCGCAAATATCCAACCTTCCACCAGAGGCGAACTAGAAATCACTGATGCAATTCAATACCTAATTAATCAGAAAAAGCAGGTTGTAGCCTACAATCTCCAAGGTTGGTGGTTAGATACTGGTAAAAAAGATGACTTATTAGAAGCTAACCGATTGATTCTCGACACCTATCTGACAGCATCAGTTGTCGGCGAAATTGATGCCCAAAGTCAGATTATTGGCCGAGTCCAAATCGGTGCAAAATCTAAAGTAATTAACTGCACAATTCGGGGGCCAGTAATCATTGGTAACAATTGTTATTTAGAAAACTGCTTTATTGGCCCTTATAGTAGCATTGCTAACAATGCGACACTCATTGATACTGATTTAGAACACAGTGTGATTTTAGAAGGTGCTAAAATTGCTGGAATTCATCAGCGGATTATTGATAGTGTGATTGGGCAACGGGCACAATTGACTCTTGCACCTCGTCGCCCTAAAGCCTTGCGATTTCTAATTGGCGATGACTGTAAAATTGAACTAACGTAATTTACTTGTAAAAAACAGGAAAAGTATTATCACTGCACTATTGAGCATCATTACGAATTACGAATTATTTTAATGAACATTGTACATACCAAAATTCCCGAAGTTATACAACTCGAACCCCAAGTATTTGCAGATAATCGCGGTTTCTTTTTTGAAGCCTATAACCACCAAAAATTTGCTCAACAGACAGGTAGTGTTGTCAACTTCGTCCAAGATAACCATTCTTACTCTAAGCAAAACGTCCTGCGTGGGCTGCACTACCAAATCCAACAACCCCAAGGTAAACTCATTCGTTGTGTTGTCGGTACCATCTTTGACGTAGCCGTAGATATTAGAAAAAGTTCGGCTACGTTTGGGAATTGGGTAGGTTATGAACTCAGTGCTGAAAACAAACGCCTAATGTGGATACCACCAGGCTTTGCTCACGGCTTTCTCGTGCTTTCAGAAATAGCTGAAGTTCTCTACAAAACTACAGATTACTACGCACCCCAAGGCGATCGCACCATCTTATGGAACGATCCAGATTTAGCAATAGATTGGCCTCTGAATGCGCCACCGATTTTATCCGCTAAAGACCAAGCCGGAAAACCTTTCAAAACTGCTGAAATATTTAATTAAGCTTGATGAAAGAGCGTTAGGTTCGAGAACTAATTAGGATGAGTAAATCAATTTTACTGATTGGTAGCAACGGTCAAGTGGGTAAGGAACTGCAACAAATCCTCTCATCCTCCGACAATATTATCTCAGTCGCACGCCCAACAGTAGACCTTGCCCAGCCTGATACTCTATGCAGCGTTATCAGATCCAACCAACCGCAAATCATCATAAACGCTGCTGCTTATACTGCTGTGGACAAAGCAGAAAGCGAACCCGAACTTGCTACCGCTATTAATGCGATCGCACCCCTAATTATTGCCCAAGAAAGCCAAAAGTTAGGAGCTTTGCTAATTCATATTTCGACCGATTACGTTTTTGATGGTAATGGGTATCGCCCTTACCTGGAAACCGATGCAACTAATCCCTTGAGTGTCTATGGTAAAACCAAACTTGCTGGAGAAAAAGCAATTCGGGAAACTTGCGCCCATCACCTCATCCTCCGCACTGCTTGGGTTTATGGAACCTTTGGCAAAAATAATTTTGTCAAAACTATGCTGCGACTAGGTGCAGAACGCCAAGAACTCCGTGTTGTGTCTGATCAAATTGGTAGCCCGACTTGGGCGCAAGATATAGCCACAGTCATAGCCCAGATGATTCCCCAGTTAACCCCAGAAATTAGAGACACTTATCACTACACTAATAGCGGCGTTGCTAGCTGGTATGATTTTGCCGTTGCGATTTTTGAAGAAGCCCAACAGCTAGGCTTCCCTTTAAAAGTTGAACGTATTGTCCCGATTACAACCGCCGAATATTCGACACCAGCCCGTCGCCCTGCTTATTCCGTCCTTGCTTGTGGGAAAATTTCAGCAATTCTAGAAACATATCCCCCTCATTGGCGACAAAAACTCCGACAAATGCTCACAGATTTGAAAATAAGGCATTGGGCATAGGGCATTGGGCACTTGTACTTAGCGGCGTCGTAAAGCCTGCGGCATAGCTACGCTTAGGGCGCAGCCTCTCCAAGAGTTGTATTGGTTATTCCCCTTGTCTCCCTCATCCCCTATCCTTTTTGACTTTTTAAAACTCCTGTCTCTTGTTGTATGGGTAAGACATCTAAAATGTCAGTTTGGGAACAATATTTTAAATCTTCTTGACAGTCAAGACGCAACAATCGTTGACCGTGACTAGCTTGGTGAAGTAATCCCAATAAATTATCTTGCCACTGAGAGTAAAGAGCGATCGCACTAATTACTTCATCGTTACCAGCTAATTCCTCCAGTGACAACGTGGTTTGCTCCAAAAGACTATGAGCGATCGCACCTGCACAAACTGTATCCTCTAAAGAAAAACTGCCTTCCCAACCTGAACCGACAATCCAGACTGTCTCTGGTTGTTTTCTTTTGAGAAATTGCACCACCGCCGCCCGGTTAATCAAGGCTGCTGCTAATAGATTTGGGGAGTCTTGCACCCGTTGTAAAGCACGGGTGCCATTGGTGGTACTGATAAATAAGCGACGCCCCTGCACTAATTCTGGTGTGCAGTCGAGGGGAGAGTTACCCAACTCAAAGCCAGGTACTTTCGCGCCGCCGCGTTCTCCAGCCCGCAGCCGTTTTTCCGGTGGCCATTTTTCGCTAACTTCAATTAACTGATCTAAATCGCTGAATACTTGTACAGCTTCGCCTCCAGCTGCCAAAACTGTCGCAATCGTGCTAGTGGCTCGCAAGACATCGACTGCGATCGCACATTCTGGCGCTTCATCCGTTGGAGTTAATTCAGGAGTGTGGTATACGAATAGCTTCACGCGCTGGATACACCTGGTTTAATACTACTGCCGCAAATAACATTCTACCCAGTTGGTGTCACTTAACTATAGTCACAATTGCTCGTGGAGCATTTTTTCCCATCAAAATGCACGATGCATGACATTTTATACATAAATGGATGTGGGAAGTAGGGAAGAAATCTGACAATTCAGGTCATCTGGAAAACCTCACTTATATTTTTCTCTCCTAAAAGGAGAGACTTTGAATTTTCCCCCTTCCCGTGTCGAGAAGGGGGTTAGGGGGTTAGGTTTTTCGTGGGCTTTGCTAAATGACCTGAATTGTCAGGCAATAAATCCGCTTACTAAGAGCAGGATTTTAACTAAATCTTAAGAGTCTTTAATCCCTAACTCAAAAAGCCCATTTTTATGCTTTTAGACTTTCAGACTTGCTGCACTATCTTGTAATCTAAAACAAGAACACACCTTGTAAAAGGGGAAAAAGTTACAGCTTCAAGATTACAGCGCAAAGGGACGGATATTCACTCATTTCCCATTACCCCTTATCCCCAGAGGGGGCCCCACCTTCCCCATTTTCAACTCCCCATTCCCCACTCCCCATCGAAATCGCTATGGCACCTTTACCCGATTACCGTCCTAAACAACTATCTTTAGGCCCATTGGAAGCGGAAATTTTAAATATCATCTGGGAATTTGGTTCAGTCACAGTAAAGGATGTACATGATCGCATTCTGGCTGATCCCAACCGCGAATTAGCGTATACTTCTGTAACTACCGTCTTACGTCGCCTCACTGATAAAGGTTGGCTAGCGTGTGACAAGAAAGAGCGAGCATTCTATTGGCGACCATTGTTGAGCAAGCAACAAGCAGATGTGATCAAAGCTCACGAGCAGTTACAGCGATTTCTAGCGGTGGGGAACCCCGATGTTGTTGCTGCCTTTGCTGATAGTCTGGATGAAGCAGCTAGTGAGCAAATAGCAGCGATCGCCAAACGTATTCAATCTGCACGCCAAGCCAGGGAGGAAAAATGATGCATCTAATAATGATTTTGAATGCTTTGGCAGTTGCTTGGTGGTTAAGATCCTCCTGGAATCAACGCCAAGGTAATTGGAGTCTGCGGTGGCAGCGATCGCTATTTTTGTTCCTCTTCCCCCCCTTGCTAATTTTCATGACAGTGATCGCCGTGCTGTTTATGGGCCCCCAAGGAGAAATGGGCGGGATGTACACAGGCTCCGTCAGCTATGTAGTGGCATTAATTTATGTGGCATTTTTTGCCATTTTATGCATTAAACTTGCCTTCCAGGGTTGGCAGTCTGTGGAATCTGCTCGTAACTGTCCTGTGGTGAATTTGGGGGATAAACGAGCCAGGTTACTGCAAACAGGCGCGTTGTTTGCGGGTCAAATTGGTTTTTGGCAACCAGAACTAGTGATTAGCCAGGGATTACTGCAAACTCTCTCACCAGATCATTTAGAAAGCGTCTTAGCCCATGAGCAAGGGCATCACTATTACAAGGATACGTTCTGGTTTTTTTGGCTGGGTTGGGTGCGTTCCTGCACAGCATGGTTGCCGAATACAGAGCCTTTGTGGGAAGAACTGTTAGCTTTGCGTGAACTCCGTGCCGACAGTTATGCAGCATTGCAGGTAGACCCTTTGGTGTTAGCGGAATCACTTTTATTAGTAGTTAGTACCAGCCCAGTATTATCGGAAATTTGCTGTGCTGCATTGGGTTCATCTGGTGCAGATCGCTTAGAACAAAGAGTAGAAGCTCTATTAGCACCACCAGAAGCAACCCCAGAAGCTCAATTACAATCCTGGCATGGCTTTTTGTTGGCGTTCCTGCCTCTACTAACTGTCATATTTCATAGTTAATTTTAATTTAGCAAGTTGCTATAGCACGAAGCTGCGACGGTAGCGACATCCGTCATCCCTGTAGCGACATCCGTTGTTCCTGTAGTGACATCCGTTGTCCCTGTAGCGATATCGGTTGCCATATAACGATGAAAATTTTGAATAGGACTGTTATATTACTCTTCTTCTAGCAACTGTTCTATATATTTTTGCACTAAAGGCACTTGAAAAGCATTGCCTTCTTGAGTCAAAATCTCTTTTCGCGTTAGTTTGCGGATAACACCTTTGTCCTGCTGTGTGGGAGTTTCACCGTGGATTATCTGGCGCAGGAGAGAGCGATCACTTTCTGCTAAACTCGTCCATAATTCCCGAAAATACTGAACGCCTCGCTCCAGCACAACAGGTATAACTTCTTTAACATCCTGTACAGTAGCTTTTGCTGTATCTGCTTCTGGCCTGTTTTTTCTGATATCGCGGTTTAGCAATTCCACCAACTCATAACATACCAACTGAACAAGATAAGGCTGACAGCGAGTAAGTTGGATAATTGCATTTACAACCTTGATCGCATCCTATTTAGCATTGAGGTAAGATGGACGTATTTATTAATTAATAATTATTTTCAATAACTTCCAGTGACTTGTCTTTTAACGAAATAATGGGGATCAGAGCGAGGTAAACTGTCCATAAAATCCCCCGACTAATTTTGATTTCCTACAAATCCCACCGGAATATTCGGGTACTGACACCGGACTCATTTTGGCGATCGCTATCCTAATTCGCTCAATCGCCATACTGATTCAGTCTCTAGCCGCACTCAAGACAGTGGGGCTTTTGCACCGTATCAAATAACCCAAGAAAGACATGGATTTTGGACTGAAATTTCTCAGCATATTAAAGAGTTTCGCCCTCAGTTTGTAGAGACATTACGGCAATTGAATCGGCTTGATCTTGGAAGTAAAAATATCCGTAACCTTGTGAGGATGACGGAAGCAGACCTAATAGCAACAGGTAGTGATCCAGACCAAGCAAGGCAAATTTTCCAAGCGATCCAAAATGTAGCCTCTAATGTAACTAAAAATGTAACTAATAGGTTTGTGCAAAATGATCCATATAACCGTCCACGATTAGTCAATCTCTTGGAAGAGAATAGCAACATTCCTCTTATTGCTTTTGAGGAAGATGATTTTTACGAGAATTTCCCTGGAATTTGGACACCTGTTGATATGTTTCAACAGTCCTTTGGCAGGCTTTTTGCAGATTACCAGAGAAATTGGCTCAATAATCGACTCAAAGCTTTTGCAAATTCTGAAGGTGAACCTGTCAACTTTCTGACGGATGGGGAGTTTTTAATGAGATATGGAGAACCACCTTGGAATTTTGTAAATAGCATTCTTGAAGCTGCAAGCCTAGATTTCAGAATCAATCAACCACTTAAATACGAAGATCGTCCTTACGAACCAATTCTTACTGATCAAGTAAGAGGAACACAGGTGAAGTTTGCCGATCTATCTTCTGGTGAAAAAATATTGATGTCATTTGCATTGTGTTTTTACTATGCTGAAGATCGTCGCCAGCTTGTAGATTACCCAAAAATTTTACTGTTTGATGAAATTGATGCGCCTCTGCATCCTTCTATGACTCAATCTCTCTTACGTACAATTCAAGAGATACTTATTAATCAGCATAATATTAAAGTAATATTGACAACTCATTCGCCATCAACAGTCGCCTTAGCGCCAGGATCCTCACTATATGCTATGTATTAGGCAGACCATAAACGTTTGCAAAAGACTACAAAAGATAAGGCATTAACTATTCTGACAACAGGAGTACCTACCCTAAGCATTGATTATGAGAATCGCCGCCAAATATTTGTTGAAAGTCAGTATGATGTTCTTTTCTATGAACGAATATATGAAAAGTTAAAGGATAAGTTGATACCCGAAATATCGCTCAATTTTATTTCCTCAGGGGTAGGAGGTCAGGGAAACTGTGACCAAGTGAAAGAGGTTGTAAATCAGCTATATTCTGGTGGCAATAGAACTGTTTATGGAATAATTGATTGGGATTTAAAAAATTCTGAGAGTGAACGGGTAAAAGTCATTGGGCAAGGAAATCGTTATAGTATTGAGAACTATATACTTGATCCAATTCTTGTAGCAGCTTTGTTGCTTCGAGAAAAGTGGATTGAACGTTCTGTGGTAGAGCTAGATGAAAATGAGACTTATATCCACCTTGCTAAATTTGATAGCATTCGGCTTCAGATAGTAGCTGACTTTATAGTAAAAAGAGTTACAGATTATGTATCAAAACAGAACGAAGGAGATAGGTTATCGTGTGAATATATTGGTGGACAAGTAATCTCCTTGCCATTATGGTTTTTACAAATTCAAGGACATCAACTAGAAAGCACACTCAAAAACATTTTTGCTCAACTAAAAAGGTTTCAACAAGAGCCTCAACTAAAACGAGAGATTTTGTTAAAAGTTATTGATGATATACCAGCACTTATCCCTAAAGACTTTGTACTGCTGTTTAATAAAACTCAGGGTTTCAGCATTTAATTCTTCTCTTCCTTTGCGTTCTTTGCGCCCTTCTCTAACGAGACGCTGCGCGAAGGCGGTTCGTTAAAAAATTGACTTTGATAAAGAGTTAAGCCTTAACTGAACTGTATTGGAACAGACCTTTGATGCGATGATCGCCAGTTTCCTTAAACTAGATTAACCGGAGAGCAACTCCTTTAGAACCTTTGCCAAATACTCATACTGTTCCGGTGTATTATAAATCTGTGCCGAAATCCTTACCAACAGCCGAGGTTTTTCCTGCCACGGAATCATCTGCACTTGAATACCAAACTTATCAAACAACTCATCATGTATAGACATGAAATCGCGGTTTTCCAACATGGTAGGCAATGGCACAACCGCCATTGAACCAATCATCTCTTCTGGACAAGGCGGCTGTACTTCCAGCGCTTCACAAAGTAGCTGTCTTCCCTGCAACACTAGCTGATGATTTTGCTGCATCAATTCTGTCCATCCACCAGGTAGCAAAGAACCCATAAAAGCGATCGCTTCTGGTACACACATATAAGCTGTAGGATCGTTTGTACCTGTCCAGTCAAATTCCAACTGAAAGCAGGTTTTATCAGTGCGTGGCGAATTTGTCCCGTGGCTAATTGTCAGAGGACGAATTTCTAACTGTTTATCTCGTCGCACATACAAAAATGCTGCTCCTTTTGGCGCACACAGCCATTTATGACAATTCCCGGTGTAATAAGTTGCGCCAATTTCTTCCAAATTGAGGGGAATCATCCCAGGTGCATGGGCACCATCTACCAATGTATTTACACCCCGTTGTTGCAACTCCTTCACCAACTCTTGAATCGGGAAAATTAGCCCTGTCTGGCTGGTAACATGATCCAAAAGTGCTAATCGTGTTTTTGGTGAAACTCGCTCAATTACTGCTGCCACTACTTGCTGCGGCGAGTCAATGGGGAAAGGAATTTTTGCCACCACCACCCGCGCCCCAGTGCGACTGGCAACAAAATCAAGTGCATTGCGGCAAGCATTATATTCGTGGTTGGTTGTGAGTATTTCGTCTTCTGGTGAAAACGTCAGCGACCTTAACACCGAATTAACACCAGTCGTCGCATTGGGGACAAATACCAAATCTTGGACATCAGTACCCACGAACGCCGCCAGCTTACTTCTGGCATCGTCTAATAGCGGTTCCCATTCTCTACCAAAAAAGCGTAAGGGTTCTTGTTCTAACTGCGATCGCAGTCTTTGTTGAACTGCCAGCACTTGTTTAGGACAAGCACCAAAAGACCCATGATTTAGAAACGTCACAGCTGGATCAAGCGACCATAGATTATTGAAGGATAATCTAAAATCCAAAATTACTAAACTCCCCAGGCTGGATTCGAACCAGCGACCAATCGATTAACAGTCGATCGCTCTACCACTGAGCTACTGAGGATCACTCACGATTTATAATATTAGGACTAAAAATAAGATTTGGCAAGTACTTTCGCCAATATTCTTTTAGACGCTTAATTATAGAATTTTGCAGCCAAAATCCATTCAGCAACTCAAGCAGAGACTTTTAAATACTAATATCTACTGTAATCCCATTCGTAATTCAACCAGACGCTGCCGCGCCTTAGCATCAATGGCATTAGCTAAAAACCTACTCTTAGATTGTTTGCGCGTATGATACTTCTGTCGCATCCGACAGACGGTAGCTTCCACTTCCCCACAGAGTTGTTGTGCCGACAACCATTCAGCCCCATACCCTTGTATCATCAACCGCTGTGCCCGATCTGATGTAGCAACAATCACACGAGAAATCAAACACTGGGCTATTTGCTGGCGCATAGAGGCACAAGATTTTTCAATATAAGTATCTGCTGTTTGCCCAAAATCAGTGTAATAAACAGATAAATGCTCAGTAATAATTTCTTTATTACTAGAAGAAGTCTGATATTGGGCATCAAAAACTATCTGAGTTGCATAACCTTGAAACGCACTATAACCAGTCATTGCTTCCACAAGTTCACCCCGTGCTGCCTCTAGCCCAACACTATCACGCGTTTTTTTAAGGCAAGGCCAAGCGCCAATTATATTGTAGCCGTCTACTAACAAAACGGCTTGGAGTAAGGAACGGGGCATGGTTTTTAATCACAATTTTCTAGAGTTAACAAAATTCATTCATAAGTTTTATAATAATTGATGCATTGTCTGTAACACTATGCTACATAAATAAAAAGTACGGCAGCCTCACAAAACTAAAACCTAAGACAGACGCACCAACTTAAAACGCGCCTTTGTTTAAAAGGCGCGTCGCAGTTCATTTTCACTAATGGTGAAAATGAAGAGTACTAAGTTAAAAGACCACCGATAAAAAGCGGAGCATGTACTAGGTATAAAAGTCCTGAGTACTTTTTACTTCATTGGGCACTTAATTAAGAGGCTTCGCTGTGTACCTGCATCAGACGTTGTTTGAGGCGTTGGGCTTCACCCCTATCTACCAAAGAGCCTTTTTCTAGTAAGAAAGCGCCGTCACAGTAATTTAACTCGTCTAATCGATGTGTCACCCACAGGGCTGTAATACCTCGACTTTTGACCAGACGGCGGACACCAGCAACTAAATCCAACTGACTATCTGGATCTAGTAAGGCAGTGGGTTCATCTAATAATAAGACTTCGCAGCGACGGGCGATCGCACCTGCGATCGCGACTCGCTGTTTTTGTCCCCCAGAGAGCGCATAGATAGGGCGTCGTTGGAAGGCAAGCAAATTCACCGCCCCTAGCGCCTCCTCAACCCTTGCTCTAGTGGCAGCAGGTGGCAACTTTTCTTCCACCAATCCAAAAGCCACATCAGCACCAACCGTTGGCATCACCAGTTGATGATCTGGATTTTGGAAGACAAAGCCAACGGGGTGCAAAACCCGAATTTTCCCAGACTCAGGAGCTAATAACCCCGCCAGCAGTCTAAGTAACGTTGATTTACCGCTGCCATTTGTACCCAAGAGCATCCAAAACTCACCCTTGGGTACTTCTAAAGAGCAAGATTTGATAACTTTCTCTCCATTAGGCCAACTGAAATTTAAATCCTTGACCTCAATGCCCACTTGAGCCATTTGTCAACCTTGGTTACTCAGCAGCTACAGCGAAAAAGCCAGGTGGTCTGCCACCACCAGGGGTTGTACCATCTTTCTGAACAATCTGCACCCCAGAAATTTCACTAGCGCGAACAGCAATTTTTTTCTCTGTCTTGCCCTCGCACTTGAGTTCTACAATGTCAGGGTTCCCAGAACGGATTGCTGCCAAAATTAGCTGATAGACAGCCTCAGCATCCTCTGCTGACTTACGTTGTACTGAGATCGGGAAAGCAGTGTTTCTGATGCTTAAATCGATGGTAAACATTTAGCAATAATCAAATTTAACTGTAGGACTCATTTTAGCGTCAGCTGAGTGATTCTAGGGTAAATGGGCATTGGGCACTTGTACTGAGCGGCGTCGTAAAGCCTGCCGCATAGCTACGCTTAGGGCGCAGCCTCTCCAAGAGTTGTATTGGTTATTCTCCTCTGCTCCTCTGCTCCTCTACCCCCTGCCCCCCACCTCTTTAATTTGACCTCATCTGGATCAAAAATTAATTTTTATGACAAATCCCCTAGAAAAATTAGCGATTTACACCTAATATGATTAAAGGTTCGTAAAAAATTGTAAACTTGGTTAACAACCGGTTAACTTTCTGCTTATGGATGGCTTTTATATAGCCGTCTATAATATAGATACAACCTGTACTTATAAACATTTGGAGATTTGCTCTCATGACCATCGCAGTTGGACGCGCCCCTAGTAGAGGGTGGTTTGACGTTTTAGACGACTGGCTCAAGCGCGATCGCTTCGTATTCGTAGGTTGGTC
>NZ_JBALCO010000152.1:0-8538 GCF_036919595.1 Nostoc sp. | reverse complement strand
ATTAGTACAATGAATCAATTTAAACCCTGTTATGCTTCTGGATAATTTCACTTAGTTACTACTTGCTAAATCCGGAAAGTGACAGAAGAGGGATAATTTGGCGCATGTTCATACAGAATTGGTATTAGTAGCGATCACTCAACGGGGAAGGACTGGTAGATGCACTGATTCTATACAACGGGCTTGAGCGAAATGTCAATTATTTTCTTCTAAAGTAATTGTCTCTTGAAGAGTAAGGCATAATTGCCTCTTGAAGATTTACGCCGCTAAGGTTAGCTCCCCTAAGGTCAGCTCCTCTGAGGTTAGTTCCTCTGAGATTTGCCCCTGTCAAATTCGCACCTCTAAGGTTAGTCCAACTCAAATCAGCTTCACTCAAATCAGCTTCACTTAAGTTAGCTTGCAACAAATAAGCACCACTTAGGTGAGCCTTGGTCAGATTAGCTTTGTATAAGTCAGTTTTATAAAGATAAGTCCCCAACATTTCCGCCTCGTACAAACTTGCCTCGCTGAGGTCAGCCGCAATCAAGTTAGCTTCAATCAGATTGGCAAAAGAGAGATTAGTCCGGATTAATTTCGCTGCACCTAAATCGGCATCTCTCAAGTTAGCGCCTCTTAAGTCAGTTCCAATTAGATTAGCATCAGCGATCGCAGCGCCTCCAAGATTCGCCTCACTCAAGTCAGCTCCAATCAAATTGGCATGACTCAAATCTGCCTGCGTAAGTATAGCACCACTCAAATTAGCAACACTGAAATTAGCATCACTCAGGTTAGCTTCAACCAGGAAGGCTTTGTAGAGGTTGGCACTACTGAGGTCAGTACCACTGAGGTTTGCTCGCACGAGTAAAGCATTACCTAAATCCGCCTTTCTCAAGTTTACTTGCTGGAGGTTTGCGCCTCTGAGGTTATCCCCTTGCAGGTTTGCGGCGCTTAAGTCTGGTTCAATTTGAGGATTTTTCTTTCTCCACTCAATCCATGTAACTGCACCTGCTTTTAGTAAAGCTAGATGCTCTCGATTTGCCATTTTCTCTTCTTTACTCCTTACGCCCACCCAGAGGATTTACCCGACCAGCTACACCTTCAATCGCCGCTAACGCTCCCGCCGCACCTGCTAAAATATCTTGTTCTTGTCCACCTAAGTAAAGCCGTCCAAAACTACCTACAGCTAGAACCTCAAGAATGTTAATCGACGCCGCTTTCTCAGCTTCATTCGCAGCCAGTGCGGCGTAAGCAGCAGGCTCAACTTCTAATACATACAGCGTTTGCCCTGCTAGTAGTAGCTGTCCGCGTCGCGTGCGATTTATTAGTTGTGTTTGGTAAGCATCGATGTTGCGGATAATCTGGCTAGAAATAACCCGCGGTTTGAGACATTCCTCTCTTCGGACTCCCAATGCAGCCAAAATGGCTTGACCAGCAGCTCGCGTTTCGCCTTGGGAGCCAGAATGAACTTCCAATAGTCCGTATAGTCGTTCAACTATCTGTATTCCCGGACGGACAGAGGCAGATTTCAGGGCTATATCCGTAATTTTGTTAATTTCGATACCAGGAGAGATTTCGATCCACAGTGATGTATCCCCTGGTAATGGTAAGAAGCCTTGGGCTACTGTTCCCATATATGCTGCATGTTGAGGTTGCAGGCTGTCGAGAAATACGAAACTGCGTAGTTCTATTCCCAAGATTTTGCTCTCCAGTCATAAGGGTAAAAGTTATCTATTGCAATATAGAAACGTCTAGCTTGGGTCATTTTAGCCACAAGTGAAGCATGGAAAAATATAAAGGAGAAAAATTCTGCTGTCGATAAATTTTACACCTGAGAAGTATTCTGGCAGTAGAAACCGCCTTGACAATTGTACAAGCTTTATTACGCACAAATTGCTGCCTACAATCCCAAAATCGAGCAATACTGGTCTTGATTTACTGATAAAGTTGATGTGACAAAAAAAGTCTTTAGCTAAACTGAAGCGGGAAAAGTTCACTGGATTTGTGCCAGCATCTTCAAAATACTGCCAAAACCGCAGCTAATTAAAGTGACAGCACTAAGATTTACACATTGACAAGGTAGGCAAGAAGTGATTTAGCTGGAAACAAGGAAATAACAGGCTATTCATTGACTGGCAGGGTAATCATAAACTCAGTCCCTTCACATGAGGTTGAGTTAACTGCGTAGCTTGCCGCCGTAGGCATCGCTCCAGGGGAACGCAGGATAATTAAATAGCCAAAAACTTGATTAAACCTATCTAAACTTCTCCATCACAAAAACTTTTGGCATGTCTCTCTAAATATTCGCAGCTATGTTGAGCGATCGCAGCTTGTTAAAGAGCCTATTATAAGTTTAGTGCCAATTCAATCTCACTATCGAACTACACTATTCCTTACTCTCCACCCCTTTCATAAATACTTTGAGAACCACCTGTGTTTACTATGTTACGAAGGCAAGCATCTCAGTTTTACAAAATCTCTTTTAAAGAATCCGAAAAGCAGCAACTTCAATTTGGAGATTAAGTATACACCTCCCAAAATGAGATGCACTCATTGCTAAGTCATGGTAAATGCAAATTTAAAACTGAGATTTAAACCCGTTTCTCACAGTTGGGTTGCTCTTCATCCACAGCCTAAAGGGGTAATTCAATTTATTGCAGGGGCTTTTTTTGGTACATTTGGCCCCATGCTTTTTTATCGCTATCTGCTTCAATCTCTATTCGAGCAGGGATATACGATTATTCTTCTGCCGTTTAATTTTAGTTTTAACCATTATGTAGAAGCTGGTTTTTTGATGATAGAGCAGTATGAAATTTTGCCAGAGCTTGTGAGGATGGCAAGTCTTGCAGGATATGATTATGAAGCCTATCTAGATGATAAAAACTTTTCTTGGATTGGACATAGCCTTGGCTGTAAATATATTTCTCTGTTAGAAGGATTTACTGCTTTGCCAGATGATCATAAAAATAGGGAAAAGTTTATTCGCAATCTGCTATCTCATCCTTCGGATAAGTCACAGATAGAAAGTGTCATTGCAGACATTGACATTCTTATTGAAGAACTGAAAATAAAAACTGTGGAAGTTCAGAATCTGATTTGCACTTATGTAGGTCGAAAAGTTACAATTAACAGTGTCTTTATTAAGGGGCAAGCTTCTATTCTCTTAGCACCTGATATTAGTGATACAGCCAGCGCAATTCGTCCTCACTTTTTAGCGAATATCATCGATCAACTTGGTTGGGGTGTGAAACCAACCCCTGAACAAACCAAGAAGTTAATCAAGGATAGTCAGCTATTTAATATCATGGGTTTAGTCTGTTTTCAGTCTGATGATATTGCTACATCAACCTGTCAATGGTTTACTAATACTCTTGGTAAACCACCAAAAAAATTCTTAAAAACTTTAGAGGGCGGACACTTAAAACCTTTAGGCATTCAACTAGGTAAGTATGTCGTTAATTTATTTGATAAAACTTTGATTGAATCAGTGCAGGAGCGAAATAGAAGATTTGAGTATCAGGTAATTCAATTACTTAAGGAACTGAAACAAGAATCACCAAAAAAAGTACTGAAAGTTTCAGAATCATTTATTAAGGCACTTCCAAATAAAAAAATATCTCAAAACTGACGTAAAAATCCTCTTGATTTCTCCTCTCTCTGTGTTCTCCGCGTCTCTGTGGTTCGTTTATTTAGATAATTGATTTCTTGGAAATCCCTAAATAGTGTCAGGTTAGCATAATTAATTATGCTAACCACAGCCAATAACCCCATCCCGCTAAAGCTATGCTTTGCCCTTCTAGCATACTTTTCAAACATTTTTATGACTTACGTAAAATAATGAAAAAACGAACCGCAAAGGAATAAGAGTTTCACAAAGTTATTACGTAAGTCTTAATTTTCTCAGACTCTTCCAACTCCATCATCCAAAACTGCTGATTTTAGCCGACTAACAAAAGAAAGTGCGATCGCTTAGGCTATTGGGCATAGAGATAAAATTAAAAGTATAAAAATATGCTTAATACTATCAGCCCAGTTACAGAAGACTTAGCAGGCAAAAGCTATGCTATTCCTAACTATCTTCAAACACAACATCGCATCCGTTCCCTCATAGACAGATATCTTGCAGTTGAAAAACTACATGCTCGTCTGCAAGATTTACCGATACAGTTTGCTAATCCCCAACCGCGTCCCTGGAAACCCATCGACTGGCAAACAATTAACCGCAATCAAATTATCGGCTTAGACGCAGAGGTATTTTTATCTATATTGATAGGTGCGATCGACACAGAAGCGCCGATTCGCGGCTATACCCAAACCAGTCGGCAGTATTTATAAAAATTGCATCCTCAGATGGCTCGGTTTGTTGGTGGAACTGTTCGTGAAGATGGCGAACTGCTGGAACTTGGTTTGTGGGAAAAGGAAGAACGTCAGCATACACCAGAATTAATCAAAGTCTACACCCAATTAACAGGCGAGAAAATTACCCCAAAACTTCGTACTGTTAGAAGCTATCTCCCCACAAATGACGCTGACGAAGACCTATATTGATGCGAATTGGACGCACGCTGATCAAAACGCGATCGCAAAACTATCAGCGCAACAACCTGATGCGTACCCTACGGCGGATGATGGCTACCCTCAACTGGAATGCTTGGTCATTGACCAACAAAACAACTCTTCTTTTCACCTTCACCTATACAATGCGTCGTCTGTGGAGTTGGAATAATAGCCTGACATCAGAGTATTTGCAAGATTTATTTGGAATTACTCATTAGTATAGGACTAGATTTTAATACAGAAGCATTTTATCAGGCTTTGTTGAGCTACCAAGGACGCGATCGCCGTTTTGGTCAAGTGTACTGAATACCACACATCACCTCAAAATTAAACCGGATTTTTGCCATCAGGGATAAAGTAAAAGCACCCACATTACCAGGATGGTGTATGAGCGCTAATAAATGAAAACATTATTGAGGATAATCTATCTGCTATGACAGACCGAAGTAACTATAAGAATAACAGGCGGTGGGTAAATAAACTGCAAGGGTAGTTACAAATGTTTTGTTAAAAATACTACTTCCCGTAAATGCGATGCTTGACTTAGCCAAAATCCAATCGATTGCTCAATCCTATTCTCCTCAAGAACTCTTTGCTGCTTTGGTTTGGCAGCGTCGGTTCAATAAGTTTGATGGCGAATAAGTAATTACTGACCTTTCCAACCACAGGAATTTATGGGCAAGCTTTCTGTTCACAAAACCAATCTTTGCACCAGATGAAAACGGTTTAAGCTTTGGTGGTATGGTCGATACCCTTCTTGCAATGGCAAACTATCGTCCCATGCCTGAAACCAGCATCATTCATTTCATTGCTTATCCTGCCGATACGCTATACATTCTTACAGAGAACCAAGACACAAAAGTGTCAGAGCTTTTAGATTTGGGCAAAAAGTGGCGAGCTGACTCAGTAGAGGTAAGTGATGGCACGAATGAAGATTATGGTTTGCGGCTTAAGCGCCGACTGAGAACTAGATTGGAAGGGGGGCTATTGGGTGAAGATGTTCACCAGGATTGTGATGCGGTTATTATTACCTATTGGTGGGATTAAATTCTGGAAAATTATTTCCACCGTTTTCCTCCTGATCTTACCTGCACCCAAATCGATCAGCGATCGCAGTCTTTTAATTTGGGTGCATCCCAGTTTTTATTTTGCGACGATAGAATAACTGTCATTGCGAACGCAAGAGCGTCTCGTAGAGAGGAGGAACGACGAACGCAAGAGCGTGTCGCAAGACTTGCAATCGCATGGACTCACTCTTAGTTGGAGGATTTTGCGATTGCAAGTCTTGACTTCGTTTCGCTCGCAATGACATATAAGAAAGTGGGATGCAGTCTCTTAATTTTTTTTGAGTAAATTATTTTTTGTTAGGTATTGAGCCGAGGATTTCGGTTCAATACCTATATTCATTATCACAAAATCAGACTTATGTAAATTATTATTTTGTCAATACAGCAATCCTATTTTATATTTGAACAGAGAAAATTTGGAAGGCTTATGAATCAAGCATTTTACGTAATCTATTGTTCAAAAACCATTTAGGATTACTATCGTAATTATAGAAACTATCAATATGATGTGTTGTTAATTCTTTCCCAAAATAGTATTTACTATAATTTAATGCTTGCGATACAAGCTGATGTTTTGGTAAGTTAATTCAGAAAAAATCCTGATATCCAAAATTTAAAGTTAACAAGGCTCTCTTGCTAAATCTACTTTAAATTTACTTATCAATCCATTTTAAAATCGCAATGAATTTTTCCACTATTTTATAGGTGTTGAGAGTGATCATGGCAAAATATCTACTAGCTTCTGCTAGTGGGATGGGATTTTTATGTTTAATTGTCGGGTTATCACCTGTGCAAGCCCTTCCTAGTTTAGAAATTGGAGATAGAAACGTAGCTGTTAATCAAAATGACGTCAGCTATGAGAAGAATTATTCTGATCAAAGCAATTTAACAAATAATATCTCCAGTAAATTGCTGATAGCTAATGAAAATAAAAAAAATTTACCTTCAATCAATCAACAGCAAAAAATTCAAGATATAAAAGTAGATTCTGCTGTTAACTTGTGGCAGCCAATCACACCACAACCTGCAAGTTCATCTCCTACCTCATACAAACTTGCACAAGTAACATCCGTATCCCAATTGTCTGATGTACAGACGACTGATTGGGCTTTTCAGGCACTCCAATCTTTAGTCGAGCGCTATGGTTGTATCGCAGGTTATCCCAATCAAACCTATCGCGGTAATCGGGCGATGACTCGCTATGAATTTGCTGCTGGCTTAAATGCTTGTTTAGACCGAATCAACGAACTGATTGCGACTGCAACTGGTGATTTGGTCAATAAAGAAGATTTAGCTACGTTGCAGAAACTACAAGAACAATTTGCAGCGGAATTGACAACATTGCGGGGTCGAGTAGATGCTGTAGAAGCTCGCACAGCAGAACTAGAAGCAAATCGGTTTTCTACTACAACCAAACTCAGTGGAGAGGCAATTATTGCTGGTGTTGGTGCTAGCGGCGGCGCTCGTAATCAGAGTGACCCGAATATCATCCTAGTCAATAGAGTGCGGTTAAATCTTACCACTAGCTTTACTGGTAAAGATTCATTAATTACTGGATTGCAAGCTTATAACTTTTTGGGCGGAGTCGATGGACAGGGTAGCCTGCAACAAAGTTTAGGATTAGCTGCGCCACTTTTAAGTGCAAGTAGCGCTCGTACTAGTTTTGAACCGCAATTTCCGGGGTTAAATGTCAATACTTTGTCGGGTGTTGGCGCAAATAGTGTTCAGCTTTATAAATTGCTGTATATCTTTCCCGTTGCTAATAAATTAACCTTGTTTGCGGGAACTGCGGCAGAGACATCAGATGCTTTCCCAGCAATTACGCCTTTTTATGGTGAAGGACAAGAATCAATTTCTCGTTTTGGCAACTTGAATCCTGTGCTACGGGTTTCTGGTGGGACTTCGGGTACTGGTTTAGCATCGGCGGCGGGATTTATTTTTAACATTTCGCCAAATTTTGATTTAAGAGCTTTATACGGCAGTGTAAATGCCAATTTACCCGAAAAATCTGCGACTGAGGCACTACCAGGAGTTTCTACTACACCTTTGGGAGCAGGTTTATTTAGTGGTAGTAGTATTATTGCCACACAGTTAACCTTTAAGCCAAGTTCTGCTTTGGATATTGGTTTAAACTATTCCCACAGTTATCACGAAATCAATATTTTGGCTACAGGATTAGTTAGTAGTGATATCGGTGCTTTATCAGGGGTTGCAGCTGGAACACCCCTCACACTCAATTCTGTTGGCGGTACGGTAACATGGCGATTGTCTCCCAAAATAGCATTATCTGGCTACGGTGCAGCAATATTTGTCGATGCTGCTTCCAATACCGTGAATGCTTCCACCACCTTTACAAGTTGGATGGCGGGAATTCACTTCAGAGATTTATTCAAGTCAGGAAACACTGCCGGGATTCTTTTTGGTCAGCCGCTTTTCCGTAGTGATAGTGGTGGTTCTGCTCAACTTACGCCCACAGGCGACAATCGGGCGACTCCTTACCATTTAGAAGCCTATTACCGCCTTCAAGTTAGCGATAATATCAGCATTACCCCTGGTGCGTTTGTTCTCTTTAACCCAGAAGGTAACAGCAACAATGACACTACGACTGTAGGTGTACTTCGGACTACTTTTACATTTTAAGAGATTGGGAGTAGGCAGTCACAATCCCCCAAAAAATTGGGGGATTTTGAGATTGGATAACAAAAAAATAAAATGCACAGGCGTAGCTCGTCGTAGACATCGCCTTACAGATAAGCTAATTGGTTCTTTTGCCTGGGTTACCAGTTGGATTTGAAAGTTGGTACTTTTGTATAACCTGCTCAATCTGCCAAGTTACCGCATTTATTCGTAACTGCCCAGGTAGGAATGTCAGGAATATTCCCATGAGGGAAGAAAGATGGTAGTGTTCAAGCATGAATCCAGAAGAAAAAGATCAAAA
>NZ_JBALCO010000151.1:0-64400 GCF_036919595.1 Nostoc sp. | reverse complement strand
ACGGCAACCGCTTTCTCCCCCTTAAAATGATTATCATTATTATCAAAGCGTGAATTCTTGTTTTTTGTTGATTAATTTATTCTTTGGAAGTCCCTCAATATAAGATGTCATTGCCAGCGGAAGGAAGTGAAGCGTAGCAATCTCAGTCTTTGCGATTGCGACTCTACCAGACGCTACCGCTAACACTTCGTATTCTACGGGAAGGCTGCGCCAACGCAATGACGAACTATCTTATATTTATTTATATCCATCTACTTAGTAGAAAACTAAATGTTTATATAACCCTTTAATCATTCGTGAACAAGAATGTTTCTAACTTATCTAAAAATTCAGCAATTTGAAACTTTTGATTTTGAAAAATAAAATATAGTTGCTATATCTTGCATCAACCTGTTAATTATTTTTTGTTGTCGGAGCTTTTCTCTAAGTAGTTCTAGCACAATACAGTTCAGTTAAGGATAAATTGTAGATTGGGTTGAACGTAGACGCCGGAGGCAGCTTAAGGCAGTCTAGTGAAACCCAATAAATGCCTGTCTAGATTGGGTTACCCTGCGGGAAGCCCCTTTGGGTCTACGTTCCTCAAACGCCATTAGCTTCTCCCTACAGCCCTTCTCCTAAAAGAGACGCTCTTGCGTTCGGGCATCCTACGGCAGGCGCTAACCTCTGGCAATGTGAGAAGAGGAGCCAGCCGTGTGGCGGGTCTGGCGACTTGAGCGGACTAGCGTCGGCATCAGACGCGTAAGGTTTTCACATCTGATTTAGGATTGCTATATATGACTTTACTAATGTCTACAGAAGACTGGAGTCATAGTTTCCCTTTACTGAGACATTAAATTACTACGGTGTGTTCGTCAGCTTTGTGTTGAGGGGATTCTAGGACTTAAACATCGCAAATCACTAAATATTATGCTAAAAAAATAAAGTTTGCTAATCAGAATGCTAATCATATACTTATAATGTACCATACAATGCTCTACCAATAACTATGACATCACTAATTGGGCATATTTGTCCTTTGTTAGTTGTCATTAGTCATTTGGATATTTTGTACTGACTAATGACTCTTTGTGTAATGCTCCTTCTGGTGCGTCCGCTAGGCGTAGCAAGATTCCCATAGGGGTACGTCCCTAACGCCCTTCTCCTGACGGAGACGCTCTTGCGTTCGCTTAGGGCGCAGCCTCTCCAAGAGTTGAGAAGACAGCTAGTTCCCTACAGTGGGCAAAAACCTGCCTACTGTAGGGAACAACAGCAAAGTCGAACAGGACTGGACTCACCAGTTGCTCATCAGGGAAACCACGCCAGTTGCTTCTTTGGCGCAAGTCTCTCCTTTGGGGAGAAGGGGAGACGCTACCCATAGCTTGCTTCCTTGTAAGGGTACAAATTGGGAAACCCACCCAAGCCACTGGCTCACCAATGACCAATGACTAATAACTAATGACTGAACCTGAACCATTGATTGAACTGAAAGGTGTTTCTAAGTCCTTTGGTAGCCATAAAGTTCTAGATAATGTAGACTTGACCATTTACCGGGGAGAAGCACTGGGGATTATTGGTCCATCAGGGACTGGTAAATCAACAATTTTACGGGTAATGGCGGGGTTACTTATTCCCGATGAAGGAGAAATTTATGTGCAAGGAGTGCGGCGAAACGGTTTGATTGAGGATGGTGGCCAGCAGGTTGGCATTGGCATGGTGTTTCAGCAGGCGGCGCTATTTGATTCGCTGACGGTGGAGGAAAATGTGGGATTTTTACTTTATCAAAATTCAAAGCTACGGCGATCGCGCATTCGAGATTTGGTAAAAGAAAAATTGGAGATGGTAGGTTTGCCAGAAATAGCTAATCTCTATCCATCTGAACTTTCTGGGGGAATGCGAAAACGGGTAAGTTTTGCGCGTGCGATTATGTCTAACCCCGATAATCCTTCAGAAGGCCCAGAAGTTCTACTATACGACGAACCAACAGCCGGACTTGATCCCATTGCCTCAACAGTAATCGAAGATTTAATCCGCTATTTGCAATGTTTACATGGAGTTTGTAGTACCTATGCCGTTGTTACCCACCAAGACAGCACTATCCGCCATACAGCTGATAGACTTATATTTCTCTATGAAGGTAAAGTGCAGTGGCAGGGTACAGTTAGTGAAATCTACAATACAGAAAATCCGTTGATCAGACAATTTATCAGTGGAAGTGTAAAAGGGCCGATTCACCTTGTCGGCTAGAAACTTAAAAGTGAAGAGTTAGGAGTACAGACGCGATTAATCTCGTCTGTACAGAAGTTATGAGTTAAATTCAACTTATAACTCCTCACTCCTAACTCTTTATTGGTTGTTGGTGGAGGCAAAAAAATGCGAGGACTTATGACAAGCGGCTTCGCGTCTGGGCGAACATTTAGAGAAGGCTCTGTGGGGTTGTTACTCCTGTTAGGACTGGGAGTATTTGGGTTACTCTTTCTGTGGTTACATAGATTTACTGCTCCTGGTCGTTCATACAAAGCTATTGTGGAATTTGCTAACGCTGGCGGAATGCAAAAAGGAGCAACAGTTCGCTATCGAGGCGTTAAAGTAGGAACTATTTGGCAGATTATACCAAAAGCAAATGCCATTGATGTAGAGATTGAAATTGCCCAAGCTGACCTAATTATGCCCCGGAATGTAGTGGTGGAAGCTAATCAAAGCGGATTAATTAGCGAAAGTATTATCGACATCACACCAAAAGTAACCTTACCTGCTGGGATTGTGCTTGCTAAACCCCTAGATAAAAATTGTGATAACAGCCTCATCGTCTGTAATGGCTCTCGGTTAAAAGGTCAGGTTGGTATCAGTGTTGATGACCTAATTCGCAGTTCAACTGAACTAGCTACTGCATACAATGACCCAAAATTCTCTAGAAATGTCAATAGGGTTCTAGAAACTACCACAGGCGCAGCATCCAGTTTTACTGGGCTAAGTCAGGATTTACAAGGTTTAACCAAAAGCTTGCGACAACAACTTAATACCTTTTCAGCCACTGCTAATTCAGTGCAACGAGCAACAAACCAACTTAATGCATCCTCGACTCAAACACTAAATAAATTTGATGCAACTGCAACTCAAGCAAGTCGTTTGCTGAACAACCTGGATAATCTGTTGACAACAAATCGCTCTTCGCTGGTTGGCGCTTTGAACAATATTACCGAAACCAGCAACCAACTGCGTGTTACAGTCAGTAGCTTATCACCAACTGTCAATCGATTGACTCAAGGACAATTACTCAACAATTTAGAAACTCTTTCAGCAAATGCAGCGCAAGCCTCAGCTAATTTACGCGATGCTTCTAAAACCTTAAATGATCCAAAGAATGTGGTGCTGCTGCAACAAACTTTAGATTCAGCACGGGTAACGTTTGAAAATAGCCAAAAAATTACATCTGATTTGGATGAATTGACAGGTGATCCTAGTTTCCGAAAAAATTTGCGGCAATTGGTAAATGGTTTAAGTGGTTTAGTATCTTCTACACAACAGATGCAGCAACAAGTGCAAGTTGCTACGACTCTAGATACGGTAAAAGCTGCTGTGAGCAAACCAAAGAATCTAATTCCTACCCCAGCACCAACCCAACAGGCGATGTTTAATGACAAGTCCCTACCCGTCTATGTAATTAATCCCTCACCTGCTAATTTTGCAAGTACCGACACCAACCTTGAACCAACCCCCAGTGCGTCTATCTCTAACTCATCCCAAGAAGACCTCTTGAAGCAGTTGCGGGAGTATGGTAAGCAACGGGAGCAACTGGAGACGGGAAAATAGGCAATACACTTGACAATACATAACCACTTTCCCTAAGGGGGATGTTTCTATCCCCGGTGGCGTGCGCCTGCTTTCACCCAATGCTGACAAGCACCTAAACGATTTACTCACCCACCACAAGACCAGCAATTATCAAGCGCCATACTTGGGCAAAGTCCGTGTCGATGTCTGGATGACTCCATTCGGATGCGTGAGCTGGATGGTGAAACCGAACCATCGCTTGAAAGACTGCCTTCGCCGCTACCTGCGGATCTGTTACCCTAAATTCGTGACTGGAAATACCGCTCTCAACGATCGCAGCTACTTGCTTTACCAGTTCATCAATGTGAGCTTGAACCACCCCTCGCGCCTCTTGAGCGATCGCAGAATAGGTTGCAAACAACTCTGGCTCATCCAGGACTTTTTGACGTTTCAGAGTGATGAGTTGCTCAAACCATCGGTGCAACCGTTCAACGGCGGAACCCTGTTCTTGGGCGATCGCTGCTAGCGGTGTGGAAACCCGATGTAGCCACCGTTCTGCTACTGCATCGCGCAGGGCAGCCTTACTGGGAAAATGCCGATAAATCGTGCCGTGGCTCACTTCTAAAAAGCGAGCCACATCCACGACTGTTGCCTTTGCCAGACCGTAACGACGCAAAACCTCTTCCGCCGCGTCAAGAATCCGCTCCGGTGTCAAAGCTGAATCATTCATGCTAGGGATATTTTATCTCTTCTCACTATCCAGCATGAATCATTCATGCTAAGGATATTTTATCTCTTCTCACTATCCAGCATCGCCATTTGTTCTGGAGCATAGCGATCGCCAGCCACGGCATCCAGTGGCACTGCTACCTCAATCCGGGCGAGATCATCTTCGCCCAAGTGCAGATCCAGCGCCCCCAGCGCTTCATTCAAGCGATCGCGACGCCGTGCCCCAATCAGTGGCACAATGTCGTTTCCGCGCGACAGCACCCAAGCAATTGCTACTTGAGCAACTGTGGCATCGTGTTCTTGGGCAATCAGGCGAAGAGCTTCGACTAGCAACAAATTGCGATCCAGATTCTCTCCAGAGTAGCGTGGCTGATGTCCGCGAAAGTCTTGCGCTTGCTTAGAGCGTTCTTTCGACCAGTGACCGCTCAACAACCCCCCTGAGAGGACTCCATAAGCGTTGACAGCAATGCCCAATTCACGCACAGTCGGGAGGATGTCATTTTCAATACCACGACTCAGCAGCGAATATTCGATCTGAAGCCAGGTAATCGCATGAATCGCATGAGCACGCCGAATTGTATCTGCACCCACTTCCGATAAACCAATCTGGCGAACATATCCAGCTTTCACCATTTCGCTAATCGCCCCAATAGTGTCTTCAATGGGCACCCTCGGATCGAGCCGGGCTGGCTGGTAAAGGTCTATGTAATCGGTTCCCAGTCGTTTCAATGTATAGGCAAGTGAAGTCTTCACGGCTTCAGGACGACCATCGAAGCCAATAAAGTTGCCGTCAGGAGACCGCAACGCACCGAATTTAACAGCAATGAAGATATCTTCCCGCCGTCGTTCTGCTAAGGCTTCGTGTAGCAGCAGTTCATTGTGCCCCATGCCGTAAAAGTCGCCTGTATCCAGTAAGGTAACGCCTGCATCAAGCGCTGCATGAATCGTTGCAATACTTTCCTGGCGATCGGCTGGACCATAAAAATCAGACATGCCCATACAGCCAAGCCCAAGCGCCGATATTGTTGAACCGTTTTTTCCAAGTTGACGCGACAACATAGCAACCTCTCCACTGTGGTGATAAAACTATGATAATCAACAAGTAACAAAAATCAACATCTGTCATTCAATATTTGTTTTAAACATCCAACACCGTGAGCATCTGTTGAAGCAAGCCTGCAATTTGACTATTTGTCGGATCTACTTATCAGCCTAAAATCTTCATAGGTGAGGAGTAATGCAGGTTAAACACGAACATGATAGAAGAATTTAATACACAGGGCGCAGAAAATCTAATTGCGATCGCTGATCAATTTGCCCAATGGGGGAAAGTTGCAGGCGTTAAAGCATTTGGAAGTGGTAATATCAATGACACATTTTTGGTAACTCTATATTCCTCAGAAGAACAACATTTTGTCCTGCAATGCATCAATACGCATGTGTTTCGCCAGCCCCAACTGATTATGGAGAATATGCGTACCTTCACTGAACATGTTTATAAACGGTTACAGCACATACCCCTGAATCGTCGCTGGGAAGTACCACGCGTACTATTAACTAAGGATGCTCAAGACCACTGGAGGGATGCAGACGGCTCCTTTTGGCGGGCAATCAGCTTTATTGAAGGCTCCCAGTCTTTCGATACTATGCGCGATCGCTCTCACGCTAAGGAAATCGGTTATGCCTTGGGGATGTTCCACAATTTGATCAGCGACTTACCACCAGAAAAACTTGCTGACACTTTAGAAGGATTTCATATTACACCGCTTTATCTCCAGCATTACGAGGAAGTGTTAGCGAAAACTAGTGTGCGTAAATCTGCTGAAGTTAATTATTGCTTACAGTTTGTTAGCGATCGCCAAACTTTTGCACATATCCTGGAAAATGCCAAAGCTGAAGGCAAGCTACCTCTGCGTCTGATGCATGGAGATCCAAAAATCAACAATGTCATGTTTGACACTGCTACCCAGCAAGCCGTCAGCGTCATAGACCTCGATACTGTTAAACCAGGTCTGGTACATTACGATATTGGTGATTGCCTGCGATCGGGTTGCAATCCTACTGGAGAAGAAACCGAGAATTGGGAAAGTATTTATTTCGATACTGATCTGTGTCAGGGAATTCTAAAAGGTTATCTCTCGGTGGCAAAGGCATTTCTTTCTGAGAATGACTATGCCTATATTTACGATGCAATTCGTCTCATTGCTTTTGAACTAGGACTGAGATTTTTTACTGATTATTTAGCAGGGAATGTCTACTTTAAAGTTAAGCACCCAGAACATAACTTGGCAAGAGCGATCGTCCAGTTTAAGCTTACCGAAAGTATTGAATCTCAAGAAACGCAGATTCGTAACATTATCAAAGACATGAAATGAACGATCAGACATTTTACCTGCAACCCTTTCCTTCTCCAAAATCCCTACCTAATTTGAAAATTGCAGGCAATATTGCCCGAAATTCTAATCAACTTACCATCTGCTACACCCTTGAAGGCGATTTAAAAGAAATTGCAATCGCACCACCATCAAATGCACCATCACGCAAGCATGAATTGTGGGAAGACACATGTTTTGAGTTCTTTATTGGCATCAAAGATTCTGCACGGTATTGGGAATTCAATCTTTCCCCTGCCGGACACTGGAATATTTATCGCTTTGATGGCTACCGTCAAGGAATGCAAGAGGAAACAGCTTCTACAATACTTCCGTTTAATGTTCAGAATCAAGCCGATGGTTTAGCACTTGCGTTAGATGTCGATTTAGATAAAATTGTCTCGGCAGAACAAGCCATTGAAGTTGCCATTACTACCGTTATTAAACATAGAGATGGTGAGGTGACTTACTGGGCGTTAACTCATCGAGGTGCAGAGGCTGACTTTCATTTACGGGATAGTTTCATCGTTGAGTTGTGAGAATACGCACCTACAGCAAACCGTGTATTTCGACAACATGTAGTTAATAAATCTAAACTTTATATGGGCTTGCATAAATTTTCAACTCACACCCGATGAATCTATGTATATTTCAAGTAAACTTACTAAAAATGTACTTCTTAACTTTTTCGTTGAACTTCGATAGAGACCCAGGCTTAGAAGAGGGTCGCTTGTATTTACGTCATCTTGAAAAGGGTATGTTACAAGTTTGGGTAGCTACATCAGCTACCGCCAGAAAGCAATTTCCAGAGAGCTTTCATCAGAAAGGAAGTATGATACCACCTGAGTACAGAGTACTGGAACTAAAATTTTGGACTGTTAATACTAAACCTATCTCAATGAAAGAGAAAAAAGGTGTAGAAGGCAATTTTTACCAAATTCTTCCATCTGATGTCAAGACTGATAAAGGAGGTGTAAGAGGCGATTTTGGTATTCATAAAGATGCTAATGTTCCTGGCTCAATGGGATGTATTGTATTGACACCCGAACGGTTTCAGGGATTTGAAAAAGAAGTCACTCAATTAGCAAAAGAGGGAAAAGATTCTATACCGCTCTTTGTCACGTACAATTAAAACGAATATATGAGGTAATGGCATGTAGATAAGCAATTATCAGTCTAGATTGCCATTGCCTCGATTCGACAGTTTTGAAAGTAAATTGCGCTCGCATTTATTTAAAATCTGAACTGGTTGGTGCATTAACCATAGCTAAGATCAGCTTTTAGGTAGGTTTAACTCAATATTGGGACGAGATGATACTTCACCCAAGGAGCTATAGCAAAGGTTAAAGGCAATTCTAAGAATTATACCTGTTTCAAATCGCCGCTTGAATATTTTAAAAGTGCGATCACACTTGGAAGTAGATAAAATTTTGTAAGATTTGTTGATCGAGTTCCTGATGTTTATTAGTCAAAAGTCTTAAAAGTCTAGAAAATGTTTACATATACTTCCTGTGGCGCTTTCAGATTCCCCAATAGACAGAGAACTGCAACCATAATAATAATTAACATAATATATGTATAGTTCTTAAAAGATACATTTGTATCAATTATTACCAATAAAGTGACTGAATTAATTAGTGAAGCTAAAGTCTCTAAGGCTGTCGAAGCCAATTCCCAATCCCTAATTTATTTTAAGAAGTAACACTTATGCAATTAAAGCCAATTAATCAGCAAGTCGTTTCCGTCGTTGGAGCCTCCAGCGGGATCGGACGGATCACAGCTCTTGAGTTTGCTAAACGCGGGGCAAAAGTGGTAGTCTCGGCTCGCAGTGAATCGAAGCTAAAGTCTTTAGTAGAGGAGATTCGCAGCTTTGGCGGCGAGGCAACTTTTTGCGTAGCTGATGTGGAAGTATTTGAGCAAGTTAAGGCGATCGCAGATAAAACTGTGGAAGTATACGGGCGACTCGATACATGGGTACATGTCGCCGCGATCGGCATCTTTGCCACTGTTGACAATACAACACCGGAAGAGTTTAAGCATGTGATTGATGTCAATCTCATGGGACAAGTGTATGGTGCAATGGCGGCCCTACCCCATCTGAAACGTGAGGGACGGGGGGCACTGATCCACGTCTCTTCAATGGAAGGTAGGCGATCGCTCCCCTACCAAAGTGCTTACTCAGCAGCCAAGCACGGGGTTGAGGGCTTTATCGAAGCTATGCGCGTTGAGTTGCAATATCAAAAATGGCCGATCAGCGTCACGAGTGTGAAGCCAGCGGTGATCAACACCCCTTTCTGGAACAATGGCCTGACGAAATTAGGCGTAAAACCTACCGGGATACCACCTTACTACGAGCCTAAACTTGTAGCTGATGCTATCCTCTATGCAGCCGAACATCCAACTCGTGACTACTTGGTTGGGGATGTAGCAAAAATATTAGATGTGGTACAGCGCCTCTCACCATCATTAGTAGATTCACTTTTAGTGCTCGTCGGCTTAGATTTACAGCGAACTTCTGAAGCGAAGTCTGAAGATGCACCAAATAATTTTTACCAACCTGTTGCTGAAGACGACAGAGTTAACGGGGATTATGGTAACTTAGTTGTACCTAGCGTTTCCGACTGGCTAGAAAAAAATCCGCTTCTCCAGTGGGGTGCGATCGCTGGTACATTAGCATTAGCGTTCCTAGCAGTTCAAGTATTCAAAAAGGAAGGATAAATAGACCTGTCCGAAAAGTTGCAATCAAGTTTTTACAAGGGTTTGAGAGAAATCCTTGTAGATTTTTTGGCAATATTTTTACAAGAGGTTCATCCCAGTGCTTCACACGACTTTTGACTTTATGGGGCTAATTACGCTCTTTTGAAAGACTAAGATAATAATAGTATTTTAAAATACTTGATTTATCATAATCTTAATAGGTTTATACTAAATGTCATAGCAAAAATATTGTAGAGCAGTAACCGATTGTGGTAGTCCCTGCCTTAGAAGCGATTATAAGTACTCTTGAGATGTCTTAGGTCTGAGTGAATTGCATCCGTCCACCGTGCCCTAAATAGGTCGGTGACTGCAAGTTGCATAAGAAAATCTCTCAATGGTGCTGGATATAAGACACATGCATCATAAATAGCTGTAAAATTAGACACTATAATTGCTCTATTAGTTTGAAATTATTACCCTTAACAGTGGTAACAAATTTTTTTTATAAATGTCCTTTATACTAAGTAAATTTTTGATCTTAACTTATAGTTTCAATCGCATTAAAGTTAAAACTAAGTCAATTGGTTACTATAGGGCTTCCTGACTTAATTTAACTTGATTATTAGATGTACTTTTATTCCTAGAGTTGCCTTTAGCAGAGCATTTGGCTAATCATGCAAAACTGTTATGTATCAGGATTCTTATTCGTACCCCATATCTAGTTCTTGAGCTTGAGCAGTAAGCTCATCAAGAGCTTGCATTCGTAAAGTATCAATTTGATTTTTGTAACTGAGTAGATCCTGATAACGCACCCGTCGTCGCGTTCCTACTTTACGGTATGGCATCTCTCCAGATTCCAATAACCCTACCAAATAAGGACGAGAAACATTTAAAATATCAGCTGCTTCTTGTGTCGTCAGCTCTGCGTGTACGGGTATAAGAGTAACAGCATTACCTTTAGCCATTTGTGTCAAGATGTCAACAAGTAGATGAAAAGCCGCTGCTGGTATAGTAACCGTTTCACTTGTAGCGTTATCTTCCACAACTTTAATAGTACGGTATACATCATTATCCCGTACATAGGATGCCAAAGTTTGACTACTTTTTTTAGCTAACGTAGCATCTTCTTCCGTAGGTACAGCAGTCCTACTAGATTGGTATGTACTGAGTGTCATAGATATCAGCCTCTCTCTGTCTAATATCGAATTGCACTCCACTTATCCATACGAAAATATGGATTGCAATTATCATTCACCTCATAATAACTCTTATTCAAAATGAACGCAATGTACGAAATGAACGAAATCAACTTTTACAGCAAGTATCCTACCAAAAGTCCTGCAACTGGGGTTGGAGGACTTTTGATGAAAGAAAAATCAATTTTTATCTTCTAATCCAGCAACAGATCAGTAAAAAGTCACTTTTCGCTGGCTTTTGGCAGTAGCAACAGGCTTGGTATCGGTGCAGATACTGTAATCTGGTGATCTGCGCTCAGGTTCGCTACGTTTAAAACTGTGGCGATTTTACGCAAAGTTGTACTTAGTGACACAATTGAGCTTTCAGATGGTCTGCCAATCGAATTGCTAAGGCAACAATGGTGAGCGTAGGATTAGCATAGCCTCCTGTAGGGAAAACAGAGCTACCTGCCATGAATAAATTAGAGATGCCGTGAACTTGACAATTTGCATCTACTACTCCTTGTTTTGGGTCATGATGCATACGCGTTGTTCCCATATTGTGATGGGTACTCAGCGAAGCAACCGGACGATCGCCATCCAATTCAATCTGCAACTCACCCAGCCCTGCACTAGCAAACTCTTCTGCAAATACTAACTGCGATCGCTTCACACTGCAAATATCTATTTCGCTCCAATGATTAGTTAATTTTGCTTGAGGACAGCCAAGCTTATCTAATTGATTACTGAGTGTCACCCGATTATCTGGATTTGGGGTTTGTTCAGTTTGGCTGAGAACTTCAAACTTTGTATATTTCTGTTCGTTATCTTCATGGTAAGACCATCCTCCATGACTCAAATCAGGGAACAAATATTCTTTTTTGACATTATACTTATACCAATCAGTTACTAAATCATCAATATTCGTAATTACATTTTGCAAATGTTGAAAAACATTTTTGGGTAACTGCCCTTGTCGAACTGAAGAGAACAAAGTTCTCGCAGAAGCCTTTGCTGCCGATCTAAACCTTTCATCTCTAGGATATAACAACGCGGTCATATTTAGTAATTTTTCGCGGCGCATAACTTGTTCCGTCAGGGCAAATTTTCCCATCACTGTGACATTATTAACCCGGCGTAAGTCATACAAAGCCATGGAATTAAAGATTTTGCGATTTTGCGGAACAAGCATACCACAACGGATAAAAGGATGATCCATAAAGAACCTACCCACTAAATCATGTTGATTGCCTAATCCATTCTTTTGAATCCGGTTTGATAGCAACAATAAACGCGCGTTCTCAATCCCACCTGTGGCGAAAATAAATATTTTTGCAAAAACCCAAAATTTATTACCAGATAAACAAGCTACTTGCACGCGTTTAACTGTTTGGGCTGTTTCGTCTGCCTCAATTTCTACCACATTGGCGTTGAGTAATGTTGTGATATTAGGAGATTGATTGATTTGGTGGCGATATTCATTGGTGAAAATATCACGTGGGCCAAACTGAAACATACTAGTAGTAACTCGGTTACTCACCAAATGTGTCCGAGGAGATTGAGCATTTTCCCAAGCCTCAGCTTCATAAGCAAAAGAACCGAGTTTACAGACTGCTTGAGCACGCTCATAAAATGGATTCAGGTGAGATTTACTAAAAGGCCAGCCACTATATGGCACCCAATCTCGTTTTTCAAAATCTATTTCGTCTAATGGCACATGTCTCAGACCAAGTTGATTTTTATTGATTTCAATATTCCAGACATTAGCCAGTCCACCAAATTGACGATGACGCATATCTTGCAGTGGTGGAAATGGATCTCCAACAGTTTCACCTTCACCAAGAGATGCAGTCTCTTGATTAAATTCCAGATCACCACTTTCTAGTAAGCAAACTCGAAAATCTTGCCCAATTAATTCTCGTGCGAGTGTAATTCCGGCTGGGCCAGCACCAATTATACAAACTTCGGTATTGATAACTTCATCTATTGGCAATTTTCGGCTATCAATTAACATTAATTTAATTCCTTTTAATCTGAATTTATTATTCTTAACCACAGATGCACATATATGATGTAAATCTGTAGTTTAATATTCATATAATTGGCTTTTGCAATAAGTTGACCGTTTCATTCAGCCTATGAAACACTCGGTATCGCAGAACGAATTGCACTAATAAAGTTTTGGGCATAATTCTGCGTTGAGAAATCGAGGGCGCGTTGCCTGGCAGCTACTCCGGCACTCTGGGCAAATTCTTGCTCGTCAAGATAACGGAGAATTGCGATCGCTAATTTATCCGCATCGCCATAAGGTGTTAATAGTCCATTCATCCCATCGGTAATAATCTCCGTTGGCCCCCCTGCATTGCCAGCAATCACAGGTTTACCCAGCGCCATCGCCTCAATAATCACAATCCCAAATGGCTCCTTATCTGATGCATGAACGAATACATCCATCGCCTGCACCCACTCCGGGATGTTGCGCTGTAGCCCAGCCATAATTACTTGCTCTTTCAAGCCCAAGGCGGCAATTTCTGCTTTTAAGAAGTCCTCATAATCTGGTTCTAAATCGTGCTTACCGCCAATTACTACACAATGGGCATCAGGATACTTCTGTAAAATTTTGGGCATTGCTTGCACCAGTACGTGCATTCCCTTCCATCGTTGCAATCGGCCAACAATTCCAATCAACGGCCCATTTAAAGGTAAGCCTAGCTTCCGTCGTGCTTCTTCTGGAGTTGGTAAAGCATCAGGCTCGAATCGGTCTAGTGCGACACCAGGATAAACCAAGGGTGTTGGTCTGTGGGGCCAAATTTCTGCCTGTGCTTGCTTGCCATCTTGGGAGAGGGTGATAATTGCCTGGGCTGGGATTAAAGTAGCGATTCGCACCAACCAAGTCTTGTCACTAGGCACTTCTAGTTGATACCACACAGCAGGCAACCCCGCCAGTATTGCCGCCAAACCTCCAGATATATGCGTAATCCACATCCAATTGACAATTATATCTGCACGTTCGCGGCGGGCGATCGCAGCTATCCAAAAAACAGCGCCAATAAAACGGTGGATTTGGCGTAAACGTCCACTTTCTACAACTCGCGCATCAATGCCAAGGGACTTTACTTCTTCTACCATCGGGCCGTCTTCTAAAAATATTACTAGCCACTCGACACCAGCATTACGTCCCTGCTGCACCAAATCCCAAAGCATCATTTCACCACCGCCTCGTTGTTCGGCTAGTGGCATTACAATAATTGCTTTCATAATTTATATCAGTCCAATTTAAGTTGTAAGATTTTGTTTTTTAATAAACTTGAAAAGCTCAGAACCCCGACTTATTAGAGAAGTTGGGAATCTTGGGATTGCTATAGTATTTATGTCCTGCCATAGCCATAGCTAAAAATCCCCAAAGAATCATCCCTGCCACACTCAACATACCGCTACCGATAACTAACTGTGTAGCAGAACTAATACCAATGGCGCGGGCAGCACTGATAAAACTATCGAAACGACCTTCACCGTAGCTGCTGACACTAATAATTAACAAAATTAATCCACCCATATAAAAGATGGCTCCAAACCAACCAAGGGTGAAAAACATATCTAAAATGCCACTATCAATCACCACCACTTCGATTTGACCGGTTTTTTCGTTGACCTTCCAAATATTTCCTAATCCGTTACCTAGACCATTAGAAAGAGCTAGACCAAGGTTTTTGTCATAAGTTCCCGATCTATCTTTAAAGCTGCCATCTTCTTGAAGATTAGAAAAAGTTTCTAAACGCGCTGCTAAAACCCCAGAAATTGGCTCGATAGTTGTCAATGGCACAACACAAATTGCCATCACTACAATTATGGTAACTAAGCGCATTTGAATCCGCGCCTTGACTGAACCCATAATCATAATTACTCCAAATAACCAGCCTCCCCAATTAGTACGTGCTTGTGTCAATAGGAAAGATAAGTAACCAACAGCTGAAGCCGGAAAAATTAAATTTCCCGAACTTGTAAATAACAATAGTAAACCAGCTTGCATGACTGAACCAAAGGGGCCAACTGAGTGCAATGTACTCCAGACACGCATCCCAAAAGGTACAGGATTTCCAGCACTCATGAATAGTTTTGATTGGATCAGCCAATACCTGTCCCACTCTGGAGCTACCACAAATTGATATACGCCATAAGTTCCTAAAATCAACACACACCAAAGGAATGTTCGCTGAATGTTCTGGCGATAGCTGGGATAATCTCGCCAGTTAATAAATAAGTGAAAAGCGAAGATGATCGGACTGAGCCAATCCATCAATCCGCGTGCTACAGGGATAGGTGGATTGTAAATCAGACCGACTAGAAAGCCATAGAACACTCCGATAAAAGCCAAAACAAACGGCAAGCCCCCTTGACCAGAGGCGCGGGGAAAGTGGCGGAAGAATGTTGCTATAGTTACAAAAACCACTAAATAGGGTGCTATGAGCATTTGCCGAGTAGAGTCCCAGCCCACCCGATAGTCAACTAAGCGGGTAGCTAAGGGCGTGAGAAACCAGATCCACCAGGTAAAGCTGATGTAGAGAATGGGATGCCGCAAGTATAAAAACACGGCCACTATTAAAGCTGTTACTGGGTAAATTAGGCGCAATGCGGCAGTAGCACCAGCAAAATAGCAAACTACAGTCAGTAATACAAAACCTGCGATCGCCATCCAACCCTGTAGCGATCGCTCTTGGGGAGAATAGTTTTCTTGTAAAAAACTATTGAAAAGTATCTGCTTAGAATTCATTCAATTTTAGATGTAAACATAAATAAATTTGGCAGATCAACTCGTTCCCTGCCTCCAGCCGGGGAATGCAGTCACTGGAGGTGCCTCTTGTACTGGCTCTGTGGAAGCAGCACTAATTACCAGGTAGAAGCTGGGAACTAGAGCTAAGAAGAAATAGAATTCATTTTGAATTACGAATTATGAATTACGAATTGTTTATATCCTTGCCAACGCCCACGCCAGGATGCAAGCAATTTTTTACCCGCCAACTGCCCTTGGCTGGGTAAAAATCTCAGCCATTGGACGAAACCCAAACTATCGCATGTACCCACGAATACTGCCCAAAACAAAAATACAATCCGGCGGATAAATGGCAGATGCTCTAGTAAAACTAAGGTTTCATTATGGACTAAATTAATAAAGGCAATTTCATTAAAGTTGTTTCGCTGATCTTCATCAAAACGTTGTGCCGGATAGTGATCTACAGCAACGTTAGGATCATAAATTATCTTCCAACCAGCCCGCTTTAATGCCAGAGTGAATGCCATTTCAAAATGTACTTGCGCTCCTGTACCGCGCATCCGCTCGTCAAAGCGCAATTGTCCGATTGCCTGTTTACGAAAACTCATGTTTACGCCCTTGAGAACATCGACTTCACGGGGTTCTCCCACTCCCAGATGATGGTTGCCAATCACTCGCCCAAACCACTGCAACTGTCCTACTACTAAGCGGGATTCGTTTTCGAGTTTGCTGCCGTGGTGTATCCAATCACGCCCTCCCAGACCGCCGAGGCGACTATCACAGGTAAAGTAAGCGGCGATGCGCTCTAACCAATCTGGATGGGGTGCAGCATCATCATCAGTAATGGAAACAATATCGCCCTCCACTGCTGCTAGTCCGGCGTTGAGGGCTGCTACTACCCCCGATTGTGTCACTTTCACGGTATGCAGTGGCAAGTTGTCCGCTTTGAATTGGCTGAAAAATTGCCAAGTTTCTGCATCCGTATCGCGGACAACCACTATCACCTGATCAACTGGTTTAGTTTGCTCCTGTAGCGCCAAAAGGCAGCGTGAGAGGTCTTGTGGACGGCGATAAGTCGGTATGAGAACGGTGTTCCGCATTCTTGCTTAACTCCTCAAATAGATCCACATAAGTTTGTGCCATAGTAGTCCAGCTATGTTGTTCTGCCACAGAGCGAGCAGCTTTGCCCATCTGCTGTATAAGGGCGCGATTGCTCACCAAGGACATCAGTGCCACAGCCAAAGTATTAATATCATCTGAGTCGGATAAGACGATGCCACATTCTGGTGTCACCAGCTCTCCGCCCCCGGTGGCTGTGGCAGTAATTACTGGCAGTCCTGAAGAAAGTGCTTCTAACAATACGAGGCTGCAAGCTTCGTATCGGGAAGGAAAAACAAATAAATCTACTGCTCGCATAATTTCGGGGATATCACGGCGATATCCCACAAAATGCACGCGTTCATTTAACCCCAAAGAGGCTGCTAACTGCGGGAAGGGGCTACCTTCGGTGTGTCCCACTACCGCCAGATGTAAATCGGGAACTTTTACCAAAGCGTGCAGTATTGTATCTAAGTTCTTTCTGGGTGTGCGGATATCTCCAGCAAATAGTGCTAGGGTGACATTCTCCGGTAAACCTAACTTTTGGCGATTGCTTTGACCTGGGGCAAATTCTTCTAAGTCAACGCCATTGACAATTACGCGAATCCGAGAACGGGGCACACCAATGTTGACTAATTCCTGGGCTACCTTTTCTGATACAGCTACAACAACCTGCGCTTTTTGGAAAGCCTGTTTTTCCCAACGGGCATTGAAAGCCGTAAACAGCCATTGGTAAAAACCATATAAATCTCGGCGATTGCGGGAAATATGAACAGGCGATCGCAACCATGAACTGTGGACAAAATGTACAGCATTTACATCAGCCGCAGCCATATTAATTGCTCCATTGACTTTAACTAAATCAATGCCAGAGCGATTTTTACGTAACCAATCTGCACTTTTTTGGGCAAATATGAAATTACGTACAAATTCGGTGGGATAACTTTTGACTAGAATTTTAATCCAATTAACTTGGCTATTGTCTTCTAGTTCTGGTGCGACTTCACTAGCTAATAATGTCAGTTGATGACCACGACGAATTGCTTCATTAGCAACCTCATAGTTTACCCGCCCCTGACCATCACCTTTTTTTATTTTATGAGTAACAATACAAAGTTTCATCCACTACCTTCCTGAGTAATATAAACTCACGCAAAAGTGTAAATAAAGAGTTTAAAAGAATCTTATTTTAATTCTCTCCATGTCCTCTGCGTCTCTGTGGTTCGTTAAAAAAAACTCCAAAATTTAGATACGATTGCTCTAATATTTCGATATTTGCATTAACTTACTGGCTAAAAATTGTGGAGTAAAACTAAGAATAAGTGCTGCGATAGTTCGAGCATTAAATTTTTGTTTATTCAGCGCCTGCCAAAAATAAGGACGTGCTGCTGCTATTTGTTCACTTCGTAGCAGACCAATTCCCAAAGTTGTATTAGCTTCTAACCATTTCTTTTGAAAGTACGTCCTAAATTGCTGTAGACGAGTATCTTCCATAAACACTTGATAACAAAATATTTCGCTTTTAGCTTTGCGGATTTTTGCCTCCACATCTCGACTACCACTGAGCATGGTATCAGTTTGCTCATGAGCACGATATCGCGTCAGCCTTTCTGGATAGTAGTAAGCCCCACAACCAGATACACAACAGAGGTAAGTTAAATATAAATCCCACATGCCGCCAACTTCTGGGAGAATACTATCCCAATCCACAATATTATTGCGAATCACACAAGCTGCCGCAGTGGGTATACTTTTATCTATTAACCCAATTTGATAGAAAGGTTGATGAATCCCTTGTGTTAACTTATCTCGCTTGTAACCACGTGTGTTTTCATCAGTTCCAACATCATTAATTATGCCATTAGCATCTATAATATATTGGTCGCAAAAAGCGATAATTAACTCGGAATTGGCTTCTAGTATTGGTACAAGCTTTGCTAAAAAGTCTTCATTCCAGATGTCATCGTCATGGAGACTAGCAACATATTTACCTCGCGCCATCTTGAAACAATGCTGCTGATTAGCTAGCATACCGACATTTTGCTGATGTCGCCAAAATCTGATGCGTGAGTCACCAAAAGATGCAGCAATAGCTTGAGGATTTTCTGGACTACAATTATCAGAAACAATGATTTCGATATTTTGATAAGTCTGTTTAATAGCACTAGCGATCGCTTGCTTCAGATATTCTAGTCGATTATAGGTGGGGATAATAACGCTAACTAAAGGTTGTTGGTATTCTTGATGTAATGACATATTTGTTAACTTCATATTTATTTTTCATAAATGAAAGATACACCTTTTAACGTTTTGACTAAACCAAGGTTATTTAGCTTGAGAGATGCTATATATCTTTTCACCTTTGGAATCAAATTCAGCTATTGTTTTTGTATAAACTTTTCGCAGATTATTTACATGAGCATCTATTGTAAATTCTTTCATCAATAAAGCATGACCTTGTTCGCCCATGTGTCGACTTTTTTGATAATCTGTATACAACTCATGAATGGCATCAGCTAGCTTTTTTATATTATTCCCTGGAACAAGAATACCCGTTTTTCCATCTCGTAAATGTTCTGGAATACCTCCAACTGCACTACCAATTACAGGTCGATAATTAGCATAGGCTTCCAGAGTTACAAGACCGGCAGGTTCAGGCCAGACACTAGGAAAGATGACTGCAAAACACTGTTGATAAAGTTTATTTATTTTGTCAGTATCGCACCAGCCATGCCAAGTAATTCGGTTACTTAATCTGAGTGTGCTTGCTAACTTTTCTAACTGTGGTCTTTCCCATCCTTCACCTGCAATATCAAGTTTAATTTGTGGATCTGTATGTATTAAAGTTTTGAGCAACCATTCCAGACCTTTATCAGAAACAATCCGTCCCACAAACAAAATTCTATGATTTTGGTGGACTTCTAAACTTAGAGGTGCAGTTGCTGTTTTTGGTACGGATATACCACAGTGTAGCGTTACAGTCTGTTCAGGAGGTACACCGTTTTGAATCAACTCTTGTCGCACATATTCGCTATTAGCAATAAAAGTAATTTTTACCTTTTTTAATACATCTAAAAAATTCTGAGTATTTTGAAGTTCTCTAACAGTTCTTAAAGGTCTACGGCTACCACATTTATCTATTAGTTTACCCCAGGTACATCCTAAGTAAGAGAAATTGCGATCGCAGACTGTGCGCTGCCCTGCTAAATACTTTGTGCCACTAGGACAGTAAAATGAGTGATTATGAACGCTGAAGATGGTAGGACATTCGCCTGTAAGCTGCAAGAGTAAATCTGGGCTGTGGATGTGCAGCAGTTTAAACTGGCTTTGATCAACATTCTTCAGCGATTTTATCACGCGATCGCTAATATTAGGTGGTCGATGTTCAAACAGAGAAGCTAAATAAGTTTCGACACCTCCGCCCCCACCTACCTCAAAATTGGAGCATTGATAAATCAGGTCTTTGTCAAATATTTTCTGGTACATACTTTATGTTATTGCTCAGTATATAGCACTATTTTTAGTAGTTTTTAACAAATTGTTTTTGGAGATAATGAGCATGATAATACTATTTGGTTTACAATGTAATCTCACCAACTTACTGATATAGATACATAGGTAGGGGCTTACGGCTGTAGGGATATACAGCCGATTTATATGTTGCAGGTATTTTGGTAATTGGATATTATTTCTAATCTGATTGCCTTACTTCATACTGCATTTGATGATACTTCCAAAGCTTGCCTTTGAGTTCCAGCAGTTCTTGATACTTACCTTGCTCTACTATCCGTCCCTGTTCTAAAACTACAACTTTATCTGCTTTAGAAATAGTAGAAAGACGGTGAGCGATCGCAATTACTGTTTTCCCAACAGATAGTTTTTCTAATGAATCTTGAATTAAGCGCTCAGATACAGAATCTAAGGCGCTAGTTGCTTCATCCAAAATCAAAATTTCTGGGTTCCGCAGTAAAGCACGCGCAATAGCAACTCGCTGCCTTTGTCCTCCAGATAATCTAACACCTCTATCTCCAAGCTGGGTATTAAAACCTTCGGGCATTTCCAAAATAAATTCTAGTGCATTCGCTAGTTTGGCAGCCTCTTGAATTTCATCATTAGTAGCTTCTGGAGTACCGTAAGAAATATTCTGCCAAACATTAGTATTGAAGATAAAAGTGTCCTGACTGACGACAGCTATTTTCCGACGTAGGGAGTTAATTTCAAACTGCCGGACATCAATTTCATCAATGTAAAGATATCCATCTGTAGCATTATAAAATCGGGGAATTAAATCAGCAAGGGTTGTTTTACCAGCACCAGATGCTCCGACTAATGCTGTCATTTTTCCCTTTTCAAGAGTAAGGGTAATATTATGCAGCACTAAATTCTCATCATCGTAGGAAAAATCTACAGATACTAAATCTATTGACCTTTTTAACCCTTTAAACTCAACTTTGCCATTTTTAAAGTAATATTTACCATCACTTTTTAACATGTTTTTAACGTTGTCTGCCGAGCCATGTAAAGTGCTAAGATATGCTCTCGTACCATTAATATCTTGAACAAACGGGATAAAGCGAAATAGCACAAAGAAAAAGGTTAGCAAAGAAGCAACTTGTAGCGTTCCATTGGTAACAAGGCTAGTAAACGCTAAAATAATCATTCCGATCAATACGGTAGTCGCTACGCCTTCAGCAATTGGCTTAACAAGTGTCCAGGTAAATACAACTTTAGTGGTACTACTTATTACTTTGTCGCTAGCTTTGTAGTAACGCTGACGTTCAAATTCTTGAGTACCACAGGAGTGAACAGTGCGAATACCATTAATAAATTCTATGGCTGTTGATGTAAAATTAGCATTAGCAGTTGTCATGCCAAAACTTGATTCTCTGACTCTAGCGTTCAGATTGGACAACCCTACACCTAAAAGTGTAAATAGTAATGCCGAAATTAGTGTTAGTTGCCATGAGATTAAAAACATTGATATTAAGTAAACAAAGGTTGTTAGTCCTCTAGTTACTAAAAAGGCTGTGCCACTGAAACCCTGTCTGATTTTTTCAATTTCTGTGGTAATTGTGTTAATTAGTTCACCAGAACGAGTTTTGGCAAAGTAACTTAGTGACAAGGATTGTAACTGTTCAAAAACTTGCTTACGTAAGCGATCGGCAAGATGTAGTTGAGATAGTTCAGTGTATACTTGGGAAAAGTAATTAAAGGTTGCACGTAACCAAGTACTTAATAAAATTAAGAGAGATACGCGGTACAGACGATTAATCGCCGATGTCTTGGCTCCCAAAATCCAAATATCAAACCAGTGTATTCCGGTCTGGACAGGTTGAGCATTGGGACTAGTTAAGCTTTGCAAAAAGGAAAGTAAAAAACCAATACTCACACCTTCAAAAGTTGCTGCCAAAATCGAAAATATCAGAGCTAGAGTTGCAATTTTACGAAAGTGTTTAAATTCTTGCAATATCAAATAGTTGTCCTGCCAAAAGCTGCTAGCTTTGAACAGACTACGAAGTTGTTGAGGAAGTTGGAAATGCATGGATTTTTCTAACAATAATTTGGTATTTAATACCGATTATCTGTGAGGTTGCATAAAACAAAAGGATTTTGCCCCAAGTCTTACTAAGCCTGACTTTGTGCAGTTTCACAAAGAAATCAGGAGTTAGGAGTCAGAATTATGACTTCTGAATTCTCAAAGTGTTTGGCTATCCAGATGTAACAAGTGAGGCTGTGCTTCTACTTCCCATGAAGCCGTAACTTCTGGTAGTTTATTTAGCTGTACTGCATCTTCTAAAGTCCAACAACGAGATCCGATCAAATTCATGTCACCCCGTAGCACGTTAAATAACTGGGGCAGATTGTCCAGACTGTATTTACCCATCCAACGCCCTAGCGGTGTGATGTTGTGTGTGCAAAACCTGATTGCTTGAAAGAGTTTACCTCGTTCTCCAACACGCCACTCACGGCAAAAAAGTGAGCCTGGCGAGTAAACCTGCATTAACAGAATCAATCCCAACATGACTGGACTTACTAATAGCAACAACACCAAAGCAGCAATCCAATCAATTAGTCGCTGCAATTGTCTCAAGGGTTGGTTAGGCACTTTATTGCCAGCGGGTATGCTTAGGAATATTGGTTTTTTAGCTTCTTCACATGCATCTGCCCAAAACCTGAGCAAAGCCTCACCCAGCTTTGGATCTATGCTTACCAAACTTACAGGAGAATGTTGTAAGCATTCTACTAACGATCGCTTACTATCTAATGAAGGCAGATATGGTTGTTTAACTCGTCCAGGCGGCTTCACCAACAGCTTACCCCGCCGCCACTGGAGTGTGCAGTACCCACGATTCTCTTGGTGTTCCTGGGTTACATCATATAAATTCTCTAGAGTTGGAATTATTGAAGTTGTCATATGTCTTTGGGTTTATACAGGAGTGAATTGCTGAGGCGTTATCAAAGGCTATCAATGCCAAAGACCCAAATCCGAATCTTGTTGTAAGTCCAAAAAGTTAGAGATAATTGAGGGCAAAAATATGTTATTGCTATTTGCCACTCAGCCAAGCACATATCGTGCAGAATTCTACTGGTGTAGAGGTCTACTAATCAACGTTACTATCAATATTCATGGGCAATCGGTATTTTTCCGGTAACTACTGAAAGTAGAGAAATGTAGAGGGAAATTACCCATGAATCTATATCTACGTTTAATTGCACTGAGGTGTTGATTGGAGCAAGATATTTAACAAAACCAGTCCACTCTTGTCTTCTAGCCTTTATGAAGGTGCTTTAATCTCTAGAATATAAGACTATATAGAAATAGCGATCGCTCAAATAAATTCTTTATTTACTCTTTAAAGAGCCAGTGATTTCTCTGAAAACTCATAAAGATAGTATAAATATACTGGAATTTTCCTGATAGGAGCAAAATTAAATTTTGTTCATCAAAACGTAGGGTAGCACAGTTGTGCCACCCTACCGCGTGTTGTATTTCAACTAATTAGATCCCCGACTTCTCTAAGAAATCGGGGATCTGGGGATCTATCGTAGCCGTACTAGCTACTTTTCCACAGCTTGTCGTAGGGCTAATTGTTGTTTCATATAGGGTACGTAATTACTGCTAGAGTTTGATACCCCGTTAGCTACAACCCCAATCAGATTTAACTTACTTAACATGGCTGTCGCTTGAGTAAGCTGGCTTCGCGTCACAATACCAATGCTTGCCACCATGACCACGCTACGACAAGATGATGCGGTGAGCATGGCATCCACTAAACCGAGAACTGGGGGAGCATCTATGAGTACCAAATCATAGTTTTCCTCAAATGCTGCCATTAATTGCATCATCCGAGGGGAACTTAACAGATTAGCTGGGTCAGTAGGTTTGGGACCAGCCGTCAAAATATCGATGTAGGCGGAACCTGAGTATTGAAAACTAATCTGGTTGGGTAAAGTTGCATCACTAGCCAATAGAGTTGAAAGCCCCTGTTCATTAGGAAGATTCAGTTGTTGGTGCAGACTGGGATCACGTAAGTTGGCATCAATCAGCAGTACCCTTTTGTGTAAACGGGCAGCACTCATCGCCAGACCCAACGCCAAAGCTGACTTACCCTCATCGGCTAAAGCCGAGGTAATCATCAAAGATTTCAAGTTAGTAACAGTATTTAAAAGTTCAATGTTTTTGTAAATCAGATCCAGCGATTCCCAACGCGGTGGAGATTGTAATACCTGAATTGTCCAGGGGGCGAGAACTTCTGGCTTACCAAAAGGTAACTTGATCATTGATTCTCTGGGTTTGGCTGGCGGTAACTTGGGAGTTGTTCCCAACAACGGCATAGCCATTTGCTTTTCTAACTCAGCAGTGGTGTGAACTGCATCATCAGCCGATTCCCGAATAAAGGCAGCAATGCCTCCTAACATAAACCCAACCACAGCACCTAACAGCAAATTCTGTTGGAGATTGGGGCCTAATTGTGCGCCTTTTTGGGGATCTTCAACCACTTCCCAATTAAATCCACCCTTGGAAAGTTCTTGCCGCAATTGCTGTTCTGCTCTTAAAAGCTGCTCTAACCTTTCACGACTAAATTGTAACTGGGGTAGCATCCGATTGTAATAAGCCAACAGAGGCGGGAAGCGTTTAATTTCCAAACGCAACTCGTTTTCTTTCTGGGCCAAAGTTTGATCGCGAGCAGTTAAAGCAACTATATTGGTCTGTGTTTCTACTAGCTGACCAGCAAGGCTGAGATCAATTTCACCGAGCTGTCCTTTTTCGAGGAGAGAGTCTCCAGAACTGAATGCACCAGCAGATTTTGGGCCTAAAGTCCTTCCTACTTCTTGTTGCAATAATTCCTTCTGGCTTTGAAGCTGTTCTTTGAACTTTTCTACACTTGGAGTCTGATCTGTAAAACGTAAGCGTTCTTGTGCTAATGCCAGTTCTGTTTTTTGGATTTCGTTCAGTAAGCCTTGATAGCGAGTAGACTGACTCAGGCGGGAAGCAACTAGAGCATTTTGGGGAGAACGGTTAAGTTGTTCTTCCAAGGACTTTTGGCGTGCCAAAGCTTCCCCATACTGAGAACGAGTTGTCTGTCGCTCTTGGGCAATATTGTTCAAAGCCGTCTCAATAGCTTTGGCCTGTGACTCTGGATCAATTAAGTTCTGATTTCTCCGAAATCTTTGTAGATTTGTCTCAGCCGCGTTTACTTCTTCACTGGCTTTACTTAACTGTTCCCTGATAATTTGCAGACCTTTTTGTAAACGCGAATTCTGTTGTTCTTTGTTATATTCCACATAAACTTGTCGAATTGCACTTAGAACTTTTTGTGTTTTTTCTGGATCTCCAGCAGTGTATTCAACTTGAAAGATTTTAGTAGCGACATTATCTTCTTTGCTCCTTATTTGAGTTAAGACCAAAGAAGCTTTAATTTCAGCTGAAGTTATATCGGGATAATTAGACTGAAGTTTATCAACTGCTTTTTGGATGAGTCCTGAACTCTGCATCAGGTTAAGCTGAGTTGCAGTATCTATCACAACATTAGAGTCGGTAAACTGGTTGTCTAACCCTGCTCCTTCTGTCTTACCTTGATAGTTAGGTTCTACTAGCAGTTGCATCGAACTTTTATAAGTTGGTTTTGTCTTAAAAGTTACCAGACCCGCAAGAGCAATACAACTAATTAATACTGCTAAGAACCAAGGAAATCTTCGGACAAATACGGCAAACATTTGTCCGTAACTTGGTTCAGTTTCAGAAGTTGGAGTTATATGAGGATTTAGACTACTTTGAACCACTTTTATTATCCTTGTCTTTTCTACGAAAGGCTATGCCAACAAGACTTACGCTAAGAGATACTCCGAAGAATACCTATTTTTTAACAAACCGCCAAAGACGAGAGAGAAAATAAATAGGTAATCTTATAGTGATCAGAGATTAAAAAATCAAATGAATAATTGATACCCACTACAAGCTTGGTTAATAATTTGCTCAACTTTATTAAAGAAGGCATTTTCTGAAAAGTTTGCTACTGCATGATTACGGATGCGATCGTAATCCCAAGAAATGCCATTGGCTTCTATTAATGCAATTTGTAGAGATTCGGGTGTTTGTCTTTTGAAAAAGACTCCTGTTTCACCTGGAATTTGAGTATCTAATACTCCACCTGCTCCGTAGGCGATGACTGGTGTGCCACTAGCATTAGCCTCTACTGGAACTAATCCGTAGTCTTCTAGGGCTGCGACAATAATAGACTTGGCTTTGGAAAATAAGTCTTTGCGGGTTCTATCACTTACGTGTCCCAAGAACACAATATTTTGTAATGCTTTGGATTTTAGCCGTGCTTGTTCTGGTCCGTCACCTGATATTAATAACCGCCATCCCAGCCAATTAAAAGCTTCGACTATTATATCAAGACGCTTATAGCTGATCATCCGGGCTGAGGCCAGATAATATTCATCTTTTATATCTGAAAAAACAAATTTACTAGTATCAATTGGATAGTTAACCATTATTGCCTGTTTGCCATAAACATTTTTTATCCGGCGGGCAACAACACTAGAATTAGCAATGTAAAGGTCAGGTTCCTGTGCATATTTCAGGTCTACCTTTCTCATTACTTGAAATACTTGTTCGATTAAAGGAGCAAAATATCTATAGTCTCCGTATTCTCTTAAATAAGTCGCTGTATCCCATAAGAAACGGGTGACGTTATGGCAAAAGCAAATGTGGCGGGCATTGGGATTTTTTTGTACTGCTTTAGCGAAGCTAGTGCTACTGCTAATAATTAGATCGTAGTCTTGCAGATTCAAGGCACGAAAGGCAGGAAAATATAGAGGAGCCATTGACCTGAAATATTTTGCTGCATAGGGAATCTTTTGTAAAAAGGTTGTATTGACTATGCGATCGCCTAGATCAATAGTTTTTTGTGGGTCGTATAGAGATGTGAAAATATCTGCTTCAGGATAGCGTTTACAAAGCAGTTCAAACACACGCTCTGCCCCACCTCGCTGGGTTAAATAATCATGGACTAGAGCAATTTTCATGAATTTGACCTAAAGTTTCGATCAGGTTTGTTTGAACGCTCCCCAGCAAGTTACTATCAACAACTTTAGTGTTCAGCTTACTTTTCACGGTATAGCGAAGACCTTACTTCCATTCCTGTCCCCTTTTAGGGGAGTGGTTTTGAATTTCCCCAACCCTTGTAGGGTTGGGGGCTAGGGGGTTAGGTTCCACATGACGTGAAAAGTGGCTAGTGTTCAGCAGTATAATTTCCTATCCTCTTCACGAAATTCTTGCTACAAATACGTTGCTAGGGACGTACAGCTGTACGCCCCTACAGCCAATTAATTTGTTACAAATATTTTTGGAACCGATATTACCCAACTGCTACTAAGATTTTCTCTGCGGCGAAATAAGTGTTTTGCTCAGTTCTTAATTGGTCGCAGAGTCTGCCTTCAGGCAATTCTACATCCTCGTATGTGAGGACTTGATCCTTAGTAATATCTCGTTTCAGGCGACATCCTTCGGCTAAACCAATTGGTAAGAGATTTTGCTGTTGGACGATGGGGGAATTTTCACATTGTCCGTAGGTCATGTAGTAACCGATGCCATCTAGGGTTTCTCCTGCTTTCAGGTCAATTTTGGCAGTGGTGACAACATCTACTAGCGGGCCTGCGAGTGGAGACATAACGGCATCACCGAATAGGACAGCACGCGCTACGGACAGGGGAACTTCAAAATGACAGAGGTGATAAGGAGTATAGAAGCTGTAAAGAGGCCCTTCGCCTAATTTGTATAAGTTGAGATAGTGGCGTTGCTTGGGGTCATCGTGAGTGGCAAATACATATACGCCTGGGCCAGGTTTTGCTCCAACTACATAATCGACAATACCGCCCAGTTCCTTGAGTTGTTCAACATCATATATCTGAGCCATTTCATCGACATAACCATTGAAGTCATATCCCAACATTCCCCGTTTGGCAACTTTCATACCTGTGGCATTGGCAACGATCGCTTGCTCAAAGGAAATTTTGGTTCCGTCGGCGAAGCTAGCCACCATGTGAGGCTTTTGACCCCAACGTTTAGCAAATCCTTCCTGGGTGGTGGGATTGCGATAGGGGTCTTGGAGTCCTTTTATGTTACCGCACAATAAGGGAGTTAAACCAATGCTTTTCACAAAGCGGTAAAGGTTCATTTGTACCCCTGGCTGATCGCCATCACAAGCGCTGAGGATGACGCCTGCTTTGTCGGCATACACTTTCAAGATGGGGCCAATGGTGCCGTCGAGTTCGGCATTCATCATAATCACATGTTTGCAATGGGCGATCGCTTCCATAACGATGTGAGCGCCAAATTCCACTGCACCTGTGACTTCGATTATGGCCTCAATGCCCTCAGCCCGACACAGTAACTTAGCGTCTTCTGTGACTGCATACTTACCTTTCGCGATCGCATCTTCTAACTCGCTGACAGTTGCAACAACTTGAATATCCTCAATTCCTGCTTCCGAATAAGCTTGTTTAGCTGCATCAATCTGACGATTGGAGATAGCAACTAACTCCATTCCTGGCACTGAATTGACAATTTGGTTGGCAATTCCTCGACCCATGAAACCAGCACCAATCATTCCCACTTTAATGGGATTTCCTGCTGCGGCACGAGCTTGTAAGGCGCGATCGATAATAATCATGAACTAAACTCCTTTTTGGAACTGTTGGTTGTGATACAAATTCTCTATAAATTTGCACTCAATAATTTGTTACAGCTAAATATTAAGTACATTTTTATGGGAATTAGGATTAGCTTGCACCAAGCGTATAAGTCACGGCTATACAGGTAAAACTCGCGCAGGCGGGTTTTAACAAGGGGCAAAATCCCCTTGTTAATTTTCATCAGCCCGCGCCGACTCAGTTTGTACGGTTTTGTAATTTCTAATCACCAGAGCTAAGTACTAACTAGCTGTTTGCTAGATGCTACAGAATCAGTTTGTTTTTTCTGGCTGTGATTTTCGATAATTTGCTCCACAGCATTTCTGTAGGCTTGAGCAAACTTTTCTTTGGTATGATTTGTTCTTGCATATTCCCATGCCTGACGAGACATCAGCTTTAGGTCTTCTACAGGCAAATCGGAAATACTTCTAACTTTCGCCTTAATTTCTTCAAGGGAAAGGTTATCAAAAATCACACCAAAGTCGTGAACATCCACACCAGATTCGTAGCTTAAAATTGGAATTAACCCAGCTTGTAAGCTGGTTATGACTGCTCCTGCCTGTCCCTCAGAAACGGAAGGATAAACAAGTCCCAAACAACTATTTGTAATCTTTAAAAAGTCAGGACTGCTAACATCAATCCAACCATAAGTATGAATGTTAGGTGTTTCATACAGTTCTTTATAGAAAGCTTGCTCAAATTCTTTGTCATTACTTACCGGACCACAAACTGTTAAATGGTATTCCGGCATTTGGGCAAAGGCATCTAAAACTAAGTCTAATCCTTTGAGAACTAAAGCACTACCACCAAACCACAGAAAACGCTTTCTTACCGCTTCAAAGTCTTTCTCGTCAGGAGAGGGATAAACGAGTGACGAAGAAATTGGAATACGATACATTGCTTTGTTGGCATATTTGAATGTATCAACTGTGAAATTGTTGCCCAATATGGTAGCGTAATCGGCATATTCAATTCCCAAATTGGGCGTTTCAAATCGCTGTGGACGTAAGGTAATTCCTCGACGCTGTTGGAGTTCTAGAAGTCTATTGCATTCAGCTGCATTGCGAAATACCATATTAGCAATGTCAACGTGGAAAATCTTGATACAATCTTTATTCAGTTTTGGTGCAAGTGCTTCTAGACGATGACGGATATCAATGAAAAATGCGTAGTGTTTTTGAGGAACGAATTTATCATTATGGAACTGGATAACATCAACGTTATAGCCCATGTCTAAAAAAGTTTGTGCGATTAGTAGACATTCCCAGTTCCAACTCTGGTCATTAGGGATAGGCTGACCTGGTTTTATCAGGAATGGCTCAATCCGATAAGAAAGAAGTACATTTCCTTTGGAAGGCTGTTTGGGCTTCAGGGAAACAATTTGTAAGGTCTTGGCATAGTTGATCCGATCTTGGACTTTATTGGAGACAAAAGAGATAGTATCACCAACACGAGATAAAATACTGTTTGGCATTTATTTATACCTTAATTGATGAAGTTAACATCTAAAATGTTAATTAGAAAATGACAGTTGTATATACATCAATCGTAATTCACTCGGGAAATATTTTTTTGAAGAAGTTACACTATTTGCGTACTTTTAATTTGGTTAAAAAGTAATTTCACGAGTTATTTAATATTGCTATACTTATCTGGAAGTTGTACCGCCAACAGCCATCATTCTCAACAAAGTCCAATTTAAATCTTTCTCAGATATTTCAGTCACATCTAGAGGCCAATCAATGTTAAAAAATGGGTCATCATAGCGTAAACCTCTCTCATACCCTGGCGTGTAAAATTCACTTACTTGATATACGACTTCAGTCTCATCTGTGAGTGCTTGATAGCCGTGAGCAAACATTTCTGGAACATACAAAGCACGGCGGTTTTCTGGAGTTAATTCTACACCAATGTGTGATAAAAAGCTAGGAGATTCAGGACGCATATCAATAATTACGTCATAGATAGCGCCTTTAGTACAGCGAATTAATTTCGTTTCTGCTGCTGGTAGAACTTGATAGTGCATTCCCCGAATAGTGCCTTTTTTGTAGTTAAAAGACAGGTTACATTGGGCAACTGTTGGCTTTAAGCCATGTGCTTCAAATTCTTGAGCGCAGAAAGAGCGAGCAAAAAAACCACGGTGGTCTGGTTTTTCTTCTAAATCAATAATGAGTGCATCTTTGAGTGCGGTTTCAGTGAAAATCATATGATTCCTTAATGTTGAGTACAGAAAATACTTGCTAACTGCTTAGTATTTGCACCAAAAGATAACAGTAATAAATGTGGATTTAATCACCTACAACTTCCTAGGCGTCGTTAGGAACGTAACCCACCTAAGAGGATATTTGGAAAATATCAAGATCCCCCTAAATCCCCCTTAAAAAGGCTACAGTGTACACACAAGTACTAAAATCCTTGCCTGGTAAGATAGAAACTGTATATTGCCAAGCTTTTGAGTTGATCAAACTGATTATCAATAGTGTCAGTTTTTTGATAGAGTTCTAACAGAAAATCAAAAGGTTTCAAAATAATTTTCTGTTCTTTTTCGTCCATTTGATTTCCAATTCGACTTGTGTGTACACGGTAGCCAGGGGGGCTAAGGGGGATCTAAAAGTACATCACTAACGACTTTTAAAACATTTTTTTATGAAAGGGTACTAAGTCGAAATTTTAACTGCATCTGATGAAGAACGTAACTCTACTCTGGGATAAGTATCATCCCAGTATTGAGTGCAGAGGTGTGGTCGTTCGGGAGGGTTGGCGGTGTAACAAAAGAATAGTGTTGATCGGTCTTCTGTGCGGACTGTGCCGTGATGCAAAGTATTCTTTGTATCTACAAGAATGACTGTACCTGCTGGGCCTGGGCAGGATTTCCAAGCAGATTTGGGGATGACTAGTTTTACTTCTTCATCATCGATACCCATATAGCCTGCTTTCCAAAGTTTGTAGTAAAGCTGAAAATAATTCCAACTAAATAAGGGAGTTAAAGAGCGGGGAATGTATTCAAAAGGCCCAGTTTTTTCGTCTACATCATTCAAGTAAATAATGATTTTTATAATCCGGCGGTCTTCTGCATCGCGATGCCATAGCAGCGTCCCAAACTGATGTTTATTATTGAAATCTTTGCGTAAATGTACACCATGAAAAGCAATTGGAAGACCGATATAATTTTCGATGATGTTGAGTAGCCTTATCTCGATCCCCCAGGCATAAAATTCTGGTAAACCTGTAACTGTGTAAATTTGCGGCAACTTTTGCTCTATATGGTCGTTGTTTAGATTTTCCATCTGAGACAATTGATGGTGAGCAGCTTTGAGCAGTTCTGAGTTAGAGTGGAACCCTAAATCTGCCAGTGTTGTGACGCAAACACCATCTTTCTTGAGAGCATTAAGGATGTTGCGATCGCTTCTTTCCAATGCTGGCAGATTTCTGCTATGCTTCCAACGGGCTATGTGGTATAGAAAGTCAGAAGACAGTGTAGCTATTTTGCGCTTAATGGCGATAAACATGTCGTACATTCCTTCTAGTTTCGATGTATATTTATCAGTAATTTAGTAGCTTATGGCTTATAGCTTTGCACTTCTTGAGTAGATATTTCACTTGATTCTGCTAACCTAAACTCTTTAGAAACCATCACGTCCAAAGCACACAAGCTGACTAAAGCTAAAAATGGAACTACTGTTTTGATAGCGGACATCGGCCATCTTCTTAAAGCACCCAAGAAAACTTTCAAGTTGACTTCTTTGCCGTTCTGCAAAAGCATCCGCCGACAAAACTGCTTAGAATATCCACTCTGCTCTAATTTCAAAATCACTTCGGGGATGTGTTTGTATTGCATTAACAGTGCAGACTTTGGTTCTTTCTGCCAATAACTCACACCAACAACACATTCTAAATAAATCTCTTTAGTGACAATTACAATGCCATTAGCAGCACAATATCCGGCTAAATATGCTAAAGATATCCAGTTATTCTCAGCGTCTGGCCAATTTTTTAGAGCACGTTTTACTAGGTCAGTACGGTAGACTGTAGCAGTCAGAAAAATTACTGCACCAACACTTTTTGAAAAACAATGTTCAAATATGGCTTTACCATTACCATCACCATCTTCACTATCAATATCAAACCAGCGATTACCAACAATTGTTGGTGGATGGACTGGTTCACCAGTAATTTGGTTGCGACCGGAAAAGTTAAGGAACAATAATGATAAATTTTCATGTCGTCTGAGTTTATTGATGACATAAGCAATGGCTTTATCTTGAATTGGGTCATCATCACCGATTGTCCAAACATATTTTGTTGTAGTAGAATTTAGGCAATACATAATATTTTTGACTACGCCTAAATTTTTAGAGTTTTTATTTGATTTAAATGTAATGTTGCTAAGTGTTAATTGCCATTTTTGGATCACTTCCTGAGTATTATCTGTTGAACAATTATCAGAAACTAAAATCTCACATTCATCTTCAAAAGCTTTGATAGCTTGAGCCAACCATGCTAACTGTTTATCAAGTAACTTAGCACGATTATAAGTCGGTATAGCAATAGTCAGTAATTTTTGCATGGGAATAGCTTAGTAATTAATTAAATTCGTATATGAGTGGTCATTGTCAACAGTTAGGATTAACAATCAATTTATTGACAATTAACACACTAAGTTACAGACTATTACATTGTGGTGAAAGTTTACCTATTTTTAACAAGGGAATTTTGCCCCTTGTTAAGCCCCAAGTCTTGTTAATTGAAATGCTAGGTAGATTTAAGCCGTGCTGTATTAGTTTCTAGCTGCTTGGGTGGAAAAAGAATTACCCAAGCTGATATACTTAGGAAACGGAGGTAAGGAATAAATATCTTTATTGTCAAGAAAGGCCAACGTTTTAAAGCACCTAATAAGATTTTCCAGTAAGTTTTGTGTTGGAAATTCTGCCAAATCATTTCCTGACAAAATTTATGAGAATATCCTACCTTTAGTAGTTTTATATAAACTTCAGGTATGTAAGCATATCGCATTCTGAAGTTCCATGTTGGATCAAGATCCAAAAGACTAGCGCCCATAGTACATTCTAAATAAATGTCTTTAGTGACAATCACACTTCCATGAGCAGCGCAAAACCCAGCCCAATATGCTTGAGATGCCCAATTACTAGTAGCAGATGGCCATTTTTGTACAGCGAGTTGCACTAAATCTGTTCGATAAATTGCTGCTGATATAAAAAGTACACCACCAAAATTTTCGTTCAGATAACCTTGAAATACAGCTTTCCCGTCAACTCTTGGCTCGTCATTCTCACTATTCAACCAGCGTTCTACAACAAGTTGACCCGTTCGTTTTTGGCGACCGGAGAAGTTTAAAAACATTAGTGCTAAATCTGAATATTTTTGTAGTGTTGTTAACACATAATTTAGGGTTTTTTCTTGAATTGGATCATCATCACCAATTGTCCAAACATATTCGCTAGTTGCAGCTTTCAAGCAACAAGCAATATTACCCATTACGCCTATATTTTCACTGTTTTTGTTTGATGTAAATGTAACATTGCTGAGAATTATCTGCCACTTTTTAATTACTTCTTGGGTATTATCTGTAGAACAGTTATCAGAAATAAATATTTCGCAGTCAGACTCAAACCCTTTAATAGCTTTAGTTAACCAAGTAAGTTGTTTATCTAAAAGTTGGGCACGATTGAATGTAGGAATACCAATGGTAAGCAATTTATTCATATTAAGCTCAAATCTGTAGTTAAGAAAGTACTAGCAGTAGCTGATACCGATTATCTGTGATGTTGCTAGCAAAGGGCTTAAGCACGTTGTCTCACCAAGCTTTATTTTGTGTAGTTTCACCAAGAATTGGTATTAGTAATTAATCAACTGTTTTCCAGTCTAATTTTTGTGGGTTAGCAGCAAAACTTTATGGTAGATACACCTTTTAATTACTCTTTAGAGATTTCTCAAAATAAATTATCTAATCTTGGGGGATGAGGATTTTGCCCACCTTTTGTTACGGTCTTTAATTCCCTACTTTAAAAGGAGGGTTAGCAGACTTAAGCCTTAATTGAACCATATTGCCGATTATCATAGTGACAATATAAAAACAGTAACAATAGGCAACTTTGTTGCTTATAATTAGTAATTACGATGCTATTAAAAGCCGATCCGGAATAGGACAAGGATAAATTTTTACTTCAGGAATCGGCACAACAAACTGTCCACCCCACTCGCCAATAAATGCCATTTCTTCCATAATTTCCTCCTTGAGGTTCCAAGGTAAAATTAGGACATAATCTGGTTTAGTTTCACGGATTTTATCTGGCTCAAAGATGGGAATATGAGTCCCAGGTAAAAATAAGCCTTGTTTGTAGGGACTGCAATCTACTGTATAATCGATAAAATCTTTAGCAATACCACAATAATTAAGCAAGGTGTTACCTTTAGCTGGTGCGCCATAACCCACGATTGATTTACCTTCTGCTTTAGCCGTCAAGAGAAAATTTAATAGCTTGTGCTTTGTTTCTTTGACTTTTTCAGCAAATGTGATGTAAGTTTCTATGCGATGCAGTCTGGCGGCAATTTCTTTCTCTTTGAGATGGCTTATTCGGTCGCTGATGTTGTGATTATCAGCGTGGTTATGTTTGGCATAAATTCTTAAAGAACCGCCATGAGTTGGTAATTCCTCTACATCAAAAATTTGCAATTTGTGGGCTGCAAAAATTTTTTCGACAGTCAGGAGTGAGAAATAAGAAAAATGTTCGTGATAAATAGTATCAAACTGATTTTGTTGAATGAGTCGCAAAATATGGGGAAACTCCATCGTCAAGATGCCATTGGGTTTGAGGATGAGTTTCATTCCAGCTATGAAATCATTTAGATCCGGTACATGAGCTAAAACATTGTTTCCTATCAAAAGGTCAGCGAGTTTTCCTTGGATAACAAGTTCTTTAGCAGTTTCAACCCCAAAAAACTTGTTGATACTAGGAATGCCTCTAGCTTCAGCAACCTTCGCTATATTTGCTGCTGGTTCTATTCCTAAAACTGGGATTCCCTTTTCTAAAAAATATTGCAGTAAATAGCCGTCGTTGCTGGCAATTTCAATAATTTGATTATGATGATTAAAACCAAACTTTTCTACTATCATCTCGGTGTAAGCTTTGGCATGTTTTAGCCAACTGGTTGAGTAAGAAGAAAAGTAAGCATAGTCACTGAAAATCTGATCTGGAGTTTCAAACTGTTCTAATTGAACTAAAAGAGTGTCTTCAGAGACATAAGCGTGCAGAGGATAAAATTTTTCTGCATGATTTAGCTGTTCTGCTGTCAGATAAGCATTGGCTAAGGGTGACATTCCTAGATCAATAAAAGTTTTGTGTAGAGGTTGACCACTGAATCGACATTTTGCGAGCGCCATAAACTTCAACTCACTAATTGCAAATAATTCGATAGGGTAAATAAGTCCGAATCAAATATTGTTGATTCGGAGGCTTAGATTATTTTCTCGCTGCTGCTAGGCTACTCTAGCTACTTTTTATTCCAGAAGAAATCATTGTCAATTTGCTCAGTACGAATCAGATATTCTAGCTGTTTTAAGCGGGTAAATCCTCTAAATAAGAAAGTATCTTCAGCCATATGTATTTGACTGAACAAATCAAATAGCTGCTGGGCACCAAGTTGGGCATTCCAATCACACTTAAATCCGGGGAGGATTGTGTTGATTTTCTCGAAGGATACCCGATAGCTGCGGTTATCTGCGCCGTTGTCACCAAAGGACAATTTACAATCTGGGAAAATATCAGCAATAATTTCAGCGATTTCTTTAACGCGATAGTTGTTCGCTGTATCTCCCACGTTGAAGATTTGGTTATGTACAATGTCCCGTGGTGCTTCTAAGGTGCAAACTATTGCTTTGCAAATATCCAATGCGTGGACTAATGGACGCCAAGGTGTACCATCACTAATCATTTTGATTTCTTTGCTAGTCCATGCCAACCCTGCTAAGTTGTTTAAAACAATATCAAAGCGCATTCTGGGAGAAGCACCAAAGGCAGTGGCATTCCGCATAAAGGTGGGAGAAAAGTCATCGTCAGCGAGTGGTCTGACATCTCGTTCTACCAGAGTTTTGCATTCTGCGTAGGCTGTTTGGGGATTAATTGGGGATTTTTCGGTGACATCACCTGTGGTAGCAACACCGTAGACACTGCACGAAGACATATATACAAAGCGACGCACACCCATAGCCTTAGCCAGACTAGCTAGACGAACTGAACCTACATGATTAATTTCGTAGGTAATATTGGGTGCTAATTGTCCGGCTGGGTCATTGGAGAGTTCCGCCATGTGAACTATTGCTTCGATACCTTCCAAATCCTCAGGGGTAATGTTGCGGATATCTTTGTTGAGGGTTTTGGGTGTCACCCCATTAGCGTTGTACAGCCAACCAACTTTATAGAAACCTGTATCTAGACCGATAACTTCATGTCCCCGTTCAATTAACAGAGGTGGTAATAACGAACCTAGATAACCTTCTGTTCCAGTTACTAATATTTTCATTGTGGTTAATGTCTTTGTATTGATGAGTTAAATTCTTCGTTTAGTAAGGGCGCACAGATGTACGCCAGCGTGCTGCATCCAAAAGGGAACCGCTATATGACTCGGCTAACAGTCATTGAAGATGACGATTCCAACTACTAAAATCTAAAATTACCGATTGGGCAGTAGCATATGTGTAGCGGCTCTATACGTATGCTCAGAGTAGCCCTGTCAAGGTGGGTAAATTTTCCAAAAAATAATTCTTCTTTCCTCTGTGTTCTCTACGCCTCTGTGGTTAAAAAGTAATTTATTTAACTACGTAGTCTGGGAGAACGCAGAGAGAAAAGCAAGGATTTGATGAGTTACCTTGACACAGGTAATCCTCAAAGTGCAAGTAACTATGCTATCTATGCAGTTACTACACTGTCTAGATGCGAGAGTTGGGGAATTTGGGTGACAAGGGCTTTACCGATTTCTAAAGAAGATGTCGCCGCAGGAGAAGGAGCATTGCAAACATGGATGGAGTTTTGACCGGAAACGATCAAAAAGTCGTCTACAAGCTTGCCATCGTTCATTAAGGCTTGAGCGCGGACTCCTGCGTGGGTGGGAACTAAGTCTTCTGCTTGGACTTCGGGAATTAGTTTTTGCAAACTTCTGGTGAAGGCTGCTTTGCTAAAGGAACGAATGATTTCTTGGATGCCTTCATCAGCGTGTTTGGCTGCTAACTTCCAGAAACCAGGATAGGTAATGACCTCAACAAAATCCCGCAGATCAAAGTCGGTTTTTTTGTAACCTTCGCGTTTGAGCGATAGAACCGCGTTTGGCCCTGCATGGACGCTACCATCAATCATCCGGGTAAAGTGAACACCCAGGAAGGGAAAATCTGGATTGGGAACTGGGTAAATTAGTGTCTTGACCAGATAGCGTTTTTCTGGTGTGAGTTCGTAGTATTCTCCCCGGAATGGGATGATTTTTGCTTGGGGTTCAACTTGACCTAATTTGGCAGTGCGATCGCTATGCAATCCAGTACAATTAATTACAAAGCGTGTTTCAAAGCTACCCTTGTTTGTTTCCAGTACCTGATTTTTACCACTTGGGGAGATTTTCAGAACTTTTCTATTGAGGTGTAAATCCCCACCCTGCTGTTGAATTAGCTGGACGTATTTCAAACAAACTTGCTTGTAATTAACAATACCAGTTGAGAATACCCGAAGCCCACCTACACATCTTACATGAGGTTCAATTTCCTTGACTTCTTCGGGGCTGATTTTCTGGACTTCTATGCCATTTTCTAAGCCGCGTTTGTAGAGATTTTCTAGGCGTGGTAGCTCTTGTTCTTCAGTTGCAACAATTACCTTACCACAAACTTCATGCTCAATTCCATACTCTTGACAGAATTCTACCATTGAGCGAGAACCGTCACGACAAAATTTAGCTTTGAAACTCCCTGGCTGATAGTAAATACCAGAATGAATCACCCCGCTATTATTGCCTGTTTGATGAAATGCCCATTGGCTCTCTTTTTCTAATACTAAAATACGTGCATTAGAATAGCGTTTTCCTAAAGCCAACGCTGTCGAGAGTCCAACTATTCCCCCACCTATAATCGCAAAATCATACATTACTATTATCGCACTTTAAATTACAAAAAAGTGAGGAGTCAGAAGTTAGAAGTTAAAACTGATAACTAATAACTCTCCCTTACCATACCTTCCAAGGAGCTTGACTGTTCTTCCATAGCCCCTCTAGGTAGTTTTTATCACGTAAAGTATCCATCGGTTGCCAAAAACCATCATGTTTGAAAGCTGATAACTGTTCCATATCAGCTAGCTTTTCTAATGGCTCTTGCTCCCATACCGTAGAGTCATCGGTGATTAAGTTAATTACTTCTGGTTCTAGCACAAAAAAACCGCCATTAATCCAAGCTCCATCACCTTCAGGTTTTTCCCGAAAGCTGGTAATTTTAGTTTGCTCATATCCTAAAGAAATGGCACCAAAACGTCCTGCTGGTTGAACGGCTGTGAGTGTTCCTAAGGTCTTTTGTTCTTTATGAAACTTAAGTAACTCGCTAATATTAATATTACTTACACCATCACCATAAGTAAAGCAAAAAGTCTCATTACCAAGATGTTCACTAATCCGCTTTAAGCGTCCGCCTGTCATAGTATTATCACCCGTATTTACTAAGGTAACACGCCAGGGTTCAGCATAACCAGAATGCACGTTCATCTGATTAAATCGCATGTCAAAAGTAACATCTGACATATGTAAAAAGTAGTTAGCAAAATACTCTTTAATTATGTAACCTTTGTAACCGCAACAAATGATGAAGTCATTAATACCGTGGGCGGAGTAAGTCTTCATTATGTGCCAGAGAATTGGCTTACCACCAATCTCAACCATCGGCTTGGGTCTGATACTAGTTTCTTCACTGAGGCGTGTACCAAGCCCTCCAGCCAAAATCACCGCTTTCATGCAATTACCTCGGAGATTTGTAGGGATATTATTATTTAACCGTGCCGTGCCAATTTTAGATTTTAGATTTTGGATTTTTGATTAAAAGAGTTTTTTGATACATGCCCCACTCTGAAAGTGGGCAAAACAAATCTACTCATCCGCTCGTTCGTGAGTAGGGTGTTGCAGACAAGACTCGCTAACACAAATCTAAAATCCAAAATTATTTGACTTTCTCGACATGAAGAGGATGCACTTAAATAGAGAAAAATTTGTTTTTGATTTCTTTTTCTCCGTCAATAATCTAACTATAATTTTCGGCAAAATTATGAAGGTGATATGAAATAAAATCTTTTCTATATAAAAGCTCTATGAATACCTATAAAGATGAAAATAACTTACTGAATTCAATAAATAATGTTACCCAATAAATAACTAGGGTTAGCGTAAGATAACCCTAGTCAGGCTTGATATTATGTCCGTTGAATTACCTATAATAAAAGAACCTTAAAAAGCCTATATCTAAAGCTACAAGCTCCCTGCCCCTAATCCCCACTTCGTGGGGGCTACGAGTTCCCACGAAGTAGGAAGGAGCTGCTCTTGAGAGGGGGAGCATCCTAATGCAAGCAAATTTACCAAAATCATTGCAAGTCAATTGTGAATGAAGCATACTCCAACTCTACCAGACGCTTTGCGAACCCAGAAGCTGTACAGTAGCCCAAATATTGCAATTTGCTTCATCTCTACAAAGCGATTGCTTTGCTTGAGTGCGTTCTGTACCCTACGCAATGACAAATTATATTTTTACACATTTGGGATGCTCCCCTGTTGAGAGGTCACGCAGAAATCACAAGTAGTTTACCGGATATGATATGATTTATTCAATCAAAACCAATAATATGCCAGTAAAAAACTTACTTGTTTTTAGTTAGTTTTTTGGAGATTACTTGAGCCTTGGAATAAAGGGTCACATTGATTTTCTACAACTACGCATACATTATTGAGTGCTTGCTGATAATTTTCCATATCATCTTGCTCAAGAAACATTTTGGCAGCTATCTGTACATCTTGGATAGCTTTCGTCTGGTTTTTAGTAGATTCACTACCGCCATATTGTGCCAGTTCATAACGAACCATACCTCGTTTGAGGTATGCTTTTGCTAGTCTGGGGCTAATAGTTAGTGCTTGGTTAAAGTCAGCGATCGCTAGATTATATTCTTGCTCATAATTGCTGCTATATTGGGCAATTTGATAATAGACAAAACCCCGCTGAAAGTAAGCTTCTGCTTTGGATACATTAAGTTTTATCGCTTGAGTAAAATCTGCGATCGCACTTTTGTAAGCTTGTTGAGATTCACCGCTGTATTTAGCCATTTGGGTGCGGACAATCCCCCGTCTGATATAAGCTTCAACTTCATTATTATCCAGACCGATGGCTCGATTATAGTCGGCGATCGCTAGATTATATTCTTGATCAGGATCGTTGCTATATTCGGAAAGCATAAAGCGGGCATTACCGCGATTTACAAGAGCTTTGATTTGATTGGGGTTGATTTTGAGAGCTTGGCTATAATCTACAACTGCTGCTTCGTAGTCTTTCATGTTGTAGCGGGCATTGCCACGATTCACAATAGTTCTGGCATGTGTAGGTTGTTGTTTAATTGCTTCGCTAAAGTTGACAATTGCTTTTTCATAGTCTCGGTCTTTGTAAGCAGCGTCACCCTGCTGATAATAATCAGCGAAGCTAAGTTTATTATTTGTCTGGCGAGAATTCAATGTTTGTTGAGTGTAAGCATTTTGGGAAACCAACGGCTGAGTAAATTTAATCATTACGTCCGCATATCCTAATAAACCAAAACCCATCAAGCAAAAAATAATCGGGTACAATTTTGACTTTTTGGAACGTTTATAAGATGAACCGCTTGGGGTAATTACTGGCTGCCAAGAATTAGCTAAGTGCGCTGACACCGCTCGCTGTGGCAAATACGGGGTCTGAGTGTAACGCTTTTTCGGTTTGATTCGCGGTTGTAGATGTTCTCTTGCTTCTATAGCCCGATGTGATGGGAAGGGGTCGCGTCCGCCTAATCGCACAGTCCGTTCACACCACGGACAGCTACGCATGTGGTTGTTGTAGCGATGCTGGGGATTTGTAGTGCAGGTAATCAGAGAATCTTCGGCTTCAGCTATTACTGAGAGCCAAGTCTGGGCACTGGGGCGCAGCAGTGGGTTGTTGTGACCCTCTTCAAAACAACGGACAAATAGTTCCTGTAAGCTGGGATGAAGAATTTCCCAAGGGGGTGCAATGGGTGTAGGAAGGTAGGGTACGTACCGCTTTTGGCTGTAAGTGAAATGACCTGATGCAATTCGGGCTTCGTAGGATGGTGGCTCAATAGCGCCTTGGAAAATCCCAGAAAATGGGTGGGTGCCTTCCATTAAAAGTTGAAATACCAGCACCGATAGCCCAAACAAGTCGTGAGAAATTTCGCGATCGTGCTGGGCAAAAGTTTTATTCTGTAGTTCTGGTGGGGTAAATTCTGGTTTACCTACTGGGCAGCGATAAACAACATTGTTGTTTGGATCGAGTACTTGGAAAGAGTCTGTGTCTATCAAAGTCACCAGTGCTGTGTCACTGACGAGGATATTTGACTCATTCACATCGCCAATGCAATATCCACTAGCGTGCAAAGCTGCAAAAGCTGCCGCCAAGTTGCGAGCCGTGCGGAGCAGGTACTGATAGTTGAATAGGGGGCAGTGTTGGCGACGGGTTCTGGGGTTGTAAAAGTCGATGATTGGACGCATCCCTTGAATCCGTGGCATCAAAAATCCCACGATGCTATTTTTGCCATCTGCTGCCCGTAATAAATCCTCTGGCCAAGCGATAGAGATATGCCCCAAACTAGCCGTAGGGTTTTCTGGCGGGTTGGCAAGCATCGCCTGGAGTTTTGCAGCATGGGCAGTCGTTGGCTTGTGGTAAATCTTCGCCACCAAGTTGTTATCGGATGGCACTGCATAAACACAAGCTTCACCGCCACGCCCCAAACTGACATTGAGGCTGAGGATTTCTTTTCTAGGGGAACAACGTAGTACCTGCATAATGAAATTACCGCTAACGGGAGTTATTGTAAGATGTCAAACCTGTAGATTTATTGCTCATGAGTCGTTGAATGCAGCTATAATGAGTGTCAAATCATCATCAGTGCGTTGGGTAATCCGCTCTGAGCGTAAAAATTTTATCAACTGTTCCTTGGCTACTGTCTTATCGTCAGTATTGGCTACAAATTCAAACAACGGAAAAAAGAAGGGTTTGTGAGGTTCGCCAACAACCATATTCAAAGCCAGCATTTGTAGTCCGTCGGTGATGATGCCAACATTTACTATGTCTGTGCGCCAGACTCGTATCTGCGCTGCATCTAAGGCAGTAGGCGAAGTTAAAAAAGTGGTTTCGTTAATGTATTCGCCACTGTCAGGCATGGTAAGTGCCAGGAGGTTGCCCATCCGATCTTTTGCCACTGCCAAACCATCACCTATCTGTGCCACAGCTACAACTTCTGGTGTGGCAACCATCATAATTAAGGTAGTTGCTAAATCTTGAGGCTGTTTGTCACAAGTAGCCGCCTCATCCTCCACGGCTTTTTTGGCGGCTAGTATGGCATCATTTAAGAGCGATCGCACATAGGCATCATCAGTCAGAATTTTTCGGGTGAGTCCTTTAGTGGAAATGTTTTCGATTGCTGTTTCCACAGCAACCATCGCTCCCACTTTCCCTAGGCTAGCAGAACCTGCGCCATCTGCTGCGGCCGCCACTAAAACATTATCTGACAATATCTGCCAGTGATGAGCATCCTGACATAACTGATTGTTTTTTAAGTGACTTGTACCACATACAGACGCAGCCACAATTCGCCATTGAGCAATCTGTTTTGATATATTCATAGATTTTTTTCCAACAGCTAGCTGTGTAAACATCAAGCTGCAATCTTTAATTAAACAGTCCCCCAACCAATCGGCGGTAATGCTACCTGTTCGTCCACCTGCGAATGAGAAACAGATGACATACTAGTTGAGAGCCAGACAAACATCTCGATAAAATTTAATCCTTTGAGTTTCAGCGGGGTACGCACAGCTATTTGATTTAAACGCGTCATATTCGCATTTTCTACACCTACCGTAAAAAATGCTACACGCTTATTTTCTTCATCTCGCTGTAGACGTTGGGCTGCTTGCTCTACCACATGCTCTAACTCGCCTTGGGGTTCTCCATCTGTAATCATGAATACCCAAGGACGATAGTAAGCAATCCCATTGGCACGATACTGAGATTTACGCTCTTGAATTATGTCTAAAGCTTTATGAATTCCTGCGCCCATCGTAGTCAAGCCTTGGGCTGTCAAAATCGGCGGATTGAATTGATCGGCAGTCACAAAGTCTTGTACTACATTGATATTACTATCAAAAGTTACGATCGCCACTTCCACCCGTCTTGCGGCTAAGGAATTTTTGACTAATTCATCCTTTAAACTTAGTAAACCCTGATTTAAAGCTTCAATCGGATCTCCTTGCATCGAGCCAGATGTGTCTAGCAAGAGCACACAAGGACAACGTGGTTCTGGATTCTCAGCAAATTCTACTACTTCATCAAGTCTTAATGTATCATGCATAACTTTTTGTGTTATGTTAAAGTCCAATGCTTTATTTCCCTTTTCTCAGAGTATATAATTCCAGTCGCCAAGACGACTACAGAATATAATATTTAGTGGTAGATGCTCTAATCTTTATTAAACAAATTATTTTCATGAAGTTCACTATATATTTAAGAAGAACTTAAGTACAGCTTAGTTTAGCAAAAAATAGTTTATCAAAACCCAGAATTACCTGTTGTAATGTATCTACCAAAAATTTATATCCCTTAAACATACAGTACAATAAATACCTAAACTTTCCCAGATATATTTTTAAAGATTCTATATAGGATAATTCTTCCTTTATAGGAAAGTGATTAACCACAATCAAGATCATTAACTCTAGAAGTATACCAGTGTAACCGCGTGAATTTGGATTCAAATTTGCCTCTTTCAGTAAGTGGGTATAAATAAACGTCGTTATTCAGGTCTTCAGCCAATAGTTGTCGCTAGTGAGTAAAATTTAGAAGTAACTAGCATTTACTGATAGTCTAGCCATGATATGTGTTTACCTTTATTCATGCTCACCTACTAGTTTTTTTAGATAAATTAAGTGAAACGTGCCAAAGACAACAAGAAAGTTATAAAAATTATAACTTTTAATATATATACATATTTTAAGAGAAATAATTTTTGCATAGAGAAAAATTACAAAGAATAAAATACTTCATAGTTGATATTTTCCATTTACAAATGTTTGGTTGTTGATTCCGCAAAAAAACTGAAAAATATGAATAATTCTGGTGCATTCACTAAACTACGTCCTCTAAGTTTGCTAAGACAGTTATCCAATTGCTCCGATAGTACTTGTTTACAAGCATTGAGTAATTCAGTTAGTTGGTCGATTTACCTAGAACAAGGCAAAATAACCTACGCTACCCATTCAGTGCAACCTTTTGATCGACTAGAACGTCATTTACGTCGCCTCAGCCACCAAATTCCACTACTAACTACTGAGGTTCGTGTTCAATTACGTTTGATGTTTGAACTTGACTCACACAGTCAGTTAATCGAACATGACACCAATTCGAGAAACCACCCTCCTGAGTATCAGGCTATATCCTGGCTTGTTAGTGAACAACATATACATTCTACACAAGCAGGAGTGCTAATTCAAGAATTAGTTAAAGAGGTGATTGAATCATTTTTATTAATCCAAAAAGGTACTTATGAATTAACAGAACCACTAAATAGAATGCCAAAAATTTGCAGGCTAGATGTAGAAAAAATTCTCGAACGTTGCCAAGTAAGATTACAGAATTGGCAAACTTTTGTTCCCCAAATTTCTTCTCCATATCAACGTCCATATCTGTTGATTAACAGTAAAATTGAGGAAAAAGATTTACCAACACTCCAGCCAGATTTAACTAATTGGATGAAGGGTTTTAGCCTGTGTCATCTGGCGGTAATTTTGAATCAAGATGAAATCCAACTGGCTCGTAATTTATACCCTTACATACTTCAGGGCAGGATTATCTTGCATGAACCTGATCCACCATTTGATAAATTACCAAAGATATTTGAAGAGCGATGTCCACGACGGGCTACGCCTACGCTTTTCTCAAAATTAATTACATTAGTTGATACCAAAGAAAAACTAAATACCACCGTCAAGTCTTACCCAGATATTTATGAAGAGAATGTAGCTCCTGTTCACCGATTACCACAGATTTATCCTCCTCCAAAAGAAAACTTTCAAGAACCAACAATATCAAACAACATAAATCCTGCTTATCAAAGAGTTATAGCTGCTACTGTAACGGCACAGAAAGTCCACAAAATCGTTTCTGTAGATGATAGTCCCACAATTCTCAAAGAAATTAGCCATTTTTTAGAAAATGAAAATTTTTCTGTAGTGACTATCAACGATCCACTAAAAGCTGTTTTGTCAATCATAAGGCACAAACCGGACTTAATTTTGCTGGATTTAAACATGGTAGGAATCGATGGTTATGAGTTGTGCCGGATTATACGAAATAATTTAACTTTTCAAAATACTCCGATCATTTTCGTCACTGGGAGTAAAGGAATTGTAGACAAAGTAAAAGCGAAACTGGTAGGGGCATCTGGATATCTCACTAAACCGTTTACACGTGCCGAATTGCTGAAAACAGTCTTCATGCATTTGACTTAAATTAACCACAAAATCTAATGAATTTGAGCTAGTGAGAATCAATATGGCTACAGTTTTAGTTGTTGAAGATGCTCCTTCTCAATTGGAGTTAATCAATAGTTTTTTAAGAGAGAATGGACACACGGTAATTAAAGCTTATGATGCCAAGAATGGGATGAGTATGCCACAATAGACAGGCTTACCGATGCAAAAACTGGCTCCTGTCTGCTAGAAAGTTTTAGGATATGGCAGAGAAATTATAATTTAGGTTGTTGTAGCCTGGATTTGATATGGCGGATGTTATAAGGTCAGGACTGCTGAGTAAACTGCTGACATCGGTGCCGATAGCTTGGCTGGGCGTAGTACTACCTAGCGATATCAATTCACCACTAACAGAGAAATTCCAGCCTTCATTACCAACGAGTGTTTTGCCATCACCACTGGCTTCAATCCGATTTCCAAGGATATTGCTATTACTTACACTGGCATTGTTGCCATTACCAAGGATGTCATTGTTACTACTGGTCTGTGTATTAGCATTACCAAAGATGTCGTTGTTATTGCCTAAGTTCCAGTTACCATTACCATCGGTTGTGTTATCGTTACCAAAGCTCCAGTTGCCATTACCTTTGGTTTTGCCGCCATCACTGTAGTTCCAGTTCCCGTTACCGTTGGTTGTGTTGCTACTACCAAAATTCCAGTTACCATTACCATCGGTTGTGTTGTTACTACCATATAACCAGTTGCCGTTACCTTGACCACTGTTACCAGTAGCATTTGAACCATCTAAGTTTTGAATATCAAATATCCAGTTGTCGCTGTTATAAGGTACAGGTAGACCGTTGCCAGTTTCAGGGAGGTTGCTACCACTTTCCTTGGAGGGAGGAGTGCTGCCAAATGGTAAGTTACCAGGGAGGTTGCTGCTAGCGGCGGTACTGTTAGCACTAGAGGCACTAGCACCAGCAAAGGGGTTGCTTCCACCACCAGATGTGCTACCACCAGCAAAGGGGTTGCTTCCACCTAATGCGCTGGTATCACCGCCAAGGACTCCGATTAGTTGATTGAACGGATTATTAGTATCAGTTAAAGCCCGCTTGTCAAGTGGTCGCTCGTAATTGTAGGCGTACTTTCTATCTTTACTGATTGTGGATGAGTTGCCACCACCAATGAAGGAAGCGAAGATATTACTACCATTAGCAGCGCTACCAAAGCTACCGCCACCATCTAAACCACTGCCATCAGTGGACTGCCATTTGCCATCAGTGAAAGAAAAATTGCCATTACCAGTTGAATTGTTGCTAGTACCTTGTGACCCAGCAGTTTTATTGCTATTGTCAGAAGTTGCCATTAGAATTAAACTCCTATTACTCAGACTGAAATTCCTCCATCAAGAGGAAGATCAACGACATGAATGAAAGCATTTTTTTACTTTCATCTTCAAAAAATTAATACGAATAAATACAGCAAGTACCACACTTAGTAAAACTATACAAAATCAGATTTACATTTAAAATGAACAAAGTTTAGATTGGATTGGCCATTGTTTTGATATTGTTTAGGCAGATTTCAGAAAAATTGCCCAATAATTCTTCTGTTCAATGCTTTAGAGGCAGTTTTTGCAGTAATTTTTCGGCTAAAACAGGGCAATTTTACCTCTTTTGAGTACTACAATAGAATGCAGTTACACTACAAAAAAGAGTGAAGCTTTATTCTTGTAGTTTTTAGAGTGACAAAATATTACTTATGAGGTTTTATCGAGTTTTAAAGATTCAAGTTCTGCGATCGCTGATGCTGTTAACTTCTTTCTTTCCAAAATTTATAAACTAGTGGCAAATAAGCGAGCTAGTATATATAGTTAGCTAAAACATATCTCCCACATTCACAGAAGCCAAGATGCCAAGAAAAGATTAGGAAGAGACGTTGTTCTGCTAATCTAACGTAGTAGGATTGTTCAAGTGAAAGGGTACGCCTTGCAGGACGAATAGCCATCGATCGCTAGTAGGCACCCTAAAATGAGAACAAAAGACGATTCCTAAAATAATCACACTCCATGCGTATTTCTCTAAATTGGCTGCGCGAACTAGTAGAGATAAAACTTAGTCCAGAAGAATTAGCCGAAACCCTGACAATGGCAGGGTTTGAGGTAGAAGAGATTGAAGACCGCCGCACTTGGGCAAATGGTGTGGTTATTGGGAAAGTGCTTGAGCGTCAACCCCACCCCAACGCCGATAAATTGAGTGTTTGCCAAGTAGATATCGGTGCAGATGAGACTTTAAATATTGTCTGTGGTGCTGCCAATGTGAAGGCAGATATTTATGTGCCAGTGGCAACTACGGGTACTTACTTACCCAACATCGATTTAAAAATTAAACCTGCGAAACTGCGTGGTGTCGCATCTCAGGGGATGATTTGTTCTTTAAAGGAACTCGGTTTGCCCACCGATGTAGACGGAATTCATATTTTTACTCAGGAAAATTTACCATTGGGTAGTGATGTGCGTCCGTTGTTGGGTCTAGATGATGTAATTTTAGACCTTACCGCAACTGCTAATCGTGCTGATGCTTTGAGTATGGTAGGCGTAGCCAGAGAAGTAGCAGCTTTGACGGGTGGAAAGTTGAGCATTCCTGAACCGGGTGAAGTCTCTATTCCCAAAAATGCCGGAAATTTAGCTTTAAAAATTGCCGATACCCAAGCTTGTCCTGCCTACATTGGTACGGTAATTGAACAGGTCAAAATCGCTCCATCTCCTGAATGGCTGCAACAGCGTTTGCGGGCTGCTGGAGTCCGTCCCATAAGTAATGTAGTGGATATTACTAATTACGTTTTGTTGGAATGGGGACAACCACTGCACGCCTTTGACTTGAGTCGCCTACAATCTGTTGCAAGTAGCGATTTAACCATCGGCGTTCGCTTCGCCAATCATGGAGAATCCCTCAAAACCCTGGATGGACAAACTCGCACCCTAGCATCCCAAAATTTGTTAATTACCGCCAACGACAAAGCCGTTGCACTGGCGGGAGTCATGGGTGGGGAAGAAACAGAAGTCTATCAAGGGACTCAAAGTTTAGTTTTAGAAGCAGCTTTATTTGATTCTGTGGCAATTCGCCGTTCTTCCCGGAGTGCAGGCTTAAGAAGTGAAGCTTCTGGCAGATATGAACGGGGAGTTAACCGGGCTGAGTTGGAAGTAGCTAATCGCCGCGCCTTATCCTTAATTAGCGAATTAGCTAGTGGAATTCTTGTCCAGCAGGAAATTGCCGACACCCGCCCCCATCCGTCTACCTGGCGTCGTTCTATCGCACTGCGTTTAGACCGAGTTAATCAGATACTGGGGCCAATCGAGTTGGGAGAGGATACAGGTGAACTCCAAGAACAAGATGTTGAGCGCATCCTGACTGCATTAGGATGTCAGTTGACTCCTTCAGACAATGTTCCAGGAGAAGATACCACCCATCAATCCAGATGGTCAGTTTCTGTGCCACCCTATCGTTACCGCGACTTAGAGCGAGAAATTGATTTAATTGAAGAAATCGCCCGTCTTTATGGCTATAACAAATTCTGCGATACTTTACCAGAAAAAGCGGAAGCTGGTTATCTGCCTTTAGATGAGGAACTAATTCGCAAGTTACGAGCTTTCCTCCGGGCTGAAGGGTTGACAGAATTAATCCACTATTCTTTAGTCAAACCAGGAGAAGACAGACAGATAGTACTGTCAAACCCGTTATTTGTCGAATATTCAGCGCTGCGAAACGATTTGATATCTGGGTTGATTGACGCCTTTCAATACAATTTAGAGCAGGGTAATGGTGCCCTTAACGGCTTTGAAATCGGGCAAATTTTCTGGCGAGAAGAAGACGGCTTGCAAGAAACAGAAGCCCTTGCTGGGATTGTGGGAGGGGATATTTCCCTTGGCAAATGGTCAAAAAGTGGACGCGAAGAACCCATCACCTGGTTTGAAGCCAAAGGCATTTTAGAAAGTGTATTTCGGCAACTTGGCTTGCAAGTAGAATTTCAACCCGATCGCCGCGACGATCGCTTACATCCAGGACGCACTGCTTCTTTGTGGATTCAGGGTAACAGCCTGGGTATTTTTGGGCAACTCCATCCCCAATTACGACGAGAAAAAGGTTTACCAAATTCCGTTTATGTTTTCCAGTTGGATCTAGATGTGCTTTTAGATTCTCTAGGACAAGATGAAATGCTCGTTCCAACATTCCAGCCCTATTCTACTTATCCAGCTAGCGATCGCGACATTGCCTTTTTCGCACCCGTGAAAATCTCAGTTGCCGAAATTCAAAAACTAATTACCAAAGCGGGTAAAGATTTGCTCGAATCAGTGGAATTATTTGATGAATATCGGGGCGAAAATGTCCCCCAAGGACAGCGGAGTTTAGCATTCCGCTTAGTTTATCGAGCTAGCGATCGCACTCTCACTGAGGCTGAAGTTGAACCAGTACATAATAAAGTCCGTGAAGCCTTGGTGGAAAAATTCGGCGTCAACCTGAGAAGTTAGATTTTAATTAAATTCTTACCTCCCTTAATCCCCCCGATGTATTGGGGGGAAACCGGAAAATTTAGTTCCCTCCCTTTGCAAGGGGAGGGTTAGGGTGGGGTAAAAATATTTGATACATCAATCATGATTTTTCAAACATCCTTTTAGAAGGAGATCGACTCAAACTCTTGGCATAATATCTTATTAACCAGTAGGAGTAACAAGGAATCATGCCCAAATATGTAGTCTGGGGAAGTTACTGCGAAGACGTTCTCGAAAAACGCGTCCCCCACCGTCAAGCTCATTTAGACGGATTAGCAAAACAGAAAGAATCCGGTGTGCTGATTACTATTGGCCCCACCAAAGATGTTACGAAAGTTTTTGGAATTTACGAAGCTGAAGACGAAACCACCGTGCGCCAGTTGATTGAAAATGACCCTTACTGGAAAAATGGCATCTGGACTGAATATTCTGTCAAAGAGTGGATTCAAGCTTTTTGAATTTGGTATGGGGAATAGGGGATAAGTCTTTGATACTCGCTGACGAGTCTTTTATACTCGTGAATGAGTCTTTGATACTCGCTGACGAGTCTTTTATACTCGTGAATGAGTTTTTTATACTCGCTGACGAGTCTTGGATACTCGTGAATGAGTCTTTTATACTCGCTGACGAGTCTTTTATACTCGTGAATGAGTCTTTTATACTCGCGGATGAGTCTTTGATACTCGCGGATGAGTCTTTGATACTCGCGGATGAGTCTTTGATACTCGCCGATGAGTCTTTGATACTCGCCGATGAGTCTTTAATACTCGCCGATGAGTCTTTGATACTCGCTGACGAGTCTTTTATACTCGCCGATGAGTCTTTGATACTCGCTGACGAGTCTTTTATACTCGTGAATGAGTCTTTGAACTCCACTCCCCACCTCTTCCGACTCCCAGCGTATGAAAATTTGGCAGGCTGATTTTTATCGTCGTCCCTTACAAGATGCATCTGGACAAATTTTATGGGAGTTGTTGATTTGTGACGCAACTCGCAGCTTTGAGTATGAAGCCACCTGTCTCCAATCAGCAGCAAATTCTAATTGGGTTGCGACTCAACTTGAATTGGCTGCTGGTGAAAAATTGCCAGATATGATTCAGGTGTTTCGTCCTCAGTCTCTAAGTTTAATTGAGGCGGCGGGACGCAATTTAAGTATAAAGATCGAACCTACCCGCCACACTTTGGCACTAAAGCAGTGGTTGCAGGAGAAGCAGTATCCCTCAGCACTGGATAAATCACCCCCAGCACCATTACCAGAAAACCTCTGGGGAGAAAAATGGCGTTTTGCGACTCTGGCTGCTAGTGATGTGGAAACCAGATTTAGCGATCGCCCCATTCCTATTTTGCACATCCCAGAATTTTTGAAACCCATCAACTTGGGTTTGGCGTCAACAGTGCCCGTCCCAGGTGTGGTAATTTATGGTGGACGCCAATCGATGCGCCTAGCACGGTGGTTGCAGCAAGCCCATCCTGTAGCATTGAACTATATATCTGGCGCACCAGATGGCTTGGTACTAGAAGCTGGCTTGGTAGATAGGTGGATTGTTGCCACTTTTGAAGATTTAGAAGTTAGAACAGCAGCCCAAACATATCAACAGCGAAAACAGCAAAGCCGAGGATTGCATTTTTTGTTAGTGCAACCAGATGATTCCGGGATGACTTATAGCGGCTTTTGGTTATTGCGGGCAGAAGATTGATACTGATTGGCAAAAATATTTGTCCGCTTAATTTCTATAGCTAAAAAAATAGACTAAAGCTATGTCTGACGGCAAGCCTCTACCCATCTACGCTTTACTATCATTGCTTGCTTAATTGTGCAAAATGACATCATGAATCAGTATGGGTTGCTGACAATTGTCATGCCATTTCGGCCCGGAAGTAAACAACCCCCCTACGTTGTGAATGTGAAAACAACACCAAATAATGGACTAGACCAAGACCGTTTTATTGATGTTGGGCAAATTCGTGCTGTTGACCATAGTCGTATTTTGGGTTTGGTGGGTGTGCTGGAGTTAGAATACTGGAAACTTATTCGTACAGCTTTAAATGTAGTTCTGGGATTTGTGGTTTAAGGATGTTAAAGAATAAGAATAGAGATTATAGTAAGGCGAAAGCGATCGCTTTTCTGTAATTAGCCTTGCAATCAGAATATTGCTTATATATTTGCGTGTATTAATTTTCGGAAAATAAATCAATAGACTGAATCTTCTGCATAGATATATTAACCCGCATTCTACAGATTAGTTAAAAAAGAAGATGATGGGATTGATGTTGTTCGCATGGGAAGTGAATATCGTCAGATGGAGTCTTTATTTTTAAAATCGTAGACTTGTGCTAATGTGCTAAGTTGCGATTTGTGTAAGGGTGCGATCGCTCGATATTATCGGGTAGGCATTGCCAAAAAAATGTGGAATAGGTGCAATATTATTTAAAGCAATGCCCACTCTACTAACTTGGTTTTTACCACTGCCCTGAATTATCTTCCTGTTGCAAACCTATCAACTGTCGCCGCTTCCAAGCAAAATGAAGAATATTAATTCCGAGTTCCTGAGCTGTACGAATGGTCAATCTAGGTAAACTCAAATCTCTATCCAGTCCCCAAGCAGTTGCTAAATCACCAATCGCTAAAATAATTCCTCCACCAATTAACAGTTTAATCTGCTGTTGATTAACCATTGGCAAAGCAGCAAATAAGAAAGGTTTTGTCCTTAAAGGATGACTCCGTTGCAATTCTTCTAAAGGTCTTAAAGGACTATCTAACTGTTGTGCTAATGCTTGAGTACTCTCAATTAGAGCAGTAGCATTTATTGGTGCATCAATGAGAAGCACACCACCTAAATTTAAGTAATTTTTTAGAGATTCAAATTCGAGACTATTTAAAGATATGGCCTGTCCACCTGTCAGATAAAGTATGTCATAGTCTTGGATATTTTCTCCTAAAGAAACCTGACCTGGTTCATCAGCCCCTCGCAAACTGGGATATAGGGGTTCTACTGCTTGTAACAAATAAGAAAGGCTGAAAAAATTACGCGCACATTCGGGATCACTATGATTCGCCTGCGCCATACACACAAGTGCTTGGGGACGCATTTGTGCCTGACGGCGATAACGCAAATCAATATTGTTATATCCAGGAAAGAAAGCATCCGCAGGTTGGTTAATATCAGTGTGTCCAGGTTGCAGAAGTATCCGGCATATTTCTATTTCTGAACTACCTGGTGTAGAGTTTATTTGGTCAATTCGATAAGTTTCTTGAACAATATCTCTTTGCTGTCCACGCCGCAAATCATCAGGGTCTACATAGCTAACTACTAAGTAGATCATGATTGGTTCAGAAGTTGCTACTTCTATATCAATTGGAAAATCATAAGAAGTCGGTACAACAATTAGATTACCTGCTAAATCAATTGCAATACCAGGTTGAATTTGCACCCAACGTCCATCTCGATATCTAGCTTCAACTTGGCTTGGGGCAGTCACATCTCGGACGCCTAAACCGCAGACAATTCCTGGTTGATTTAAACTTTGATATTGGGCATTTTGCCGATTACGGTGGTAATTATGGGCTGTGCGCCAGCGTTCAGCATTGATTAGTAATCCATCTGTGGCTTGCAGGCGTTCAAAGGATTTAATTGGTGGGGGCGGGAAAGGATGAGACATAGCAATTTTGGATTTTAGATTTTAGATTAAAAGTCTGTTTTAGGAATTTTAAACAATACTACCTATTTAAGATGATAGGGTGTATTATGCCAAAGGCTAACGCACCTTTAATTATTAATGATGCCGTACTCTCAGCGATAACACACCTTACAATTTAATTTTACTTAGTTAATTACGAATTACCTTAGCGTAGCGGTAGCGAGTCCGTGTACTCCAGCAAAGAAACAAGCTAGCAATAGCGTCTCGTAGAGAGCGTCATTAAAAATTACGAATTATTTAATTAGAAGGATTTTCGATAGATAGTTCATAGGTGCAAAAAGCAGGTTTTTCTTGTTCTATAATTCTTTGGATAAGTTCTTCGTTGATGATGCCACTAGAAATGTTTGAACGCAAACGCACTAGAAAGTGATATGGTTGTCCACCTGCTAAAACTGCATTTCCTAATTGTGCATCTCCGATAATGAAACTTGGGCCAAAAGGTTCTGTAATACTAATATGTTTATCAGCTTCATTAGCTAAATCTTCGTCTAGCGGTAAACCAGTATAAAGATGTAAATAGAGACGCAATCCTTTCCTAGTTCCCCGCCAGCGATAAAGTTCTACAGCTCGGCGAATTAAACGCCGCTGTTGCTGGAGATCCCAAACTGAATCTACTTGCCAAGCAACCCAATGGGCCATAAAGGGTAGTAGCGCCTGCGGTGCTGTCAAGGGATCGAGGTTTGCCCACATGACGTTATAACTGTCAATTACTGGTTGAAAAGCTTGCTCAAATATCTTCATGAAGCGACCAATAAAGTCCACTTCTCGATACAAAATTGGCAAGAATTCCATGTAGGCAGTGTAGGGACGGATATATAAATCAAAATACTCGCTTCTCTCGATTTGTTCGTTGTCAGTGCCTCGGTCTATATATAGAGTAATTAAGCTGCGAAAATTGAGAGTTAGTTTGTCTTTTTTTCCAGGAGTGATCGCTTCTTGGTCTTCAAAAAATGTGTTGGGAATTGAGAAGTAGAGGACAGCATCCATTTGCCCGCGAGGTGGTATTTCACTGCCTTCTGTGCCAATCTGACACCACTCGTTAGGAAAATCTCCGTCAACGCTTAAGCTCACCCGCAAAGGACGCTGTTCTAAGTTTTGCACTTGCACAATCATCTCGCTTGGATGCCCAGGATGCAAGAGTAAACTACGTCCAGCTACATCCATGTTTTCCGCATTTGCAAATGCTTTACCTGTGGCAGGTAAAGCTTCGGGAATTTGCATTGGCGTTAATTGAATGCGTACAGATGGACTAGAGCGACTTTGAACCATAACTCCTCTACCAATTTTGGATTTTAGATTTTGGACTTTCCTGCGGAACGCTACGCGAACGACTACGCTCAGTCCAACGATTTTGGATTACTTTGTTCCCGGTGCAAGATTACCCAATTCCGCTTTTTGTCTTCCTCTGTGTTCTCTGCGCCTCTGTGGTTAATTAAATGCTGTTCCAGAAATTTAAAACAATATTAACTATCCAATTTTGCATCAGCGATTAATGATCTGGATATCGTGATTTGAACGTAGATTGCTATCAGCCCAAGAACATATCAAACCTTCCGATCCTGGGTCAATCAATTGTTCTGGCGATGGTTGTCGTCTCCAATTTTCTCCTTGCTTGCGGATGGGAAACAGCAGGACGGGTCCTAAATGACGCACGCCTGGGGTTTGTTGCAGTAACGCTACAATATCCGATGTATAAACAGGTCGCCCAAATGGCCAACCTTTGCCGTCCATTCCTCCAGTTAATGGATTTAAATATTTATACAGCGATACCCTTAAATTCCGGAGGATTTCTTCTCTGGCAAAAGGGTTGTTATAGGCAGGCTCCAAAGCAATTTCTGTCTGCACAGAAACACCTACGTAATTTGGTTCTTGTAATTCTATTTGTACCCCTAATAATCGTCTTTCATCTAAGTAACTCAAAATTTGCTCTTCGAGTGCATTACTGAGAGCAAACTCTTTTGGTGCCATCCCATTGCCTTGAGCGATCGCATCTGTATCTGCATAGGGAACTATCACTAAACTAACTATACCAGCTTGTCTTTGAGAATTCGCTGGCAAACAGCGGACGCGAGCGATCGCACCATTCCCTGCCTGTTGAGCTAATACTTCAAAATCTTCAGCTGTGACAGCGCGATCGCGCGTGCGGAGAATGCGGGGAGCCTTGATCACAGCTTGCTCCAGTGACTCGGCATCCGCACCATTGATTGCTGGTTTCAGATTTATCGCTTTAGTAACATATGGATATGCAGATTTCAAAAACTGGATTGCCCCAGTTTGAACATTGCCTTTTCTCCCACCACCTATGCGATAAGTAACCATTTTAATCTCTGAGCCACGGGGTGGAATTGCGCCGTACTGGTGTTTAGATTGGTTGTTTTCTGGGGTATTAACTTGTACAAATGTGTCGTCTAGTAGTGGTTGCTGGATTCTTGATCGCACCTGGGTTTGCTGTTTAAGTTGGTTAGGTTCTCGAATCAGCGGCCCAAACTGGATTCTACCAGTTAGAGAATCGATAGTGTAGTGAAAGTCTTGAGGCCCAGAATCAGCAAAATCTCTTACCTCAGTCCATCTCTGAGGCAAACCACCAGCAGGTGTAACTAGAATATATTCATTTTCTCTGCGTTCTAAAATCGGTGTACTTAGTAATTCAAAACTCTGTCCAGGTTTACCATTACTAATTCCTACACGCTCGTCCCGAATCAACTTACTGTGACTAGCTCTAACTGTACCGCCAATTGACCGCACTGCTAAACCAATAATCCTTGGTGGATTATTGTAACCGGATTGATTTGTTTCTGGGGTAGTCAAGGTACAGCGCAGCCAGCGACCCCGGTAAGAGATAAAGTTGGTCACAGGCCAATTTTGCGGTAAATGCAGACGGACAGCTGCGCTTAGAGATGACGGGTTTCCACCCTGTTGGCCGATTTCGTAAAAACTGAACCCGCGAGTCTTATCATCTGACTCTTGCAATAAAACTGATTGCCAATTTTCTCCATCCCAGGCTTCCCACTTGCGAGGTGGTTGATTGGGGTTAATACCAGTAGGTGTAGCTGCGGCTCCTTGAAAGGTAACATCTATAACATTACCATCTAAAAGATCATCAGAATTGATCGCTATATAAAAGCAGTTACCAGGCTGGGGTTCTTCTTCAAATATCGGTTGTTCACTACCTGTCCAGTTACCGTCAGGTTGACGAGTCCACGAACTTGCAAATCTTTCTCGCAGAGATTGGGGAATGTCTTCGCTGGTTTGAGCAGTTAAGAAGTGTTGTATGCGGGGTTTGCCGATAATTAGAGGAGAATCTGTGCTGAAGGTAATAGCTTCTGTTGTCTCAGTTCGGATAGTTGAGACTTCTAATCCTGCCGGAATAGTGTAGGCTTCAGGCAGTACAGCGCTTAAATAAAAAGTTAATTCCGTGCGGGCTGGGGCAGGAGGCTGGAGACGAATACCTAGTAATTCTAGGAAAGCTACATAATTTTTCCGAGGTACTTGGTTAAATCTGAGCAACATCTGGTCAGTTAACCAAGCAAATAACTCAATTAGCGTAATCCCAGGATCGCTGAGGTTGTGGTCTGTCCATTCTGGACAGTAGCGAGGAATACGCAGAATACACTCTTCTACCAAATCATCGAAGGCGCGATCGTCTAACTTGGAAGAAGGTAATTTTGGTAGAAAGTCAAAGTTCACGACTCCTCCCCAACTGAAACTAAATAAAAAGGATAAACAAAGTTATTAATAATATTAGGACTGTCTTTGAGTCGATAATTGATGATGATGTCTATTCTGCCACGCACAGGGTCAGGATCAGTTAGAACTTTATCGAGAATAATACGCGGTTCCCAAACTTCTAAAGCTTGCGATACATAAAGACGGATTCGCACTAAGGTATCGCTATTCATCGGTGCAAATGCTAGTTCTGACAAGCGCGAACCAAAGTTAGGTCGATAAACCCGCTCACCTACTCCTGTGCGGAGGATAATCCAAATAGATTCTTTAACTTTTTGATCTTCACGGCTAAGTTGTATCCCACCTTGCACACTCAAATGCAGTGGATAGGCCCAACCTGTCCCTAAATAGTCTTTTTGCCGACTATAAACCATATCTACTACTTAGACAGCTGTTACATCGATATTTTTAAAGATATCCGCACAGAAGGTTTAAGCCTATTCGCCAAAAGTCGAGGTTAAGAGGCGTGGCGTAGAGGAGCAGGGGCAGGATCAAGCAGGAGGAATAGGAACAGGAAGAGGTTCCATAATATTCAAAGGACTTGCGATTGTTATAATGCCCTCGGCTATCAAGTTGATATCTGGAGCCAGTGCTGTTACAACGCCCTCAGCTATCAAGGTTATAGTTGGAGCCTCTGCTGCAATGGTTGGGGCTGTCATGTTTATAGCTCCAGCCAATGTTGAAATCTCTATACCTCCAGCCAATGTTGAAATCTCTATACCTGCCTTAGCTTCTAATTTCAGCTTACCCAATGAACTAACTTCAAGAGTTGGAAACGGCAAGGGCGTGTCCTTCATTGTGATTTTATGACCGGCTTTAGTTTTAATCGCTATTGAGTCATGTATTAGGTCACTGTCATTATTGATATATATTCGATTACGTGATTTAGTTCGTAGCTGAATACTACCATCTTCACCGTCATCATTCATATATATTCGATGACCGTCTTTAGTTAGTAGCCTAATTCCTGGCTTTTTACTTTTGCCTTTCCCCGCGCTAAACTCGCCTTCCTCTTCGGTAAACTCGTCGTCTTCCTCTGCGCTAAACTCGCCTTCCCCGTCGATAAATTGTAGAATATGACCTACACGAGTTTTAAAAGTGCGTAATTTTACATTATTGGGTGCTTCTGTAACTGAGTCATCCACACTTTCTGATGGTGCATCCTTACCGTTCCATAACCCGCCAATGACGAAGGGACGGTGGATGTCGCCATGCTCAAAACCTACCAAAACTTCATCGTTTATTTCTGGTAAACAGTCGAAACCTCTGTTTGAACCTGCTCCTATAGCTACAACTCTCGCCCAGTTACTTTCATGTTCTTCTGTGAGCGTTGGAAACTTGACCTTCACTCTGCTCAATTTCTCTGGGTCTTTGTTTTTAGTCACAATTCCTATTAATAAAGTCTGAGATGGGCGTAAGCGTTTTTCTGTAGATAAAGTTGTGAATAAGTTACCAGAACGTAGTCCCCGCACGCTGAAGTCAGTTTTATAAACCCGTCCCTCCATGAAATGGCGTGTGTCTGTAACATAATACTTCCCACTATAGCGATCGCCCATATTTTCAAGATTAATAACCTGTCCTGGTCGAATATCAGGATTTCCTTCTGCTTGGGCATCTGCATAAACAAATTCTCCTCCCAGTTCATCGCACAGAGCCTGAGCCATAATCTCTGCTTCTTTGGCACTGGCAACGGGTTTATTTACAACAGTCATTTCAGAGGACTTAAGATTGGGAAATGCATTGCTGGTACTACTTCCTAGCTTATTACCTGTTTCAGTTAGTTGTGTTTCTTTAGTGGCTGTTTCAATAATCGGTTCTTTCTGAGTATAGTCCCAGGCACGTACTTTCACAGTATTCACCTGTTCAGCACTGGTAACGCGAACTCTAAATTGCTTAATATTATCTCCCCATTTGAGTGCTAAATCTCCCTCAGATTCTGGTTGACAAAAATTCATTTTCCCATCGCTCATAAATAGTTCAAAACCAATACGGGCTGCCCTTTCCCGCAAAAATTCCATATTAGTTTGGTTTTCTTGGAAGACATACTCATGGGCTTCGCCACTTTCGTCTACATTGCCTGTTTCTATCCCTACTTCTTCAACTATTTGTGTGAATATGTCACTATCGGTTTGATTCTCAAAAGCACGATTATAACGACCTCTATGAAGACGATGGGAGAAATCATATCCGCGAACAATGATATCAGCTCTATTGTCTTTCTCAAAGTTAACTTCCATCCCAGTAATTTCGCCTTCAATTAGTATTTTTTCTATCTCCTCTTTAAAATCAGGATCTAGAGTAGTACTCGAACAAAAGCCCACTTTTACTTTTTTTCCAATCTCAAACAACGGATCGTGTTGCCACGGTTTTATTTCTGGTTCGTTGTGTGTCGGAGCATATCTATTATAGATTACTAGCGTAAACATTGCTGGCAAATGAAGGCTTTCTTCTATTGTGACTTGCAACATATCTAGTACTAATTGGTCAGTCACCTTTTCTCCGTCTATCTCGATTCTAAGTAAGCTTAAGTAAAGGCTTTCTGTAGACATAACTATTATTTTGTAAATATGAGATTTTCAAAGCAAACTTTCAGGACAAAGTAGTGATGAATTAGTATTTTTAACTTTGGTTAATCACTTTCTTAAATTCTTGGATCTATGCCTCCAGAAGCTGAACTTATTCCTCCAGGAAGGTTTACTTTATCTACTTCTTGCAAGGATATATCTACCAGCGCCCTTACTGGTGTACCATCACTGAGAAACATATTTAAAGTGTAAGTTAAACTTGTAATTACACAATAAAAATACTCATCTTTCCATGTGAATATGTAAACAGGTGGACGACTGTCAGGTGTTTGCTCAATAGCTTCTACACCTTTTTTAATGTTGTCTATATACTTTTCCATCACCGACTCTTTGGTTTCATAAGTATCATATACCAACTGGTTGAGTGTGAATTGGTAAGGCTCAACTCCAGAAAAATTGACTTTAGGAAGTAGAGTAGTTCCTCTATTACCTACCTGACTTTGCCAGTTCACAGTCCGAGTAAAACTAATGTCTGTGGGATTAAACATTAATTCAATATCTTCAGCCCCACTATCATAAGCTATAAGTTTAGCTTTCTCAAGGCTCGATTTAATCTTTTTAATCTCAATAATATCTGGCTTACTAATATCTGAAAATGGATCTAGTATTCCCATTTGAGTATTTCTCCTAAAATTAATTATTGAATGAGAATTTACCAAGGTATTCGACCTGAGTAACGGCCATGACGCTCTCGTTCAATTTCTATCCGTTGCCGTAATCTGTTATAAATTTCACGGGCTAGAGCTTCCAAATCAGCAGGATCATCTTTATTATCTTTTTTAGAAGACGAAGCCCTATCATCCGAGTTATTGTTTCTAGAAGACAAATAAGTATTCTCTATCGTCTGAGTTACTGGTTCTATTTCTCTTCTAGATATGTCGGTAGGAGTAGCCTTTCGATCAGCAGCAAAGCCTTTTGCTGAAGGAAGGTGTTTAGCAAAAACTTGTGGCGAGCCTGATGACTTTTGGTTATTAGATTCTATACCATTCAAGTTTAAGCTAGTGAATTCATCATTATTTCCATTTAGTAATTCTTCCACACTTGACCATTGAGAAGGTATATTTGACGATTGGGGAGGTGTGTGATTGGTAAGGTTTTTTTGTCGGAAAATTAAGGAAGGCGATGAGTATTGAGGTGAAGGTTTACCTACGTCAGTTGTTTTCTTTTGAAGAGTATTAAGCTGTAGAGAATCGAGGATGGAAAGCTTTTGTTTTCCAATATCCAACCCCAAAGAAGAAGGAATTAAAGAATTAGATATCTGAGGTAAGTGAGTCCCAGCGCTTTTTGGCTGTAATGAATTGTCTGGAAAAGAATCGACTTTAGTCGAAGTCTCTGGAGAAGTTTCTTCTTCTGGTTCCTTAAAATTGAGTGTCTGTAAACTATTTTGCTCAACTTCAGGTGGTGTGCTTACCTCTTCTTGTGGAGAGGTTGGATTATTTGAGGTGTCAACAAAGGTTGATATTTCAGGATTTGTTACCGCAAACGGAAATTCTGATTCTACTGTTTGTTCATTGTCAATAGTTTTGCTGAAAATACTCGCTGTTTCACTAATCTCAGGTGATGTAGCGCTAACTTTTGGTGCAATTACAGTTTCACCAATTTCAGGTGGTGTAGCGCTTATTTTTGGTGCAATTACAGTTTCACCAATTTCAGGTGGTGTAGCGCTAACTACTTGTACTTCAACAGTCTCAGGTGATATGGCGCTAACTTTTGGTGCAATTACATCACCAATCTCAGGCGATATGGCGCTTATTTTTGGTGCAATTACAGTTTCACCAGTCTCAGGTGATGTGGCGCTAACTACTGGTACTTCACCAATTTCAGGTGATATGGCGCTCATTTTTGATGCAATTACAGTTTCACCAATTTCATGTGATGCAGTGCTAACTTTTGGTGCACTTACAGTTTCACCAATCTCAGGCGATGTGGCGCTAACTTTTGGTGCAATTACAGTTTCACCAGTCTCAGGTGGTGTAGCACTAACTTTTGGTGCAATTACAGTTTCACCAGTCTCAGGTGATGTGGCGCTAACTACTGGTACTTCACCAATTTCATGTGATGCAGTGCTAACTTTTGGTGCAATTACAGTTTCACCAGTCTCAGGTGATGCAGTGCTAACTTTTGGTGCAATTACAGTTTCACCAGTCTCAGGTGATGCAGTGCTAACTTTTGGTGCAATTACAGTTTCACCAGTTTTAGGTGATGCAGTGCTAACTTTTGGTGCAATTGCAGTTTCACCAGTCTCAGGTGATGTGGCGCTAACTACTGGTACTTCACCAATTTCATGTGATATGGCGCTAATTTTTGGTGCAATTACAGTTTCACCAATCTCAGGCGATGCAGTGCTTATTTTTGGTGCAATTACAGTTTCACCAGTCTCAGGTGATGTGGCGCTAACTACTGGTACTTCACCAATTTCAGGTGGTGTAGCGCTAATTTTTGGTGCAATTACAGTTTCACCAATCTCAGGTGATATGGCGCTAACTACTGGTACTTCACCAATTTCAGGCGATATGGCGCTCATTTTTGGTGCAATTACAGTTTCACCAGTCTCAGGTGATGTGGCGCTAACTACTGGTACTTCACCAATTTCAGGTGATGTGGCGCTAATTTTTGGTGCAATTACAGTTTCACCAGTCTCAGGTGATGTGGCGCTAACTACTGGTACTTCACCAATTTCATGTGATGCAGTGCTAACTTTTGGTGCAATTACAGTTTCACCAATTTCATGTGATGCAGTGCTAACTTTTGGTGCAATTACAGTTTCACCAATTTCATGTGATGCAGTGCTAACTTTTGGTGCAATTGCAGTTTCACCAATTTCATGTGATGTGGCGCTAACTACTGGTACTTCACCAATTTCAGGTGGTGTAGCGCTTATTTTTGGTGCAATTACAGTTTCACCAATCTCAGGTGATGCAGTGCTAACTTTTGGTGCAATTACAGTTTCACCAATCTCAGGCGATGCAGTGCTAACTTTTGGTGCAATTACAGTTTCACCAATCTCAGGCGATGTGGCGCTAATTTTTGGTGCAATTGCAGTTTCACCAGTCTCAGGTGATGTGGCGCTAACTACTGGTACTTCACCAATTTCAGGTGGTGTAGCGCTTATTTTTGGTGCAATTACAGTTTCACCAATCTCAGGCGATGCAGTGCTAACTTTTGGTGCAATTACAGTTTCACCAGTTTTAGGTGATGTGGCGCTAATTTTTGGTGCAATTACAGTTTCACCAGTCTCAGGTGATGTAGCGCTAACTACTGGTACTTCACCAATTTCAGGTGGTGTAGCGCTTATTTTTGGTG
>NZ_JBALCO010000150.1:0-3083 GCF_036919595.1 Nostoc sp. | reverse complement strand
TGTTGAAAGTGTCAATCACATCCTCTCGGTTCGTTGTGCTTATCTCAATGGTTTATTAGCTATTTGAGTATTTCTGCCAAAAGTGGATGCTCCCCTAACCCCTTTGTGTAGATACTGTGGAATGGGTTAGTTTAACGCTTGGAAAAGCGCATTCTTTCTGACCCTGGTAGCTGCCAACTCTACCTGTGCGATCATCTAAGTGTTTGTAAGCAGTAATTGTTTGGGTAAGCTAATACTGCTGTTAGATGAGAAAGTACTCGCACCGAGACGCATGGGAAGTATAAGGTGTTAGGGTTCCAAACAACCCAGAACCTTAGCTCTTGACATCAAACTCTTTTAGCTTGGTGTTAGGTGCCAGAGCGGCCTGTACTACTGAAATCTTAGATTTTGGTTTTACGAGGAGGATCATTACCTCTTACTTTACAACAAAGTAAGGGTACGGGTATACCGTCACGGTGGCTACCGAACTACCACCCCCTAATTTTTATTTTTGGCAAGCCAAAGCGGGGGCAAAATCCCTGGAGTGCTGCCAAATGTCCAAAACTCTTGTCTGCACTGGGTATTACTGTTTTAGTCCTGAATAAAATTTTATTCATTGGCTATAGAAAATAGGAATTAAAGAAGGCTTGCCAAATTTGCCTTTAAAAGCCATTGTTGGCAAGAGTTTTTACGGGTGCGGTTTCCACAGCTTTCCCGTTAGGTGGTGGGTTGAAAGTATCAGCCTGTGATCATGTTTTAATTTTTGGCTAGGGTTTCCACAGCTTTCCCGTTAGGTGGTGGGTTGAAAGAAGAGAAGCCGGAATGGATTCCAAGGATAGTAGCAGTTTCCACAGCTTTCCCGTTAGGTGGTGGGTTGAAAGGTTTTATGTCATCAGTCACCAGCCAAGTAGTTTTACTGTTTCCACAGCCTTCCCATTAGGTGGTGGGTTGAAAGATGCAGTGATCGCCAGTATTGGAACTACTGTTGGGAGGTTTCCACAGCCTTCCCGTTAGGTGGTGGGTTGAAAGTTATTCAATTTCCGAGTGGGAGTTTGCCTATTGCCGGGTTTCCACAGCCTTCCCGTTAGGTGGTGGGTTGAAAGATGCTTTCAGTAATTGCCGTTGTTGCACATTAAAATTTCCACAGCCCTCCTGTTAGGTGGTGGGTTGAAAGAGACGATTAGTGGCGCATCGTTTAAGTCATCAAAAGTTTCCACAGCCCTCCCGTTAGGTGGTGGGTTGAAAGTATCAACGGACAACCTTTAACCGAAAACTATCTTAAGGTTTCCACAGCCCTCCCGTTAGGTGGTGGGTTGAAGTTCTTATCATTAAAGATGCCACCTTGGCTATATAATTCTTTATTAGGGTGGTTTGAAAGGAGCGCTGCGATCGCACATAAAACGCAGCTATTTTATAGTAATCGAGCCTCTGCTTGGGTGAAAACAGCAAAAGAAGAGGTTATATATTTTTGTAATTAGACTGCAAATAAAGTGCTTTAAAGCTATTCTTGTAATTCAAGAGCCTTGGGCTTGCTGTAATAAATTAAATTAGAAAACATATATTTAGCCGAGTTTTACAGGCTGATTTTGGACAATAATTCTTTAAAACTGGTTTCAACTCTGGACAATAATTCTTTAAAACTGATTTAATTGCTGAAAGCCGCGAAAATACGTAACTTATGCCCCTGAACTTGGAAAAAATGGACATTAATTCTTTAAAAGTGACAATAATTATTTAATGGACATATGGAGAATAACGGATTTGAACCGATGGCCTCTGCGGTGCGATCGCAGCACTCTACCAACTGAGCTAATTCCCCTTAATTATTGCAAAGTCAAGAGTACTATCACTCATTAACTCAACACACTATCACCATATAGTATTCTAACATTCAGTTGCCGATGGCTGAGGCTGTTTTTGGGAATAAACCTTCTGCACCCGTTCGAGTTCCAAATCACTGAGATAATCAACAGTCCAGTTACAGCAGCGCTGGAGCATGTGGAATGGATAAGTATTCGCTACACCAACAACTTGCATGTGCGATCGCTTCGCTGCTGCAATCCCTGCTGGAGTATCTTCAATTGCCAAACATTCTTGTGGTTGAAGATTCAATTCGGGATATGCTTTATTCAGGCGTTTCACTGCCAGTAGATAACCATCGGGTTCTGGTTTACTGGTGGTGATGTCATCACCCGCGACGATAATTTTAAAATGTTCCGCTAGTTTAGCTCGCTGGAGTACCAATTCTATTTCTTTACGAAAAGCGCCACTGACTAATCCTAGTTTCAGATTCCGCGATCGCACCTGAAATATTAAATCTTCTACACCTGGGTATAAAGGTAGTTTCTCTATTTTCTCTAGTTCCACCACATAGGCTTGGGCTTTGCGGTACAGCAACTGAGTTAAATAGTTTTCGTTATTTACTCTACCACGATTTGCGAGTAATTGCTGAAAACAAGCGCGATCGCTGCGTCCTAAAGAAGCTTGACGCTCATCGACGCGTTGGGGTTGGAGATTTTCTTCCATGAGAATCTCATCTATCAGTTGCAGGTGGATTGGCTCATCGTTAATGATCACACCATTAAAATCAAAGAGAACTGCCTTTAAACTCATGCCATTATGCCAAACGCTAAAGATCCTATTCCCTTCAAATCATTATTATCTATTGATGTCGGAGTGGACTGGCAGATATTTTCAGTTGTGATCAGTTTAACGCCCCTAGTTACCTAATTTATCCACCATACTTCCTGCAATCGCACAGCTTTAAATCTGTCTGCACCCATATTCGCATCCATGCTCCCAGCACCATACTCACGAATATATGGCTCCTCAAAAATATCATTAAGTCATTCTAAGTTAGGCAGAGTCTTCTAATTACGACTCATTTCATTGCTCATAAGTATTGTAAACCCAGGACAAACTCATTTGCAGCAAGCCTATAAGCTAAATCAATTTTGGTGCGTTGGCGCAGCCTGCCGTAGGCATCGCCCACACTACCACTACTTAATTTTGTATCCCCTCAATACTTCGGGGTAGAAAATTATTCTGGCATCCACGACCCACCAAATAGATTAGAAGAAGATTTCTCCTGAATAATGGTTGCT
>NZ_JBALCO010000149.1:0-80716 GCF_036919595.1 Nostoc sp. | reverse complement strand
TGAAACTACTTTACACTGCTTTACAATTTTTCATCAACTATCTTGACTTTTGGAAAGCTGATACAAGTTATTAGTTTTACTTATTTAAAGGTAAGCAACGAGGTCAGGATACGCCGAAGCTCTCTTTTGTATGAGTAGTGATTCTAGAATTCCCTGCTTTTCTGAATTAATTAATCAGAGATAGCGATTTTAATTTAACTAGGAAAGTGTCAAGATAAGCTTATATCGAAATGAAAAATCAAGTGCAACGAATTAACGATGACAGAAGCTAAAAACGTAATCGGTGGAAACCTAGATGTCTGCTGCACCTCTCCCATGACCGGGTTTTACCGCGACGGTTTTTGTAGCACAGGTGGTCAAGATTTCGGGTCGCACGTCGTATGTGCCGAAGTGACATCAGAATTCTTGGAGTTCACCAAATCGCGGGGTAACGACCTGAGCACACCCGTTCCTGATTCTAATTTTCCTGGACTGAAGCCTGGCGATCGCTGGTGTTTGTGTGCTTCTCGCTGGCAAGAAGCTCTCGAAGCTGGCGTTGCTCCACCCGTCATCCTCTCTGCAACCCATGCTAGAGCTTTGGAAATGGTTTCCCTAGACGAACTGAAAAAACATGCCCTAACTTCTTCTTGATTGGGCATTCAATCGTACTCAGCACTCCTAACTCCCCACTCCCCAGTTCAAAATCAACTCACTGGAACTTCCAGAGGTAGTTTCAATACATTGACAACCATAGCAATCAATTTAGTGGGGTCAATTGGCTTAGATAAATACTGCTGAAACCCTGCTCTTAGCGCTTCTAAGCGGTCTTCCTCTCGCGTGTACGCTGTTAAAGCGATCGCCGGGATACGTCCACCTTTTTCTGGTTCTAAAGAGCGCAGTTTCCGAATCAGCGTATAACCATCTTGCTCTGACATGCCGATATCACTAATCAGGATATCTGCTTTTCCTTGTTTAATTACTGCTAGCGCTTCATCAACTGATGCTACCGCAGTGGCGATCGCCCCATACTCCTCAAACATAAAACTGAGAAAGTTACAGGTATCTGCTTGATCATCTACAACTAAAACTCTTAATCCAGCCAAAGGCACAGAAGCCACAGGAGAAATTTCTTCCCCTGTGGCTTCTCTATTTCCCCTATTAGCCCTATTGTCTTGTAGCAGTGGCAGTCTTACAGTAAAGGTTGCTCCTTCTCCTGTGCCTGGACTTTGGGCAAAGATTGTACCTTTATGTAACTCCACTAGATGACGGACGATCGCTAGTCCTAGTCCTAGTCCATTGTGCGATCGGGTTGTGGTGCTGTCTGCTTGCCGGAAACGCTCAAATACTTTGGGTAAAAACTCCGAACTGATGCCAATCCCCGTATCGATAACTTTAATTTGGGCGTACTGAGATTTTGAATTTTGAATTTTGAATTTTGGATTACTGCCTTCATCAGTGTTTGAAGAGTCTAAATTTTCATCATCAGATCCCAATCCAAAATCTGAAATCGAAGATCCAAAATAGACAGATAGCCTAACTTCTACCCTGCCACCCTTAGGGGTAAACTTAATGGCATTAGTTAGTAGGTTCCAGACAACTTGCTGTAACCGGGCTGGATCGCCATAAACTGACCCTACCGAAGTATCCAGGACAGTATTTAACTTAATATCTTTTGGTTCTGCTAGGGGACGCACTGCCTCTAGGGCTGCCTCCATCACTGAAATCAGATTCACAGCAGATACATTTAATCGCAACTGACCACGGATAATCCGAGATACATCTAAGATATCCTCAATTAGTTGCATTTGAGACATCGCGTTGCGTTCAATCGCCTCTAGGGCCCGGGAAGTGGCTTTGTCATCAAGTTTCTTAGAGCGGAGGATTTTTGACCAGCCCAGCATCGAGGTTAGGGGTGTACGGAGTTCGTGAGAGAGAACGGCGAGAAACTCATCTTTCATCCGATTTGCTGCTTCTGCTTCCTGTCTTGCCGTCTGTTCTCGAATTACTTGAGCGCGGACTTCTTCTGCTTGCTTGCGTTCAGTAATATCTTCGAGAGTGCCGACATATCCTAGCAATTCTCCTTGACCAGAAAGCATCGGTGATGAGCGAACCTGTACCCAACGGACGATGCCTTGAGCAGTTTGAAAGCGAAACTCTTCAGAGTAGTTGCGACCTTCACAAATGTAGTCAGACCAACTAGCAACTGCTCGTTCTCTATCTTCTGGATGAACAGATTCTAGCCATCTCTTTTCTAAACTCTCTGCCGCTTTTAAGCCACAAATTGTCTGATAGCGAGGATTAGTATATCTACAGCCTCCTTCAGTATCAATTTCAAAAATGCCAACGGGTGAACAGGTACTCAGCGATCGCAATCGTTCTTCACTTTGCCTGAGTTCGGCATTCACTGCTACCAGCTGCGCTGCTTGTTGCTTGACGGCTTCTGTTTTCTTAAATAGTTCTACGAACACTGTGACTTTAGAAGTCAAAATATTCGGGTCTAATGGTTTGAGCAAATAATCAACTGCACCCAAGGCATAGCCTTTAAACAGCATTTGATCGCTGCTGCTAAAGGCGGTGAGAAAGATAATTGGAGTGTGACGCGATCGCCCCCGATTGCGAATCAAGGTAGCAGTTTCAAAACCATCCATCCCTGGCATTTGCACATCTAGCAAAATTACCGCATAGTCTTGATTTAGCAGACACCTCAAAGCTTCTTCCCCAGAAGTAGCCCTCACGAGATTCTCTCCCAGTTTTTCTAAGATTGCCTCTAGTGCCAGCAAATTTTCTAGTTTATCATCCACTAGGAGGATGTTTACTTTGGGTTCCATCTGCATGGGTTTATTTCCGTATAGAGTGACAAAGCTTGACCATTTGAGAAGCAATGTCTGAGAGTGTCAAAATCCAGTCTACTGCAACAGCAGAAATTGCTGCCTCCGGCATAACGTCGCTCTCCGCTGTGGTAGGTTTTTGTACAATAGTAAGTCCTCCCCGCGCTTTTATTTTCTTAAGACCTTGCATACCATCTCGATTTGCACCTGTCAATATTACACCAATAACTTGCTGGGTGTAGACATCGGCTGCTGACTCAAACAGCACATCGATAGATGGTCTGGCATAGGAAACAGGCTCATCAGTCGAAAGAGCAAAGTGATCTAGTTCAACTAGCAAGTGATAATCTGCTGGAGCTAGGTAAATATGTCCTGGTAGTATTTCCTCTTTGTCTTCCACTTCTTGAATCGGCAACGAACTAGATTCTTGCAATAACTCCTGGAGTGTGTTGTTAGACTCCTTGTGACGGTGTTGCACGATCGCGATCGGCACTAGGAAGTCTGCTGGTAAGTTCCCCAGGATAATTTTTAATGCTGATAATCCGCCCAAAGAAGTACCAATTACTACAATTTTAAACGACACTTGTTTAGTCCTCACACCTGTAGAATGTGGGTTTCAATCTTAGTGTGACTTGATGGCTTATAAAATCCTTTCAGCATTCTCCAGTTCCACCACAGCTACTAAGTTACCTTCATTCGCTTTTATACCAACTACTCAAAATTATATATTTTTGCTATTTGCATTACAATTAAAGATTTTATCATTGTCAAATACTTTACAGAAAATATTATAAGTAGACTTTTAAAAATATTATTTAATGCCAAAATCGATACATTATTGAAATATTTTTTTGCTAACTAACTAACATTTAAAATTTTAATTATTATTGTTTTGACAATTCATAAAAATTTACTTAAGCTAAAATATAAGTTAAGCAAATCAACAAACGACAGCGATTTAGTTTAACTACATCAAAAATTGCTGTTACAGACTATTAGCATGAGGAAATTAATCACAAAAAAGTTATTCGTTGTAGGCAAGTTTACTAGATATGTCTCTAAAAAGCTAAGACATGATTAAGCGTATTGCACCGCGCACATATTGAACATATTTTGGTCATTTATGGATGGATACTTATGGTGATATTAGTGAATATCCATCAATCATTGAAGTTTGACTAGCGATTTTAGATTTTAGATTTTGGACTTCGGCTTTGCTCTGTCGAACGGTTTTAGATTTTGGATTAGGGTCTTCTAGTTTATGCTCCATCAGGTGTGGAATAAATCTAAAAGACGCTCGATAACTCTTTGGTATAGCCTCTCCAAGGGTTGAGGCTGTACTATCGGTGATCCAAAATTGGCAATTCCATTATCCAAAATTGATTGATCAAAGTGCGGTAGATATGTCCAGGAGAAGACAATGCTTGAATATTTGACATCTTTGAACGACCACAATTTACCCTATCCAGATACGATTCATCCCATCGTTGTCCACTTCGTAATAGCGATGGTGTTGTTTTCTTTCTTCTGCGATGTAATTGGCTATTTTACTGGGAAAACCAGTCTTTTTGAGGTGAGTTGGTGGAATATGTTAGTTGCCACGATCGCCATTTTCGTTGCAATTATTTTTGGTCAGTTTGAAGCGGGTTTAGCACAACCTTACAGCCTGGCTAAATCGGTGCTGAATTTGCATACGCTGATTGGTTGGTCGCTTTCGGGAATAATCACGGCGATTACAGCTTGGCGCTATGTAATTCGTACCCGCAACCCGCAAAAAGTACCGATTTATTATTTGGGAGCCGGACTAGTTTTGACTTTGATAGTTGGCTTACAAATATATCTTGGAGATGAACTTGTTTGGGTGTATGGATTGCATACAGTGCCAGTTGTGGAAGCATTAAAGGATGGTCTATTGCGATGAACTCAGAATTGATTGACCAATTGACAGGCTCTCTAGGCGCAAACGGATTACCTTACACCATTCCCATTCATCCCAACTTAGTCCATCTGACCATAGGTTTGTTCATCATTGGGATGACCTTTGATATCGTTGGTGTTCTGTTCCCCTTCCAAAAATGGGTCTTCAAATTTTTGGCAATTACTGTGGAACGTGACAACTTATTTAATGTTGGCTGGTACAACATGCTAGCTGCCAGCATCATCACATTTTTCACGGTGGGAGCAGGCTTTTACGAAATGCTGTTGGCAACACCACCAGCTGATACCAAGAGTGCCTGGGGATTGCAGGCAATGGAAACTATGCTTTGGCATGGTGTGGGTGGTGTGTTGCTATTAGCACTGATTGTTGGTATGACCATCTGGAGAGGATGGCAGCGCTTCGTTTGGGGCAAACAAGAATATAAACAGACAGATAGAGAAGTGCAATGGATCTATCTGTTGGCAGGTATAGCAATCGTGTTGATTATGTACGTCCACGGGACACTAGGGGCGCAAATGGCTACCGAATTTGGCATACACAATACAGCAGATAGTTTGCTGCGATTGGGCCAAGACCTCAACACAACGCTCAAGTAAGTCATTTGACCAATGACCAATGACCAATGACCAATGACCAATGACCAATGACCAATGACCAATGACCAATGACTAATGACTCTTGACCATGAAAATCGAAAAGATTTTAAATATTTTGACGCCGCTTACAGGCGCGATCGCAGTGACTCTTACCAGTCTCTGGATCGGGAAGCAGGTCTACTCCTGGCTTCCCCCCCAAGCAGCAGCCGAATCTCAACTAATTGATGATTTGATTAGCTTCTTAGTAACCCTCGGTGCCTTCATCTTCTTAGGAGTAACAAGTACTTTGATGTATTCTGTCATCTTCCATCGGGCAGTTAAAGATGACTTCACCGATGGTCCCCCAATTGATGGTAATGTGGCAGTGGAAGTCATCTGGACAGTGATCCCAATTCTTTTGGTGTTTTGGATTGCGGGCTACAGCTACCAAGTTTACGAACAAATGGGGATTCAAGGCCCATCAGAATTAGTTCACTTGCATAATCCATTGGCAGTAGCAGCAAAAGATGTATCAGCTAACGCTTTAGCACAACCCGTTGAGAAAATCGACGTACTAGCTAAACAGTGGGCGTGGGTTTTTCATTACCCAGAGAGAGATGTCACCAGTACCGAATTGCATTTACCGAGCGATCGCCGGGTGCGTTTGGCACTGCGATCGCAAGACGTTCTCCACGGCTTCTATATACCTGCATTTCGCCTCAAGCAGGATATTATTCCTAACCATGCGCTCGACTTTGAATTTACTCCTATCCGCCCCGGACAATACCGATTGACCGATTCCCAATATAGCGGCACATACTTTGCGACGATGCAGGCGAATGTAATCGTAGAATCTCCTGAAGATTATCAGCAGTGGCTGGCCCAAGCTGCAACCCAAAAGCCATCCCTAGCAAATAATCAGGCAGCTTCTGAGTATGCTCAAACATCCAATCAATCAGTCCAAACTGGTTGGGTCACAGTTCCTCCTGCTGCACCTCCTCTAGTCAATTCTCCTGGTTGAAAGGAAAGTAACCGATGACTAATGTTCCTATTGAAGGCATCATTTTCCCTAATGAGAAGCCTAACCACGAATCTCCAAATAACTGGAAAGAGTACTTCAGCTTTAGTACTGACCACAAGGTAATTGGTATTCAGTATCTTGTTACCTCCTTTTTCTTCTTTCTCGTCGGCGGTATTTTTGCGATGGTGATGCGGGGGGAACTGCTAACACCCGAATCAGATTTAGTTGATCGCACTGTCTACAACGGTATGTTTACCATGCACGGCACTGTGATGCTGTTTTTGTGGACATTTCCCTCACTAGTTGGTTTTGCTAATTATTTAGTGCCCCTGATGATTGGGGCGCGAGATATGGCATTTCCCCGCCTCAACGCCGTTGCCTTTTGGATGGTGCCAGTAGTCGGGATTTTGATGATGGGTAGCTTCTTTGTCCCTGGTGGCCCAGCCCAAGCCGGTTGGTGGTCTTACCCGCCCGTCAGTCTCCAGAATCCTACGGGTAACTTGATTAATGGTCAAGTTATCTGGTTGTTGGCGGTGGCAATATCTGGCGTATCCTCAATTATGGGGGCAGTAAACTTTGTCACCACAATCGTCAAGATGCGGGCCCCAGGAATGGGCTTCTTTCGGATGCCCTTGTTTGTCTGGGGAGTATTTAGCGCCCAGATTATCCAACTATTCGGACTACCAGCATTGACGGCGGGGGCAGTAATGCTGCTACTCGACCTCACAGTTGGCACTAGCTTTTTTGACCCAGCCAAAGGTGGGAATCCAGTAATGTTTCAGCATTACTTCTGGTTCTACTCCCACCCCGCCGTTTACGTGATTATTTTGCCTGTGTTTGCGATTTTCTCGGAAATCTTCCCGGTTTATTCACGTAAACCTCTATTTGGTTACAAAGTAGTTGCCATTTCATCCATCTTGATTGCACTAGTCAGCGGTATTGTTTGGGTACACCATATGTACGTCAGCGGTACGTCAGGCTTGATGCGGTTGATTTTCATGATGACAACAATGTGCGTGTCTGTACCCACTGGTATTAAGGTATTTGCTTGGGTGGCGACTATTTGGGGAGGTAAGCTGCGACTGCACACACCGATGCTGTTTGCTCTAGGTGCGTTGGTAATGTTCGTCTTCGCAGGTATCACAGGCATCATGCTTTCCTCCGTGCCGGTTGATGTCCACGTTAACAATACCTACTTCGTGGTGGGACATTTTCACTACGTCCTCTACGGCACCGTAACGATGGGCTTGTATGCTGCCATCTACCACTGGTTCCCCAAGATGACTGGGCGGATGTACTCCGAAAGCTGGGGTAAAATCCACTTCTGGTTAGCCTTCATCGGCACTAACCTCAACTTTTTGCCCATGCACCCCTTAGGATTGCAAGGAATGTTACGCCGAGTTGCTTCCTACGCCCCAGAGTATCAATTCTGGAATGTCATCGCTAGCCTGGGCGGATTTTTGTTGGGAATATCTACCTTACCTTTCATTTTCAACATGGTGATTTCTTGGATGCAAGGCGAGAAAGCACCTGACAATCCTTGGCGGGCAATTGGATTAGAGTGGTTAGTTTCTTCTCCACCCCCAGTAGAGAACTTTGAAGAAATTCCGATCATCATCTCTGAACCTTACGGCTACGGCAAATCTGAACCGTTGACAGCTAACCTACGCGAAAGCCACTCAACATTGACAAGCGCAGACTAACACAGAAAGAAGTACGCAGAGGGTTTCTGCGTACCTCTGCGCTTCCCTTTGCGTTCCTACCCTACGGGAAGGCGAAGCGCCTATGCGTTTCAAATTCACCCCTTAAGTTAAAAGCAAAATGGACAGTTATATCAATTCAAATGAGTTGCACCAGACAAGCGCAGAACATAGCCACGACGAAGAAGGCAACAAGATGTTTGGCTTCATTGTGTTCCTACTGTCTGAAAGCGTCATTTTCCTGAGTTTTTTCGCAGGATATATTATCTACAAAACAACAACTCCTGACTGGCTACCAGCTGGTGTTTCTGGACTAGAAGTAAAAGATCCGACAATCAACACAGTAATTCTTGTTGCCAGTAGCTTTGTGATTTACTTCGCCGAACGCGCCCTTCAACGCCATGACTTAGTGAAATTTCGCCTGTTTCTCTTGGCAACAATGGCGATGGGAACTTACTTTTTGGCTGGACAAGCGATTGAATGGAGCCACCTGGAGTTTGGCTTCACCTCCGGGACATTTGGTGGAACATTCTATCTACTAACAGGTTTCCACGGTTTGCACGTTTTCACAGGTATTCTGTTGCAGTTGATAATTTTGGTACGTTCTTTCATCCCTGGCAACTACGACACAGGTCACTACGGCGTTAACGCAACTTCGTTGTTTTGGCACTTCGTTGATGTTATCTGGATTATTTTGTTTGTCCTTATCTATGTTTGGCAGTAAACATTAGACTTTTGGTGAGAATACGGTCTAAAGATATTTAGAATCACAGATGCACACAGATTGATGTGTATGCATCTGTGATTCTAAACCCCAATGGGAGCAAATCTCTCCAACAGGCTAATTGTTGGCTGTAATGAGTGGGGTTGAACAAATAGTATACTTTGTTCCGCAAAAGCAGTCCAATTTTGGTTGGTTAAAGGCTCAGAGGCAACAATAACTTGGTTTGGGTGCTTAAGAGAATCACTTGACCAATAAAGAGTAGGGGCTTGTGTGCGATAAGCGTAGCGAACTGCTACAACTGCTTGACCATCACTAACAATTATATTGGCACTAAAGCTGGTGTCATGTTCTGATGCCAACTCAGTCAATTTTTGAAGTGTCACACGTAAGGCATCAAACAGAGTGCTGCCTGGAGACGACTGCCACATTTGGACTAGCAGGGCGAAGATGTGTTCTGAGTCAGTCATACCTTTAATCAAGCGGTATGTCGAATCAGAGAGCCTCTCACGTATTGGTCTATAGAGAGTCTGTTGAAAGTCTGAGATTTCACCATTATGCACAAACAACAGTTTCCCACTGCGAAATGGCTGACAGTTACTAATGTCGAGCGATTCACCTATCCCAGCTAATCGGGCATAGCCTACAGTACAAGTAGATTCTACATAGTTGCTTAACTCTTCCAGATTCGGATCGTTCCAAAGCGGGATCGTGTTTCGGTAAATGAAGGGTTTACCCACTTCGTCGTACCACCCTACACCTATCCCGTCTGCACAAACTACTCCTGATTTTAATTCCAAAGGACTGTAACTTTGTTTGGAAAGCGAATGCTCCGGTTTATACAGCAACTCATCTAATCGGATGGAATTACCAAGGTAGCCTATTAATCTACACATAAAAAATGACTTGCTGAAAGAGTAAGTAAATTAAGTCACAAGCCCCGATATGAATCGAACCTTTTAACTTTGCAGTAATTGCAAAGTATTACTAAGTTAACAACTATTTTTTATATTGTGTATGCTTGAACTATGACTTTAGTCATGGTTTTGTTTGGGTCTTTCATGAAACTTTTTCTGGATAAATAATCAATGACCATTTCAATGTACCAAGCTTCAATACCCGTGTCTATTCGCACACTGAATAACCTTGTAAGTATTCTGGAAAAAGGTGCTACATACGCTGAAACTAAAAAAATAGATCCTTCTGTGTTGATCAATAGTCGTCTATCCCCAGATATGTTTCCGTTATCAAAACAAGTGCAAATTGCCTCTGACATAGTAAATAGAGGTGCTGCACGATTAGCAGGAATAGAACCACCCCAATTTGAGGATAATGAAACTACATTTACTCAACTTATTGACCGCATTCATCAAACTATCTCTCATTTAAATACATTTAAACCTGAGCAAATTGACGGTTCAGAGGAGAGAACAATTACCCTTAAGATGGGTGACAACACTCTTGATTTTCAAGGAATGCCATTTCTCTTATATTTTGTTTTACCAAACCTTTATTTCCATGTCACAACAGCATATGACATTCTCAGACACTGCGGTGTAGAACTTGGTAAACAAGACTTTCTTGGTCAGCCTTAAAATGAAAAAGCATTTAGGCAAATTAAGAAAGTAATTTGTCTAAATGCTGATTGAACTCGCTTTATCTATTTTCCCAATCTAGTCTACTTTTTTATCAAACTAAATAACTTGTGTTAGGCACAATCGCAAAGAAGGCATACTCATACCAAGCAGTCCAGATGAAACTGCGAATCCATCGCTGACGTTTTTTGGGACTCAATTCATATTCAAACGTCCCACGAGATACATCAATGGAAGATATGTGAGAGTTGCAACCGCAGCCGTGTTGATAAGTAAAACCGTATTTGGAAGCAATACTTTGCACCTTCATCTGGATAGCAAACACCTTACCTGCATGGAGTATGGCATCCCAAGCACGTTTGTGTTCGATATCGCGCTGATCAAATCTTAAGGCGCGTTCTTCAAAAACATGATCGCGGTAAATTGGTGCTAAATGCACATGATAGAAGCTGGCAGGTAGTTCATAACCAAACTCATTGAATAAATCTATACCAATGCGAGCCACTTTTACTTCATCAGCGAACTCGATTCCCTTTGATTCCACATCGCGGAGAATTTCTGCAAAGTTCGGATAGCTGTGTTTGAGAAAGTCTTGCCCAAAAAAGTCAAGGGTTTCCCACGCTAGCTGTGCAAATAGCTGAGAAAATGAAGGTATCAAGTGAGCCAGTTGGGGGCGATCGCTAAATAAGTCAACATCACCATGCTCTAATTTGTATAAAAACAACTGCGCCATCTCAACATAGCTTTGGGGATGGGAAAGTCCGATACTCGTGGTTCCTCTAGCAATGTCTTGCCATATAGAAGGTAGTTGAGAAACGTGAACCGCATTTTCTCCAGCAATGATTGCAACAGGAGGACATCCGAGAAGTTGCATCGACAATCTCCTTTAAGACTCTAATGTGTAATTTACCTTAAGCGATCGCTAAGTCTATCTTATGAACACAATTAAAAATGTTTGACGGACTGTCTTTTGACAGCGATGTCTAACAGGGGCTATTCGGCGTCGCAACTTTATTCATAATATTTTTCTGGAAAATACTTAGTGCTAATTTAAATGCACTTTTAATGAGAAAATGTTTTAAAAGTATTGGGCAATTAGAAGAATCGGTGTCAACTTAAGCGCTAACCTGTTTAAAACCTCGCTTCCATTCCTCTCCCCAAAGGTCGAGAAGCTTTTAAATCCCCATTCCCTTCTAGGGATGGGGTAGGGGGGTTAGGTTTGGGAGCTTTTGATGTATATAGTGGTCCTAAATAAGTCGTGAAAATATAAATAAGGAAACAAACCGCCAACTCTTGGAGAGACTCCACCAACACCAACGCGTAGCGTCTCATAGAGAAGAACGCTTGGACGCAAAGAAAAGAAAGAGATATATAATTTTCACAAATGATTTAGGATTGCTATAGCAATAATACTTTTCAAACATCCTCTAAGAGATTTTACTACGCAAAAACTGTCCAGACTTGAACTAAAGTTCAAGGCAGGGAAATGTTTGTCGTTTGTCATGTTTATCGAACTCACGTAAAATTACGTTCATCTAGTGGTTTAAACAGCCTGTATTTTAAGCACCAGCTATTTTCTTATATAGTTTATCCCCTTTGACTATCTCTTCATAGTGCTGTTCATAAGAGGTAAACCTGATAGATTCTTGTTTTCCTAAACCCAAGATGCCAAAGGTGCAGAGGCTATTATAAAACAGTTCGTGTACCCGCTTTTGAAGTACCTGATTAAAATAGATGAGAACGTTACGACAAAGGATGACATTAAACTCATTAAAAGAACTGTCCGTTGCTAAATTATGCTGGGCAAAGACAATGTTTTCTTTTAATGATGCTCGAAAAATAGCGTTATCATAAGCTGCTGTATAATATTCTGAGAATGACTTCTTACCGCCTGCTTTTAGATAAAGCTGGGTATATTCCTGCATCAGTTTTAGGGAAAAAATACCACTTTTGGCACTTTGTAATACCTTCTCATTAGTATCAGTGGCATATATGCGGCAACGGTGATAAAGTCCTTCTTCTTGCAGTAGAATTGCCATTGAGTAGACTTCTTCACCAGTGGAGCATCCAGCGTGCCAGATCCGAATAAACGGATAGGTTTGCAAGAAGGGAATAACTTGATTTCTGAAGGTGTTATAAAAGCTGGGATCACGAAACATTGATGTTACATTCACCGTCAGACCAAGCAAAAACCGTTCCAAATAAGCACGGTTGTGAAGTAATCGCTCTTGCAAGGCAGAAATATTAGGTAAACCCTCTAATTCCATGAAGCTGTGAATGCGGCGCTTGAGTGAGGAAAGAGCATAATCGCGGAAGTCGTAACCGTAGTACTGATACATCCCTTCCAAAAGCAGATGTATTTCGATGTCCTCCAAGGTAAGTTTGGGCAAAGCCATAGTACGAATTAGCCTATATGCTGAACCAGCTATTTAAATATGCTGGCAATACAACGAGTTAAGTTGCTTGAAGTTAGCAAAACAACTGTTTCCCAAAAAACCTCATGGAGCAAAAATTATTCACATTCTGGGCTGGTAGGGTTTTTAGAACCGAAGTGAATTTTACACCGAAAATAGCTTGCTGGATCTATTAAATTTGCTCACAGTGCTACCTATGAGTTTCAGTTTAACCTAGCGGCTGTTACTCCTAAAACAGCGATCACTATTATTGAAATCCCAGCTAGCCATCGGACTTGGTGGCGCAGATTTTTAATCTCTTGGCTCATATTTTCTGTATGTGGTATGGGATATGGTTGAAGTTCTGCAACTTCAACGGCTACTTTTTGGGGTCTATTTTGGGTCTTTTCAAAAGTTACTTGCGTGTGTAGCCAATTAGTAATCAGTTGGGGACAGTTTTTCTTAAACCAATTTAGAGCCAAGGTTATAAAAACTGGTTTGGACATTCGGGCAATTAATTTCATCACCCTGTTTAGAGGCTTCAAGCGAAGCTTTTGATTGATCAAATTGACTGAACCAACGTCATACAAACAATCCAGAATTAGTTTCACAGTGGCTTCTTCACTGTTGATCAAGTTTTGCAGTAAAAGCTGAACATCGTGCATCCGCTCTGTTTCAAGATACTTTTCTGCCAATGTTTCTGGAGGACTTACTGAAGGACTTACGGTTGTATTTAGAGCGTTTTGTCTTATTATTGTCATATTGGTAACATAGCAGCCATAATAATGTAAGTACAACTATCTACCGAGAGAAAGATTTTTTATCTAGAGAAAGAACCTAAAAGCGAAAATTTGTTCGTGAGAGACATGACTATATTATGTCTATAAATTACTTATACTGACCTTGCGGTATAGTGTAGGCTTTCCAGTTCATTGGGGATTACCTCTATCATCATAGATTTTTTTCGTCCCGATGATTTTGGCTTTTAGACAAATATTTTGTTCGTCTGGTCATTGTGGTCTTTAAGAGTTCTCGTTTGACTCAAATTTGGTCAGACCTGACTCCTGACTGGCAATTTCATCTCAACACTGATTTTTCAGGTAAGTAGGTACAAATAAACCTAATTATCTAATGAAATTTAAAAAATTTGAAGCCCTTGTGATTGCTTCACTTCACTTTGCTCCCTACCCTACGGGAAGGCTTACGCCAACGCAATGAGATGTTTCTAAATTTTCTTGCCTATCTACTGACAGTGTGAGCCTTCTAGCTGTTCAAGGTAAAAAAGCTATTTGTCTAGTTCCCTATGAATCTTTTATCTACTTCTGGTAAATAAATTTTTTATTTAGATGCTAATACCTCAATTTCTGCAACGACGCGTTCTAATTCCTCAATGATTATAGTGGTTCCAGTCTTCCTTAATGTATCTACAAGCGCCCGATAATACCAAAGAGTTCCTTCTTTATGCCCCTGAAAACGTTCCCAAACTGATTCGCCCAAAAGGCGATAATCTTTGAGAATAGACTGGGCGTTGTAAAGTTTATCTGCTAATGACACGAGCAGTACTGATGGAGAAGCGGTAGGAATATGAGCAATGTATGCCTCCTTGCGCTCTCGCCAAGGGGGTTTTGGAGTTGTATCAGCGTCAGTACAAGCATCTACAATTGCCGTTACATTGTTACCAAAGCGGCGGCGAATTTCTTCCCGTGTTGCAGCCCCACCTTGGTCTTCGATCGCATCGTGTAATAGGGCTGCGATCGCTTCATCTTCATTTGCCCCGTATTCTAAAGCAATACTGGTGACACCTAATAAATGGGCAACGTAGGGAACACCTGAACCTTTACGAACTTGGTTAGCGTGCAATTGGGTAGCGTAGGTGAGGGCTGCGGTAAAACGTTCTGAGAGCATTATTTTGAAATAATAAAACAGCTTATAATCAGATATTGCACTGCTGCTAATGTCAATTTTAGAACAAACCGCTCCAGACACGGAGAATGCACAGGAGAGGGGTACAGAAGTAATTGAATCTCAGCCTAAAATTGAGATATCTATCAAGCTTGCTATGAAATTATCATGACCAGCGAAAAATTAACGGTGCAGTCTTTGTATACTGTCACTGATGAAGAATTAATGCTGATGAGTTCGCAAAACCCAGAACTGCGGTTTGAACGCAATGCTAATGGAACATTAGAAACCATGCCCCCAACTGGTGGAATTTCTGGTAATCAAGAAGTAAAAGCAGGAGCCTATTTATTGAATTGGGTAGAAAGTCAGGATTTAGGTGAAGTTTTTGGGCCGAGTACAGGTTTTAGATTAGCAAATACTGCTGTCAGAGCACCTGATGCTGTTTTTGTGGCTAAAGGACGTTTGCCAGATGGTTGGGATGAAGAAGAAGACAAATTTATTAATTTAGCACCTGACTTTGTAATTGAAATTCGTTCTAAAAATGATGGCTTGGCAAAACTCAAAGCCAAAATGGAAGAATATATTGCTAATGGTGTTCAATTAGAATGGTTAATTGATATAAAAAATCAACAAGCTTTAGTTTATCGCCAGGATGGTTCAATTACTCAATATCCGGCTACAGCAATATTAAGCGGTGAAGATATTGTGCCTGGGTTGATGCTGCCTTTGAAAAAATTATTGTAAAAGCAATGCCTGCGGCTGGCTACGCCTACCCACTTTATACCCATTTGATATGATGATGTGCCGCGCTAAACAAAAATTCTATATAATGTTGCGAATCTTTTTTATTAAATAGATTTTAGCCAAAAGTTATAAGTAAACAATATAACTACTAAGTTCTATATATTCAATCTTTCTTTTGAGTGATATCGGATAATAAGACGTTCTGTATCTATGGTTTAAAAACTCTGGGTAGGAAAGCAAAACTTTTGATTATAAATAATATAATTATTCTTTGGATAGACAGGATTTAAATCTATATTACATCGTAAGATAGATTTAAATTCGATACAAATTATTTAAAATAAATCAAGGAAATAGTATTTAAATCGGGAGTTAATTTAATAATGGCAGACAGTCCTGGATTAGGAGAGCAAGCGCTCAATAAAGCGGCAGAAATAGGATTATCTAGCCAATTAGATGAAGTAGAAAGTTTAGATGTAAGTATTAAAACAGACCCTTTTAAAATAGTTCAAGGGCAGGTGGATTCGGTCACAATTGAAGGTGAAGGTATGGTTATGCAGAAAGACCTCCGCATGGAGGAATTTGACATGCAAATGACTAATGTTGCCATTAATCCCCTGAGTGTAGCTTTCGGCAAAATTGAACTTACTAGACCTACAGAAGCCAATGCACAGGTTGTGTTAACTGAGACTGATATCAATCGCGCCTTCAACTCAGAATATGTGCGATCGCAACTCCAAAGTCAAAAAATCAATGTTAACGGTAAACTGACGACTATTGAACCTCAACATGTAGAATTTCGACTACCAGGTGATGGAAAAGTAGCACTAAATGCCACTATGAAAATAGTAGAAACAGGTGAAAATCAGCAAGTTGCTTTTTCCGCAGTACCCCGGATCAGCGCCAATGGAAAAACTGTTACTTTGGAAAATGTCGAGTATGGTGAAAGTGGGGAAATATCACCAGATTTAACAAAAGCTTTGATAGATCAAACTAGCGAAATTCTAAATCTGAGTAACTTCGATTTAGAAGGAATAAGCTTGCAAGTTAACCAACTAAAAGTAGAAGTAGGCAAACTAACCCTACAAGCTGAAGCTTATGTTGAAAAAATTCCTTCAGCTTAAAAATATGACGCTAAGAAATTCAGGATACTAATAATGGAAACTACAGACACAACGCAAACAAATTCAACACCTTTTCCAAATATTCCACCAGTTATTGAAAGTAACGACAGCGAGTATCTTGATAGCGGCGTACCCAGTACAGTTGCGATCGCAGGACATCCCCTACATCCCTTGAGTGTGACCTTTCCCATCGCCTTTTTAGCTGCGGCATTGGGAAGCGACATCGGCTACTGGTTAACTAGTGATTTCTTCTGGGCTAAAGCTTCACTATGGTTAATCGGACTAGGATTAGCTGGAGGTGTCCTTGCATCAGCGATCGGTCTCAGCGACTTTTTTAGAATAGAACGAGTTCGCAAGCGCAGCGCAGGTTGGGCACATTTAATACTTAATGTTTCTCTAATAGTTTTAAGTCTAGTCAACTTCCTCCTGCGCTTGGGCGACGCTGAATCCCGAATACTACCTTGGGGACTGGTTCTCTCACTCATTGTCGGTACGCTGGTTAGTATTTCCGGTTGGTTCGGTGCTGAACTTTCCTATCGTCACAAAATCGGTGTTGTGGGTGCAGGTAGCAGAAGATATCCTTAACTGTAAATTCTTCCTTGTTTATTTAATACTGCACAGCAAGAGTTTCAAGCTCATAAATTTCAGAGACTTCAATTGGTACAGTTTTATTCCTAGCGATGCCTGCGGCGGCAAGCAACGCAGTATTGAAAGCGGCTCATTAATTTTTTAGCGTAATTTTCGCAATCACTGCTCATTTGACCCCATTTCTCAAAAAGCGATAGCTAAAAAGCTTATACAGTAATACTTTTAGCCTATCTTCTCCTTAGTGTCAGCTATGCTATATTTACCCCTTTACTCATATTACTCTCTGAATATATGCTGTCTACTATCTATTCATAGCATATACTCAAAGAGCTTTTGTACCATCTCTTCGACTTTTCAAACACCCTTTAAGGTTGGATGAAGTAGAGCAAGGAATGGATTTTATTACTCGGGGTCAGAAACGATCAGATCGGTGGTCTTGCCAATACCAGGGAAGGTTTTGTTAATATCTTGATTGACGTTGCGATAACCAACAGTGCCATCTCTCTTGCGGAAGTAGATTCCGCCTTCGGATTGAGGAGCGCCAACTAACTGCACGCGATTGTCAAGTGATATGGGGATGATTGAGAAAATAAATTACGAAAACCGCGCTAAAATCTTCACGGCTCTTTCAGATGCAACACGCCTGCGCCTAGCAGATTTACTGTTGAATACTGACGAAATCAGCTGCTCAGAAATTGCCGAGCAGTTGGGTATTAGCTTATCTCTTTCTTGTCAAGCCAGATAGCATCAACAAGCGCCCCCACAATGAGTTGACGTTGAAAGAGAAGATAAGTCCGCGTGGGCGGACTAGCCTTTCATAAAGGATGCTACGTGTAGCTGGCTTTTTAGTAGGGGTATGCCTAAGTCTGTCTAGCCGCGACTTCCAGTTGTTGGGGCTGCTAAAATTTTGCTTAGTCTCTAGTCTGTAGAAAATGCTTCGACACCGTAATCAAACAATATTTATTATTCTTTCTGTGCTCATCGTTGTACCGATGGGCTTTTTGTTTAAATATTATAAAGGATCTGCCCATCACTGGTTTAATGACTACGGAGCCGCTGTATTTTACGAAATATTTTGGTGTCTATTTGCATTTTGGTTTTTCAGAAGTCGGGCGGCAGTTATCCAAATTCCTATATGGGTTTTTGTCATCACCTGTATACTAGAATTCTTGCAACTTTGGCATCCGCCACTATTAGAAGAGATTCGCGCCACCTTGATAGGTAAATTGTTACTTGGTACTACCTTTGTTTGGTGGGATTTTCCTCATTATCTATTGGGTTGTATTTTAGGTTGGTTATGGCTGCAACAATTACAAAAAATAGGTTATGCAAAAAAAAGTCAAGGTTAAACCTAATTCAAAACAGCAAAAGATTGAAGAACAACCTGATGGCAGTCTGACTGCATATTTAAAATCGCCCCCAGTTGATGGTAAGGCTAATGAAGAGTTAATTAAACTACTAGCAGATAAATTTGATACACCTAAATCTCATATCAGAATTAAATTAGGTTTGTCCTCTCAGCAAAAGCTGATAGAAATTGATACAGATATCTAGTTGCTGCTTAGTAACACCTTTTTTGAAGAGTGTTTCTCCTCATAAATGTGAGGCTATATCCCACCCACTATATCCTCTACTAAAGCCAATAACCTAGAGACAGAAGCTCACAAAACCGAATTTTTTTGCTGTGTAATACTAATATACCTTGGTTGAGCTTTGACTCTTTCTATCCAAGCTTGAATAGCAGGAAATTGTGTCAAATCAAACCCACCTTCATCAGCTACATGAGTGTAAGCGAACAAGGCAATATCAGCGATCGTGTAACACTCTCCTACAAAAAAAATGTGAGAAGTTAAGTGTTTATCCATCAGGCTAAGTGCTGTATAACCCGATTCATGTTTTTGCTTAATAGCTTCACTATGTTCTTCAGTTTTACCTAAAATAGAAATCCAAAATCTTGATGTAGCAATAAAAGGCTCATGGCTATATTGTTCAATACATAGCCATTGTAACACCTGCGCTCGTAAAAAGCGGTCATATGGTAAAAACTCTGTACCTTCACTCAAATACACCAATATGGCATTTGATTCTGCCAAATATTTCCCTGGCTCAATTTCCAAAAGAGGTATCTTACCGTTAGGATTTTTACTTAAAAATTCTGGTGTTTGAGTCTCGCCTTTCAAGATGTTAAGCTCTATTCTCTCAAAAGGCATACCTAGTTGTGTCAATAAAAGACGTATCTTATAACCATTGCCAGATGGTAAAAAATCATACAGACGCAGTAGTTCCATGTTAAAATACAGTTAGTAATATGTTGATAATTGAATGTTCAAAATACAATATCTTACCAAAAGATTTTCCGAAAACCGGATAATTTCTTTTAGATTTAGCATCTGAGCGTACTACATAAAATTATCCGAGAAAATAAAAAGAAATATTATTGATTTATAGATTGAGATGTTTAATTTAGTTAGGGATCAAGAATAAAAGTATGTGTGGAAGATTTACTTTAAACCAGTCAGCAGCAGGATTATCTCAAGTTTTCCATGTCGAGTCAGTTCCCGATTTAGCAGCCGAATATAACATTGCACCTACGCAAATGGTGGCAACAGTGTTACAAAATTCCGAAAGCGAAAAGCGTGAATTTAAGCAGTTGCATTGGGGCTTAATTCCGTCATGGGCGAAAGATGCAGGAATGGGGGCAAAGCTGATTAACGCTAGGGCAGAAACTGTTGCCGAAAAACCCGCTTTTCGTTCGGCTTTTAAGCACAGACGCTGTTTAGTGGTAGCTGATGGCTTTTATGAGTGGCAACGGCAACAAGGCAAAAAACAGCCGTTTTATTTTCGTCTTCAAGATGGGCAACCCTTCGGCTTTGCAGGTTTGTGGGAGAAATGGCGATCGCCTGCTAACGAGGAAATAATCTCTTGTACAATTTTGACAACGGCAGCTAACGAATTACTCCAACCTATCCACGAGCGGATGCCAGTGATTCTAGAGCCACAAGATTACGATTTATGGCTAGATTTGCAGGTGCAAACCCCCCAAACTCTACAGCAGCTATTGCGTCCCTATCCAGCGTCAGCAATGACTGCCTATCAAGTTAGCACCTTGGTAAACAACTCTCGGCATAATAGTCAAGAGTGCATCATCCCACTCAGTGAGAAGAATGCCACCGCAAATCAGTTAAATTAGCTATTGAGTGTACTAGGGGATTGGGAAGATGAGGGAGCAAAGGAAGCAGGGGAAGAAAAACTATTGATTATTGCCCCATGCCGATTACCCCTTATCCCCAGAGGGGACCCCGAGTTCCCCAATCCCCATTACCCCTTATCCCCAGAGGGGACTCCGAGTTCTCCAATCCCCAATCCCCAGAGACAAATATGCCAAGAACACAAAAAAACGATAATTTTGTTGACAAATCCTTTACAGTAATGGCGGATATCATCCTGAAGATCCTGCCAACCAACAAAAAAGCTAAAGAAGCGTTTGTTTATTATCGAGATGGTATGTCAGCCCAAGCAGAAGGGGAATATGCTGAAGCATTAGAATACTATGAAGAAGCTCTAACACTAGAGGAAGATACCAACGATCGCGGCTATATTCTTTACAATATGGGGCTAATCTATGCCAGCAACGGCGACCACAAAAAAGCTTTAGAACTGTATCACCAGGCAGTTGAGTTAAACCCACGCATGCCCCAAGCCTTAAATAACATCGCCGTAATTTATCACTACCAAGGCGAAAGGGAGAAAGAAGCTGGAGATAACGAGGCTGGCGAAGCATTGTTTGACCAAGCAGCAGACTATTGGATTCGAGCTATTCGCATGGCTCCCAATAACTACATCGAAGCCCAAAACTGGCTGAAAACCACTAAGCGATCGCAAATGGACGTATTCTTCTAAAAGTAATGAGTTAGGAATCATGAATCATTCACTCCTAACTCCTAACTCCTCTACAGACGTGATTAATCGCGTCTCTCCTAACTCCTAACTAAAAAAATATGATTGACCAAGAACAAGTTCATAAAGTAGCTAATCTTGCTCGTTTAGAATTAACTCCAGAAGAAGAGGAACAATTCACTATCCAGTTAGGAAATATTTTGGATTATATTGAACAGTTGAATGAACTTGATGTTAGTAATGTGCCCCCAACAACACGGGCAATTGATGTCAGCAACATCACACGAGAGGATGAATTGCAACCCTATCCAGACCGGGAAAGCATTCTCAACAGTGCGCCTGAACAAGAAGGGGAATTTTTCAAAGTGCCAAAAATCCTCAACGCTGAATAGTCAAGCAATTTTGGATTTTGGAACTTTGGCTCCTTTGGGCACTCTTGGAGACGCTGCGCGTACCTTGCTTCCCCGTAGGGGTACGCTCAAGGCAAGTCGCTCAGTTGAACGATTTTAGATTTTAGATTGACCCCAGCAATTAAGTCACTTGCTTGTCAAAAAATGTTTGGATAATGGAAAAATATAATTATTCTCGCGTTCTAATTCGCAAGTCTCAAACATGCATTAAATAATCGAACGCAAGAATCTTCTCTACTAGAGGCTCCGTCAACAATTCCATTTTCCAAAATTTAAAATTTAAAATTCGGTCAAAAGTCAAAAGTTCAGAGTTTTAGATTCTTGACTCTTTACTAATAACTAAGTACAACATTTCCTTAATTCGTAGCGAAATGAATTAGGCAAAACTCTGTATCACTTTGCGTTTACTTTGCGTTCTTTGAGTATAAAATATTACGCTTTTATGCAAAACTGTACTAAGGAGATAATTATGGGTTTGGGAATTCTTAAGAATGGTCAGTGGATATCTCAAAGAGATCAAGAAGACTCAGAAGGTAAATTTATCCGTCCATCAACAACTTTTCGCAACCACATTACAGCTGATGATTCTAGTGGTTTTAAAGCTGAAGCGGGACGCTATCATCTGTATATTTCTTGGGCTTGCCCTTGGGCGTGTCGCACCGCCATTATCCGCCAATTGAAAGGACTGCAAGATGTCATTGGGTTATCGGTCGTTGCAGCAGAAATTGCTCAAAATAGCTGGGGATTTGGTGATGAACCGGGGTGCATTCCTGATACAGTCAACGGTACTCAATATGTTTGGCAACTTTATCTGAAGGCTGACCCTAACTATAGCGGGCGGGTGACAGTTCCAGTTTTATGGGATATCCAAAATCGGACAATTGTCAATAATGAATCCCGTGAAATCATCCGCATGTTTGATACAGAATTCAATGCTTTCGCTAAACAAAATATTAACTTTTATCCCGAACATTTACAAAAAGTAATTGACGAGACGATTGATACAATTTATCAACCAATAAATAACGGTGTCTACCGGGCGGGATTTGCTACCACTCAATCGGCTTATGATGAAGCGGTAACGGAATTATTCACGGCTCTCGACTACTGGGAAAAAATATTGGGAAATCAACGCTATCTTTGCGGAAACGAAATTACTGAGGCGGACTGGTGTATGTTTACTACTCTGTTTCGTTTCGATGTAGTTTATTATGTGCATTTCAAATGCAACTTACGCAGGATTGTAGATTATCCGAATCTGTGGAATTATCTCAAAGAACTTTATCAACTGCCGGGAGTCAAAGAGACTTGCAATCTTGACCACATCAAACGGCATTATTATAAGAGCCATCCCCAGGTTAACCCAACCCGCATTGTGCCAAAAGGCCCGCTGATTGATTTTGATGCACCCCATAACCGGGATCAAATATTTGCTTGATTAACACTGCTGACCTTTAACTGTTTTGTTCGCTTGTCGCGTCATCGCTTGGGGCTGCTCTTTTTTCCAAGCAATATAGTTTACACAACCCTCTTGATCCACATATTGAGGCAGCAGCCTGTCCGAAGGTTCAAAATTAATCATTCTTACTTGTATAATTTAAGTTCCTCAACTATTGGTTACTGCTTATAAGAGACTTCCATAAAATAAAATCCTCACTGAGAGCGATGCCTTCGGCAAATAGCAGATTGCAAATTAATTAAGTAGACCCCTTGCCTTCCCTCCCCAAGGTATCGGGGAGGGTGGGTTAATGTACCTCACTTAGATGAAAAGCGCTGTAAATTGACAACATTGAGTCTACTTTTTTTGTGCAACTGGCTGCACGCGCAAACCCTCTGTCTCATCAACCGTAGGAGTGGCAATCAGCGATTCATTTCCTGTCAGGCCTGATGTAATTTCTACTTCAGTACCATAATCTCGCCCAACGACAACTTTTTGATAATGCACTGTTTGGTCTTTGGTTAGAGTTGCTACCTGCGTACCTCCGGCGTTAACCACTAAGGCACTATCTGGCACAACAAAGGGAGTATTATTGCGGTTAATGGCAAATTTAACAGTGGCATACATCCCAGGTCGCAGCGTCGCGTTGTAATTGTCCACTTCTAATTGTGTCAGCAAAGTGCGAGTATTTGGATCTATAGCGTTGCTAGTACGCACTACTTTACCCGTAAACGCTCGTTGTGGTAACTCTTTTACTGTAATTTCTGCTGTTTGACCAGTCTGAAATGATGGTGATAAACTCTGTGGAACATTCACATTCACGTCTAACTTGTCATAAGCAGCAATGGTATAAAGGCTAGTATTGCTAGTGTTGGTGTTGCTGGTACTGGTGTTACTAGTATTGCTGTTGCTATTGCTGTTGCCACTACCTGCTGAAATTAAAACACCTGTATTTACATTACGTGCGGTAATTACTCCTGCGAAAGGAGCAGTGACTTTCTTGTAAGACTGCAATACGATATTACGCTGGAAGTTTGCTTGAATGGCGTAGGCGTTAGCTTGTGCTGCTTTGACGTTAGCAGAGTCAGAATTGACAGTATTTTTTGCTGCCTCAACGTTGGCAAGATTAGCCTGATATGTGGCATATCTTGTATCAGCATCTTGTTGAGGCACTGCACCTTGCTTGACAAGAACACTCCAGCGCTGCCAACTCTGACGTGCGATCAATAGATTAGCCTGGGCTTGCTTCAAATCAGAAACGCCTTTAGCTAAACTAGCACGACTTTGAAGGACGTTAGCTTGTGCTTGCACGAACTCTGCCTTCGCTTGCAAAACTTGCTGATCTATGTCTGGTGAATCAATCTCTGCTAATAATTGACCAGCCTGCACGCGATCGCCAATGTCTGCGTACCACCGCCGCAAATACCCAGTACTGCGAGCGTAGATGGTCGTTTGGTTAAGAGCTACAACACTCCCAGGTAGTTCCAAATTGGTAGTAGCAGCAGCGCGACGGGGAGTGATAATGTTGACTGAGGTTAAGGTGCTTGCTTCCTTTACTGCTGCTTTTAATTCTGACCTTTGGCTTAACCGAGGCAGAATACCTATGGCTAGTAGGCTAGCAAAAAAAACAGCACCAATTACAGCCCAACCAATTCGACCGATGCCGCGCCTTTGTTTTCTAGAAGTCGTTTGTTGTTCTAAATCAGGAGATGGAGGCTGAGAATCCATAGGTAAGCTGTCCCATATTATCTAATTTGCAGAAATTCAGCAGCTAGAGTCATTACCATCATTGGCTTTAGCAATTTTGGACAATGAAATTGCTTACTCCTTGCCTTGGGATGATGACAAGGAGTATGCAGTCTGTGGATCTGAGAAATTTAAATCGTCATCATTCTCATCAATAGGACGAGGTTGTTTACGCCGTAACATACTGTATACAACAGGTACAAAGATGAGTGTTGCAATTGTTGCAGCTGACAAGCCGCCAATTACAGCGCGACCTAAGGGCGCATTTTGCTCACCACCTTCACCAAGACCGAGAGACATTGGCACCATACCAATGAGCATGGCTAAGGCAGTCATCAACACAGGACGCAACCGCGTGTGACCCGCCGCTTGCGCTGCTTTATAGGCATTTTGACCTTCTTGACGCTGGTCATTAGCAAAAGTGATCATTAGAATACTGTTTGATGTCGCTACACCTATACTCATAATTGCACCCATTAATGAAGGAACGCTAAAAGTGGTGCGGGTGACAAACAGCATCCAGACAATACCAGCTAAAGCACTCGGCAATGCCATCATAATAATCAGGGGATCAAGCCAAGATTGGAAGTTCACTACCATTAAGCAGTAAACCAGCACAATTGCAAACACAAGTCCAAAACCAAGTCCCAAAAACGATGAGTTCATCGTTTGCACTTGCCCGCGGACATTAATCTGACTACCGTGAGGCAATTTTTTCTTATAATCAGCGATGATTCGATCCACATCGCGGGCAACTCCCCCTAGATCGCGATCATAGGAGTTAGCGTAGATATCGAAAACTGGTTGAATGTTGTAGTGATTGACAACTTGCATCACTGTGTCGCGTTTGACACTAGCCAAATTTCCTAAAAGTTGGGGTGCAGTTTGACCGTTACTAACTGGCGTATTTTTCAGGCTGTCAATAGAGTCAATTTTGTACTGGGGAACTTGTACAGCAAGGGTATAACTCACACCTTTTTTGGGATCGAGCCATTGATTGATTGCGGCTTGACCGCTTGAACTTAAAGAAGTGAGAACGCTATTGGCAACATCACGCTGAGTCATACCCAGTTGTTGAGCCTCGGTACGATCTACATCAAGACGTAACTCTGGCGCATCGACAACTTGCTGCATGTGTACATCTACAGCACCAGGAATGAGCGTCATCCGGGCTTCGATTTGTTTGGCAATTTCAAAGTTAGCCTTTGAGTTTTGCAGAGGGCCAGATACTTGCACGTCAACAGCAGCAGGCAAACCGAAATTCAAAATTTGAGTAACAATATCAGCTGGCTCAAAAAAGAAGGTGTAATTGGGAAATGTCGCTTTCAATTTCTGGCGAAGTTGCTTGACATAAGAAAAAGTTGAACCAGATTTTTTTAGGGACACAAGAATGTCAGCATCAGCCGGACCAATTGTAGCACCGTTGTAGCCATAGGTAAGGTTAATCCCACTGTTGGGTAAGCCGATGTTATCCAGAATCTTCGAGAGATTTTCCTTTGGTACAGTCTGGCGAATAACGCCTTCGACTTGGCTGACAATTTTTTCTGTCTCTTCCAAACGAGTACCAGGTAAGGCTCGAACATGTAAGCTAAACTGACCACCATCGACTTCAGGGAAAAAGTCTTGACCGACGAACGGCAACAAAACTCCTGCACTTACTATAAAAGCACCAAACAGTACAAAGACTATGCGGCGGTGATTTAATGCTGAGGTTAGGACATCGTAGTACCAACTGCGAAATTTCTCAAATTGCCGATTAAACTTTTCGTGTAGCCGCCATATCCAATCTTTCTTAACAGGTTCGGCAGTTTTAGTTGTTGCTTCTTGCGTTTGGTGGCGATCGCCATGACCATTATTGTTTTGGACTGGCGAATGGGTATGGTGGTTGTCGCGACTATCATGGATTTCGACTGGTGAATGGGTGTGGCTATCACCATGACCATTATTGTTTTGAACTGGCGAATTTATATGATGGTTGTCGCGACCATTATTGTTTTGAACTGGCGAATCTATATGATGGCGATCGCCATGACCATTATGATCCTCGTTTTCTCTATGCAAATCTGCTTCATGCGGTAGCAAATAGCTTGCCATCGTCGGTACTACAGTCCGAGATAGCACATAAGAAGCAAGCATGGCAAATACTACCGCCATCGCTAGCGGGACAAACAGGTACTTTGCCACTCCACTTAGAAACACCACCGGCACAAAGACAATACAAATACATAATGTTGCTACAAGTGCTGGAGTTGCGATTTGCTGCGCTCCATCTAAGATTGCTCGTTTAATTGGTTTCCCTTGTCCGAGATTTCGGTGGATATTTTCAATTTCTACTGTGGCATCATCTACGAGAATACCGACAGCTAAGGACAAACCACCCAAAGTCATAATGTTGAAAGTTTGTCCCAAACGACTCATCACAATAATCGAAACTAGCATCGAGAGGGGAATCGATACGGCTACAATTACAGTGCTGCGCCAACTTCCCAAAAAAATCAAAATCATCAGCGCGGTGAGACACCCGGCAATCAATCCTTCTTTGAGAACGCCTTGAATCGAAGCTTTAACAAATACAGATTGATCGAACAAAAAGGCTAAATTCAGTCCTGGGGGTAAAGTGGATTGGATGCGAGGCAAAGCTTTTTTCACCCGATCAATCACATCAATAGTTGAGGCATTGCCACTCTTAAGGATACTAAGTAAACTCGATCGCCTACCATTTTCACGTACTATATTCGCTTGCACGGCAAAGCCATCCCTTACCTGCGCGACATCACGAATGTAAGTCACATCACCATTGACTTGTTTAATCGGCAAGTCGTTGAGGGCTGTCACTACATCTGGACTATTGTTGATTTGTACGGCGAAGTCGCGAGTGCCTATCTTCATATCGCCTGCGGGCAAGACCAGATTTTGGGCACTGACAGCATTAGTCACGTCTTGGGCAGAAACACCTTTAGCCAACATCGCTTGGGGATCGATATCAACCATAATTTGCCGAGGTTTACCACCATAGGGCAAAGGTACACTTGCCCCTTGGACTGTTGCTAACTGGGTGCGGACAAAGTTGGTAGCATAGTCGTTGAGCGCTTGTTCTGGCAAGTTTTTGCTGCTGACACTCATCTGAATAATCGGCACGCTAGAAGCGTTGTACTGAATGATGAATGGCGGCGTGATCCCGGGTGGCAAAGGACGGAGAATTGTTTGGCTGACAGAGGTGATTTGAGCGACTGCTGAGGCTATATTAACGCTCGGTTGAAAGAAAACCTTGACGACACTAACACCACTTAAAGATTGAGACTCAATGTGTTCGATGTCACCAACGGTTGTTGTCATGGCGCGTTCGCTAATTGTCACGATCCGCTGTGCCATTTCCTCAGATGTAGTACCAGTATAAGTCCAAACTATACTGACAACCGGAATGTTGATTGCGGGAAAAATATCAACCGCTGTGCCAAATATTGTTACTACACCCAAGATCACAATCATCAAGGCAGCGATCGCGAATGTATACGGAAGACGTAAAGCAATTTTGACGATCCACATGCAATTTCCTTTTAGATAGGTTTAGCGCTCTATCAATCACTATTGCGAGAGAATAATTTAGAATCCTTCTTACAAGTGGCTTTTGTCAAAAAGCCACAATTTTGTGCATTGTATTAAAAAATAAAAACTCAAACCCATTTCTTGTCTTGTATTAAAAATGGCATCTGATTTTTCGTTTTCTAAAGTGATGAAACAGAGTTAGATATATAAAGGTCTACTGAAGATATCGTAAATAAATGTAACGCGTTTTCTCCTTTGTGATCCACGTCACCAGTCATAGATGCTCTTAACGAAATATTTCTTAACATTAAACAAAAAGGTATTGGGTCAATACGGTTCGGTTAAACTTTAAGCAGTATTAAGTACAGAGAAGATGAGTGTTTCAATTTTGGCTCCCATTCCTTTGTGTATCAGTTTCTTGGAAGGAAATTTAGCTCTAGTTTTTTTACTGCTCGTCGGTTATATTACGCACACTTTACGATTCTTTTCTTCGCAACGCTGCACGAACCCAAGAGCATCTTGTAGAGTTGGAGTATGCTTCATTCGCAATTGACTTTTAACGATTTTAGTAAATTTGCTTGCATTGGGATGCTCCCTAGATGCGAGCCTGTAAAGATAGCCCAATAAAAGGGCTGCTGAATAATTAACTTGTGAGAAAGGTCTTTGTGAGCTTCTACGGTTATAACAGAAGCCGACATTAGGATACACTGGCTTTTGAATACACCGGAAGTTTATCAGTGACTTTATTTGTCGCTGCTAGTGACTTCCTGCCTAGTGTCCTATCGCTTTTTGCTGTATGAAACTTACTCCAATCTACGGCAAGTCTCCCTCAATAAGGTTTCTTAGCATCTAAAACGATTCCCACTGTTTTGAGGCTATAGCCTTAGAATATTTACAAGCTTTACTTACGAATTAGCTTTCTCTAGAAAAATACCGTTTTTGCTATCTAAGCTGACATTCTACCTCTTTCTATCCAAATTTTTGTAGCTTGACAAATCAGCTGATTCATTAATATTAAGCCTGTTTTACTATTTAGTTTCTTACCCGTGACCTATTAGACAGTTAGAGTGTTCATTTTACTTTGTTCAATAGCTTTTAGCCCTTATCGCTCCCATGCTCACCCATCACCGCAAGCCCGTGTGCTTATCACTTATTTCCACTGACCTACCAATCTGGTCTGTTGTGGAAACTGCCGCGACATTGTATCAAAAGGATACTAATAGATTCCATTTGCTGTTAACTGCACCGCCCCTAATTAGCTGGGAAGTAGAGAGTGTCGTAAGTCCAGAGGACACACTTACCCAAAGTAAGAGCAAAGTTTATGCCCCTAACAGCCCCAGAATTTTATGGCTGGAGATTTCCCCTTACCGGGTGATCATGACTATGCAAGGTAACGCTCAAGTGAGTTACCGTCACTTTTGGGAACAGGGCGTTTATGGCATTAGTCGCTATTGGTTGCCAACTGAGTCATTCCAACCTAACAATCCGATTCGTTTACGAAATTTTACTAGTAGCCTAACTCTCAACGGACATCCCTTGCCAGAACATTTGCGTCTGGAATATGAATTGTGGGCAGAAAAAGTCCAACTAGGATGCTACATACTTAATTTGGAAATTAAACATTGATAGTTAGCGGGACTGGGGATTGGGGACTAAAAACATTTTCCAGTACCCAATACCCAATAAATAGTTCCTTTCAACCAAAATAACTGGGTTGGTTTCCAGGTTTCCATTTAATATTGCAACCAACACTCGGCTTTTGCTCACTTGTAACAGGTTTACCCGCCAGTGCTGCTTCAATGGCTGCGCGTAAATCTACGCCTGTTACAGGTTTACCATTACTCGGACGGCTATCGTCTAATTGCCCCCGATAAACAAGTTGGCGTTGGTCATCAAATACAAAAAAATCTGGTGTGCAAGCTGCTGTATAAGCCTTTGCCGTTTCCTGGCTCTCATCGTAGCATAATGTAAAATTAAACCCTTGTTCTGTAACAAATGCTTGTAACGACTCTGGCGCATCATCTGGGTAATTCTTTGCATCGTTAGCACTAATGGCAACAATCGCTAAATCACCTGTAAAATAATCTTTTCCTAACTGCGCTAATTCTTTTTGGACGTGCTTTACAAACGGGCAATGCCGACAAATAAACATTACCAACAGCACCTTTTTGTCTGCAAAGGTGGAAAGTGAAGTTGCCTTTCCAGATACTACTTCCGGTAGATCAAAATCTGGTGCTTTTGTGCCTAGCGCCAACATAGTTGAAGCAGTTAAAGCCATAATTTACCTGATAACTTTACGCTGATAACTAACGGCTTTTGCTATCAGTATATTTTACTCTACCACTAAGTTTTCCATAAATTAAGAGACGGTAAATTTACCGTCTCTTAATTTTTATTGAGAGTTATGTTACAGTAATCAGTTTTTACAGACTTGTCAAAACACCAACGATACCGTGCCCTGTGAATACTTCTAATGCTATTAGAGAGACAAAACCAATCATTGCTAAACGACCGTTGAGCAGTTCTGCAAAAGGAGTGAAGCCTGTGCGATCGCCTTGATCATCTATATAAACCCTTGGCTCGATCGCAAAGTTGTTCAGTTTGCCTTGGTCGTCAATTATAGCAGTGTTTGTACGCATGGATTTTTCCGTGTCTTCTCTTTCTGTAAATTACTGTAACAAAAATATTAATATTTGTAAAGTATCTAAATCTGCTCAAGTAGAAGTCCAAGCCAGAGATAATGATAATGAATCAAGTTCAAAGCCATGTTTAACGAACAGGCTTTGCTCCTTGTGTGTAAGCACTTTCAGTCACAAATCCATTCCCAAAAACTAATGCATCGATTTCGAGTAGAGGTTATTGCCAAAACACCAAACCCGCAGCAGGTGATTTATGCCGCAATGCACCAGGACTATACTGATGGGTTCGTGTTTGATGAGCGTGACTCTTGGCCCTCGGAGTCACAAAGCGGCGAAGTTATTGTTAAGCGACTTTTAATCGGTGAGAGGGGACACTATGGGCCTCTAGAGCATCCCCAGATTGTTTTCAACTGTGGTTACTTTCCTCATAGCGTGATGCAGCAGGCGCGTACTCATCGTGTGGGCGTATCATTTGATGTTCAGTCTTTTAGATACACAGGCAACCAATTTATTGATGTAGTAGAAGGTAAGAAAGACATAGAAGATGTTTTTTACTTGCGTCCCGTTGGTTATTACACTGATAGACAAGGCAAAAAGTACCATTATTCACCAGAGCAACGAGCAGCAGATTTGCAATGGTGTTTAGAAGCAGCTAAACGATATAAAGCTGATTTTGAGGCTGGAATGTCTGAAGAACACGCAAGAGGTAAAGTGCCTTTTGATTATCGTCAGCATTTTATAATTAGTTTCAATTTAAGGTCTTTCTTGCATTTTTGTGACTTGAGAAATAAGAAAGATGCTCAACTTGAAATTCAAAAGTTATGTGAAATGATGTGGCCTCATTTTGAAGATTGGGCACCTGCGATCGCACAATGGTATGAAAAGCAGCGTCTAGGTAAGGCAAAATTAGCACCTTAAATATTGGCTTATGAGCCTCCTTATACTATTAGTCCCTCACGGCTACGCGTCTTGACGTTCCGAATTTTGCATTGGATTCAGGGCGATCGCACAATGGTATGGAAAGCAGTGTCTAAGTAAAGCGAGATTGGCACTTAAAAATTGGGTATATAACAAGTTTTTTAAAGTATAATAAATTACCTTATTATCAATAACAAAACAATGAGTGTTATCCCATTTATATTGGATGGTAGTAATAGAACAGTCGTAGAGACTAGGGAAGAGTATGAGAAAGCTGGTGGTCTTGAAGGAAGTGTAATTTTTATACAGAATTTAAATATCAAACAAATTCATAATACGAAGTCTAGTAATGCCAGCTATGATTTAAGAGTTGGTGATGAATACAGAGATCATAGAGACTCCGGTAAAACTGATCTGTTGGAGAATGGCACAATATCTCTTCAACCCGGTTCTGCCGTAATCATTGAGACAGTTGAATCAGTTCAATTTCCCAAATCTAGATTTGGCCATGTAGTTCCAAAAGTATCTCTTCTGCAAGATGGATTATCTAACACCTCATCAAAGATAGACCCTGGATATGAAGGAAAACTTTCTATCACAGTTTTCAATTTAGGCAAAAGAACCGTTAAGCTTAGGAAAGGACAAGATTTTTGTACTCTCTATGTAATTGAGGTCAAACAAGGAGTTATTCCTTATACAAAAGACCCTAAAAAAATTGCCGGAAACTCTAGAAAGGATTTATTAAGTAGGCTTAAAGATTTTATTGAGACAAATCAGACATACTTTACTATTATTTTAACTATTGCAACCATAGTTTTAACAATTGTTCAAATTGTACAGCCTTTAGGTAAACAGGAAGTACATACACTTCCCAAAGGAAGCAGAGAGAAAACTAAATAATTCTTTTGAAGTTTAAACCCTAGCCAGAGTTACACCTTTTAACTGGTCTTGATATTTACCCTGGCGTGCTTCATAATTTACAGCACATGGTTCTCCCTCCAAAAACATTAACTGTACTATTCCTTCATTAGCATAAATGCGGCAATCAGCGCTAGAAGCGTTAGATAACTCTAGTGTCAAGTAACCGCGCCAAGCAGCTTCGGCTGGAGTTACATTTGCAATTATTCCACAACGAGCGTAAGTACTCTTACCTATACAAATTACTGTAATATTATCTGGTATTTCCAGCCTTTCAAGGGCAACCCCAAGCCCATAGGAGTGGGCAGGCAGAATGAAATATTTGCCATTAACATCTTTATGGAGTTGTGTTCGCTCCAAATTTTCAGGATTAAAATTCTTAGGATCTACTACAGTGCCTGGAATATGCCTAAAAATGCGAAAATCATCTGGTGATAGTCTGATGTCATAGCCAAAGCTGCTAAGACCAAATGAAATTACAGGTAAATTCTCAAGGTGACGTATTAGGCTAGGCTCAAAGGGCGAAATCAAACCCTGTTGAGCCATTTCAGTAATCCAGATATCGTTCTTAATCACAAGTTCGCTGCTAACGTTAATTCAATCCGACTCGATATATTAGCACGAACTGAATATTTTGTTTAGGGTCGATAACTCCGGCGGATCTCTGTAATTTGATCTGCTATATCCAAAAGGGATTTGGGCATCTCTGGCCCTGTGAGAATGATATCGACTTGGGGAGGGCGTTTTGCCAGAAACGTTAAAACTTCGGTTTCAGGAATTAAACCAAAGTTAATCGCTAAACTTAACTCATCTAAGACAACGAGAGAATATTTACTCTCACACACTATTTGTTGTGTATATTGCCACAGCTTTTGTAAGGCTTGGTTTTCCGTATCTTCTAAATGCGGTGTATCGATACAACGAGGCAAATCGCAGCGAATCCAATCTAAATTTTGCCCTAATTGTATGGGTCGATCATGTCCTTGACGAATACCTCCTTTGAGGAACTGCACTATTAATACTGGTGTTCCTTGTCCAGCTATTCTCAGTGATTGAGCCATAACGCTCGTAAAAAAGTTGCGATGGGAGCTAGTGAAAACTTGCACTAGTCCTTCAACTGGATATGGTAAGGGAAGGATTGAATTGATACTTATAGTTTCTAGCTGGGCAACCATAGGGCTAAGTTCAAAAAGATACAATAAATTAAGATTTTCTGCTGAGCCAAGAGGACTCTTGGGAGGGCAGATTTGGGAACTTGGGGAAAAAAGAAAAAACCTTTTGTCTACTTTCTTTTCAAGAAGAGTGAATTCATTTATGCAGAAAAAGAAAATTTCTTCCGAGATTGGTTGCAACGAGGTATAAAACATCCAGTTTTCGGAGCAAATAGATTTATCTATGGGGTAACCCCAGAGTCAACCTATTCCAAGAGTTCCAAGATTCCTCTTGTCCCAAAAGTCCTCTTTTTGCCAGTAATTATTACAATTTACCTGTATAATTAATCTGTTTCTCACACATGTGGTGGATTTGGCAAATTGCATTCTTAGTCAAACACTACGTTTGTGCTGAAGTCAAGAGTTATTTTCGTTTTTTCTCTGAAAGTAGTTGTAAAAATGAAAACACATGAGTTAGAGTTCCAATTATTTAAAAAAGCTGGGCATAATGGCTGAAAATCGCTAAATGTTAGATTTCCCAGTTGTTTGGGCAAAACAGACTTAACAAGTAGTGAATTTCACAGGATGAGGAGTTAATTGTTGTGAGATTGGTGATTGTGGGAGGTTCAGGATCGGGGAAAAGCACTCAAGGACAAAGGCTTTGCAGATACTTTGATATTCCTCTGATTTCTACAGGAGAGATTTTACGGGAAGCAATATCTGGCGATCAGCACATCCAGGAATTTCGATGGTCACAAGCCGATCCCCGGACTTCTCTTTCGGTTTACGCTAGCTTGAGTGAACTAGGTTACCACGCACGGCCCTACATGGAGAAAGGGGAGTTAGTTCCAGACGAAATGATCATTGAATTGATCCAAATTCGCCTTAGACAACCAGATATTGACTGTGCTTGGGTCTTAGAAGGCTATCCCCGTACTGCCTTCCAAGCTAAAGAATTAGATTTTTTATTGGATAATTCAGGGCAAAAGCTAGATTGGGCAATTTATCTCCAAGTCTCAGAAGCAGTCATGGTTAGCCGATCCTTGGGGCGATCGCTACCAGATGACCAACCAGAAATCGTACAACGCCGTATAGAATTATTCTACGATCACACCATTCCCATCCTAGAATATTACGACCGTCGTCGCCGCCTATTGACCATCAACGGCGACCAGTCACCAGATATGGTGCAGCAAAATATTTTGACTCTGCTTTCAGTTCCTTAAAAAACAAGCAGGGGAGTAAGAATTTTAGATTTTAGATTTTAGATTGAAATATAATCCAAAATCTAAAATCCAAAATCCAAAATTGAATTGCCCAATACCCCTCAATCAGATGATTTACAACACTAAGGTAACCTTAAGGCAGTATTGTAAAACTTGAGGCAACTCTAATGGCTTGGCAGCGTCCAGACGGCCGTCTTCCCTACGAACTACGTCCGATCAGCTTTTACCCCAGTTTCACCCGCTTTGCTCCCGGTTCTGTTCTCACTAGATGTGGTGACACTCAGGTACTTTGTACCGTTAGCGTTGCTAAAGGAGTTCCGAAGTTTCTCGAAGGAACTGGTAAAGGCTGGTTAACTGCTGAGTACCGGATGTTACCATCTGCTACTCAAAAACGGCAAGAAAGGGAATTATTGAAATTATCTGGACGGACGCAAGAAATTCAACGTCTAATTGGCCGTAGCTTACGCGCAGCAGTGGATTTTGAGGCTCTGGGAGAACGCACGTTAACTGTAGATGCCGATGTGTTGCAAGCAGACGCTGGAACTCGAACAACAGCGATTACAGGCTCTTTTGTCGCGTTGGCTCATGCGATTTCTAAATTGTTGCAGGAGGGCGGGTTGGAGCGATCGCCTCTGTGTGGACAGGTAGCAGCAGTTTCCGTAGGATTACTGGAGCAAGAGCCATTTTTAGATCTAAATTATATTGAAGATGTGGCTGCAACAGTAGATTTTAACGTGGTGATGAATCAACACCTGGGAATTATTGAAGTCCAGGGAACAGCCGAAGAAGGCAGCTTTAGCCGCACTCAGTTGGATAAACTTCTAGATGTCGCTCAAAAAGGAATTCAGCAATTGTTAATCGCCCAACGCGAAGCGATCGCTGACTGGGAAGCATTGTTTCTAATTAATTAGTTTTATTAATTTTTAATAAGAATTAATAAATGTATCCTCTATGGCGTTATTCAACCAAGTATCAAGTAACTGGATGTAAATAAAAATAATCATGGTTAGTACGACTGACTACTGACAACTCACCGTTGAAAATGATAATGAGCGTCTATATTTTTCCAGCCTACTTAATCCACGATGTTAAATGTTTCAAAATTTCAAAAGGAGGATTGTAATAAGTTCGGTATTGTATTGCTGGAAGCCAGCAATATGATGAAGCCATGAACAAAACCGTTGAAGTTCTACCGGATCAGCCAGCACTAGTTGCACGAGCGCTAGAATTAATTCTGTCCAAGTTAGAAACTGCCATTGAGCAGCGGGGGCGGTTTACCATCGCCTTATCTGGCGGTAGTACACCTAAACCGTTATACGAAGCGATCGCTAATCAAAAACTGCCTTGGGATAAAATTCATATATTCTGGGGGGATGAGCGTTACGTACCACCAGATCACCACGATAGCAATGAATTGATGACGCGTCGTGCGTGGCTAGATCGTGTTGACATCCCAGCGGCTAACATTCATCCCGTACCAACTTTAGAAGCCAATCCAGAACTGGCTGCTGCTAAGTATGAACAACATCTCAAAGAATTTTTCAATTCTCCTGGGGTCGAGTTTCCCTCATTGGATGTAGTATTACTAGGAATGGGTGATGATGCACATACCGCATCTTTGTTTCCCCACACAGAGGCTCTCAAAGTACGCGATCGCCTGCTGACTGTGGGTAACAAAAACGGAAACCTCAGGATAAGTTTCACATACCCCTTTATCAACTCTGCTCGCAGCGTGATTTTTCTGGTTGCTGGTGCTAATAAACGACCAGCTTTGGCGCAAGTCTTTGCACCTGTAGCGGATGACTTCACTTACCCATCCCGCTTAATTCAGCCCCAAGGTGAACTTTGGTGGCTGCTGGATGCGGCAGCAGGTTTGGAACTCCAACATTGAACAATGGGGCATTGGGCACAAGAGGCAGTGCAAAGGGGCAAAAAGACTTACTGTAATTTCCCCTCTGCTCCCCTGCTTCTTTCCTCACGTCAGAGCGTCCAATTCATTGTTCCATCAGCACTAATTGCTAGAATCTAAAGCTAGGGCCGCTCTCTGCTTGCCAGTCCTACCTATATTTATGATGATCTTGAACAAAGGCTAAATATCGATGATCGTCTGCCCTAATTGCAATCATCCTAACCCTGACGGCGCTGTCCAGTGTGAAGCTTGCTATACACCCTTACCCGCGACTACTAACTGTCCCAGTTGTGGGGCAACTGTGCAGGCAGATGCTGCATTCTGCGGTCAGTGTGGCTATAACCTTCACTCCGCAGGAGTTCCACATGTTCATACTGCGGTAGCTGCAACAGTTACTCCCAATATTCCTGTGGAAGTTCCGCCGTTAGATCCACCCGATCCACTGTTAGAACTTTTACAACCAGATGCTTTGGGAATAAGCGGTTCTACTAGTTCCCATCCTTCAGGCTCATCTTTACCACCAACAGAGGTGGCAGTTACCCCAGTAGCTCCGCCACAGGTATCTGTTACAGAAAGCAGCCCCCCAGAAGCACCGCCAACCGTTGTAGCTCAACCCGTAGTTTCTGGACAAAGTATTCCGACTCCACCACCTTTGGAACCAACGCCAGCCTCCGAAGCCGAACTACCCCCGCCAGCAGCACCAACTACAACTGCTGCCAGAACGCAATTGCAGCAGGTTACAGCGCGGTTAATCCACGTTCAAAGTGATCGGTTAATTGAATTGCCCCAAAATCTCTCTGTGATTCATATCGGCAAGCTTAATGACCGGATTCCCCCAGATATAGATGTTTCAGGATTTCGTAATTCAGAAATTGTCTCGCGGATTCATGCAGATATTCGCGTCGAGGGAGACGCTCACTATGTAGAGGATGTGGGAAGTTCCAATGGCACCTACATTAATAATTTGCCGCTCTTACCGGGGAATCGTCACCGCTTGCGACCAGGCGATCGCATCAGCTTGGGTAAAGGAGACTTAATGACATTCCTGTTTCAAGTTGCTTAACTGATTCTCGATCAATTGTGACATCAGTCTAGGCATTTTCTGCCCATCCTCCGGCATCATTAAAGGAGGATAAACAAATGAACCGCATTAGACAAGCGACGGATAACTATGTTGTTCTTGATAGCGCCATAGTTTACAGCCGTCGCTTTGATGTGCGAATTGTTGCATTGCCCAGCAACCCCACTACCTTAATAATTACACTAGGATAGAGGAAATACACTGTCAGTTTTAGATTTTGAATTTTCCGGAAAATCTAAAATCTAAAATCGTTCGACTGAGCCAAGTCGAAGTCTAAAATCCAAAATCGAGTGACCTATGAGGGAACCAAGCAAAAATTTTAAACCCTTGCTCACCAAAGAAGCCCCGCCAGTTGTTGAACGTATGGGGCTAACCTGGTTAATTGCAGCAGCGATCGCAACTGCTTTACTGTGGCAAATACCAGGAGGGGATTATATCTTATACCCATTTACAATCTTGGCAACTTGGTTTCATGAAATGGGTCACGGCTTAATGGCACTCCTATTAGGGGGACAGTTTCAGAAGTTGCAGATTTTTAGCAATGGTTCCGGTGTCGCAACTTATGGTATCCGGTCGGCATTGGGGCCAATTGGCCCGGCAATGGTCGCAGCAGCAGGGCCAATGGGGCCGCCTCTTGCCGGTGCAGCTTTGATTCTGGCTTCCCGCAGTTTCAGAGCAGCTACCCTCTGTTTAAAAATATTAGGGAGTTTTTTGCTATTTTCCACATTAATTTGGATACGTTCCTGGTTTGGATTGGTGGCAATTCCCTTGCTGGGTTTAATAATTTTGGGTATCGCCCTGAGAGCACCTCGCTGGGCCCAAGGGTTTGCCATTCAATTGCTGGGTGTACAAGCTTGTGTGAGTACGTACCATCAACTTGATTATCTATTTAGTAGTTCTGCTGGCCCCCTTGGACTCTCTGATACAGCGCAAATGCAGCGGTATTTGCTTTTACCTTACTGGTTTTGGGGCGGTTTGATGGCGATCGCATCTCTGGTGATTTTAGTCCAAAGTCTCCGCGTTGCCTATCGTTCGGAGTAATGGGTAATAAGCATCACAAAAAGGCGATTGAATCTTCGACTCTAAGAATTACTGAACATCAAGAAAAGATTAAACTGGAATCAGAGAAGAGTTTTCCTGACGAAGGTTTAATTAAGCATTGGGAAAAAGAGATTCGTGCTTTTGACAAGGCAATCCAGCAAGTGCGTAAAAGATTGGGACAATGAATGTGCAGATTAGCGATCGCCCTCTTGCAGTCACGAATTCAACCCTCAGTACCTTGATTGCTGAATTAAGTACAGAGTGCCTGAAAGTACAAGCATTAGTTAACCAGTTACAGTTACTTAGTTTAACTGCTAACCAACAAGCTGAAATTCTAGCAGAACTCTTAGCTGCTGCCGTTCACCTACATAATCATTGTGACGAAGATTTTCAGACGCTAATTACTGAGGAAATGGAAAATTTGCCTGATGATGAGGATTGAATGGTGATTTCAGTCCAAAGTCTTTGCGTTACCTATTGTTAGGCGTACATGAATGTGTTCCCTTAACGTTATCTAGTCATTTAGTATTAGCGATCAATTGCCAAGCATTACTTAAACTGACGGTTGAGCGCGAATTTCATTTGCACAAGGACGACCCTGTTCAAGATCAGCAATATTAGCAACAGTTGTTTCGGCAATATTGTAGAGAGCTTCTACTGTAAAAAAGGCTTGATGTCCGGTAATAAGTACATTGGGGAACGTTGTCAGACGTTGGAAAATATCATCTTGAATAATTTCGCCAGACAAATCTTCAAAGAACAATTCCGATTCTTGTTCGTAGACATCCACACCGAGATAGCCAATCTTACCAGACTTCAATCCCTCAATTACTGCTTGGGTATCAATCAGCGCTCCTCGGCTAGTGTTAATTAGCATCACGCCTGACTTAATCTGTTTGATAGCCTCAGCGTTAATCAAGTGATGCGTTTCGGGAATCAGGGGGCAATGCAGGGAGATAATATCAGAGTTGGCAAATAACTCAGGTAGTTCTACATACTTTCCACCTAGCGCCTCCAATTCTGGATTGTGATAAACGTCATAGGCGAGTAGGTTACAGCCAAACCCCTTCATAATCTTTCCTAAAATCAGACCGATTTTGCCAGTGCCGACAATCCCCACTGTGCGCTCATGCAAATTAAATCCCAACAGTCCATCTAGGGAAAAATTGCTTTCTCGGACACGGTTATAGGCACGATGAATTTTACGATTCAAGCTTAAAATCAATCCTACAGCATGTTCTGCTACTCCGTAGGGTGAATAGGCGGGAACACGCACAACAGTAATTCCTAAATCCGCTGCGGCTTGTAAGTCTACATTGTTAAACCCTGCACAGCGAAGGACAACCAGCCGAGTTCCCCATGAGGCGAGAAGCTCTAAAGTTGGGGCATCAACCTGGTCATGCACAAATACGCAAACCGTCGTAAATCCGGTGGCAAGGATAGCAGTATCCCGATTTAAACGCGGTTCAAAAAAGACTAATTCGTGTTGGGTGAGAGAATTTGCAGCTGACAAAAAATGCCGATCATAGACTTTTGTACTGAAGACTGCTACTTTCATGCAAAACCTCAAGCTGTATGCTGCATGGTATTCGACTACATAATACCTTGGCAGTTAGAGAAGCGATGTCTATGATGGGCTATTCGGCATCACAGCTTTGAGCATTGCCAGTCTTCAGGATTGCTGTTAGTGTAAGCGATTCAATTCTCTCGGTGACTACTGAACTCAGACGTTTCGCTCCAAAATTAAGTGTTAATCATGCTTCATGCCCAATAAATAATTAAGGTAGATGACTGACTTTTGGCTGCTCGAAGTAGCCATACATCACCTGAGAAACTTGACGAATAAAATCCCTAGCTCTATTGTCATTATTCGGTCTTCGGACAAAAATTCCTGCTAAATAACGCTTACCTGATGGCGTTTCAATGATACCTGCATCGCCTAGTACAAACCGCAGAGTACCTGTTTTATGAGCAATATTTGCACCATAACCTAAGCCAGATGGGAGCAATGTTCTATTGTGACAACGAATCATAATACCTAAAACTTGGGATTGACTTGTCACAGAAATCAACTGATTATTTGTAATCAAAGCTGATAGTCGTACCAAGTCTTTCGCACTAGTTTTATTAGTTCCTTTAAAGTCTCCTAGCAGATTGTGAATTACAGTGCTTTGCAATCCCCAACCGTGAAACTTTTGATTTAATTTAGATACACCACCTAAACGGTCGATAATCATATTTGTAGCAGTGTTGTCACTAATAGTCATCATCTTAGTTGCAGTTTGCAAGAGACTAAGCTTAGTTCCTACTCGTTGATACTGCATATCTCCAGAACCGCCAGTGACATGTTTCCGTCGCATCACCAAAGTTTCACCTAGTTTGATTCTCCCTGCATCTACTTCCTGAAACAAAGCAATCAAAATAGGATATTTAATTGTGCTAGCGGCAGAAAAAGCTTTATCACCATTAAAACTAAAATAATCCCCAGTTTGTAAGTCCATAAAAAACATTCCGGGAGTGAGGAATCTATAATGCTCCATTAATGCTTTAATAGGAGTTTTTAGTTCTGATATCTCACGTCCCAAAGGAACTACACCAGTTAATTTAGAAGTATTTGTTGGGTTGACAGGTTCGCTTAGAGGAACCGGAGGAATAAATTTAAGTTTTGGTAGTTGTAAATTATATTGATTTGCACTCCAGTCATTTACATTGCTAACTTGATTCGTGTTGGGATTAGCTTTTACTGGGGACGATAGTAAAAGAATACTTGTTAGGCTCAATAAGAACCAGCGTAGTTTCATGCAGTGCTGTGAGGATAGTGTTGGATTTATTTACAGAGATTTTCCAAAGAAGTTAATCAAATCCGGATTGATTGACATAGTAATCCCTAAAATATCCCATGTCAAGAGAGATTGATAACACATTACCTAGAATATTAAAAACAAGAATTGTGACAAAAAAGCACAAGGTTAAATATATAAGATATGCATATATCACATCAATTAACTATGTATTTATACAAATATTAATAGATTATGATTACGGTTTTAATTTCGCTAGCAATGATTTATACATGGCAAGAGGGATGAATAAAGCACTCTCAGTGAAACTAATTAAAAAATGGAAACTGAAAACTACAAAACGACTAATGCTCATTGGCTTTTGAGGATTTTATAACTGTTATAAAAATTCTATAGGAGATTTATCTGCAACAGGTTGAGTGTTTGTTTCAGAGGTCATCTAAGCTCGACTTTATCCAAAATGAGCATCTGAGTTTTCTTTATTTGGCAAAAACCCTAGCTTTTTAGCACAAACCTTTTCTATGTCACTAGTTATCGTTGAACTTTATAAAGTAAAATTACCGTTTCAAAAAGGTTTCACTTTCAACGTTGGTGTTTGCAAAAAATGGATAAAGTCGAGCTTAGAGGTTGTTTGAAAAATATTTTTGGTACTCTAAAACCTAACCTCCCTAGCCCCCCTTCCCTACAATAGAATAGGGGTTTCAAAGCCTCTTAGGAGTGAGAGAGAGGAATGCAAGTAGGGTTTTTAGTATACTTTAGGACTTTTCAAACATCCTCTTAGTTAACCTGATCAATTACTAACTGCCAGAGTTGAATTTCATAACAGAGATGCTTATCAAAAATGGTGCGTGCTGCTAACCCCTCGACAATCGGCTTTTCCAACCAGCGTTTGAACGCTAAACGACCGATCGCGTGTAATGGTGGGAGTGCGATCGCTACAATATCCGCAATATATTTGATGGTAGTCAATCCAAAAGTTCGGAAGTTATCAACACCCAAGTCAATCGTTGGTGCAATTTGGCTGGAAATGTCTTCAGTCTTAATTAACTTGAATCCAGCTTTTATCAATGCCGCCTGAAGCTCGCTAACGACATGACAATTAGAAAAAATGCCCTGTCGATATCCAGCATCAGAACGCATCATATCCGCAATCAATAGGTAGCCACCACTACTCAGTAAACGAGCTGCACCTTGAGCCAAATCGTCAGCAGCAATATATTGGCTGCTTTCACTGAACAGAACTAGGTCGTAGGAGTGTGAAGTGTGAAAATCTTCAAATCTCGTTAAGTAGAAAGGTACTTGAGAGTTGGTATTCTTAATAAACTTCTCTTGTTGGAGTACATCGGGTGCTAATCCCTCAACAGTGAAACCGCGTGAACACAAATATGCTGCGTTCCCACCGATACCACAACCTACGTCAAGCACAGTTTTTGTATCCTCTGGAATAAAACTTAAAAGCTTGGCTGCATAAGCAACTTGCGCCGCACGCAGGCGAGTTACAGTCAATTCTTCACCCGCAGTAGGTAGTGGCTCCCAATAGCCGTAATGGAGATAAGAGGAATCTGTGATTCCCATGTAATAATCTATCGCCGCATTTTGATATCGAGTTGGTTTAGGAATGTTGATTGATTTTGACTTCAGCATTGATGAATAAAGTAAGTTTTAGGATATTTGAATTGGTTGAAATTCTGACCACCGTTTGCAAACTTGTTCGTAGCAATCGGGTAGAGTAATTTTTAGTTGGTGTAAGAAATTGACCTCAATTTGAGGATCGACCTTCTCAACAAGAGGCTGCGCCAACACCATCAGAATAATATCTCTGGGTGTCATTGACTCACTGGGTAATTGCGCCAACCACTATAATGAGAAATGTCTTGGGCTTGGGCGTTGCCGGAGCATTCCGTTACATAAAAAAGCGATAATGTTATAGTAGTATAGGAAATCTGCTAAAATTTCCCTTACTTCATGGCATTTGAGTATACAATAGATACTCAAATATGTAAATAAATAGCTGGAGAGGTGTCCGAGTGGTTGATGGTGACGCACTCGAAATGCGTTTTGGGGAAACCCAACGGGGGTTCGAATCCCCCCCTCTCCGTTTTTTCCTATTTTGTAAGCATTTCAATTATTTCAGCTTGAAGTTATCTGGTTTAATTGGTTTAAGTTATGTAACTCTAGTTAAATCATAAGTATACACAACATCATATTCATTATTGCCACAAGATTTAAAACCTTTTATAAATTCCGAACTATTACAAATATTAGTTGATTCAATCTTATTAGACTGAATAATCAAATTGCTTTGATGTATTTCGCTAATTTAGTTATAAATTGTTAGTCAACAAATCTAGAAAAATTTCGTTTACTAATTCGTGGGCGCTAATATTTTCATTTACACCAAAACAGACTTTCACTTCTGGGCGATTGCGTAATTCTTCAGCTAATTCCTTTGCAAACTCAGATATTGATTCTAAGGCATTAGAGCTTTGAGTTTTTTTGGGAGAAAATCGAGGTAATTCGATCAAGTTTGCTTGAAACATGATTGATGCGCGAGCAGACTTACTACTAGGACATGGCCCTCACGTTCCAAGAGCGATGGAAATCTATAAAGGAAAAATCATTGCCTATTCTTTAGGAAACTTTTTAAGATACCGGACTTTATCTACAAATGCTCAAACGGGTGACTCAATGATTTTAGAAGTTAAACTCAACCCAGCGGAAAATTTGGTATCAAGTAAAATTATTCCTGTTCGGATGGATCGGCAAGGAATCCCTCATATTGATCAGCGTTTTCAGACTGTAAGACTTATGCGTTATTTGAATAATCAAGCTTTTTCCAAGAATCCGGTGAAAATTAATAAGAAGGGGGAAATTGTTGTAGGCAATATCAAATACAAATAAAGAACCCTTTAATTGTTATCATCTCCCAATTTTTCTGGAAATTTATCATTTTGAGGTTGACTCTGAATCGGCGAATTTGGCGTTTCCTGTGTTGGTACTACTACACCAGAAGGATCTGACTGTTTGGATTCGGTTGACGGTGCTGTTGGTATAATCACAGGATGTGATCGATTTAGAGGCTGAGGGGAGGCAGAATTTTGCTTAAAAACAGGTGAGTTATTTTGTGGTAATGGTACCGGGGAAGCATTACGAGATGACCGAACCGCCCGTAATTTCTCTACTAGCGAGGGTGTAGGTGAAACCTTAGGTAAAGGTGCGGATTGTTCCGAATCACGCCGTTGTGATTCTCCTATAGGGTTGCTGGGAGTTTCTGGCGGGGAAGAACGACGATTACGTCGTCGCTGCTTGGAATTAGAAACAGGTGCTGATTCGGTTCTTGAGGTGGTGTTAGTCTGTTCACCATTCTCAAAGCTAGGTACTTTCACGGCTGGCTTTTGAGTTGGCTGTTCAAAAAGCGGCTTTGCAGTTGGCTGCGGCTGAGATTTGGGTAAGATTCTAGTGATGCCAAAACCTGCTGTAGCGGCAACTAAGGCTACACCTATACCAATAAATATTTTAGATGACCCCAATTTTTTCGCCACTACAGTGTCCTTGGCGATGCCTGGGTTGGGCTGCACCAACACAGATGATTTATGAAGGCGATTTTGAGTAGTTTTCCCAATTAATGCTGCCTGTTGAGCAGATAAATTGACAGTTGGCACTGCGTAAGTGGCTAATGCTTCTGGTGTCATATTCACCCCATCTCCAGGTAGCAGTTGTAACCACTCAGCAACTGTCGCTGGCCGAAAACGAGACTCCACCGCCATACCGCGCATTACTGCCTGATTGACAGCAGCACTCAAGTGTGGTTGCAGTTCGCGGGGGGAAGGCATTTGCTCGCGATCGCGCAATAATGCTGGCATCGGAACTTGAGCAGTCAACAGGGCATACAAGGTTGCGGCTAAACCATAAACATCCGTGGCGGGTGTGCGCGGCGCTTGCGTTAGGTACTGCTCAATTGGAGAATAACCCTCAGAAACCATACCCGTGTGAGTCTGCCTCACACTGCCATTAAATTCCCTGGCAATGCCAAAATCAATCAATACTACTTCCTGCGTTCCAAGGCGTTGGATGATATTATCTGGTTTGACATCTCGGTGCAGCAAACCGTTGTTGTGTACTACCTGCAAAGCTGCCCCAATTTGCCGGATGTAATGAATTGCTGTGGCTTCAGGCATTGGTATCCCTGGTAATACAAATGCGTCTGTCAAGGTTTCACCAGGAATGTATTCCATCACCATGTAAGGCAGTCCAGCTTCAACAAAAAAGTCACTGACTCGAACTATATTTGGGTGGATACACGTAGCCAATCGTCTGGCTTCATCTTGGAATTGGCGCTCAAATTTCGCGAAATCAGGATGTTGTCGCAGCCGTTCATTGATGGTTTTCATCACCACCTCCTGACCCAAGTAGCGATGGGTAGCTTTAAACGTAATGCCAAAGCCACCCCGCCCTATTTCTTGAATTAGGGTATATTTTCCATCCTGCAAAATTGTGCCTGCTAACATAGAGAATCCTGAGTCTTGAGTGAGCAGATAACCAGCGAGTCCTGAGTCTTGAGGGATTACCAAAAAATTTTCCCATATTTTATATCGGGCAGGGTTCTTGCCTGTCTATCCTACAGGATGATTTAGTTGTTGGAACTCCCTAAGCGGAAAAACCTGCCGACGATCACAACAGTTTTATCTTTTTCATAGGATAACGCGGGAGTCGAGAAATCCTGAAGTAGGAAACAGACTCAAGCTGTCTTCCACGTCCGTGATCTTAGGGAGGAAGTACGACTTGATACGTTACTTGCTACAACGCCAAAGAGCAATTTAGTGACTTGGCTCTAGAACACCCATTCAGTAATCTTTAAATCAGAAAAGAAATGAGGGGGATAAGAGGGATGAGGAAGAATTGTTGAGCAAGTTTCTTAGTATCAACAACTAATCGCATCATAAAAATAACCTAATAATTACTCATTATTTAATATTTTAATTATAAAAATTGCTGCCAACTTTATATATATGGTGTCATTTGTAGAAAAAAATTAATAGTTAATAACTAGTATATTTGGCAATACTGTTCAGTTAAGGACAGGACTTAGCCTCAATTTAATGCAATTGACTAATCGCCTTAGAGAACGCGTTCGCATAGCAATTAATCAAGCGGGTACAATGTATATACTTCTACAATATACTATTTTTGGCGCTGTGAATAATGAAAAATAAAGGATAAATATCACCATTTATTCTCTCTGTTCCTGTATCATTAATTTCTGCATATTCCAAAATTTTGAATCGACTAAGAAAAAAAGGTGAAAAATATTCTTGAAAAGTATGCGATGGTTCCTCTACAACTAAAGCGATCCGCAGGATCTCCTAATACAGTATCACCAGAGCCTAAGTCTGAGGCAAAGTCGGCAAATAATACACTCCCTACTATTGGTAAGACGAGAAAACGATATTCTACAGAAGCTAAGACATAACTGCGACCACTCCCAACATCTCCAGAATCGTAACCGCGCAGCTTTTGCAGTTGGAGTAACGGTTTTAGCAGGTGCAGCCGTTGCTTGCTGAGTGACATTGCCAGTAGCTAAAGTAAAAATTGCAGTAGCAGAAACTCGCATAATATTTAACATAATTAACTGGGAGTTAGTTGTAGAGAGGCTAGCGAATAGGGATAATACTAACTTCCAGCTTTTTCACCGATTTCCCTATTTATACCTCTTACCCCAACAGACAATTAATTTTGATGTTTTGTTTCTTATGAGTAATGTATCTCGCTTATCCCTAGCCTCTAACTCCCAAGCTGTAACTTCTCCTTTGCGGTTACTTGTATTAAGTAATGGTCATGGAGAAGATGTAATTGCAGTTCGGATTTTGCAAGAACTCCAACGACAATCAAACCCACCAGAGATATTTGCTTTATCTCTGGTGGGCGAAGGACGTGCTTATCAACAGTTGAATATCCCTCTGATCGGTTCAGTCCGCACTATGCCTTCTGGCGGCTTTATTTATATGGATAGTCGCCAATTAGTGAGGGATGTACGCGGTGGTTTATTGCAACTTACCCTCAGCCAGATTAAAGCTGTCCGCCGTTGGGTGAGTTCTCAAAAAAAATTAGGTAATAAAAGAGCAATTTTAGCTGTGGGAGATATTGTCCCGCTATTGTTTGCAACTTTCAGTGGCGCTAATTATGCTTTTGTGGGTACGGCGAAATCTGAATATTATGTGCGGGATGAAGCAGGATTATTACCACGGAAATCCAAAGATGCGCGTTGGGAAAACTTTTCTGGTTCAGTTTACCATCCTTGGGAACGTTGGTTAATGAGTCGTCGCCGTTGTAAGGCAGTGTTCCCTAGAGATGCACTGACGACGGAAACATTAAAACAATGGCCAATTCCAGCTTTTAATTTGGGTAATCCCATGATGGATGGTCTGCAACCGACCTTTTCACGCCAACAATTTTATAGTCAGGATAGTCAACAGCAAGAAACAGTTCGACCTTTAATGGTGACTCTTCTTCCTGGTTCCCGTCCACCAGAGGCATACACTAACTGGGAAACAATTATGATTGCCGTATCTGCGTTGATGGCAAGTTTCCAGGAGCGAGATTCAGTGTTCTATACTTCTGGTACAGTAGTGTTTTTAGGTGCGATCGCTCCAGGTTTAGACTCTAATATTTTATCCCAAAGTGTGCAATCCCAAGGCTGGCGCACTCAATCGGCATCTCCTCTCAAAATCTCTGATCCAAATGTCTTGACATTTAAACAAAGGAATGCGTATTTACTGCTAACACAACAAGCCTATAATGACTGTCTGCATTTGGGAGATTTAGCGATCGCAATGGCAGGTACAGCTACAGAACAGTTTATCGGTTTAGGGAAACCTGCGATCGCGATTCCCGGTAATGGGCCCCAATTTAACCCAGGCTTTGCTGAAGCTCAAAGTCGTCATTTAGGCTCATCTTTGATTTTAGTCGAGCAACCAGCAGAAGTTGCCCAAATAGTCCAGTCCCTATTCAAAAATCCTGATATTTTGCAAATTATTGCTGAAAATGGTCTACGACGCATGGGTAAACCGGGAGCCGCATTACACATTGCAGAATGTTTACAGGAACGATTGGGTTAAAGAGGCATTGGGCATTGAGTATAAGAGACAGAGGGGCAGTTCTTACTGGGGGCAAGGGGGAAAATTAAAATTACCTCTTTCCCCTCTGCTGCCAGCAAGAACTGCTCCCCTGCCTCTTGTTTTGCCTCCTCTGTTCCCTGCTCCTTGTCCAGTACCTTACGCCACCAACCCAGAACGTAGGGCCCTAACAGCAGCTTGGGTACGGTCATCGGCACATAATTTATTTAGAATATTACGAACATGGGTTTTCACAGTACCAACTGTAATATAAAGTTTCTCGGCAATTTGCCCATTGCTACACCCAGCTACAATCAACTCTAGGATTTCCAGTTCACGTTGAGTCAGGGGGTATGTTTCCAAAACTTGCTCATATTCTGACGCCAGCGCCTCAATTTTTACAGTCTTCGGCTTGTCAGAATTTTGGCTCTCTCCAGGAATACCTTGCCGCATCTTCCGCAATACCACGTTGGCTATTGCCGGATCAATCCAAGAGTTACCGCCGTGAGTTGCTTGGATTGCCTCCGTTAATTTACTGATACTTGTTTCTTTCATGTAATAAGAATCAGCACCTGCTGCGAAAGCTGCAAGTACAGCATCCTCTGTATGATCCATTGTCAGGATCAGAATCTTCGTTGTGCCTTGCCCAGTTTCAGCTTGGTAGCGTTTGAATTTACGGGTGAGTTCGATGCCATCCATGTCAGGCAAGCCGATATCTACAACAGCTACATCTGGCTTTGCCGTTTCTAAAAGTTTTAATCCTTGGGTAGCATTTGCCGCTTCGCCAATTACTTTCAATGCGCTGTGAGATTGTAATGCGGCTCGTAGCCCCATTCGCGTTAAGTCGTGATCTTCAATTAAAATAATACTAATTTCATTCATAGCTACACTCACTCTTACGCTGTTTACAATCTTTCAAAGTATTACCTTTTATAAGCGCTATCTATCTATTTTCCCAAACTAAAGATAGATGATTTTTCAAACAGTCTGCATCCACCGATAGAAATAAGAAACATCCTATTTTTTAGTATTTAGATAGAGGACATATCTAGCTGGAGATATATAGATACTTACACAAAAAGTATGAAATATTGAGACTAATGCAAAATTGCCCCCTTTGCTCAGAATTAAGCTTTTAGATAGGCAGGCATAATTAAACGCAATGTAAAGTCCATATTAGATTTATTTACACCCATCCGCTTAGTTTCTATATTCCATCAGTTAATTACTATTATCTTGTATAAAGTTTTGAAAAAAAAGCTTACAAAAATGCATAAATTACAACAGATCGAACTTCTGACTTTTCACGGCTTCTGGAAAACCTTACTTCCATTCCTCTCTCCTACTTTTGAGAGGCTTTTAATTTTTCCCCAACCATACAAGGGTTAAGGCTGGGGGGTTAAGATTTCGCCCTCTTTTTTTCAATTACCTAGCTCATTGGTGGACAATTTAAAAAGCAATTCAAGCACAATTACCAAAAGTAATTACTCGTGGCTGCATATGGTGGGAGACTTACGGCTCAAAAGTTAGACCCTTCAGCAATCAAAGTGGACAAGTAATCTTTTTAATACTAAAAGGCTTGGAAGCACTTAGTATTCTTCCCAAAGTTTACAAGAAGGTGTGGGGAATTTTCCAAACAGTGGAAGTCCGCGATCGCCAAGCAAATCCTAACACAGGTCTGGCGATCGTTCAGAAAATTGTCAAAATTCCAGGAGGTAGGATTACTTCAAATTCACAAATAAATATAGGCAGTACTTTCTCGTCTACCTGGTTGAAGCAATATGATGAGTAAAATTACTCAGGCTTATGGTAGATGATAAATGGTATGCAACTCTGACCAATGGGTGACGACGGTCGCTTGCTGACTCATTTACAATTGTTTTAAGCTTAGTAAAATATTTTATTTTACTTTGTATCAGTTCTAACTGTTGTCTTCAGAGCAATAGTTTTCAGTTTATTAATTGCTAATTGTTTTAAAGTTATTAATCATTAACTATGAGTTGAATTCCAATACTTGGGTAAATTAACAAAATTGAGAATACAACAGACTAAATTCAACCTAAAGAGAAGTATTGGGGATTATATAAAATGCCTTAGTTAATCAAGTAAGTGAAATATTTTAAATGTCCGAAAATATTATATTCTTGAGTTGGATAATTTGAAAAAAGAAACATTGTACATCAATCTATGTTTGGCGGCAAAAATAAAAACTGATGGAACAGACGCTGAAAATTTTGGTTGTAGACGATAACGAAGTTGACCGGATGGCAGTCCGTGACGCGCTGACTAAAGCAGGTCTTCAAATGGAACTGTTTGAAGTAAGCAATGGCAATGATGCGTTTTCTGCCTTAAACACTACTGCCTATGATTGTGTTTTCTTCAATTATCGCTTACCAGATCAGCATGGACTAACCTTTATTCAACAGCTACGTTCTTCAAAAATTAAAGTTCCTTCAGTAGTCCTAACTGCTCAAGGAGATGAACAAATTGCTGTGCAATTAATCAAAGCTGGTGCTACAGACTATCTATCTAAGTCTAAGATATCTCCAGAAATGTTGGTACAGGTTTTGCGGAGTGCGATTCGGATTTATTGGGCTGAAATGCAGGCAGCTTTGGTAAACCAGCAACTCAGAGAAAGTCATGAACAACTCCTTCGTAAAAATCAAGAATTGGAGAGACAACAGCAACAGATTCAAATACAAAACTTCAAGCTATTGGAGGTATCACAGCTAAAATCATATTTTTTGGCAACTATGTCCCACGAACTCAGAACGCCGATGAATGCGATTATTGGTTTTTCGCAAATACTGTTCCGTTCTAAGTTCGGTCAACTAACGCACCAGCAAGCAGATATGGTTGAACGGATCTTGAGTAATGGGAAGCATTTGCTGATGCTAGTCAATGAAGTTCTCGACTTTTCCAAGTTGGAGGCAGGACGATTAGACTTAAAGGCGGAAATATTTGATGTATCAAAGGTAATAAATCTCGCTGTAGGTGAAATGCGTTCCCTTGCTGATGCCAAAAATCTATCATTGTTAGTGCAAACCGATTTGCAAAATACTTTGGTATTTAATGATCCGGTTCGGATCAAACAGATTTTAATTAACCTGCTCTCCAACGCCATTAAGTTCACAGAGTCTGGGGAAATTTGGGTTGAGGTTAAGGAACTACCTGCAAGTCGAGTGACAATTGTTGTTCGGGATACAGGTATTGGCATAGCACCCAGAAATTTTAAACGTATTTTTGAAGCATTTCGGCAAGTCGATCAAACTATCACTCGTAAATATCCAGGTACAGGTCTGGGTTTGGCAATTATAGATTCGCTGGTGCGAATGATGGGCGGCAAAATTTTTCTAGACAGCAAATTGGGGAGCGGTTCAATGTTTAAAATTGAATTGCCGCGTCAAATCACATTATCCACTGAAGCAGCCGATGCTCCAGATGTACAGTTAGATAGTGATGATATTTTTAGCTCTGCTAAAAATCCGCATCATTCATCTTCTCAAACTAGGTAAGCAGCAACAGGATATCTTAAATTTAAACTATAAATTACTTTCAAAGAAAACTGATAAAAGTTGATAAATTATGTCTGTAGTTGAAAATAATAAAATTTCTCGTATCCTCGCAGTTGATGATACTCTAGATAATCTCATTTTGGTTCAAGCAATTTTAGAAAGTGAGGGTTATGAAATTGATTTGGTTTCAGATGGAATAAAGGCTTTGCGGCAAGTTGAACAATCTCCACCCGATCTGATTCTGTTAGATGTGATGATGCCAGGGATCGATGGTTATGAAGTCACACGTCGGATTCGAAATAACCCAGCAATTAGTTATATTCCAATTCTGTTAATTACTGCCTTTCACGAATCTAGTGTTGTCGAAGGTTTAGATGCTGGTGCTGACGACTTTATTCGTAAACCATTTGATACTGATGAACTACTGGCAAGGGTGCGATCACTGTTGCGTCTCAAGCACAGTTTGGATGAACAACAAAAAATGGCCCGCCAACGGGAAGACTTTGTTTCGCGTCTGACTCATGATTTGCGAACTCCCCTAGTAGCCGCCGATCGCATGTTGAATTTGTTTGAGATGGAAACATTCTGCAAAATTTCGCCGGAAATGAAACAGGCGATCGCAGTCATGATTCGCAGTAACCAAAATTTGATGGAAATGGTGAACACCCTCCTAGAAGTCTATCGCTTCGAGGCAGGTAAAAAAACGTTGAATTGGGAAATATGCGATTTACGTGAGATATCTCAAGAAGTAGTGAGCGAACTAAGTCCTCTAACTAGTGAAAAAGGGTTGACTCTGAAAATAGACAGCCGTGAATTAGACCCACTGGGTGAAAACGCTGGTATTGTTATGGGCGATCGCTTGGAACTACGCCGGGTGCTAAACAACCTGATCGCAAATGCGATCAAATTCACAGATACAGGAGGCATTACAATCCGCATTTTTGAAACATCACCTCATCCAGGAGATCAAGATTCGGTAACAATCGAGATCCAAGATACAGGATATGGGATTGCGCCAGAAGATCAGGCAACAATTTTCAAGCGATTTCGCCAAGGTAAACATAAACGCTCAGGTAGTGGCTTAGGACTACATCTATCCCACCGGATTGTAGAAGCGCACGCAGGAACTATCCAGGTCACCTCTGAAGTAGGTAAAGGTAGTTTGTTCACTGTGCAACTACCTAAAAACACTTAAGTTTTCTCCTTCATCCAACGAGTTATAGTTGCTTGATCACGTCTAAAGGGTCAAAGCGATCGCTTTGACCCTTGGAAAATAAATTAAATGATAAATCTGATTCCGTTAATACATTAACAAAGGTTTTTGTCAAGACTAATTTAGATTCGTTTGCCCTGCATAGGGTTATTTCCTTTTATATTTTCTCAGAGATGGTAAATCTTCCGAAATTGGATGCTCCCTTACCCTTACGATAGATGTGGTTTTTAAAATTATTCATTATTTTGTCTTTTCTATCAATGCGTAAGTCCTAAGATGAATATTTTTATCATTATATGGATAGTAGGAATAACGATTTTACAAGGTTACTATTTAGCCTATTAATGCCTGAAAGACGTGTATGTACCCTGGAATAATATCCAGAGTGTTTTTTATTGAGGTTTGGTTGACAGCCAAAGCTTTTTTATAATAATTAAAAATTAAATATTATCTCCGACAAAGGTAAACAGCGATGTCTACGAATAGCTAAAGCTGAAAGCAAGTTGATTTGCTCATGGGTACCTATCCTTATTTGAAGAGATAGGGTTGTAAAAGCTGAAATTTCTTTTACTTCCCCAATTGCAGTTTATCGTTCAATGAAGTGGCAATAAACTCTTGAACTACATTTAGACAAATCTAGCTGCAATAATTCATTGCCTTTGACTAATTCATAATCTTTTACGCCTTAAACGTCAACACTGGACTCAATCGCGCCACAACGTCCACCATTTCTGCCTCAACCTGCACATCTATCACAGACTGAATCGGTTTATAGGCGGCGGGTGCTTCTTCAATTCGGCGTTCCTCACGCAGAGTGATGCAGTCTATCCCGGTTAATCCCTGTTCTGCCTCACTCTGAGATGCACCTTTGCGGTTGAGGTCAAAGCGAGAATAAATTCTTCCCGCCCCATGTGAGGCCGAATTACAAAATGCTGGATTGCCTCTACCCACCATCAGATAAGAATAAGCACCCATTGAACCAGGGATAATCACTGGTTGTCCTACATGGGCTGGACTTGCGCCCTTGCGTGTTACCCACTTCTCAATTTTGGATTTTGGATTTTGGATTTTAGATTGAAAAGACGTTGTATACAACGTCTCTACATATTCAAGTTGTGGCAAGGTGATGTTGTGCGGTAAGTCATAAATTAGAGGTGCTTCCACATCTTTGTATACTTCTCGCAAACGCAGACGTAGCAGTTCCGCTAATAGCAGGCGATTGACAAAGGCATAGTTAGCAGCAGTGGCCTCAGCTTGCAGGTAACTAGCGACTAGTTCGGGGTGAGAATAAGTAGAGAGAGGAAAAATCTGAGAATCAGGGTACTTTAGACCTTTTTGCCAAGTCGCTTTAGCTTTATCTCGCCACATTCCCCCAATATACTTACCCACATTTCGAGAACCAGAGTGAATCATAAAAGCTAGCTGTCCCTGGCGCACTCCCCAGGCGTGGGCAAGTGGGCGATTTTCGACTTTATCAACCCGTTGCACTTCTACAAAATGGTTGCCGCCGCCAATGGTTGCTAGTCCGCCATCGCGTACTAGTCCAGCATCGGGAACCAATTCTTCAGGCGCAAGTTTCCAGTCACCATCCATTGAACCACCCAAGAAGATGCGATCGCTCTCTTGGGCAAGTTGTTGCAAATCAGACTTGATTACACTCCCCGTAGGCTGATTTAGCATGGCATCCAGCCAACCGGGAACTCCGTACTGAAATAGCGATCGCATTGCGTCAGCAGTCATCGTTACATCACGCGTACCGAAGAAGTAATCCCCCTTCATCCGTTCTACGAATTGGTCACGCTTTGCCAGAAATTCCTCGATTGTCAAATCAACAACATGCAGGCGCATCCCACAATTGATGTCAGAACCGACAGCGCCAGGGATGATCTGACCCACAGTTTCCACAACTGAACCAATGGCAACACCCGCATCACCTGGGTGAAAGTCAGGCGTAGCACAGGCACGACACACGCATCCACCTGACGGGTGGCGGACGCTTGCCAAATTCGCTAACTGCTTAAGTGCCTTAGCTTCAACGGGGAAGTCTTCTGGTAGTAGCACTTCTGCTACAGGGGCATCAGGAGAATTAACTAAACGAACTGAATAAGTGCGATTGTTGTAACTTACATCTAAACCCTGCCGCTCTAAAGCACGCAAGAGACGTTTCAGATTTTTTGGCTGCATGAAAACTCCAAATCGAGCCTTAAAAAAGACTCTTTGTTGTGAAGAGATTTACGAGACTTGGGTTCAGCAGCCGCGTCTCAAGTGGTGCGGAGGGTCACTTTCCCAGAACTGTGGGGAAAACAACTGGTTATATAGCCTTGATAACACAGACTTGCATCGGAAGACAAGTTTTTTGTAGTATTTTGTATTTTTAGCGATTTATGTACTACATCTGTAAAGAAATTTGAAGTTTAACGAAAAATTTTTAAAATTCTCTAGACTCTCCAGCCGGCTAGAGAGTCTAGGATGAATTCAAGGCGACTTTCTTTGCAGTTATTTCTGACTGTTGACGGTTGTCCCTCAGTCATCCAGTTTGGTCTGGCTAGCTTTTCCACTCTATCCCGTAAATCTATGAGTCTTCAACTCACAGTTCCCAACATGGCTTGTTCTGCTTGTGCAAGCACCATCACTAAAGCACTTCAGGCAGTCGATGCCAACGCTAGCATTCAGGCTGATCCAACAACCAAGCTTGTCAGTGTCCAAACTCAAGCATCAGAAACAGCAATTAAGGAAGCATTGGCTGCTGCTGGCTATCCAGTTGCTTAATCTTTAAAATCCTGCCACACCAATCACGGCGGTTCATCTAATTATGGATACTCTCACACTCAAACTTCGAGGCATGAGTTGCGCCGCTTGCGCCAACAATATCGAAAAGGCAATTCGCTCTGTTCCTGGGGTAATTGACTGCAACGTTAACTTTGGAGCAGAGCAAGCCGCCATCAAGTACGATCGCTCTCTAGCCAATTTGGAGAAAATCCAAAATGCGATCGCTGCTGCAGGATACTCTTCCTACTCACTCCAGGAAGAATTGCTCACCGAAGAAGATGATGCCGAGAAAGCGACTAGGCAAGCATTACAACGCGAACTCTCCCTTAAGGTAGTCGTGGGAGGTGTGATCAGCATTTTCCTATTTTTGGGATCGCTGCCCATGATGACTGGGCTGAACTTGGATTTAATTCCAAGCTTCCTGCAAAATCCTTGGGTAGAGTTAGTGCTGACAACACCCGTTGTGTTCTGGTGTGGTGGATCTTTTTACCGCAATGGTTGGAAAAGCCTTAAGCGCCATACGGCGACGATGGACACGCTGATTGCTTTGGGTACAAGTGCAGCGTATCTATATTCTTTGTTTGTCACTGTTTTCCCGAAATTTTTTATTGCTCAGGGCTTGATACCTCATCTTTATTACGAAGTTGCTGCCATTGTGATTACCTTAATTTTACTGGGGCGGTTATTGGAAAATCGCGCTAGGGGGCAAACTTCTGAAGCCATCCGCAAACTCATTGGACTACAAGCTAGAGATGCCAGAGTTATCCGTGATGATAGGGAAATTGATGTTCCCATCGCCGAAGTCAGAATCAAAGATGTGATTTTGGTGCGTCCTGGTGAAAAGATTCCGGTAGATGGCGAAGTAATTGCAGGCGCATCGACGGTAGATGAAGCGATGGTGACGGGTGAAAGTTTGCCAGTAAAAAAGCAACCAGGAGATGAAGTGATTGGGGCGACGATTAACGGTGCGGGTGCATTTCAGTTTCGGGTGACAAGAGTCGGAAATGATACGTTTTTGGCTCAAATCGTTAAACTAGTGCAACAAGCCCAAGGTTCTAAAGCCCCAATTCAACGCTTGGCAGATCAAGTGACAGGATGGTTTGTCCCAGCTGTAATTGCGATCGCGATCGCCACTTTCGTCATTTGGTTTAACTTCACAGGCAACCTCACTCTAGCAACAATGACAACGGTGGGTGTACTGATTATCGCTTGTCCTTGTGCTTTGGGTTTAGCTACCCCCACTTCTGTAATGGTGGGGACGGGCAAAGGTGCAGAAAATGGCATCTTGATTAAGGGTGCAGACAGCTTAGAACTAGCACACAAAATTCAAACCATTGTTTTAGATAAAACTGGCACTTTGACTCAGGGGAAACCTACAGTTACAGACTTTGTAACTGTCAACGGTACAGCTAATGGTAATGAAATCAAGCTTTTACAGTTAGCAGCAACGGTGGAACGCAATTCTGAGCATCCTTTAGCATCAGCAGTGGTGAAATATGCCCAGTCTCAAGAAGTGAGTTTAGTAGAGGCAAAGAACTTTCAGGCGATCGCAGGTAGTGGTGTCCAAGCAGTTGTTTCAAATCAGCTCGTGCAAATTGGTACACAACGTTGGTTAACAGAACTTGGAATTAACACCATCACTCTCCAGCAGTATAAAGATGCATGGGAAGCGGTTGGTAAAACAGTCATTTTGATTGCAGTAGATGGCGAACTACAAGGAATAATGGGTATTGCTGATGCCCTCAAACCTTCATCCACAGCAGTAGTGAAAGCTTTACATAAGTTAGGTTTAGAAGTAGTAATGCTCACCGGAGACAATCGTAAAACTGCTGATGCGATCGCTCTACAAGTTGGCATCCAGCGAATCTTTGCCGAAGTCCGTCCAGATCAGAAAGCGGCGATTATCCAATCTCTGCAAGGGGAAATTGAGAGATTTGCAAAATCAAAAAACCAAAATCGTTGGACTGAGCAAAGCCGTTCGCGTAGCGTTCCGCAGGAAAGTCTCAAATCTAAAATTGTCGCAATGGTCGGTGATGGCATAAATGATGCGCCAGCCTTAGCACAGGCTGATGTGGGTATTGCTATTGGGACGGGAACAGATGTGGCGATCGCAGCTAGCGATATCACCCTAATTTCTGGAGATTTGCTCTTAATTGTCACAGCAATCCAACTGAGTCGCGCCACCATCAATAATATCAGGCAAAATCTCTTCTTTGCCTTTATTTACAACGTTATTGGTATTCCTATTGCGGCTGGAATTCTGTTCCCCATCTTTGGTTGGTTACTCAATCCAATTATTGCTGGAGCAGCGATGGCTCTTTCTTCGCTTTCTGTTGTTAGCAATGCCCTCAGATTGCGTAACTTTCAACCAAAAACTACCTCATAATTGCAGGGTAATTTAGGAAATGTTTAGTAAAAAAATGCTTTGGGGAAGTCTTACAGCTTTAGTGCTTCTCACTGGAACATCAGGTGTAACATTAGCAGAAATCCCAGTCCACTCGTCAGAGCAAACCAGCCAATTTCACCGCATTGAGCAACCTTTAGGCTTGAAAGTTGGTGTTGCGATCGGTGGTTTAGCCTTAATTGGACTAGAGTTTTGGTGGTTCCTTCTCTATAAAAGTTCTGAGTCGTAAATGGCTTTTTTAAAAGTCGTTAGTGATGTATCAATAACTTTTATATTCCCCTTAGCCCTCCTAAAAAAGGGGGGAACCGGAGTTGAAAGTTCTGAATAGATTAGGACTTATGCAGGGAGCATCCCAAATGTGTAAAAACATAATTTGTCATTGCCAGCAGAACGCTTTATTCACAATGACTTGTAAAGATTTTGGTAAATTTGCTTAGATTGGGATGCTCCCTTATGCACTGTACAAATTAATCATGCTATGGATGTAAATCCATAGGTCGTTTCAGGCTTTTATTAATCATTCTTTGATGGTAAATTGAGATGCTCCCGTTGCTCCAGAACTTGGCGATTTTGCCCCAAGTCTGACCAAGCTTGATTTTGTGCAGTTTCACAAAAAATTAATATCAGCACTGAGGGGTGTTTTGGATAATGGGACAAATTGTGTCTTTATGCTGTCTGCCATTATTTTTCCAGCCTGACAGTAATCCATCTATTTCAGACCGTAAAGTTAACAACTGATCGATTTGGTGATCAATTTGTAAGAGCTTGTTTTCAAGCTTTTCTTTAATTTCACCACAGGGAGCCTGTCCTTGGTCATAAACATGAAGAATATTTCCAATTTCCTCTAAGCTAAGACCAAGATTTTGTGCCCTTTTAATGAAAGCAAGACGAGTCAGCACATCCAATGAAAACTGGCGAAAGCCTCCCTCTGTTCGTCTTGATGATTTGAGTAAACCTAAACTCTCGTAATAGCGAATTGTCCTGATGGGGATTCCGCTTATATCTGTTACCTGACCAATCAAAAGCAGTTTTTTATCCTGAGTTAACACGGCAGATTTTCCCAAACATTGTAATTATTATTACATATTTTCCTGATTTATTAACACATTTGAGAGTTTAGCAAAATATTGGCATCAGTAGTTGAAATTTTTATCTAATTAAAAATTTGAATAATTCACTACCAACCTTTAATTGTTTCCGCTGATTTACTTAAATTTAACATTTTTATTTAATAAACTTAACTAAATATTTTACCTCTCTAATTTTATCCATTGATCAGGTAACTGTTTGTCATGGTACTTAAAGTAACTGTTTTTTTTTAGTTCGCATGTTACTTCTAGATTAACTGCTTCACCTCAAGTGAAACTATAAAAATGAATCTCAACTCGCAGACTTTTAGCTCAACCCGTAAACCTAAAATTTTCAATAATCCAGAGCGTTTTATTGAGGGATGGTATTGGGTAATACCCTCTCGAAATCTGCGGGTGGGTGAAGTAAAACCTGTCACTATTTTGGGCAGAGAATTAGCGATTTACCGTGGGAAAGACAAAAGAGTAGTTACCTTTGATGCCTACTGTCCGCATATGGGCGCTCACCTTGCTGAAGGCAAAGTTGAGGGTAATGCACTACGTTGTTTTTTCCACCACTGGAAGTTTGATGCTGAAGGGATGTGTATTGATATCCCATGTTTAGATACACCATTTTCCTTGAAGTTACAAACTTGGCCTACTGCTGAGAAGTACGGGATGATTTGGATTTGGACTGGAGAAATACCACAGCAACCTCTACCTTTTGTTCCAGAGTTAGAAGAAAAAGAGTGTGATGTTGCTATTACTTCCCATTTTGTGATGAACTGTCACCCGAATGTGGTAATGATTAATGCAATCGATGCTCAACATCTCAATACAATTCACAAACTGCCAATAGAAGTTATTTTTGAAAGACAGGAACTGAACGAGAATGCTATTATCTTCAGTAACACTACACCCATCAAAAACAATTCCTTTTTCATTAAGCTCATCCGTCTTTTCTACAAAAATGCCATAACTTACAGTATTTGCTATTGGTACGGCAGCATTGGCATTGTGACAGTTGGTCCCGATTTCTTCCATGTTCACATGATGGTTGCAGTTCGCCTCCACGAAGAGGGAAAAACTGAAGGTCAAATATTGTTGATGACCAAAAAATCTAAAGGAATTTTTGGTTGGTTATGCAATCGAGTTGTGCTATGGCTGACCAAGATTGTAGCTAAGTACTTTCTCATGGGTGACATTAAGATTGTCCAAACAATTCAGTTTGATTTGAAAACTCCCATCAAAGCAGATCAGTCAATCATGCAGTTTATTAACTATGTTGAAAAACAGCAATCCCTAATGTGGGGGACTTGGCAAGAAACGCGATCGCGCGATGTGGAGAGCAAGCCCAAGCGTGAGAGATGGGAAGATACAATGAGTAATGACTAATATCATGTCTATATGACCAGAATTTTGTCAGACTGCCTGGATACAAAACTGTAATTTAACAGGCTAATTATTTTATGGTCAATTAAACGCACATGATATAAAAACTAATAAAAGTTAAAAGTTCAACAAATTACTTTTAACTTTTAATTTATTTTTTTCCTGGGCTACCAGATTAATAAAAAGAAGTGGCAAAGCCACTTCCTAATTCCCAGGTAGAACCTAAGTCATGAGTATAACCACTACAAAAATTTGAAATAGTATAAACAAACACCAATTACCTGAATATCTCTATTTTCCTTGTTTTCCAAGTGGGGAAATCCTGATTTCCATCTGCCAAATAACTGTATATTTACATAAGTCTCATGATTGCAATGCAGACTCAATTTTATCCAGTTCATTGCCAAGATGTGCCAGTTTTGCCTCTTCATCAAGAAGCTACTGTTCTAATTGAAACTTAACGGTCGTACCAGCCTCAATTGTTACAGCTTTTTTCATCTGCTTAAACTTCTCGCTGCGGATGTCAAATTCTGCTTGAAGTGCGTCTAGTTTTTTTTGCGATCGCCGTCGCCCTCCAGCAGTTAAGCTAGTAGCAGATGGGTTAGTTTCAATAGTTGCTGCTTTACTAGGCAAAAATTTACTTCCACCTGCGTAATAACAAGGGGAAAATTATCGCCTAAATCTAACACTTTATCTACAAACGGGTGCTGCGGGCCTGATGCTCCTACGAACTACCTATCAATAACTGGGGGGTGCGCCGCAGGCGTACTCCCCTAAAGGGTTACTATTTATGTATAATTGATTTTTCCGAATGATTTAGATTGCTAAATCTTAATTACGAATTACGAATTAGTATTATATCTGAGCGCTCAGTTCTGATGGTAAAAATACTGTAAATGTAGAACCTTTTCCTAACTCTGAATTTACTTTAATCTCGCCATGCATTAAGTGGACAAATTGAGAGACTATTGCTAAACCTAATCCTGTACCATCAATACTTTGTACTTGGGGATAAGTTACAGCACGAAAATAGGGATTGAAGATTTGTGTTTGAGCCTCTGGGGAAATACCAATACCACTATCAGTAACAGAGATAGCCCACTGCTGTTGAGATTCCATCCAGCACTCTAAAAGAATTGAACCTGTTTGTGTATAGCGAATTGCATTACTCAGCAAATTGGTAACAATTTGTTGAAGCCGGAGTGGATCTGTAGTAACTTGCTTGGGAGCGCGATCAAAATCAACTACTAAAGATAATTCTTTGGACTGCGCTAACGGTTCAATCATCTCTATAACTAAGTTGATTAAATCATGTACATTAGTGAGAGTTGGCTGCAATATCATTTGCCCAGTATCATAACGCGAAATTTCTAGAGTATCGTTGATTAAACGGACAAGAAGCCTACCATTCTTGAGGACTCGCTCGATACTTTCAAGATTTGTATAAGAATCCTTAAGTTCTGCTTGTTGACGCTGCTGACGTAAAAATAAGTCTGCATAACCAATAATTGAAGTTAGGGGCGTTTTCATTTCGTGAGCCAAATGAGATAGACCTTCTTTACCGGCACGAACTAAACGAGTTAGTTCTTGGTTAGTCAACTGCAACTGACTTTGCACTTGTTTAAACTCTTGTATTCGCCCTTGAGTATAACTGTGAAAACAACGGGCGATCGCTTCATCAATTATCATATCAATCAGGCAAACCGCCCGTAATACCTCTTGCGGAGACGCATTTAATAAATCTTCTTCTAAAAAAGAAAAAATCACAACTCTGAGTAAACGATACTCTCGTGCAATTTCTGCTGGCTCAAATCCTTGTTCAGCGCGAAGTGTGCCGTGTTCCAGGCTTGCATCCACTACCGTCTGTAAATCGCTGGTTGCTGATTCAGAAAGTACTGTTGCTAATGCTTTCAAAATGCGCGGTAAGCTATCTTGTACAGCTTTAAAAGTTAGCTCTTTAGTAGCTTCGATTTGTTCATCCTGGTAAACTGCTTTTACCCATTGTTCAATAATGGCATTACTTTTCTGACTTAGAGTTTGACTAAAATCCATCTTATGCTCAATCCAAGACATTAAACGAGAAGTCCCTTTGGCTAAAGCTAGCTTAGGCCGTTTAAGGTAATATTGGCAACTGAGGCAGGACTTACGCAACTGGCACAAATGTTTCGGCAACTGTGCCGCAAAATAGATAACAGAAAACTGTAAAACCCTTTCGGGATCTAACTTTAAATCATATCTTGAATCACCAAAAACCTGATAAGTGATCCGTTTGCTCCAACACTTTGAAAATCTCCCAAAACATCGGAAATATCTGAGATGGTTCTACCTCGTCGAGCAAATCTCAAATACGGTTATCGCTTGGAATCTGATGCACACCAAACAGGCTTTGAACATTATTATGCCCTTTGTTCTCTGCCATTGAGTGTTGATAGGCGAGAAAACAAGGGGTTTGTAGTAAAAAACAGACTAGACGCGCTTAAATTTGCGCCAGTATCTGATGTGGATTAGAAAGGCTCCTACTGAATGAGTCTCAATAAAGCTCGTTCGAGATCATCAAGCTGTTGAGCCAATTCGTTTAGTTCAGCTTCAGTTTGTTCAATTTGCTTTTCTAATTGCAAGCAAATGAGAGTATCTGCTGCGATCGCATAATCACGACGCAACCTTTTTAACTTCTGGGCTACCAGGTTATAATGCTCCTGTAATGGATAGCGTTTGTGCTGTAAATGCTGCTCAGAGGACATCCAGGTACTTTTTGAGTCAATAATCTTAACTCAAGACGACTAGCCAGATTATCGATTTAGCAATATGGTTTACTGTGTCTGGTTTCAATAGCTAAAACATGATTGCGACATTAGATGTCACTTACGTAATTTATTCTGTCAGTAATTTACCAGTTCCAGACTTAGTATAAGAACGTCGTCTCCATAGTCTCTCTACGCCCTAGCAAGCAAACTAATGTTTAGCATACTACTACTCACTTGCATTCAATACAACAATAATTTGTGCTAGCCTGATTCCCAGAGGTTTCCAGTGGGGATTGCTGGAGGAAAAAGTACTGTCCCCAGAAACTGCTTGGTAGTCATCAGGGAACTTTTCGTAAGCATTGGGAGCCGTGTCTACTCGTAAAATCAGTTTGCCTTGATAGCGGGATAATTTACTACTATCCAACAAAATAGTACCGCCGTAGTCCCACGCCAATCCATAAAGTTTAAAGTTACCTAATTTCTTGTGTAACTCGCTCAAGGGGGTTCCGACACCGATACCTTCGCGAGTTTTCCAAGCTGAACCCAAGTTACGCACATCTAGAGGTTTAGTACGAGTATTATCACTCCAAACTACCAACAGCGATCGCCCCTGATTTAGATTTAAGTGAGTAGCTGCAAAACTACCCATTCCTTCAGCACCAGAAATGGTTTTATCAACGAGATGGGATGCACCAAACAGCTTCACTAAATCTTGCTTGGTGGTTTTGCGTGTAATCGGCCCCACTCTTTCCCCAGGAACAATCAAGGTGTCTGTTAATGGTTGCGATTTAGCAACGGTCACTGGATGATTAATTTGCTGGGGTAGTGCAAAGGCTGGGTTTGCTGAATAGTTTAGCAGTAAAGCTAAAGTAGCTGTAGCAATGCCTTTGATTGATGAATTCATGGGTTCCATTTGGGGTAGCAGAATATGAGTAAGAAGCGTTAAATAAATAACTCCTTACTCTTTAGTTTTAACTTATACAATTTCCCAATTATGAATTCCTGATTTCCCAAGAATTTTATTTCATCGCTCTAGTTGCGTTGAAAATTGCAAGCATTGCTACTCCGACATCAGCAAAGACAGCTTCCCACATTGTTGCTATCCCGAAAATACCCAATCCAATAAATACAACTTTAATTGCTAAAGCAAACCCAATATTTTGCCAAACAATTTGCCTTGTTTTTCTAGCAATTTGTATTGCTTCTGCCACTTTTGATGGTGCATCTGTCATGATCACAATATCAGCAGTCTCTATGGCTGCATCTGAGCCTAACCCACCCATTGCCATACCAACATCTGCTCTAGCAATCACTGGCGCGTCATTAATACCATCCCCAATGAAAGCAACTTTACCATGCTTACCGGCGCTGCTAAGTAACTTCTCAATGGCATTGACTTTTTCTTCAGGTAGTAACTCTGCTTCATAAGTATCTATGCCAAGCTGTTGAGCTATCTGGGAGGCGATCGCTTGATTATCTCCTGTCAACATTACTGTTTTCTCTACACCTATTCGCTTGAGTGCTTGAATAGCGTGTCTCGCATCTTCTTTAAGTTCATCAGCAATGACAATATACCCAGCGTAAATATTATCCACTGCTAGATGAATAACTGTTCCCTCTGACTGGCAATTATCATGAGCAATCTTCTCTCTATGCAATAGGCGATCGCTTCCCGCTATTACCACCTGATTTTCAACCTTGGCTCTAATTCCATAACCTGCTATTTCTTCATAATCTCTCACATCAAATGCATCTATTTTTTCACCATAAGCATTGCGGATAGATTGGGCAATAGGATGATTTGAATGCGATTCTAGTTTGGCTGCCAATTGCAACAATTCTTGTTCATCAAAGCCATTCTGTGGTACTATTTCTGCTACTTTAAAGACTCCTTTAGTTAACGTTCCGGTTTTATCAAAAACAACTGTATTAACTGCATTTAAACTATCTAAAAACGTAGAGCCTTTAACCAAAATACCACGTTTAGCAGCACCTCCCACACCTCCAAAGTAACCTAATGGAATACTGATAACTAGTCCACACGGACAGGAAATAACTAATAAAATTAAGGCCCGATAAACCCATTCTGAAGAAGTTGCGCCAGAAATCAACAAAGGAGGTAACAAAGCAACTGCTATAGATGTAAAAACTACTATTGGCGTATAATATCGGGCAAATTTAGTAATAAACTTCTCTGTTTCTGCTTTTTTACTTTTGGCATTTTGCACCAAGTCTAATATCTTAGCAATGGAAGATTCATCAAAAAGTTTTGTTACTTTAATCTTGAGAACACCCATTTTATTGATCATCCCAGCTAAAACTGTCTCTCCCAGCCTCACCGTTCGCGGTACAGATTCTCCAGTTAATGCAGATGTATCAACTTGCGAATTACCATCTATAATCTCACCATCTAAAGGAATCTTTTCTCCAGGCTTGACAACGATAATATCCCCAATCTTTACTGTTTCTGGCGATACTTTCTTGAGTTCTCCGTCTATTTGGATATTGGCATAGTCTGGGCGAACTTCTAATAAAGCTTTAATAGAATTACGAGAACGACTAACGGCAATATCTTGAAATAATTCCCCAATTTTATAAAATAGCATGACTCCGACAGCTTCGGGTAATTTATGAATTGCGATCGCCCCTAATGTCGCTACTGCCATCAAAAATGTTTCATCAAATACTCTACCTCTGAGTATATTGCGCCCAGCAGTTTTTAAAACACTCCATCCACTTAATAAATAAGCAGGGATAAAAAGTAAATATTCACCTATTGAGTAGAATGTATTGTGTAATTGATTTTCAAAAATTACACCAGGTGCATATAAACTTAAAATCACTACCAAAGGTAATACCTCATTTTTCAGATTTAATTCTCCACCGTGATCGTGATCGTGATCATGGTTATGATTCTCATGATGATTGTGATTATGATCATGGTTATGATTCTCGTGATGGTCATGTTCACAGTTGAAACAACCTGATGATTCTAAATGTACTTTCTGCTTCATTTTTTTTGTTGAGGCTAGTAAATTACTTGATATATGAGCCTTTTTTCAAATGTAATCAAAAAAATAAGTTTTTACAAGTTGATAATTTTAGAATGAGAATCTATATCATATTTATTATTAAATATTTGTCCTATCTTTTAGTTAAAATCAAGATTTTTAATTTTGTAAAGATAACGATAGCAGTTCATAATTGTATAGAATAATATCAGATATAGTTTTTGTTCGTAGTCAGAGATTTATCGCTCTGTATAAGATTTTAAAGGGCTAGAGCCGCAAGGCAAAAGTCAAAAGTCAAAAGTATATGGAATAAGCTCTTTAGGGCTTTTCAATGGTCTGCTTATTTACGCCGTGCTGTACTAGAGGCGCTGACTACGAGCTTTAATTTAATTAAGCCCTTATACTTAACATCAAGCAAACAATCACTATCTTGGAATATCAGAGCTATTTCATTCTTATCTAGCTCACTTCAGAATGAATTCATCAGTTTAATCGTGAAAGTCGTGTAAAGACGACTGAGAAAAGTTTATAGTCCGTTAAAACAGACTTTAGTTATTAGACTGGAACTTGAGTTATAGACGGTTTATGTATATAACGAAATAGAATTGTTAGGAATATACAGCAGATTTAAATTTTGTGAAGTACACAACTTAGGTTAGGAATCAAATTTAGACATAAAGCCTGCTTGACTTGTGAATTCTGCTATAGCAACTACTTTGTACTCAAACTGGGTAGATACGGAACTTTGTTGACTAACAAGTGTCAAGCTAGCTATTCTTAGGGAAAATTCACTTGAAGTTTGAAAGTGAATATAATACCCTAAACTAGTAGACAATTTTCTCAAGCAAATCTATGAACAAAAAAATTATCCTGAATTTGCTTTCCAGTTCCTCTATTTTCGTGTCGATGATGTCTACGCTGGCAGTATTTCATCCTGCCCATGCTAGTACTAGTATTACACAGAAATTAATGCACACACAAGACGGTCGTACCTGTATTACTAACCCACATGGGGCAAAAGATTTTGTGTGCATTCGAGATTCAGAGAGAAAGCAACCGTATACCTCATCTACACGTTCCTCAACTATTGTCACATCAGTATCAGATCAGAATATTGCCATGTTGAACTTTACTGATGCGGAAAGCGATCGGGCAATTCAGTTATTTGGATGTGACTGTCCATTGTGTATAAATTCTTTGCGACAGTTGCAGGGTACTGGAAACTTGGTTTATTAGGATTGAAAAGCGTTGACAGGGATTATAGCTTCTGTTACGTACACGTGATTAATCACGTATAAAACATATACGAAACCAAAAAAGCACTTTTAACCACTTGCTACTACTATTGTTTGGTCAAATCTAAATTCATTGTTGGGGCAGTTTGTAGCAGTACTTCAAAGGCCTCAAATTAATGTTGACAAAGAAGACGGACATAGAGAAAAAGAGGTAAAGATGGACAGAGGCTTTCACGCAAAGAAATTATCAAATAGTCTCTGTGCGTAAGAGCTTTCTGTTCATTCAACCACCTCATTCACAGGGAATCTATCAATCAACTGCATCGCCCGATGGGCATTACGCTGGAAAGAGTGTGGCAAATGGGGAACGTGGGGGATTTGCGATAATAAATCCAACGTCCGCCGTAAAATTCTCACTACATCGCCTTCATCCAAGGTGGTGTTCTCGCAGAGTTCTGTCCACTCCATTCCTAGCGCCCATTGTTCCACTATGGCAATTAACTCAAATTCCAACCATATAGGCAGCGCTACGTTATACCGCCGTTGTCGGTGGAACATTTGGTGGCGAATTCCCCGCAATTTTTTCAAGGCTTCTGCCACTTCATTACTAAGCTCAAAGTTAACCTTGCTATCTGGACGAGGCGTTTCCATCACCAAAGCGGCAGCGGCGGCGGCTAAATGGTGTGGATCTAAGTTGTCCAATTCACCACTAGCGAATACTAAACCCAACCACAATTCATTCTCCCCTCGAATGGCGGCAGCGATTCGCCCTAATTGTGTGGGGACTAAGTTATCTAAAGCGCCAAAGTGTTGCAGAATTGAAATTAAATTGAGAAATTCTTCCCAATGACGTTGTGACTGTTGCTCTACTTGCTCTTTCAACTGTTCGAGTTCGGCTTCTAATTCGACATAGCGGGCGCGACGCTTGAAAAGCGTGGCAGCATTGCCTGATTGATGTAAGGGATGAGCTTCTAATTGCTCTTGGATGGCGGCAGTGCGACTGAGTTGTTCTGTTACTTCTGGTGCCAGATACAAAGATTCTATCGGATTGGGAATACGTCCAGCGATCGCAAAGGTTTCTTGACTACCACGGCGCGATTGTCCTGGTTTCAAGGGCATCTCTGGCGGTGGTAGTACATCAGGTGGCACTTCAACTCGCGGCAGTTCGGCATACAAATCGACTACATCCCCTGTTGTTGCTACATACCAGCGGTTATCGTGCCCCAAGCATACCAAGTAAGGAGCTTGACCAGAACTAGGTGATTTTCCCACTAAGATTGCGGTTACAGGTGAAGGCACTGTGATATTTTTGCCTTTAAGACTCAACAGAGTTCCTGAGACTGCAAAGCCCAACATCATCCCCAATTCTTGTTGTCTATCATCCTGCGCTTGCTCTTGCAGGGTTTTCAATATCTGGCGTTCCACTTTCAGGCGTTGCCGCAATTTCTCATAAACAGCCAGTTCATTTTCATCAACTGCGGCGATTTGCTCATGAAGTTGAGCTAATTGTGTTTCCAGTTCGGCAATCTCGTCATATTCTGGTCTTAAATGCAAGGTAGCCATGTACTGCCCAAAGCTGCGTTCTATGAGTTCCCTGGTTTGCTCTAGGGTGTGAGTTTGCAGCAAATTGAGTACCATGCCATAACTGGGCGTAAACTGGCTTACTAGGGGGTCTGGCTTGGATGTTCCCAAATACGCGGCTTCTTTGGCTCCTTCAAAGGGAGTTTGGACTGTCACCACATGACCTTGTTTATCCATCCCCCGGCGGCCTGCCCGTCCCGCCATTTGCAAGAATTCGGAAGCATTCAACAGGCGGTGTCCAGTGTCGGTACGCTTGGAAAGGGTAGAAATTACCGTTGTCCGGGCGGGCATATTAATTCCGGCTGCTAGTGTCTCAGTGGCAAATACTACTTTAATCAGCCCCTGCTGAAATAGTTCTTCTACCAGTGCTTTCCAAGCAGGTAAAATTCCGGCGTGGTGAGCGGCAATTCCTCGGTATAGGGGTGCAATTTGTCCAGAACGCCCTGCTTCGGGATTGCGGACTAAAAAGTCATCAATTTGTTGGCGCAAAATCTGGGACTCTTCATTATTTACCAGCCATAAATCACCCACTTCTGCCACCGCTTTATCACATCCCCGGCGGCTGAAGATAAAGTAAATCGCTGGTAGCATATCTCGTTGCTCTAACTGGCTCAAGGTATAAATGATGCCAGGAGCCTCCGGTCTACCACTTCTCCCCTTCTCCCTTTCTCCCCCTCTCCCCTTCTTCTTCTGAAGACGGGGGTTAATTTTGGTTTTGCTATCATTCAGCAGGGGAAATAACCCTTTGGGATTGCAAAAGTGAAATTCCAAGGGGACTGGGCGAAAATCGGAGTAAATCAGGTTTGTTGGACCGTGAACGCGATTTAGCCAGTCGGTGAGTTGATCGCTGTTGGCAACAGTTGCTGAGAGGGCTGCCAGTTGCACTTCCCGAGGACAATAGATGATTGATTCTTCCCAAACTGTACCGCGCTGGCGATCATTCATGTAGTGGCACTCATCAAGGATCACGGCGTCAACGTCTACTAATGAGATGCCAATTTGCCCAATGGGTGTGCCATAGAGCATATTTCGGAAAATTTCTGTAGTCATCACCAAAATCGGTGCATCCCTATTAATGGAAGCATCTCCAGTTAACAGTCCGACTTGATCAAACCCAAATTTTTCTCGAAAGTCACGTAATTTTTGGTTCGACAGCGCTTTTAGGGGAGTAGTATAAAATACACGTTTTCCTCGCGACAGGGCGCGATAAATGGCGTATTCCCCGATTAATGTTTTGCCCGAACCTGTGGGGGCACACACGACTACGGAGCGTCCGGCGTTCAGGGACGCGATCGCTTCTTTTTGAAACTGATCCAGTTCAAAGGGAAATATAGACCCTAAGTCAAGTTCTGGAGACGGCGCAGGATAATTCACTCAATCACATTTGCAACCAGATTGTTTACTATACTAACGAGTCTTTTGTCAACTTCGTTAGGGGGATTTGGGAATTGGGCATTGGGCATTGGGCACTTGTACTGATACTTAGGCTACGCTCAGTAACCAGCGGCGTCAAAGTATTGGGCATTGAAAACTTTTCCTGAGTCTTCATTTCCCATACGCTATGCCCCATTTTTCATTTTCCCAGCTCTTGCGATCGCTCTGTGGCAGCTTTTACTGCTTCAATTAAAGCTGAACGAAATCCTGCCTGTTCTAGCTTGGCAATCCCCGCAATGGTTGTACCACCAGGACTGGTAACCCGATCTTTGAGTTCTGCTGGGTGCAGTTTGGTTGACTCCAACAGTTTCGCTGTGCCCAATACGGTTTGCAAGGCTAGCTGATTGGCAATTGTTCTAGGTAAACCTGCGGCTACTCCACCATCAGCAAGTGCTTCTACCAAGAGCGCCACGTAAGCCGGGCCGCTACCAGATAGCCCTGTAACAGCATCCATCAACCCTTCTGACACTTCTACCACTTCCCCCACAGCAGAAAAAACTTGCTGTGCTATTTGGTGGTGCTTGGGGCTGGTGTATGCACCTAAACAAATTGCAGTAATTCCCGCCCCCACGGTTGCTGGGGTGTTGGGCATTGCTCTAATAACTGGCAATTGCACAAATGCAGCTTCTAGCTGGCTTAAAGGCACACCCGCTAAGATGGAAATGATTACGGGTGAGTGTTCTCTATTAACAATCTCAATATCTGCTAATTCTTGAGCGATCGCGCTAAACACCTGCGGTTTCACTGCCAAAAAGACAACTTCTTTTGCTGCGGTGAAAACCTGGCTATTATCTCTCGTCACAGCAACATCGTATTGCTGTTTTAAAAAATCTAGACGTGAAGATAGTGGTTCGCTAATTATCACTTCTGATGATTGATAAATTCCACGGGTAATTAAACGGGATAAGAGCGCTTCTCCCATTACCCCACCACCAATTAAGCCAAATTTTATAGTCATTGATCATTAGTCATTAACGAGCCAGCGCTCTGGAGAGGGGGTTGCCACGCCACTTTACGGCAGTTGCTTCTCAAGACAGGAGAGGCACAAGGGACAAGTCGAGAAACCGCTTGGGCGCACTGCCTCCTTTATGCCGGGGAACCTGTCCACCGCAGTTGCTTCCCATGAGTGACTGGCCTTAGCGTTCACGCAGCGTCTCTAAGAGTTGCGTAGCGTTAACAACTGTGCGTAGCGTCACCCGTAAGCGTCATTAGTCATTAGTCGTTTGTCATTTGTCATTATGATTAAAACCCACGACAAATGACAAAGGACAAAGGACTAACAACTAATTTAACTTTATTGTGCCATCCGGTTGGTTTCGTTGCCCCAGGTTTGATTTGGAGAACCTGTAGGACGAGACGGACGGGCTGGTGGTTGTGGTACTTCATGAAGAACGCCACCTTGGGTGCTAACTTGGACACAGCTTGGCGTAAACAAGAAGATGCTCTCACCGATGCGCTCTTGATGTCCATCTAGTGCGTAAGTACCACCTGCAACAAAATCTACTGCTCGTTGAGCTTGATCTGGGTCCATTATTGTCAGATTTAATACTACTGACTTGCGTTCTCGCAGCGCTTGAATTGCCTGGGGCATTTCTTCAAAGGTGCGTGGTTCGAGGACTAAAACTTCCGAAATTCCGTTAATTGCTCCTGGCATACCAATCACATTCCCCATTGGCTTTGAACCTGCTGCTATATCATCTCCCATTGTAGGCACTGGTTCCCGCCAGCGTCGATTTTGAGCGGTTGCGCTCTCTTGTGGTGCTGGTTGAGGATTTTCTTGCTGATACAGATTTTGGTAATTATTATCTGTTTCTGGTTCTTCTTCGTAATACTCGTATTCCACTTGCTCATTTAGACCCACAAAGTCTCTGAGTTTGGAAAAGATGTTGTTCATTGTGTGTGTACTCTCCTGGTGCGAATAGCCTGTTTTTACTTGGCTTAGGATTGATTGAACTAGGAGCGATGCCTACGGCGGTAAACTACGCTACATCGGTGCATACTTCAGCAAGTGTATTGCTGATTTGTAGCCTATACTACGGGTTTTGGCGATGAACTGACACTTCTTGGAAAGGTCTGTGCATCGCCTAAACATAATAATGAGTCAAGATTATATCCTAAGGTTTCTCCGAAGGTAAGTTCTTTATACCCCATTTTCCCTTGGCGATTGCTCTTGTCAATACTATATCCTTTGTTTCCAATTGCACCAGTCTGTTACAAAATTCTTGTCATCAAATCCTGATCTCTATTAATACTGACCTCCAAGGCTGATGATCAATAGGCTAAGAGCGATCGCCAAACAATATTGTTCCTAATCGTACCATCGTTGCGCCTGCTTGCACTGCCAGTTCGTAGTCGCCTGACATACCCATAGATAGTTGCTGCATTTTAATGTGTGACCAGTTTTGCTCCTGGATTTTTTTTGCTAGCTCACGATTGAGATTAAACACATTCAAAATTTCCGGAGCATTTAATCCTGAAGGCGGAATTGTCATCAAACCTTGAATTTGTAAACTTTTGTATTGATTGAGTGTGGGTAAATCAGCCAAAAGTTCTGGCACACTCCAACCGGACTTGTTGGGATCGGGGAGAATTTTCACTTGCAGGCAAACCTGGGGACTCACTCCTAGCTGTTGCGCCAATTGATCTAAGCGCTGTGCCAGCTTCAAGTTATCGACGGAGTGAATCCAAGGGAATTGCTCGATGGCTTTTTTGGCTTTATTGCTTTGCAAATGTCCAATAAAGTGCCAGGTAATATCCGGTAAGTCTTGCAACTCGGCTTGTTTGCTGGCGGCTTCTTGGATACGACTCTCCCCAAAATCACGAATTCCTGCGACATAGGCAGACCGAATGGCCTGGGCAGAAACTTGCTTGCTAATAGCAATCAATCGGACTGAAGTTGGCAGTGAGGAGCGAATGGAAACAATACGTTCGTAAATCGAACTGCTCATTGGAAGGTGCGTTGGAAAACACTCTGAAGCTGATCGTACTCCTGAGATTGTCCACTGCGACGCAGGGTACGTAAGCGATTTTCCAACATCATTCTAGCCTCAGTACGTCCTAGAGACTGGAATTTAACACCTTTAACGTCATTTGCTACCAAAAAAAATAAGCGCTGGGCATAAAGTGTGGTGAACAAATCCTGGTTCTCATCAACCATACAGATTTTGTAGAGTAAACCCCAAGTTGGATGGTTTATGTAAGTTTCTGCGTTTTCTGGATTCATTTAAGAGTCAAGGTGGGAGTATGTATATCTTTTCGCAGTGAATTCCAAACATTCAGACGATAATACCAACATTCGCCTGAATATTTGCTTAAAATGCAAAACTGCGGTTACGAAGACCTTGATCTAGTTCCTAATGGGCAGATGAAGCTAGTGGTAGTGAAGCGAAATGGTACAACAGAAGCCGCAAAGGGTAGATTCTACAGAGTAGAGGCTGGTTGATAAACATCACCATCTGCTTTGGTGACTTCAATTTACCAATCTGTAGGGACAAGGCACAAAATAGTCCTAATCCTATTGTCGAAGTTCGGCGTTGCCAGGAAAAACACCCTTTGAAGTTCCCAACGGTAACAGCGAACTTTTCGACTTCTTTCTATACTGCCACAATTGTTGCCCAATGGCACAAAATAGCTAACAGAATAGGGGAGTGGAGAGTGGAGACAGCAAAGAAAACTATCTTCTATTGATTATCTAGCATTCTCAGTGCTGCAAGTTGTGCCTGAGCTTTGTGCAGAGATTCATACCATTCTCTCTCAGGATCGCTGTCTGCGACAATTCCCGCACCAACTTGTCCCCAGACAATGTTGAGTGCTGAGTGCTGGGGGATGAGTCTTGAGTAGGGAGATGAGGAAGATGAAGAAAAATTTGCTTCCCCTCCCTTCCCTGCTCCCCCACCTTGTTGAGATGCGGGAGCTAGTAGCAGGGTGCGGATTAAGATATTTAAATCTAAATGACCACGCCAATCTAAATAGCCACAAGAACCGTAGAACAAGCTGCGCCGCACAGGTTCTAATTCTTCAATAATTTCCATGCAACGGACTTTAGGACAACCTGTAATTGTGCCACCTGGGAGCGTGGCGCGAATCAAATCAATGGTAGTGCATTCGCCTTTTAAAGTACCTTTGATGTTGCTGACAAGATGCATCACATGGCTATATCGCTCAATTGTCAGCAATTCGTCAACAGTAACCGTTCCCCATTCACAAACTCGCCCTAAATCATTGCGTTCTAAATCCACTAGCATGATGTGTTCTGCACGTTCTTTAGTGTTGCTGAGTAAATCTTGAGCCAGTTGCATATCTTGTTCTGGAGTAACACCACGCAATCGCGTTCCGGCGATCGGTCTGGTTTCGGCTTGCCGATTTTGCAACATTACTAACCGTTCCGGTGAACAACTGATCACTTCCCCCCAAGGCGTTTGCCAATAGCTGGCAAAAGGTGAAGGATTGATCTTTTGCAAGGCTTGGTAAATTTCCCAACCAGAAGCCGATGTAGACGCTTGAAATCGCAATGAAAGATTTGCTTGAAAGATGTCTCCAGCTTGAATATATTTTTTCACCTGGTTGACAGTTGTTTCATAATCTGCTTGAGATGTCAAAAACAGGGGGACCGAAGAGGACACGGGGATGCGGCCACAGAGAGACACTGAAAATTCTTTCCCCGCGTCTTTCTTTGCTAACTTCTTTTCTAACTCATTGAGTCCACTTGCATCACTGGCGGCTAGCCAAAGAATTTGTTGTACATGATCCAAAACGGCAAAACAATCTGGTTCGTACCAAAAAGCTATGGGAAAGGGCAGGGGATCAATTTTATTACGGGGTAACTGTTCAATTTCCCATGCCACATCGTAACCTAGCCAACCCAACCAACCGCCAGTAAAGGGGATATAGGAAGTAGGGGGAGTAAATTCCTCCTTATCGCCTGCTACTCCTTGCTGTAACAACTTTTCTAGGAAGGGAAAAACCTCTCCTACTTCTGGTATCCATATCTGTGGGATGCCATCTACTAGGCGAGGAGCGCCTGCACAGATAGAATATTGGTTAAGTTGAGGATGGTCGATTGGCGTTGGATAGGGACTTTCTAGTAGGGTAGCAATTCCCGGTGCGGCGGTGGGGCGAAAAAGAGTAGCAAAAACTTCCGAACCTGTGCGCTTTTCTAAGGGTAGCGATCGCCAATACCAAGGTTTGGTCATACTGTTTAGAAGCGTTGTCAATAGTTAGTCAACAGTTTTCAGCAGTGAGTACAAATAACTACGACTACTGACCCCTGACAAAATGCAATTACCTATTACCTATTACCATTTTCTCGGCGCAAAATTAGACCTGAGTTCCTATAGCTAGCCGTATTCCCCAAAATAAAATTAAAGTTGCAATAGCAAGCCAGTCACGCCCTTTTAATCGTAAGTCGTGCCACTGCACTCGATGCTCATTGGGACTAGTAAAACCCCTCACCATCATTGCATTCGCCATTTGATCGGCTCGTAAGAGCAGATTTTCTAACAGTCTCTCTGCTACTGTCATCCAAACTTTGAATCCTCCTTTCAATCCTAGCTTTTTCCAATTAATTGCCCTTGTCATCACGGAGCGAAATAAGTTTTGTACTTCTTCTAATACCAGGGGAATAAAGCGCAAGGACAAGGTTAAAGTTAAAGTAATTTCTGTGACAGGCAACTTCAGGCGTCGCAGGGGTTGCATCAGGCTTTCTATGCCAGATGTAATTTCTTCTGGTGCGGTTGTCAACAGATACAAGTTAGTGCTGTAAATCACGGTAAATATAAGTGTACTCAGGCGTACTGCCAAATCCAAGGAATAGCGAGTTACTTTCACTGGGCCTTTGTGAAATAGCACGTAGTATTTGTTTTCCTCAACTACTTGCTCTCGATCTAGGCATTCCTGAAATACCCTGTCGTTGTCTTCTGTCTTAACTCGTGTCTTCTGACTCTTGTCGTTATCTTTTGTCTTAACTCGTGTCTTCTGACTCTTGTCGTTGTCTTTTGTCTCAACTTGTGTCTTCTGACTCTTGTTGTTGTTTTCTACTTCATTTGGAACACAAGCTACGACGCCTACGCGTGGCTGATAATCTACACCCATTCCATCAGGACTGATCGCTCCGATCGCTAAGACAAAGAATGATAGCATTAACAGCCAACCCATTTGCTGCTGCCATACTCGTCGAGGAATTCTGGCAATCAAGGTGGCAATAATTAATACTACCACCAGTAGCACCCGCCAAGAGATGTTAGCCAAAATATAGCTTGTTAAAAAGCTCATTAACCAGGCGAACTTGACTCGCGGATCGATTTTATGCAGCCAAGTTTGGGGTTGTTCTAAATAAAGTCCAAGTGGCAGCGATCGCAATAAATCCATTTTAAAGTTAGGAGTTAGGAGTGAAGAGTTAGGAGTTTTAACTTTAACTCTCATAACTTTCACCTTGTACCGCTATCAACTCAAGTCGATAGGATTCTATAGTTAGCAAGCAATTCTGACTTTAACTCATAACTCCTGTACAGATGCGATTAATCGCGTCTGTACTCCTAACTTAATTTTACGCGAGTTGCTCTATTAACATTACCAATTTCGGCATCACGGACTTTTTTACTCCGCCACAGTAAAATCATTGGCGTGCCCTTGAATCCTAGCTGTTGCCGGAATTGGCGTTCAATGTAGCGGCGGTAGTTGTCGTTAAAGCGTTTGGAATCATTAACAAATAAGGCGATCGTTGGTGGTTGGCTACTTACTTGTGTACCATAATAAATCTTGCCTTGACGCCCACCACGGGATGCTGGCGGTGAATGCCAACTGACGGCATCTGTTAAGACTTCGTTAATAACTGATGTGCTGACACGGCGTTTGTGTGATTCAGCCGCCGTTTTCACCAACTCTAGAATTTTTTCTACCCGTTGTCCTGACAAGGCACTCACAAAGATTGTTTCTGCCCATTCGGTAAAATGTAACCGTGATTGCAGAGTTTTTTCGTAATCGTAGATTGTGTAAGAGTCTTTTTCGACAGCATCCCACTTATTAACGACGATGATGCAAGCTCGACCTTCTTCGATAATCCGCCCAGCTAATTTTTGGTCTTGCTCAGTGACTCCATCTACGGCATCTAGTACTAATAAAACCACGTCCGCGCGGCGAATCGCTTTGAAAGCACGGTTAATACTAAAGAATTCTGTACCGTATTCTATGTGTTTCTTTTTGCGAATGCCAGCGGTGTCAATCAAGCGGTAACTTTGTCCGTCTCGTTCAATGACGGTATCAATAGCATCGCGGGTGGTGCCGGAAATTGGGCTAACAATTGCCCTCTCTTCCCCGACAAAAGAATTGAGTAAGCTCGATTTGCCCACATTCGGGCGTCCCACAATTGCTACTTTGATTTCATTCGTTTCTGGGATGTCCTCAATAGCAGGGATGTGATTAATTAACTCATCGAGTAACTCTCCTGTACCACTGCCATGAATCGCGGAAATGGCGTGGGGTTCGCCCAATCCCAATTCCCAAAATTCGGCAGCTTGGATTAAGCCTTGTTCTGGGGATTCACATTTATTTACAGTTAGTAGCACAGGTACGCGTTGTTGGCGCATCCATTCGGCGATTTCTAAATCTGCCGATGTGGGGCCTGCTTGACCATCTACTACAAAAATAGCGGCACACGCTTCTGCAAGCGCTGTCATTGCCTGTTGGCGAATCAGTGGTAAAAATTCGGTATCATCATTAAAAACTAAACCACCAGTATCTACCACTAAAAATTCGCGACCATTCCAGAAAGCTGGCATGTAAGTGCGATCGCGTGTCACTCCCGGTTCATCATGGACAATCGCCGTTTGTTCCCCGGCGAGTCGATTAACCAGGGTGGATTTGCCCACATTTGGGCGTCCGATAATTGCAACAATTGGCAGTGCCATAAAACCAGGGTAAGTCAGAGACGTAGTATATCACGTACTTACATTTTACTCACTTTAAACTTGAAATTTTAATAATTTCCCTAGTATTGGATTTGAACAATGGGAACTACCGTGCTACCCAGCGCTTCAGCAGACACGCTCAAGTCCTTGAGTGCGATATCACTTCCACTCAGTACGCTAAAGGTGCGATCGCGTTTAGTTAAATTAGATTAAACCCGACACCGATAGCGTTCGCTTTTATTTTCTCTGTGGCTATTGTCAGCGAAAAGTCGAACGTATTAGCAAAGAACAGCCACGGGACGAAACAATTTTCTTTGCTGAGTCTCTTTCTAGCTAGTACAACACGGCGTAAATAGAGCAACCATTTAAAAACCCTAGAATCCCCATAAAACCTCGTTTCCAGTCAGAGGCTGGGAACGAGGTGAAAACAAGATGTTAAGCTTGTTTTACTCCTAACTCTGCCAATTTTAGATTTCTCTTCAATCCAAAATTCAAAATCTAAAATTGGATAACTCCTGCTTTATTCAAATAGTTCTTTGCCACACATGTCGTCCATTAAGCCCTTGCTTAATCCAACTCAGACATTCATATTCGGATTTGAATAATTTTGGAGCTGCAATATTATTTAATAACTCTGGTGGGTAATGGTCATAAAAACATTTGTCCCCTTCTAGGAAGATGATAATCAAATTGTTCCGATAAATGTAGCGAGACTTAAAACTATCCCCCTGATGAATAAACTCGGAATTTTGAGCAATATCAATATGTTCTTTAGCAATATCAACGATATTACTAACGCCACTTCCATAGATTTTGGCTGGGTTTTCTGCTTTATGAAATTGGTTTCTGTGCCCAATCTCAGATAGCAATTTATACGAATAAATCTCGTAATTATCAGCTTGCCCAAAAACAAATGGAATGATGAGATATCCTTTGTATGAGACTGAACTTTCATAAAGAAGACGATTCATCTCAACCTCCTTTGATGTAACTGCTATCAAAAAAATCGCTGAAATAAAATACACATTAAAAATCAATACTTTTCTGTTAGATATATTCATGCATTACTTAAACCCTGATCGCCATTTAAAAAATAGGGCTATTACCCTTTTTGTCAAGGAGAAAGCAGTATGAAGCTTAAACAGAAAAGTATCGCAACACTAATTATCGCTCTTTTTTTTAATTACTAAACATTAGATATCTTGTAAAAGTTAAAAAATTAGTAATTTCATTCTGTGGGACTATTCCCCTAATCCCTCTGTCCCTTGCGCCCTACCTTTCAAGACCATAAACTAAGCTGATTGGGGGGATGCTCAAGATTATTCCAAGGTAGGGGTGGAACTGGTGTATCACTTTGTTCTAATAGCTGTTGGAAGTGACGGGCTATGCTAGGCGATCGCGCTTCTATTGGACATTAGACCTCTTGCAAAATAAGTTTTATGTTATGGTGGGGGTTTGGAATTTTGAGACAGCTAAACTTAACTCGTAGTTGTAAATTGCTGCGA
>NZ_JBALCO010000148.1:0-77348 GCF_036919595.1 Nostoc sp. | reverse complement strand
CATGGTCTTAATCTCCTCGAAGTTATTACTGATGCTTTAGAAGGTAATGTCTCTGTTTTCCTTTCCTCTATTACTACTAGCTAGGCAGTTACGTAAATTCTCAAAATTAGTCATTAGTCATTAGTCAAAAACTTCACCCCTCTCTACCTCAGATAAGTCACGTCTAAAAGCTTACGCCCTAATGACAAAAGCCCGGCATGAATTACATAAGCAATTACAAACTGCTTAAACAACAAGTGTTCCGGCTTTTCAAGCGTGCCATTCGTCTCTGAGTTAATTATGTCTTTTTTCGAGCTTCCAAGGGTTGTAAGTTAGTTTGCAGATTGATTACAACTGCAAATCAAGTTTGCGATCGCTCGAATTAATTTAGCAGGCTCTACTGGTTTGGTGATATGCTGCTCAAATCCGGCAGCAATTGCTTGTTGATAATCAACCTCAGCTGCGTAAGCTGTGAGAGCGATCGCTGGAATTGTCCCTCCCATCTCTGGTAACATGGCTCTGATTTGACGCATCAGCATATAGCCGTCTACTTCCGGCATTCCAATGTCGCTTAATAGCAGATTTGGCTGGAACTGAGGCATCACTCGTAATGCTTCCACAGCCGATGCGGCCTGCATTACTACCGCGCCTGATTGCTCCAAAATGAAAGCAATTAACTCTCGCGTATCACGCTCATCATCCACAAGCAGAACTTTTACCCCATTTAGATCAGGCGAATCATCAGGTTGTTGCTCACTGTCGTGGCTATTTAGATAAATCTTGATCAGCGGTAGCACGACTGTAAAGGTTGCTCCCTGTTGTTCACCCAAACTTTCTACCTGAACTGTGCCCCCATGTAGCTCTACAATGTGACGAACAATAGCTAATCCTAATCCCAGTCCGCCGAATTTCCTGGTAGTTGCACCATCAGCTTGTCGAAAGTAGTCAAATACATAAGGTAAAAAATCTGGGCTAATCCCCTTACCTGTATCACTAACTCGAAGTTGAGCCTGAGAGCCAAGTGACTGTAAACTGATTTCTACCTGTCCACCTTGGGGTGTAAACTTAATCGCATTAAAAAGTAGATTCCAGATAACTTGCTGCAAGCGACCTGAATCACCAGTTACTTGACCGATATTTGGTTCAAGGATAGTGTTAATCTGAATCGATTTGGCTTCAGCCGCTAGACGTACAGTTTCTATTGCTGCTGCGATCGCACTTTCCAGATTCACAGGAGCAATATTCAGGCTGAGTTTACCTTGCAAAATTCGAGAGACATCCAGCAAATCTTCAATTAATTGCGTCTGAAGCTTGGCATTGCGCTCAATGGTTTCGAGGGCACGAGTGGTGGTTGCTTGATCATACTTTTTAGTTTGCAGTAACTTCGACCATCCCAGGATCGGGTTTAGCGGTGTGCGAAGTTCGTGGGAAAGAACGGCCAAAAATTCATCTTTGATCCGGTTAGCTTGGACTAACTGCTCTTTTTGCTGCTGTAACGAAGCCATCAACTCAGCGCGTTCCTGAGCAACCGCCACCTGATCGGAGGTTGCTTGCAGCAAGGCAATTTCTCCAGAAGTGAAGTGGGTACGGGTGCGGCTGGCAAAGGAGAGGACACCAAGCAGCTTTCCCTGAGCAATTAACGGTTGACCGGCATAGGCTGTGATTCCAAAAGGATGAAGGATTTGGGCATTTGGATGGCTAGAGTGCAGCACATCATTGACGACAATTTGATGGCGTTCTTGCGCCACTAGTCCGCACATCCCTTGATTAAATTCCAGGTATTCAATTGTTTTAAATACTTCATCAGTAATGCCGTTCCAAGCTACTAACCGAAATTTCTGCTTATTTTCATGTGTATCGATTAGATAGTGGAAGTAAAAATGCAAATCCATCTGCGCCGAGAGTTTGCTGAACAAGCTGTTCATTAGATCCAAGGGGCGCTCCGTTGAAAGCAAATCACTGGTTGTTTCAGAAAGCAGTTTGAGTCGTTCACTGCGCTCTTGCAGGGCAAGTTCAGCAAGCTGGCGTTCACGAAGGGCGCGTTCGCGTTCGGTGATGTCAACTGCAACCCCTCCTACCAGGCGTTGCCCAGATGCATTGGCAATCGGAAACTTATATACTAAAAATTCGCCGAGGGTGCCATCTGTGCGTGGTGTAGACTCGATCGTTTCAACAACCTGATTTGTCTCGGCAACCATTCTAATGTTATCGAGCAGGGGTTGAGCGATTTGGGCTGGGTATAGGTCAAAAATATTTTTATTAATCGCCTTATTTGTTGCTAAATCGAATGTGTTCAAATAAGTTGGACTGAGGTAAAGTACACGTCCGTCTGCATTCGTTATCCATGCGGCGGCTGGAATATTGTCCATAAAAGCTTGAAATTGCTCTTGACTCTGACTCAGCGCTTTTTTAACTTGTTTGAGATCACTAATATCAAGAATGAATGCAACTGATTTGTGCCGAGATTCTCCTAAAAGGGAGTAGCCAATTACAACTGGGACACTCGAACCATCCTTGCGAATGCACTCCTTCTCATAGGGAGTACAGGTTCCCTTCGCTGTTGCTTCGGCAATAGCCAATTCATCTAAATATTGGTACTCAGGGGGCGTGATATCAGTCCAGCATAGTCTGCCAGCCTGGATATCTTCCTGGGTATAGCCCACAATTCGCAAGAACTCGTCATTAGCTTCAGTGATGCTACCATTCACATCACCAAAGAGAATCCCAACTATATTCGCTTTGACAAAACTCCTGAGGCGTTCATCACTTGCTTGGACTGCCTTCTCTGCTTGCTTGCGATCGCTGATGTCACGGAAGAAAATGTTAAGACCATCCTCACAAGGGTAGACGTGAATCTCCAGCCACAGGTCATACTTGGACGGGTAGTAGTAGTGATGCTCAAAGTGGACGGGAATCTGTTCTGCCATCGCCCGTCGGTATTGGCGTTCTACATTAGTGCCTACTGATGCAGACCACTCCTCCCAGTGCGACTTACCGATAACCTCTGTCCGGAGTTTGCCGTTAATTCGCTCTGCTTCGGCATTTTGGTAGATGATTCGCCAGTCCCGGTCTAAAGTAATAAATGCATCACTCATGTTTTCCAGAGTGCGTGTATTCCGCTGATTGGCTTGCTGTAATGCCGCTTCTGCTTGTTTGCGTTCGCTCAAATCAACAACGAAGCCAATGACTGTTTCTTGAGTATCTCCCACAAGCACAGAACCGAGCAAAACGGGAATGCGATCGCCATCTTTGCGGATGTATTCCTTTTCAAAGGGTTTACATACTCCAGTCGTTTTAAGTTCTTCCACTGAATACTCACTCAATTGAAGATACTCAGGTGGGGTGATCTCTCGCCATTTCATTTGGTTAGCCGACAAATCTTCTCGCGTATAGCCTACCATCTTCAGAAAAGCATCATTGGCTTCGATGATCGAGCCATTTTTTATCTCAGTTAGGATGACTCCAATGATGTTGGATTCAGCTAGTCGGCTAAACCGCATTTCGCTATTTTGCAACAATTTCAGGCTTGTCTCTGCCGAAAGTCTAGCAGTTCGTAACTCTGAAGAGAGGGCAGTAATTAAGAAGGATACTAATGAGAATGTGGTTAATCGTACCAAAACGTTCAGGCTGAGGAAATCGAAGGAGTAGACTGGCTCGATCAAAAAATAAACAACAGTTGTAATAGATACAGCGATCGCCACTACTCCAAGTCCCATGCCGCCATACCAGGCACTGATTGCCACAGCAGCATAAAATAATGTAAATACGCTCGGATCGAACACTGGCACCAACAGTCGCGTCAGCAGCAGCGCCGCTATGACTGCCAGAATCATCACACTATAATTTACTAACCAAGAGCGCATCATCAAAATCTTTTCTGGTACTTTCACCATCATCTTAGGAGTCCTCTCGCTGTGCTATTAGGAGATACTCGTTCAGTAGTCTTTTGCCTGATTCGCCCATCTTCTGTAACATTTCTTCAATTAGTTTTAGTGCCATCTGTGAAGGCACTGTAGATCCGTTCTCCCAGCGATTAACTGTTCGCAGGGAAACTCCCAACTTAGCTGCAAACTTTTCTTGAGAGAGATTGAGTTGCTGCCGAAGTTCACGGATTAAATCTGAAATTTTTAATAGCTTTCCTAGTTCCATAATAAGAAGATTAAGACAGTTGTCTCGCCATTTGTCTCGAACTTGAGGAAGAATTTGAACAGTCATTAGTCGTTATCAACTTCATCTTTTGGCGAAATACTGATATTACTTATCAGTCTTCATTGGTTACTGTTAACTGGATAAAGTATCTATATAAACATTAAATTTTGTCAGGTGTGTGAAGATAAAATAGTATTATTTTAAGTGATTTGATGATTTTCAAGGATTACGCAGTGCCAAATATCTATAGGTAGTGGATTACATTGTTACGGTTCGTACCCTACTTAATATTTTATATATAGCAATCCTATTCTAGTTGTAAAAATTATTGTAGACGCGTAGCGGCTTACCGCAGGCTACCGCCAACTCTTTGAGACACTACCTACCTGTAGCAAGATCCCCGTAGGGGTACGCGCAGCGTCTCCAAGAGCGCCAAAAGAAGAAGGAAAGAAGTTTACGAATGATTTAGGATTGCTATAGCAATCCTATTTGATTTGTGAGAGCTGTAATCCGCAGATCCACGACAACTTATACGAAGTCGGGGATCTTGTTTTTGCGCGTTTGATTTAGGATTGCTATAGATAGCCTTGATACATAAGTTTTCTCTAATAGGTTACATATATAAATTTTTCCAAATTCTCGTTAATTTTGGTAACTAAATCTGAAATGAACGTATTTCCAAACCTGTAATTAATTTTAAATATAGTAAAATTGCCAATGGCAAAACTATAAAGCTATAATGTACATTTAATCATATTTTTGCCTGAGCTTTAACTGTTTTGATTGATCAACACTCCGAAAACCTCCTCAACAGTCAACTGGAAAATACACCAGGTGAAGGCTATATATTTAGCTGGTTTGATTGGTTTTGTCTTTGGTATCCTCCAGGCTGGCTAATTTTATTCAACCGCCATTGGCAACACTATCACACCGATTCAGACGGTTGGAATTGGCTGGAATATGGATTATTTTTAATTCCTGGCGGATTTTATCTGGCGTTGCTAAGTCGTTGGTTGCGTCTCGGTTTTCGTTCACCCCAAAAAGAAGTTGGTGAATTCGATCCCAAATATCAACAAGCTTTTGGTGAAGAAGTTCTTGGCCCCATCGTTAAATACTATTTTCGGGGAGAATTGCAACAAGTCGAAAACTTGCCGCAAACAGGGCCATTGATTGTGGCAATGAATCATGCAGGGATGTGTTTTCCTTGGGATTTTTTGACTTTGGGTTATTTATTAAGTGAAGCTAGAGGATGGGTGGTACAACCCGTAGCAAGTCCAGTATTATTTGAGCATCCTTGGGTGATTTGGTACTTACCACCTAAATGGTCACAGGTTTTGGGTGGTGTGCGAGCCGAATTAGATTATTTTGAGGCAGCGATGGCCCAAAATAAAATTCTTTTATATGCACCCGAAGGTATCCGTGGCCCTCTGAAAGGTTGGAAAAGACGCTATCAACTAGAAAAGTTTGATGTGAGTTTTATTAAGTTGAGCGATCGCTATCAAATTCCCATTCTCCCAGTAGTTTGCATCGGTAGTGAATTTTTACATCCTTGGGCTGTTAATTTAGAGAAATTGCAACGACTAATCAAATTACCATTCTTGCCTTTCTCGCCTTTGATGTTTATCTTACTTCTGTTTCCTTCAATGGGAATTTGGGCAATGAGAACTCGTCTGCGTTACTTTATTCAGCCTTTGGAACCAGCAGAATTGTACAACTATTCAAACAAAGAGCGTACAGTAGCTTATCGGCTGGCACAACAATTATGCGAAAAACTGCAAAATAAAATTAATCAGTTATTGAGAGAAATTTAATTCTACGAGTGGATTTAAGTTAATCCTTGAAAAAATAATTTACTTAAGTATAAAAAATTATTTGCTATTTTAGTAATAATTCATTACGTTTAATCTGAATCAAAAGACTTATAAAAGGTTTTACTACGCAAAACCGTCCCTCTCCGACTGGAAGAGGGACAGGCTTGAACTTCAGTTCAAGGTAAGGAGAGGTTCGTTGAACTCACGTTAAGCAATAATTCTTTCTCTCCCTGCTTTTTCTGCTCAACTCAACAGATAACTTTCTCTTTTCCAAACCGGATTGTATTATACCCCTACTGGCTGTCTGACTTGCGATTTCACCGCTTCAACAATGGCATCGGCGTCAATTTTGGCAGCATGGAGCAGTTCTTCTGGTGTGCCGGAACTTGGCATATCAAGCACTGCCAACTTAATTAGCCGTAGTTGAGGCCCATTGTAAGTAGGAATACTACTAGTACCAGCAAAGGCATCAAGCACAGCCGCACTTAATCCGCCTTCCATCCAGTGGTCTTCAACCACGACTAAATTTCCCTTGGTATCGCGTGCAGCTTGATGAAGTGTTTCTACATCAATGGGTTTGACGGAGTAGGCATCTATGATCCGCACCGTGATCCCTTCGTTTTTTAAATGATCGCTAGCCTTAAGTGCTTCATGTAAAGTAATACCAGCCGCAATCACTGTAGCTTGATCTCGCTCAGAACTATGGATTACTTTGCTACCACCAATGGGAAATTCTTCATCAGAGCTATAGATTACAGGTGTGCTTTCCCTAGTGGTACGGAGGTAGACAATACCATTGCGATCGCTCATTTGCGCCACTAGTTTAGCCGTCTGATTGCCATCACTGGGATAAAGTACAGTACTACTCCACACCGCCCGGAAGGCTGCTAAGTCCTCCAGTGCCATCTGTGAAGGGCCATCCTGACCAATGGATATCCCAGCATGAGAACCCACTAATTTAATATTGGCACGAGAGATAGCCGCCATTCGGACAAAGTCGTAACCTCTACTCAAAAAGGCTGCGAAGCTGGAAGCAAAGGGTTTGTATTTTCGCACCTGCAAACCCACCGCTGCTGCGATCAGTTGTTGTTCAGCAATGTACATCTCAAAGTAGCGCTCAGGATAGGCTTTGGCAAAATCTTCGGCATAAGTGGAATTACTCACCTCGCCATCAAGGACAACTACATCGGGTTGAGCGGCTCCCAATGCCACTAAAGCGTCACCATATGCTTTACGTGTTGCGACCTTTGCACCTTTTTCATAAGTGGAAAGTTGCAGGGGTTGAGCATTCCCTGTTGCAGCAGGTTGGCTTTGTTCTTCGGGTTTGTTGACTTGAATTATCATGTGGCGTTCACCACCTAACTCTGCGATCGCCTCTTTCTCTTGATCGGGTTTGAATGCTTTACCATGCCAACCACCGATATCTTCCACAGAAGCCACACCTTTGCCTTTCTTTGTGCGGGCGATAATTACCGTGGGGCGATCGTTGATGCTCAAAGCAGTAGTAAAGGCTTGGTCAATCTCTGTCAAGTCGTGACCATCAATTTCAATTGCGTGCCAGCCAAAGCCTCTAGCACGCGCAGCATAGGCTTGTGTGTTCCAACCCAATTCAGTCTCACCGCGTTGCCCTAGTCGATTGACATCGATAATGGCGATCAGATTGTCTAGTTTGGAGTGTGAGGCATGATCAAAAGCCTCCCATACTGACCCCTCAGCTGTTTCGCTATCACCCAGCAATACCCACACATGGTATGGAAGTTGATCTAAATATTTACCTGCTAAAGCCACCCCCACACCAATTGGTAATCCTTGTCCCAATGAGCCAGTTGCTACATTAACCCAAGGTAAAACTGGTGTGGGATGTCCTTCTAAACGGCTGCCAAATTGCCGTAACGACAATAACTCCTCATCGGTAATTGCTCCCGCTGCTTTATACATGGCATAGAGTAGAGGTGCAGCGTGTCCTTTAGAGAGAAGGAAGTGATCGCTATTAGGGTTATGTGGATTATCAAAGTCGTAGCGGAGATATTTGGAGAGTAAAACCGCCATCAGATCAGCGGCTGACATGGACGAAGTAGGATGACCTGAACCAGCAACAGTTGTAGCGCGAATACTATCGATACGCAACTGTTGTGCTAGTTCATGCCATTGGTCTAGTTGTTCCTGTGTGGTCATAGTAATATTCCTAAATGAAAATCAAGGGTATTGTGGCGAATCCTTTGTTTCATCACTCGTGTTTTAGCTAGACTTGGCTATTTTTACGAAAAAATGCTAATACGCCTAGGTAAAAGGAAAGATTATTCTTTTTGAATTTTACTTTGTGATGAATAGTGTCTTTTTTAACCAGAAGCAGACACAAATCCAACTAAACACTTGTTCAGAGATTTATTTCAATATCCCTAAGTTTACTTTAGATAGTAAGAGCTACAGTGGCTTCTTTCTAATGGAATAACTCAGCTTTATTTCTTAAGGAATACAAGGCTAATTCCACTAGATTCAGTATTTTCTTTATTCCTCAACAAAAAAATCAAGATTACCACGAGAGAAATAAGGTCGTCTTTGTTTAAAATAGTTAAATTTCCTTGACAAATAATGGCTGAGTAAGCTGTGATTCATTTTTCTATAATAATTCACTTTTAGTCAGCGGTAGCTCTTATTTTATGCAGATAAAATGCTTTTTAGCAGATTAAACCCGTCAAAATTACTGTTTTCAATAAAACCAACTTGGTAATTATTAAATTAATTTTTCCATAACGAAGTTTATCAGCTTTTGCCCTCTCCGATCTACCTCTTGCTATTTCACAACAATAAAGTTTTGGCTTTTAAAGAAAGGTTTAACTGTAAGACTGGCTTCTGTAAATAACTTTTCAATTCCTAAAACCTTTGCTTTTGATTCAAGCTGCTCTAATATTTTCTTACCAATCCCTTTTATTTGAAAATCTTTATGACAGTAAAAACGGTCAAGATGACCATTAACCTCTAATTCATCGAAACAAATAATTTTGCCCTGTTCCTCAGCTATATAAGTAAACTTACTTCCTAAACCTTTAATCTAAACATCAATATCCATATTTGCTGGTGCCCAAGCATCTACTTGTTTTTCTGTGTAATCATGAATATTCACCTCATGAACAGTGTCGTAGAATAATTTCATAATTTCTTCGGTATCACCTATTTCGTATGTTCGTAATCTCATCAGGAAGTTAATTAATGACAAATACCTCTACTAGAAATATTATCAGCGCTAACGGCACTACTTCAGCTTTCAAGTGCAGTCCTTTCCACTTATACAGCAGAATTGATCAGATTAAATCTCATAGATATAGATAACTTATATAGTACAAATATACTAAATTGCTGCTAAAATGCCTTAAAAGTCAGCTAGCCTTGCTTGAGGTAGTATGAAAAAAATCCCAGACACGGACAAAAAGCCCATTTTGCTCAAAGTTTCGCTGTTGCAGCCTACATCTGTAACTACTGCTATAGTGCCACTGCAACCCCAAGATGAAAAAATCATCAGTGAACGGGAACGTTTTCTAGCACAAGTCGAACGCATCAATCAGATGGCGGGAGAGTTAGAAGCAGCGATATTAGAGTTGAAAGCGATCGCCAACACACTTAATACTCAAAAACGTTACCCAGTTCTAAAATGCAAAAATATTTTTATTTGGCAGTCAATTAGCGTCCCTTGGGTGAAACGAAAACCAGACGAATCATTTATTCTCACGACGCGAAGAGTTGATTTATTCCGAGCAGAAAGAGAAGCAACGCTATTAGCACAGCAACTTCGTCAGCAAACCAAAAAAAGATTAGCATCGCAGCGATACAGAAAAAACAAGAGTGGGGCTGAGACCGACATAAAACGCTTCCTTAAAAAGGTATTAGTCAACAAATCTTAAAATTATCAACATTCAACGGCAGCTGACCCATGAGATTTAACAGTTATGCTGATTGAAGTGGCAGAAGGAACTTCTTTTTCAAAATTGCTAGATACCATACTGCCATTGCTAATTGCAGCCACAGTTGGTGGCAAATAGGCAAAGCTGCCCTAATATTTGCACTTCCGTAAAACCAGGTGCAACATCAGGGATAATCAATCAGCGCACAGAAGAGGTAAAAAAAGGTGTTAAAGACACTTTTAGTGATTGCCGTTGGTTTTTTACCGTCCCTGTTTTCCCTGTGGATGATCCGCAAAAACTTTGTGCGATCGCGCTTACGGATGCAAGCAGCGATGAATTTTCCAATGGTGCAGGGACGGCACAATATCAGACCTGTTGAAGGCGATCGCTATTATTTAGAAGGGGTGGGTTATTTGATTGGCGATATCAGCTGCAAATTTAATGCCCGATCTGGCTATATCCGCTGTGCTGTCAATCCCGACGGACCATGTAACGCTTGCCGTCACTATGAACCTAAGGAATTAGCTAGTAGTGAAAAAAAGACTTAGTAAGTTTTACCTGACTAATACTTAATCAATCTAAAATTACCGAAGAAGGGCAAAGGGAGGCTGACGAAGCAAGATAAAATTACCGATGTTGTGCCTGCTAAAATTGTAAATTTCCTTTTCATAAAATCTAACGTCTTTATCCTTAAATACTGCTTCGTGTTTTATTGCAAAGATTTGGACATCTGTAAAATTGTAATTCCTAAATTTTCCTTTCAGCTTAACTGGTATTGTCCGATGAAACTACGCACCTATTTTGCATTAAGTTTCAGTTTGAGAGCTATGGAAATTAGTTACAAACCTTTACATAATCCAGTGAAAGCTCAGAACCTTTGTCCGATTGAACTGCTATTATCAGCCGTTGCATGAACATTGGTTGAATTAAACTCTACCAAAGTAAAATTTAGGTAAAAATTTGTTTTACCTGGAATGGTAAAATCACGGCTAATTATAATTTGTATTGACAAACACTTGGAAAATTTGCCTTTGCATGGTCAAATAAGAATGATTTAATAGAATTCGTGCAAAAGTGTGAATCTGCGTCATTTTGTTTGCAGATTATGAAATTTACTATTAGCTTTTGCCGAATATCTAATAACTACATGATTATTTAACGATGAACAACGCGATCGCTCGGACAACAGCATTATTATCAACTTGCGCTTTGCTACTAACAGGCTGTGGTGGCACTACCACAATGACAAATTCTCCAATTTCTGGTACTGTTACCCCAAATAACACTGCAACCAATACCCCAGCGACAACAGGTACATTATCAAGTGCTATTCCCATCGGTATTGCCGTTGCCCAAACTAGCAATGTAGCATTACTAGGTCAAGAGCAAGTTGCTGGAGCCAAACTTGCCGAGAAGTATTTCAATAGTAAAGGTGGTGTTAATGGCACTCCAATTAAATTAGTGTTTCAAGATACTAGCGGTGATGAAGTAGGGGCAATTAACGCTTTTCAAACTTTAATTAATAAAGATAAAGTTATTGGGATTGTGGGACCAACTTTGTCACAGCAAGCTTTTAGTGCTGATCCTATTGGCGAACGGGCAAAAGTACCAATTCTTGGGCCATCGAATACTGCTAAAAACATTCCCGAAATTGGAGATTACATTGCTCGTGTTTCTGCACCAGTTTCCATCGTTGCGCCTAATTCGGTGAAAGCTGCACTTAAGCAGAACCCCCAACTGAAAAAAGTCGCAGTTTTCTATGCTCAAAATGATGCATTTAGCAAGTCAGAAACAGAAATTTTTCAGCAAACAGTTAAGGATCAAGGGCTAGAATTGGTAACAGTCCAAAAGTTCCAAACCAGTGATACAGATTTTCAAAGCCAAGCTACCAATGCAATTAATCTCAAACCAGATTTAATCATTATTTCTGGTTTGGCTGCTGATGGTGGTAATTTAGTGCGACAATTGCGGGAACTGGGTTATAAAGGCTTAATTGTTGGTGGAAATGGTCTAAACACATCGAATCTATTGACAGTTTGTAAGGCACTTTGTGATGGCGTATTGATTGCTCAAGCCTACAGTCCAGAACATCCAGGTGAAATTAACGCAGCATTTCATAAAGCCTATACCGACGAATATAAAAAAGAGCCACCCCAATTTAGCGCTCAAGCTTTTGCAGCAGTACAAGTTTATGTCGAAGCACTCCAAGCTTTAGATAAAAATAGTAAAGTTAACAAATTACAGCTACCAGAATTGCGGACGCAATTAAATAAGCAGATACTTGTTGGAAGATACAATACACCACTGGGTGAAATTGGTTTTACTCCTCTAGGTGAAGTTGTTCAAAAAGATTTTTATGTCGCCCAAATAAAAATGGCAAAAGACGGGAGTCAAGGTAAATTCACATTCCTCAAATAGTTGCTACATGAATATCAATCTATTTTTACAGCAATTATTAAATGGTTTATCCATCGGCAGTGTCTATGCAATTTTTGCCTTAGGATATACCTTAGTTTATTCTATTTTGGGCATCATTAATTTAGCTCATGGTGCGATTTTTACCTTGGGTGCATATTTCACTTATGCACTCATGGGTGGTAACTTTGGATTTAACGGCTTGTTGGCTAATGCAGCCTTGCCGATAAAATTACCATTTGCTATATCCTTAATTTTAGGAAGTACCTTGGCGGGATTGGTAGGGGTAGTAATGGAACGTGTTGCTTTTCAACCTTTGCGCCGTCGAGGATCTGACCCTTTACTAACTGTTGTTTCCAGTTTAGGGGTAGCAGTGGTAATTGTAAATTTAATCCAGTATTTAGTAGGCGCAGAAAGTTACACATACCCCGCAAATACTTACGGAAATTTGCCGCCTGCTATTAACTTTGGTAGTTCAGAAAACCCAATTCCTATTCGCAGTGTTCAGGTGCTAATTTTTACTGTATCAGTTGTGATTGTGGCAATTCTTACCTATTTTATTAATCGAACTAAATATGGGAAGGCAATGCAGGCGATCGCAGAAGATGCAACTACAGCTAGTTTGTTAGGAATTAATAGCGATCGCTTTATCATCCTAACATTCTTCATCAGCAGTTTTTTAGCAGGATTAGCAGGAACTTTAGTCGCCTCTAGTGTTAGTATTGCTGGCCCATATTTCGGCATTGCTTTTGGTTTGCGGGGTTTAGCGATAATTGTTTTAGGTGGTTTGGGTAGTATTCCTGGTGCAGTGTTGGGAGGCTTGGTAATTGGATTAGTGGAGGCGTTTGTTCCTGCTGAATTCTCTGGATATAAAGACGCAGTAGCCTTTGGAATTTTGTTTATCATGCTATTAGTTAGACCCCAAGGTTTACTAGGACGGCGGTTTATTCAAAAAGTTTAAATAGACGTAGCGTTATCGGCTAACCGCAGGCTACCACAATCGCGCAGCGTCTCGCAGAGAAGAACACATAGACACAAAGTGGCTGATCGCAGGGTAGGACACAAAGAGAAGAAAGAAATGCTTAACTGAACTGTATTGACCGCAGAGGCGCAGAGTACACGGAGAAATAGAATAGAGAGATTTTTACAACTGATTTTGAAGTGCTAGAGTTGATGAAAATGATAGTTTTATTAAGTTTAATAAATATATTTTAAGATGGCTGACTTTTTCAATACTTACGGTTCTTTAATTGTCTCTATGGTATTGGGGGCACTACTAGGATTATCACTTTACTTACCGCTAATGACAGGGCAATTGTCTTTAGCTAGTCCAGGATTTTATGCTTTAGGTGGGTATATTGCAGCAATTCTCTCCACAAAAGTTTTGACATCTAGTAGTAGTTTATATCCCATTCCATTATTGTTATTGGAGATGTTAATTGCTGGTGTAATTTCTGGTTTATTAGGTGTATTAGTAGGAATTCCAGCGTTGAGGTTGCGAGGAATTTATTTAGCGATCGCTACTATTGCTTTTGTAGAAGTTCTGCGCGTCATCTCTCTCAATCTGGATATTACAGGCGGTGCTATCGGTATTTTCGGCATTCCTCAACCTTTCCAAACACAACTTGAATATTTATGGATTGTTTTGCCCTTACTATTAATTAGTATGGTGTTACTTTACCGTTTAGAACGCATCCGAGTAGGAAGGGCATTTATAGCTATCCGTGAAGATGAATTAGCAGCGGGTGCAATGGGAATCAATCCCACTTATTACAAAGTTTTGGCATTTACACTAGGGGCTATGCTTGCAGGGGTTGTAGGTGCAATTAGCGCCCACTTCCTGAATACTTGGAATGCTCGTCAAGGTACTTTTGATGCCAGTATTATATATTTAACTTTTGTTTTGATTGGTGGTTCGAGAACTTTTTTAGGGCCGGTAGTCGGAGGTATAGTATTTACAGCCTTACCAGAGATTCTGCGAAGCCTAGCTGATACTGGTGGTTTACCTAATTGGTTAGCACAATTTTTGCGCGATGGGAGATTAATTATTTTTGGCTTACTAATAGTAATAGGTACAATATTTTTCCCCCAAGGGCTAATTACTCCAGATTTTTTCCAAAGACGCAAAATCCTAAAGTGAAATATTCATAATAATATGCAAAAATGTCACATAGTACTCCAGTCGCTAACAGTAGTATTGTCTTAGAAGCAAGAGCATTGACTCGCCGCTTTGGTGGTTTAGTAGCAGTTAATAATGTATCTTTTAGTGTAAATAAACATGAGATTTTTGGACTGATTGGCCCTAATGGTGCGGGCAAAACAACACTGTTTAATTTGATTACCGCTTTAATTCCACCTTCTAGCGGTCAATTAATTTATCAAGGTGGAGAAATTTCCCAACTGCGTCCTCATCAAATTGCTGCTTTAGGTATCGCCCGTACCTTCCAAAATATCCGCTTGTTTGGGGAATTATCGGCGTTAGAGAATGTGATAATTGCTCGGCATTTACACACTAAAAGTAATATGATTGCAGGAGTTTTAGGATTACCGCCAGCGCCTAGTGAAGAACTTAAAACTAAGCAGAAAGCTTTAGATTTCTTGGATTTGGTGGGATTGAGCGATCGCGCTGACGAAAAAGCTAAAAACTTTGCTTACGGTGATCAGCGTCGCTTAGAAATTGCCCGTGCTTTAGCATTAAAACCGCAAATCTTACTTCTCGATGAACCTGCGGCGGGGATGAACCCCAACGAAAAACAGCAACTCAGTGCATTTATCCGTAGCCTGCGCGATCGCTTCAATTTGACGATCATCCTGATTGAACACCATGTACCTTTGGTTATGGGTTTGTGCGATCGCATTGCGGTATTAGATTTCGGCCAATTAATTGCTTTGGGTGAACCATCTTTAGTCAGAAATAATCCGGCGGTGATTGAGGCTTATTTAGGCAATGAATGACTATCTGTTTCAAATTACAAAACCTGTTGCAATTCCTCAATACTATTTGCAGTTACAACGTTCCGTAAAATTGTCTTTAAACGCTCTATATCATTAATTTGGTTGATTTGTGGCATTAACTGTAACCCGTTATCACCGAATTTCAACTCTAAATTAATTTCAATACTAGAAAGTATTCCTCGCAGTTCCCCGCGTGCTTCTCCGCGTGCTTCCCCGCGTGCTTCTCCTTCGCGTAAAATTTCCTGATACCAAGGTGACTCACGTAATACAGTCATATCCCACCTCATGATTTCTTGAATTAGGGCATTCTCTAAAACAAACGTAGCAAAAAAAGCCAAGACTGTTTCGAGTTGGTTTAGTTGTTCATCTGCACGGAGGATTTGCAATGCTTCTCTAATAGTAGATTCATTTTCACCACCTTTAAGAATGGGTACAAACGGCAGTAAGGAAAGTAAAGGTTGTTCAAAAGCAATGTTGACATCGACTTCCCACAAGTTAATCACCCGATAATCTTGTATTGCCCGTAATCCAGCAATATTTGATGTAAAGCTTGTGGGTATTTCATTGTTACTGGTTTTAAGAATGTTGATGAGAACGGGGTATGTTGGTAAGTTATATTTTTCTTCTGCAAGTGCAGCGTATGCACGCATCCGACGTGGCATTTTGGATTGATAGCGTAATTGCAACTCATTGAGAAGCAGAAATTCTCCGTGCTGGGGACTTGTGACACGGATTAATACATCACTTTCTCGGCTAATCCACTGAAATTCACTGGTGAGAATTTCCCCAGCAACGAGATTTGGAATCTGGGTTACCCATCTTACCCAGTTGTCGGGTGCGAGACTGATTAATTTTTTGGTACTGACATCGGCAGGTTTTGCCATCGGGGTGTAGATGCTCTCAAGAAGTGAGATTTATCGTAACTTGAAGTGTGACATTACATCTAAAGATTATTTATCAAGTAAGCTTTTAGCTGCTTTATTCGTCCGCAATGTTGGTAACAGCTAGTGATGGGGTTTTGCGATCGCCAGCTATGAAATATTAGCATATCGCCAAAGCGCACTACATTGGAACAATAATTTATTTGAAGAAAGATTTACACAAACTATTGAAAAAGCTCTAAATTATTATGATTCTATTTCTCATCAAACTGAAGTAATAATTCACTCACGAGAAGGATTAGATAAATATTTATATAAAATCAGAGAAGAGTTTGAGGAATTTAAAAATATTTCTCTTAAAGGCTCTCAGAGTGCTAGTAAGAGAGAAGCGCTGACTTATCATAAGCTAGAATATTTAGTGGATGGGTTAAAAGCAACTTTTAGTATTGAAAACTATCTTGGCGGAATTTATTATTTGACTCCTGATGAGATAATATTTGAGAACAACATTTATATTATACAAGAGTCAAAAAATACTTCAACAATATCTTTACCAAAGCTCCTTGATATTCAAGATGGTTTATTCAAGCTGATTTTATTTTCTAATTTAGATTCTTTAATATTAAACGGTCAGAAAGTATTATTTATTACAAAACTTAAGCTGACAGGTAATAATGTTGTTGGTTCTATTGTCTTTCCAGATGCATCACTAGAAGAACTAGAATATTTTTTAAAAGTTAATATTAAAAATTTTAATGCTAATCAAAAAATACTTATCAACAAATTGGCTTTAGAAGCTCAAAATAATCAGAAATTTAAAATAGAAGTATCCAGTAATTTTTAAACCTTGTAATTTTTGGTTATGATCAAAAGTCCTCTGCGATATCCTGGTGGTAAGTCGAAAGCAATAAAAGAAATAATTGAATACTTGCCTGAGAGCTTTTCTGAATTTCGAGAGCCTTTTGTGGGTGGTGGTTCTATATTTATTTATTTAAGGCAAAAGTTTCCTCATACCAAGATTTGGATTAATGATTTAAACCGTGAACTCTTCTTATTCTGGAAATTTGCCCAATCTGATATAACTCAGTTAGTTAAAGAAATTCGATATATTAAAGTTAAATATACAGATGGTAAATTACTTTTTACAGAATTAACTAGTGTAGATGTCAATAATTTATCTGATTTAGAAAGAGCAGTTCGGTTTTTCATCCTTAATAGAATTACTTTTTCAGGAACTGTAGAATCAGGTGGCTTTTCCCAAGAAGCTTTTCATAAAAGATTTACTGATTCTTCAATAGAACGACTAGAAAAGTTAAAAGATATTCTGTCCGAAAATGTCAAGATTACTAATTTAGATTATAGCCATCTATTAAAAGCAGAAGGAGAAGATGTATTTTTATTTTTAGATCCACCATATTTTAGTGCTACTAAATCAAAGCTATATGGTAAAAATGGTAACTTACACACCTCTTTTGAGCATCAGAGATTTGCTGAAATTTTGGAACAATGCCATCATCGCTGGCTAATTACCTACGACGACTCACCGCAAATTAGAGAGAATTTTCAATGGGCTAATATCTCAGCATGGGAATTGCAGTATGGGATGAATAACTATAAGCAAAGTGGTGCAGCTAAAGGAAAAGAGTTATTCATTACTAATTACGAAATTAAACTTTATTTGGATAACAAAGCAAAAAATCAGAAGCTTGTTAATCCAGCTTTGCAGTTGAGCCTTGATATTTCACTCTAACTTTGATAACTCCCAATTTTCCGCTAGGATACCTCCCATACCCTTCAACGTAGCTACACCTACAACACCACAAACCTTAGCTATGACAAATTCCCCAATCCCTGTTCAAGAATCCTCTGTTAGCTGGCATGTCCTGCTGCAACAATTAATAGATGGCCAATCCTTGTCGCGTACTCAAGCTGCTGAATTGATGCAAGGTTGGCTGAGTGAAGCGGTTCCCCCAGAGTTATCAGGGGCTATTTTAACAGCGCTGAACTTTAGAGGCATTTCTGCCGACGAGTTGACCGGCATGGCTGAAGTATTACAATCTCAGTGTTCCCCACTCAATACTCAGCACTTACCACAGGCTAAACAACAGCTATCCGCTAACACTACTGTAATAGATACCTGTGGCACTGGTGGAGATGGTTCATCAACCTTTAATATTTCCACAGCGGTTGCTTTTGTTGCTGCTGCCTATGGCGTACCCGTCGCTAAACACGGCAATCGTTCAGCTTCAAGTCTCACGGGGAGTGCTGATGTCTTGGAAGCCTTGGGTGTAAACTTGAGTGCCTCTAGTGAAAAGGTACAAGCTGCACTACAAGAGGTGGGGATCACTTTCTTGTTTGCCCCTGGTTGGCATCCAGCCCTCAAGGCGGTTGCCTCATTACGGCGGACTCTCAGGGTGCGAACAGTTTTTAATTTGCTTGGGCCGTTAGTAAATCCCTTACGTCCAACTGGGCAGGTAGTGGGCTTATTTACTCCCAAACTTTTGGCAACTGTTGCTCAAGCCTTAAACAATTTGGGCAAGGAAAAGGCGATTGTGCTGCACGGGCGAGAAAAACTCGATGAGGCTGGGTTAGGAGATGAAACTGACTTGGCGGTGTTATCAGATGGAGAAGTGCAGGTAACTACCATTAATCCCCTGGATTTGGATTTAACGCCTGCTGCCATAGGTATGCTTCGGGGTGGGGATGTCCAAGAGAATGCGGTGATTCTCAAGGCGGTACTCCAAGGTAAGGGAACTCAGGCGCAACAGGACGCAGTTGCCTTAAATACGTCTTTGGCGCTGCAAGTAGCGGGTGCGATCACATTACTGGATCATGCCGAGGGGATTAAAATCGCTAAGGATATCCTACAAAGCGGGGCAGCTTGGACGAAGTTGGAGCAGTTAGTTGAGTTTCTGGGGAATTGATTTGCGATCGCAATTGCGGGCGAAATTCTACTACATTACGTTTGATGGTAACATCGTAGTTGCCAAAAAAGTCATGTCCTAGAAGTCCAGTTTCTAGTTCTGCCCCTGCGATCGCTACTGCTACTTTATTCACAATTACCCCGCCAACTGCCATCGAATTAACATAGCCCACAGGAAATTCTACAGATCTAGAACTAGCGGTATTTGCCTTAGCTCTCCCTACTGGGACTATACCCAAAGCATCGGCCATCTCTTGGGTGATCACAGTGCCACTGGCTCCTGTATCTACAATCATCTCAAATTGTCGCTGGCCATTGAAGGTGACTTCGACAATTGGCGTTCCACCAATTCGCCTTTTAATCGGGGCTGTAAATACTGCTTCATCTGGAATCAGCACTACTGATGAGGGTAAACGTGGCTCTGGTGGTAACGGTTTAGTTTCTTGTAGAGGCGATAGAGGTGAGGTATACTTTGGTGTGGTTGCGGTGTGGGGAACAAGAACTACTATCCTCTTCGGTTCGGCAACGCGCACAGGGCGGGGATTAGCTTGCTGTTTGGCATATTTGATTTGGCGTCGATATTCAGTAATCTTGGTTTGAGCGATCGCAAATTCTGGGCTTTGTCGCCGCACTCTTTGCATCAGCGCGATCGCATCCTGGTACTGATTAGCCACCAAAATCCAATCACCTGGGGATTGAGCAGATTGGCTGATACTCCAAGCGCCAACGGCTTTGTCTAGCCCCATCTCAAAAAGACTTGGTTCAGTTTCAGACGGCTGTAGCGGCTGTGCTTCTGGGGTAGCTGTTGGTGTTGCTGGTTCGACGGCAGGCTGTATTAATGGCAGATCCCCAATTGGCGAGGGTTGCTCATTGCCACTAGTCACAATGTTCCCTTTGTCTTCACTACAGGCAACACACAAAACCGCTAGAGCGCTTGAAAGAAAAATTAGGGTTGCACGGGATAAAAAGGACTGAAGCATAATTAATTTTAACTGCCCAAGCTTTGCCAAATCCACTCCAGCTACTTTAATTCCCTTTTAATTTTAATTAACTATTCTAAAAACTCCCAATTGCTCAACTCATGGGATAATTAACAATCACAGTATTGGTAAATGAGGCATGAGAGAGATGAAAGAGCAGGGGGGACAATTGATTAATGCCCCATGCCCCATGCCCAATGCCGCCACTTGCTTCTCCTAAGAGAGACGCTGCGAGTAGCAAGATACCCGTAGGGGTATAAGCCGGGGAACCCGGACACGCAGTGGCTCCCCCATGCCCAATCCATAATTTATCGCCTATGCCCCTGACTGACGCAATACCAGCTTTACTTGTCCTGGCAGATGGAACCACTTATCGCGGTTGGTCTTTCGGTGCTATGGGAACCGCGATCGGAGAAGTGGTGTTCAACACTGGCATGACTGGCTACCAAGAAGTACTGACTGACCCTAGTTATTGCGGTCAGATTGTCATTTTTACCTATCCTGAATTAGGGAATACTGGCGTCAATCCTGAAGATGAGGAATCAGATGGCCCCCAAGTGCGGGGTGCGATCGCGCGCAATATTTGTCACCGACCAAGTAACTGGCGATCAACACAATCCTTACCTGACTACCTTAAACAAAATCAAGTACCAGGGATATACGGCATCGATACCCGCGCCCTCACCCGCAAAATTCGGATGTTTGGAGCAATGAACGGTGGTATTTCCACAGCCATTCTTGATGAGGGGGAATTGCTAGAGCAGGTACAGGCAGTTCCTAAGATGGCGGGATTGAATCTGGTTCGTGAAGTCACCACCCCAACGGCTTATGAATGGTCAGATCCCACAATTCCAGCTTGGGAATTCAACTCTGAGGCTGCGGAAAATCTTGGGGAACGCTTTACTGTTGTTGCTCTTGACTTTGGCGTAAAACGCAATATTTTGCGTCGCTTAGTAAGTTACGGTTGTCGGGTGATTGTTGTGCCTGCTGATACGCCACCAGAGGAAATCCTCAACTACAATCCAGATGGTGTGTTTCTTTCTAATGGGCCTGGCGACCCTGCTGCTGTCACCGAAGGGATTGCTACTGCCAAAGCCCTCCTGTTAAGTCAAAAACCCATCTTTGGGATTTGTATGGGACACCAAATTTTAGGTCATGCACTAGGGGCAGAAACATATAAACTCAAATTTGGTCACCGTGGTTTAAATCAGCCTGCGGGCTTACAACAACGGGTAGAAATTACCAGCCAAAACCACAGTTTTGCTATTGACCCAGATTCTTTACCTACGGCAGTTGTGGAAATCAGCCACCTGAACTTAAATGATCGCACCATTGCCGGGGTACGTCATAAATCTCTACCTGTATTCTCCGTACAGTATCACCCAGAAGCCAGTCCTGGCCCTCACGATGCTGATTACTTGTTTGAGCAATTTGTTCAAGTCATGCGAACAGCACGTCAAGCCGTGGCAGCTGAGGTGAGGTAAAAATAAAGAATGCGGCATGGAACATGGGGCATAGGGACTAGAAAATAATTTTTCAATGCCTAATACCCAATACTTCTCTACGAGGGGCTGCGCCAACGGCTTCGGCTCCATCGAGCGTTCGCGTAGCGTCTCGTAGAGAAGCCGAGATGCTCAGTACAAGTGCCCAATGCCCCAGAAGATTGTAGACAACTTGCTCAAAAACCATCTATACTTGAGCGTTCACTTTAACTCATGAGGAGGGAATTATTGCTGAACCACTGAATCTAACCGTTAGCCTGAGGGGCACTCGTGAAGTCCGGGATAACTGCCAGCTATTCCGCCTCACAGGTTTGTTAGATGCCTTTTCTGAACCAACATTTCGCAAAGTACTTGGCAGCAAGATTGACGAGGGTCCTAAGCACATTATTTTGGATCTCTCACAAATCGACTTTATTGATAGCTCTGGTTTGGGTGCTTTGGTGCAGCTAGCCAAGCAGGCTCAAACTGCTGAAGGCACTTTGCAAATTGTCACGAATGCTCGCGTAACTCAAACGGTCAAGCTTGTTCGCCTAGAGAAGTTTCTCTCCCTGCAAAAATCAGTTGAAGACGCTCTAGAAAACGTTAAGCAATCTTAATTGCTTGAACCGAGAGATCAATTCAGCTATCCACATTCAACATTGGATAGCTTAATTTTTAAAACTTCTGGCAGAAAACCTCTCTCCTTGTGGGGGAGGCACAAAGCCAGTTAAGTTATTATGCTTAAAGTTGAGTAATAACTAAAGATATAGACACACAGACATAGGATATGTAATCGTTGGCTAGAATATTCGGATAAACAATCAAATCTGAAAAAGTTTTAGCAAATACAAAGCTAGCCATTTGTCTATATGTAAACTTGACTTGATACTGTATAGTTAGAAATTGTCGCTTACTAAGTAAGCCTGGCAATGTGATCAAGTAAAAGGGTGAATTTGATGTCCAAATTTTACTCTATCTTAGGCATAAACCACAAGAAGTAAGCGAAATTTGGTTTATAGGCGTTGACATTGGGGTGATTTAAAATGCCAACTCTCAAACAAAAAGATGAAATTAGGAAGTAATTCTGATAGTATTGATTATGCTAAGTATACTATCATGGCATACTTCAGAAAAATCAGTCTTTGCGAAGAATGCCTGCCAAATGTAGCCTGTCAAGGAATGATTTATTTGTGAAGTCACAGGAGGAAGAGCTATTAGATGGACAAGATGAAACTCCCAAACAGAGTTTATCTTGGACTGAAGCACTCTTGGCAACCACAGGGCTATTCCAACAGATTTCCCTTTCACAAGTGCAACAAATTTCTCCTACTGCTTTAGCATATTTGGGGGATGCAATTTATGAGTTGTATGTTAGGATGTTATACCTGCTGCCATTGCAGCGGTCAGGAATTTACCATAGTCTGGTAGTGGAGCAGGTAAGAGCGGAAACACAAGCGCTACATTTGCGATCGCTGATTCCTCATCTAAGAGACACTGAATTAGAAATTGTTCGACGGGGTAGAAACGCCGCTACAGGACGCCCAAAGCGACTTAATCCCGAAATTTATCAACAGGCAACTAGTCTAGAAACCTTAATCGGCTACTTATATCTCACCGATTACCAGCGTCTAACCGAACTGTTGCAAATACTTCATGTAGAAAAAGAGTGAAAACTAAATTTCACAGTAGCCACAGCAGTAGATTAGGCTCAAGAAATTGAGGTAATCGGGATGATCAACTATACGCTATATCCATAACTCAAATGCAGAATAAACCAAGAAAAGTCAAGACTTCTAGCGAACCAAACCGTGGACAACCCGTAAAAATTCAGGGTAAGCGTGTTATTACTAATCCCACTCGTAATCCCAGAAAAATAGATAGCAACCCCATTTCTGTTGCTGATCCCACTCGCAATCCCAGAAAAATAGATAGTAAGCCCATTTCTGTTGCTGATCCTACTCGCAATCCCAGGAAAATAGATAACAACCCCGTTTCTGTTGCTGATCCCACTCGCAATCCCAGGAAAATAGATAACAACCCCGTTTCTGGCAACTCCCGACAACGAAATAGCAACTTCTCCCAGGCGTCTGTATCTACACCGACAGAAGAAGATAGCGATCTCATCTACGGTCGTCATCCAGTATTGAGTGCATTGCAAAATCAGCGCAATCTCAACCGGATCTGGATTACTACCCGTCTGCGCTACGATCCCAGCTATCACCATTTTCTCTTGCAAGCGAAGGAAAATGGCACAGTTATTGATGAGGTTGAACCCAAGCGCTTAGACCATCTCACCAACGGGGCTAATCATCAAGGTGTAGCGGCACAAATTGCTCCCTACGCCTACATCGAATTACCGGATCTAATTGAACAGACAAAAGCTGTAACCGATCCTGTAATTGTGGTGGCTGATGGAATTACTGATCCCCACAACTTGGGAGCAATTATTCGCACCGCCGAAGCAATAGGCGCTCAAGGATTGGTGATTCCCCAGAGAAGGGCATCTGGGATCACTTCCACTGTCATGAAAGTGGCAGCAGGTGCTTTAGAAAATTTTGCTGTAGCTAGAGTTGTCAACCTCAGCCGCGCCTTAGAAGAATTAAAAGAAGCTGGCTTTTGGATTTATGGCACTGCTGCAAGTGGGAGCGAACCCGTGCATACAGTCAATTTCACTGGCCCAATCGTTTTGGTAATCGGCTCAGAAGGCGAAGGTCTGAGTATGTTAACTCAACGCTCCTGTGATTTTTTAGTATCGATTCCTCTACAGGGTAAGACTTCTAGCCTCAATGCTTCCGTAGCAGCGGGTATGGCGCTTTATGAAATTTATCGGCAGCGATCGCTAAACACGCTGCACTTAGATAAATTACAAAAATTTTCTTTGAAAAAATAATAGTAAAAGAGTATAAAGAAATGTAAAAGCTAATCAAGTAACATATCGTTTAATACCCTGTAGCACGTTTATAAATCGGCGAAAATCATGAAAACTATTTGGCATAACCTCAAAGAAGTGTTGATTAACACATTCGACTACCTCGGCTTGGCTTGGTGGGTAGAGATTGGAACGCAGAATCCCCGCTGCACGTACTACTTCGGCCCATTTCTGAGTTCTTCTGAAGCAAAATTGTCAAGTACTGGATATATAGAAGATTTGGAAGTAGAAGGAGCGCAGGGAATTGCTGTGAATGTCAAGCGCTGCAAACCCAATACTTTAACAATCGCTGACGACTTGGGGGAAAAGATTGACCGCAAAGTACAGCCTGCCTTTGGCGGTCAAATTTTAAGTTAGGCCAGAGAATCAACACAATTCGTAGTTTGTAATTCGTAATTCGTAATTTCGAGTTTTAATTACGAATTATTTCTTCAATAGTCAAAAACCCTTGGACTTTTGACTATTGACGGGGCGGTTGGTACACACGTTTTAGAGTCTATATTAACTGTTCAAGAATCCCCCGTACTTTAGATGTGGGCAGTATCAATACCAATTACCTGCGGATGAACTTCGAGCCAATGGTCAATGTCATTCAGCACCTGCTGAGGAACTTCCCACGGGAAAAGATGGGCGGTGTTGGGATAGCACTGCCACTGAGAATTTTGCAGGTGTTGAGCAGTTTCTAAGCTGGAATCAGATGTAATGTGGCGGTCTTGGTCACCAGCAAGTACTAAACTAGGACATTGTATTTGTTGCAAATCTAGAAGTCGGTTGTATCCTGATTGAATTGCACTATAAAGGGCGCGAGTAGCAGCAGGAGAGGTTTGCAAATAAGCTGGTACTGCAACGGTAGCGATGTATTTGTAAGTGGTAGATGTATGTTGTTGGATTAGGTAGCGGAAAAGCGATCGCTTGCCAAAAGTTTCAATATTCCATTGCCAACTCGGTTTTATATAGTTTACTAGGGCAGCAACACCAGTATATAAATTATCTTGCCAAGTAATAGTCGGATGACTGCCACGCGGTTTTGCGGCTGTCGCTACCAAAATCAGCCCTGTAACGCGCTCTGGCAAACGTAATGCCAATTCCATTGCCAGAATGCCCCCAAGTGACCATCCTAATACTAGGCACTTTTCAATTTCAAAGCGGTCTAGCAGCGCTTCTAAATCGGTCAAATGGTCATTCATATCAAAATTGCTATTGCAGCGACTTTTGCCATATCCACGTAAATCAGGGGCAAAAGTTTTATAGCGTTTTGATAAATGATTGGTAAAGACAGATAGACTACGACCAGAACCAGGATGACCGTGTAAGCCCAAAATGGGGAATCCTTGACCTTGGATGTAGACATTAAGACGTGCAGCAGTGGTGGTATGGCGATCGCTCATTACTCCCTGTCCTCCTGTCTACCAAATAAATGTTCTAGAATGCGTTGACTTTCAGTTCTCAACCCTTTAATTTCCGATCTGATTTCTCTGAGTTCGGTTACAATTTCTTCAAAGTTATTTTCACTATACCAAGGTTAATTGAGAATATGATCAATTTTAAATTAGGGTAATTTATTCACTACACTTTCAAGAAATAGGTTCAAAAACCATTTGAGGAATCAATACTTCGTCTTGTAATTGCCCAATACCTAAAAAGCGAGTCTCTTGATCATAAACTCTCACTATTCCAGAAACATCGAAAGTTAGAGAAATTCGCTGACCTTGACACCATTTTTGAGCAGATGTTGTTGGTAAAGTCACAGATGACAAATGTTTCAAGGCGGCATCAGGTACAAAAGGTTGAAATGTCTGGGCTTGTAGTTTAGTTTCTAAATCTGTGAAAGTGAGACTATCTGTTAAATCGAAACCACTGCTTTGGGTGCGGATCAAAGCCGCAAGAGTGCCACCAGTTTCTAAAATTGCACCTAAGTCACGAGCGATCGCTCTAATATATGTACCAGAACCACAGGCGATCGCCACATCCAATTCGGGAAAATCTCCTTCTCTCCAGTCCAAAATATCTATCTGAAAAACTTCCACTGTTCGCACTGGGACTTCCACCGTTTTACCTTGGCGTGCTAAGTCGTAGAGACGTTTACCATCCACTTGGATTGCACTGTAAATAGGTGGTATTTGCTCAATCTTACCTTCAAATTGTGCCAGTGCAGTTTTCACCTCTGCCAAACTCAATCCAGCACAAGGTTGAGAAGTGATGATTTCACCTTGTAAATCATCGGTTGTAGTACGCACACCCAGCCGAACGGTGGCTTTGTAAGCTTTATTGTCTGGTAGATATTGTAATAATCTTGTGGCTTTACCAAGGGCGATCGGTAATACTCCGGTAGCTGCTGGATCTAAGGTTCCCGCATGTCCCACACGTTTGAGGCGCAACAATTTTCGCACCCGCGCTACGCAGTCGTGGGAAGTCCAGTCAAATGGTTTGTTTAAGTTTAGAAAACCTTGAAATAACACAAAAGCAATAGTTACAGCTTCTAAATTCTATAAAATACTCATCAATATAATGCTCATAACATCAATATTCAGCAGTTAAAACTTCATAAAGCATTAATTTATACGCATAAACCAGGCTGAAGATATGCTCTCACCGCCGACGCTGCATGACGATGAATTTGTACAGTGCGTGCGTAAGTCCTATCCTAAACAAGTTAAACCTTGTCCATTTTGAAACCTGGAGTAGTGCGGGCATCTTGCCCACTACTACAATATGGGAGCAAGATGCTCCCATTACTTTTAAAAACTATGGTTCTCAAAATAGATGTGGTTTATGAACAAAAAGATCCCCGACTTCTTCAATAAGTTTAGAATCTGAGCCTTTCGGTGGAGAGCAAATCAAAATAGGATTGCTCTATCATCAAAAAAGTAAAATGGTATTAGTATAGGAACCCAAAAAAAGGACTAACCATAATAGATCAGTCCTTTCTTTTTTCAAATAAGAGCGATGATTAGGAGAATGTAAAGTCCGCAGCAGCCAGCGTCGGAGTAACGCCAGCGAGTTTAACCAGTAGATCACTTTGATTCAGAGTACCTACAGTGGCATCATTACCCAAGATATAGGTATCACTACTATATGTGAAAGCACCAAACTTGCTAGCGCCGATTGCCGTAGCAGCACTTGCAAGTGCGGTGCTCAAGCTGTTTGCACTAGCGACGGCTGCTTGTACCGCCGACTGACTAGTCAAACTACCGCTATTGAATACGCTTCCACTAAGTTCGATTTTATCTGTTCCTTGCAGGAAAGAATTAACGGTATCATAGGTATCGGTAGTACCCCCTGTAAAGCTTCCTGCATTGGAACCTGCGATCGAGAAGACAAAGGTGTCAGTACCAGCACCACCTGTTAATACGTCTTTACCAAGACCACCTACTAATCTACTAGTAGTACCACTACCACCACCTGTTAAGAGGTCATTACCATTACCACCTATTAATACGTTACTACCACCACTACCACCACCAGTAGCGGTTAAAGCTCCTTGGAAACCAGTAGCGTCAATGTTTACATTGGTGTTGGGCGGTGTAATTGTGAGGGCGCTGTCACCCGTCACTTTAATCGCCACAGTACTAGTACTAGCAGTGCCTAGACCACTGCCTAGTGTGATCGAATTACTAGCAGTTGTAGCATCCTTCTTCTTAGATGCAATGTTGAGGGTGGTAACACCAGTTAAGTTTAAAGCGTTGATTGTCGCAGTATCTTGAAGCGCGATATTAGCAGCACCAGTCCCGGTGAGAGCGAATGTACTAGCTGAAGAACCTGCTACACTAGAGCCAGTACCTGCCAAGGTAAAGGTATTGCTTGCAGTCGCCCCAGTAACTGAGATACTACCTGCTGACGTTAGTGTCAATATATCGTTTGAAAAAGCAGTAATTTTACTGCCATCGACTGTTATACCAGTACCTGATAAGTTCAGTACTTCAAAATTTTTGACAGCGTTGATAGCTGTATATTGGGTGGCAGTGGGTTCAGCAGTCAAACCCGTAAGTATTAATGTATCCGTTGTGCCTGCACCACCGTCAAGCTTATCGCTGGCGTCGAAGTTGGTTAATGCAGAGCTTAAAGTATCATTTCCGCTACCGCCTGTGAAGGTAGCATTCACGACACCAACTGCCACCTTAACACCGCCTGTGTTTGCGCTGGCATCAATCGTTGATACTGTCGTCGGGGTAGTAGCACCTAAATCTAGTGTGCCAGCACCAGTAATTTTCAGGGATGTCGTAGCCGTTGGTAGTGTTAATGTCTTAATAGAATTATTCCCTAAACCATCAGCGGCAATGTTAAGGGTAGTGAGTGCAGCATTGATACTGCCTGTGCTTAAATCAGCCGTAGTGACTGTGGCATCCTTGATGGACAAGTTTGCACTGGTGGTCGTAGAACCAAAATCAGCCGTAAGCGACGTGATAGTTGTGGTAGGGGTGGCACCGGCGGTAAGGGGGGCACCTTCAACACCAAAGGTAATACCACTAAGTCCCTTGGCAGTAAAAGCGGCTAAGGTACTAGATAGACCTTTAATAGTGACTTGTTGAAGACCTGTAGTTTTGCCAGTGAAGTCAATTGTGGCACCAGTAGTAGGATTTACAAGTTCTACTTTTTCAACATTTGATAGAGTTGGGACAGCAGCAGTACCATAAGCATTTAAGTATTGGAAGGTATCAGTGCCTGCACCACCATCTATCTTGTCAGTGGCTTGGACTTGATCTGTTGTTGATGTACCAGTGTTAGCGCCTGCGAACGTGTCATTATTCGCTGTACCTATTAAGTTGTCAAATTGCGAGGTTGTCAGAACACTGTTTATACCGACTGTCGCTGCTGATGTGTAACCAGTGATCTTTGTATCAACCGCCGTATTACCTGCTGTAACTGATGCAGGGTCAGAGGTAATCGTATTGAGAATAGTTGTTGAATCTGGAAATGCCTGCGAAGGTGGTGAGATAATATTATTATTCAGCAGTCCATTGGTAAACCGCGTGGCAACGTCAGCCCTATTTTGCAAAGCTGTTATGTCTGAACCGCTAGCACTTTGAATTAATGTGAGGATAAAGGTCGAAGCTTGATTCGATCCTTGAGTTTTCAACACATTAACCCAATAGTCCAATCCTGTCTGCTCTGCCGACCGACCGAAAGCATTGCGGTAGATTGAGTTGACAAATGCAGTGGGATCGGAGATATTAGGCAAGGCCAAGTAAGCATATTTATCTTTGGACTCTTGTGCAGTACCAAAACTAGTAGCGATACTTTCAAGAGATACGCCTTGTTGGCCTTGCCCTACCCAATAATTAAGACCAAAGAGATCAGGGGCACGATTGAAGTAGGTCACATAAAGCTTGGTAATTGAATTCCTGTCTGCTGTAGTCATAGTTCTATTTCACTCTTTATTAACGTAAAGATTATTTTTGGTTTTAGCTGGTTCACTTTTTGAATCACTAGTCGATAGTTTCGCAAACTCAAGCATAAAATCATCCAGTGTTTATACTGAACTGTTTTGAGAACACTCTTATATAATTAAGTAGTTAAACGGTTGATTTTATACAATTAAGTAGTTTAAAAGGTTGATTTTAGTAATTGCTCAACCCCTTTGATAAGAGGCAGAGATAAAGATTAGCTGAAGGAATGGAAAAACTGCCAGAGCTAAAACAACTATAAGAATCAGGCTAATTTAATTATTCACGCCTACTTGCTTATCTGCATTGTGACGTGAAACCAATCGAATAGATATTTACATTCTCCGCCTCTGATCACAGTGGAAGCAGCCCCCTAATTAAGCTAATAAAAAGACCTCTCCTTAGTTTGACTACGCAAAACCTGTCCCTCTCCGGCTTGGAGAGGGACAGACTGAAATTTTTAAATGTAATTATTAAATAAAAATCATCACATGCAGCATTGCAACGCCGACATCCAACATCCAAAATCCAAAGTTGAGTATAGAGTTAGAGGCTTTTTTTTGAAAGTATTGAGCTTTGGGGCGATCGCTACCAAGTGCTTGTGCTAATTCGGTTTTACTCAGCGACTGGACGAGACTCAACCCAAGAGATTTACTAGAAATGCTTTGAGTGTAGGCGGCATTAAGGTAGGGGGTGTATTGTGACCTTCCTGAAACATAGGTTTGGAAGAAAGGTAAACTTAAAACATTCATGTAACGACGCGCTTGGGAAGCATCACCAATCATATCCGCAGGTAATGCTACTTGTTGATTTGCAGGGTTACCATTGCCAATGGTGGAAAAGTGGGTGCCACCTACAAGCATGACGAGATACTTTTGTGAATTAGTGAACCAGGAGAAAGGTAGAATTTGTTCGGATAAAGCTGGTGCAACTGTATCATCACTACTACTGACAATCATCACTGGAGTTTTAATTTGACTTAAGCCAGCTTTGCCGAAAATAGAACTAGTAATGGGATTAACTGCGATCGCAGCTTTTACTCTCTCATCCCGCAGGTTATAATCCTTAGCAGATTTGTTGATGTTCAATTCTAAAGCACGACATTGGAGCAGTAAAGACATATTCCAGGTATTTTGCAGTGCTGCTGGTTGACAGTCTTGTTTTAGCTGCTCAAAGTTGATTTTAGCGCCTGCTAGGGCCAAGGCTGTGTAGCCTCCCAAAGATTGACCAAATACTCCAACTTGTTGCAGATTTAACCGACCTTTAAATCGTGAATCAGATTGGTTACCTTTTTCCAATTGATTCAATATATATGTTACATCCAAAGGTCGGTCTTTAAATTCACTGGGTTCTGCTACATCATTGGCGCGTCCATTCAACAGAGAATGTAATTGTTTAGCATCACTACCAGGATGATTGGGAACGGCAACGGCAAATCCGTAGGAAGCTAGGTGAGTGGCTAAATATTGAAAGTTGCTGCTGTCTAAACCCAAGCCGTGAGAAATTACAATTATGGGTGCAGGATTCTGGACATTGGGAATATAAACATCAGTTAATAAAGGCCGATTGCGGGTTGAGTCGAAAAACTTCAGGGTATATTTTTGTGATTTAAACTTTCCCGGAACCTGTAAATCAGACAATTGCGAGAAAATTGGTTGTTTTATGGAAGCAGCTTCAATCTTAGACTCTTGGGAAACTGCTGCGATCGCTCGATGGGTTTTATCAACAAGTTTCTCCAATTCTGTAGCTATTTCCAAAGTCTGCACTACATCAAGGTTAATGCTGTTGGTGGGATATTTACGCAACACATTCAAAAGTGTCAAGCCTCCTGATTCAGCAGAGGCTAAAATTACCGCCGAACGCAAAGTATGAAATTCTGGTTCTGGTTGAGGAGATTTGGTTTTAATCACTTGCGCCAACCGATGCAGCAAAAATTCTCCTTGCGGTGTGTAGAGAAATTGCGAAAGTACTACCGGACTAACTTTCACACGATTAAGTAAAATCTGCCGCAATTCTTGAAGCTGTTGAAGAGGCAGATATTGCTGATATGCTGCCAAATCGTCGTCAATTACACCTGTTTTGGCGTAGTTTTCTAAAGTAGTGACTGAAATAGAAAGCTCTAAAGCTGAATAAGATGCATAAATCCGCTCTGCTGCCAAGACAGAATTACTAATTCCAAACGTTGGCAGCATCATTGAAAGAACCAGCAACAGGAAATTTTTTCTCAGGGTGCTGGCCCAATTACCAAACAAACTATTCATCGCTCAACTGTTTCGGTAGTCTGGTTTTATTCGGTGTTGGCTTTGGTAGTTATTCGGACACCCTGCTTGGTTAACTTAAATTATTAGCCTCAATTTTATCAAAACAGAATTTAGGAGTCAGTCGTTATAATTCAGAATGAATTGTGGATGACTGGCGAATAGAAAAAGCTTTATCTGACTCCTAAATTCTGATTTCTGAATTCTTATTTCAGAATTTTTATCTTGGCTATAAAGTCAAAAATAAGATACTACGGAGTCACACAGTTGAGTAAAATATCCATCTTACAAGAGGCTGACTCCAGTAGTTTGCCTTCACCATCAAATCATAACAAATAAAAAATCTTCTGCCTCAGTATTTATGTTGTAGCTTTGAATATGGCACGAATTCACTAAATAAAAAACCCAGTAAAAATCCGGAAAATCCTTTCTCTTAATCAGTTTTTACCAAAGCGATCGCTATTGAGCCTGTGACTACTAAAGCCGCTCCTAATATTGCGATGAAAGTGAAGTGTTCTGCTGGTATCGAATAAGGTGCAATAACTGATACAACTCCGACTGATATTAATGTCACAATGGGAGCTAAAGCTAATACTGCGCTCACTCGTGATGCTTCCCAATGTTCTAATGATTCGGCAAAAGCACTGTAAGCGATTAAAGTATTCAAAGCACAAAAAAGCAACATTCCTAAGTGTAAAGTATCAAGTATAAAAAGCGATTTTACTCTGGCTAGAGGAGTGAATAATAAGGCACAGCCCCCGTAAATAATCAGCATGATACTAGAAGAAGATAAAGATTGTAATAACTGCTTTTGTGCCAAAGCATAAATAGCCCATGCTGCGGCTCCTAGCACAATCAAAACACTACCTAGTATATATGTACCATGCGTTGTAATTAAATTCCTTAGTTGTTCACCAAAAAATAAAAGGTAACCGCAAGTTAGTACACTTATACCAATCCATTGATACAGTCGATAACGTTCTTTAAAAATTACTAACCCTCCTAAACCTAATAAAAGGGTAGATAATTGAATGAGAACTTCAGCGTTAGCAGGCGATGTTAGTGCTAAACCTTGCATGAAGAAAAAGTAATTAATCCCTAAAAAGATTGTAGCGATCGCTAATAATTTCCTAGAAGCAAAAAACAATTGTTCTAACTTTGGTAATTTACCGCGTATTCCTAAATACACAGCAAGTAGAAAAAAAGATACCAAAAAGCGAAACCAAATGACGGTATATACATCAAGCACTTGTAAAGTTACCGTCAGAGCAATAGGTAAAATTCCCCACAATAAGACCGTCAATAGTGATAACGCTAGCCCTAAGCGCCACCGACCAGAACTTTGATGTAGTGACATTCAAATATCCTACTCAAAGTAGGGCTAATAACAAGCTAAAACACATCTATTTTGCATAGCTATATTTTATCAAACTCTTGTGGAAAAAGGATATTAGCAGCTTAGCTAATCTAAATTAAAATAGAACAGTTTACCTCTATCATTCAATTCTTTGATAGTCATATAGGGTTTTTTATTTACATAAAATTCGTAAATCATGTAGTTACTTTACATGAATATTAAATATATAACTTTCGCGTAAGTATATAATTTATCCGTTGTTATTTTATTACAAAAAACTATGGGGTTTATACCCTTCATAGGCTTAGTAGTGTTTATTACAGGCTTATCAATTTACCTGCTACTGACCTCAAAAGGTCGATTTTTGCTCAAATCTTTGGTGACAAAAATAAAGCCCCAAGAGTGGAGATTCAGATATGGTAAGATTAACTACCTGAGATCAAGATTTTTAAGGACTATAACAATTGCTGCGATTATTTTGGCAGCAGTAATAGCTGGAAATACTGTATCAGCCCAGGTTACGTCACCTCTAGCTTCGCTCAAGAGCGTATCAGTTCCAGAACCTGACAATCTTGAAGACTTTGTAAAAGACAAAGTAGCCGCGATCAAATTAGGAAAGACTCTTTTTTGGGATATACAGGTTGGGAGCGACGGACTGAGTTCCTGTGCTAGTTGTCACTTCCATGCTGGAGCCGACAATAGATCCAAAAATCAGATTTCTCCGGGGCTTTTGCGGGTTAACGCTGATCGGACACCGAATCCAGATACAGTTTTTAATGTAGGTGGTGCGCCAAACTACCAGCTAAGAAAAGAAGATTTTCCCTTCCACAAGCTGTCAAACCCGAATGATCCCAAGACAGTTGTATCTGACCGTAACGATGTCAGTTCCTCTCAAGGGGTCTCCAATACGAAGTTTGTTAATGTTAAACCTGGTAGCGCGGAAGACCAAGTAAAAACCGAGCCAGATAAGGTGTTTAACGTGGGAGGTACGAATGTGCGCCGCGTCCAGGCGCGTAACACGCCAAGCGTAATTAATGCAGTATTCAACTTCCGCAACTTCTGGGATGGAAGGGCGCAGCGGATCTTTAATGGGGTGAATCCCTTCGGTTTAAGAGACCCTAATGCCTCTGTGGTGAAAGCAGAAAACCCAAATCAACTCAAATTTGTCAAAATCAGCCTGAATAATTCGTCTTTGGCTTCCCAGGCACTCGGGCCACCACTCAATTCCTTTGAGACGTCTGCTGATGGTCGCACTTTTCAAGAAATTGGTGATAAGTTCGGGCGAATTGACAACAGAATATCTAGCAGTGGACTGCCGCTAGATAATCTAAATAATATTGGTGATACTCTGGTTGACCCGCTACTCAGTTCTGTTGAAGATATTACTGGTAATTTGGGGCAAATTGACAACATAAAATCTATCAACGGACTGGTGCAAAATGTTCTATCAATTAGCGGTACAAAGCTTCCTCGAGTACTGGCGCAAAAGTTAACTAGCCTCAGACCGCTAGGCAAACAGGTTGTGCATCCACAAGACAGCGTTTTAGGTGCAGACAGTAGATCGCCTCTACCCGGATTAAAGGATAGAACCTACGAGCAGCTGGTTAAAGATGCCTTTAAACCGCAGTGGTGGAAATCTAATCGACTTATCCAAGTTGATGCTCAAGGTAGACGGACTTTTGTCAACACGCCTGATAACTCTTCCCAAACCAATGAGTACACACTGTTGGAGTATAACTTCTCGCTATTCTTTGGGCTTGCAATTCAGTTGTACGAGTCTACACTTATTGCCAATGATACGCCCTTTGATCGCTTCTTGCAAGGAAATACCACAGCCCTAACTAAGCAGCAGCAACTAGGTAAACAACTGTTTGAAGGCAAAGGTCTGTGCATTGGTTGTCACGTTGGATCAGAATTAACAGCTGCTTCAGTGAGCAACGTGGCTAAAAATGGACGAATCAAACGTGCGCCCTTCCCTCCAAACAGCCCTGAAGACAATGGCTTCTTCAATATCGGCGTCAGACCTGTTACGGACGATCTCGGTTTGGGTGGTAATGACGGTTTGTCTGGTAACGGCCAAGGTAATCCGCTTTCAGAGGCACGATTGGCTCAGTTAGGGAAATTTCAGGCTCTCCTGGGCGAAAATCCCCCCATTCTCACTCCACCGTTGAATCCTAGTGAAACTGTGTTTGCAGACGGAGCCTTCAAAGCACCTGGACTTCGCAATGTGGAACTCACTGCTCCCTACTTTCACAATGGAGGTCAGGCGACTTTAGAGCAAGTGGTTGATTTTTACAATCGGGGTGGTGACTTTGGAGTTCTTCCGCCGCTGAATCTCTCACCAGAAGAAAAACAGCAATTGGTCGCCTTTTTAAAGGGACTGACTGATGAGCGAGTTCGGTATGAGAAAGCGCCTTTTGACCACCCGCAACTGTTCGTTCCGAATGGACATCCGGGTAACTCTACCTCTGTTACCAATGATGGTACTGGCAAAGCCACGGATAGCCTACTAGAAATTCCTGCTGTTGGTAGGTATGGTGGTAGTGGCACTCGAAATTTCCTGAACTAACTAGCAATTTCAGTTAGTAACTCAGCTGTGGGAGTAGGGGAGCAGGGGGAAAACTTTTAACTCCTAACTCCTAACCGGAGGCGGAGCGTCTCCGGCTCCGCTCCCCACTCCCCTTAAGGGACTGACAAAAAATAAATTATCCAAAATTATTTGTACATTTCTAGGGGATCTTGGCCAAGATCCCCTAGAATGTGATGTTTTTTTAACTGGAAGTCCCTTAAAAGTGATCAGCCATCCAAGGCGACGCACCTGCAAATATTTGCGTAGCTGTTAAAATAGCGGTTTCTGTCCCATGCAGTTTTCTGGCTTGTTGCAAATGGTAGGGGGTGAACAAACTTGTATACAATGGTGCCAATTCCCGGATATCTAGCTGCAACTCACCTCTTCCACCTCTGGTAACTTCACCACGTCCGTTGGCGACAGAAAGAATGAATTTACCATTATTTCCAGTTAGCAAATTATCTTGAATTTCTAAGTGCAGTTCAGCTTCGATTCCCGATCGATAACCCCGCGCCTCCAGCGCCTTAACTACATCTATTACTCGCAACATCCAACGAATCGTATTCCCGATCTTGGCAGTCTGCTCTGGTAGCAGCAATGTTAGGGAATCAATCACAGAACTCTTCCATCGCACCCGGTCAATTTGAGAGCGATGATTAGCAAGAAAAGACCAAAAACTTTGTGCAGCAGAATCTGTGAGTATTACCCAATCTTTGATCCGCAGAATTGCGCCATCCTCTGCTGAATGTTGGCTAAAGAGGATGTAGCCTTGGGGTTTCTCTTTGGTACCAATAAAATATGCGTAAAATGTTTCCTTCTTATCTGGTTGGATTAAGCGCTCCCAGATTGCTGGATGTCGGTCTAAATATCCATGCGTTTGTCTCGCCTGCTGCTGATATAGCTGATGAAAGATTTCATGATTGATCGGAATTATTGGTTCCAAAGGTAGGGGTTGCTCCCGCACCTGGATACTGTTAGCAGCAACTTCCCAATCACACCAGTGACCCCCCTGCTCATACCCTACTTTTCGGTATAAGCCTTGAATAGAGGGATAAAGAGCGGAGAGCGCTACGCCCCTAGCATAAAGTTCTTTGAGGGTATGCTGCATTAGAGCAATCGCAGCTCCGGAACCGCGATCCTCTGGAGCAATGCCCACTGCCGCAATTCCTGTCATTGGTACACGTTGACCACCCCACCACTGACCCATATCCAAAGTTGCCAATCCACCAATTACTTGCTGCAATTTACGGATAATTCGGAAATTTTCTACGCCAATGAGATTGATGTAAACTTCCTCGCCACCAAATGCGCTGATATAACACTGCTCAAAGATATACCCCAGTTGCTGAATATCCTGTGGATGGGCGAGAGTGCTGTATTCAAATTGAGCCGTCATCTCTTATACCATTAGTAGGATAAAACCACAATCATACTACAGCAGGCGTTGCCTCAATGCTTCACCACTAATAACTAAACGGCGTAGGCGTAGACTATCGTAGACATTGCTCCCATCCAAAGACTAGTTGTCAAAATTTAAACGTTTGCAGCTAATGTTAGATCATTCATAAGGTATGTTTAAGCATTTGTATGTCAACTATAAGCAATTGCTAACAATACTTCATCTTTTGCAAAAAATGCTCTTACAATCTATAAGCAATGCTTAAGCCATTGCTGGAAAAGTATAAATTAGTTATGCAAACGTTTTAACATTTGCAACAAATGCTCTAAAATTTATAAGCAATGCTTAAATCATTGTAGCAATCATTGCAATTAACTTATAAATCTATTTACTATTAGAAATTCAAAACTTGTCAGTTACCAATACAGCGATCATCCGGCGAAAGTATTAGCCCAAAACCAAGGCAATAAGTATCAAATCATCGGTACTCTGGACAAAGATGGTGTTAAGGGTGACGAGCTTTTGTTGATTATGACGGTGAACCGAGCAACTCTGGACGAGGCAGCCGATTTATTACGTAAATTAGAAGTTAAAGGCGATATCATTACCGTTGACGGCGGTAGATCAACTTATTTGTTCAATTCGCAGAACAGAAATATTATAGTCAAGAAAGTACTTCCAAAGAAGGATCAGCCTTATTTAATATTGTGGCGGGATAATTTTGACGGTGATGCCTCGATTAAGTTGTACGATGGAAACAAACTTATCCAAAACATTTCTTCTCGTACTGCTAGCGATGGAGTTTATGAGTGGACACCAGGTATTTCCGTAAAAGAAGGCTATTTTGTTCGCATTTATAGCTGGAAAGACCGGAATATTTTCGGGCAGTTGCAATTGTAATAAAGATCAGCGCTGTTTTTAGCGGTGCGGAATGGGAAAATGAAATGGATAACTAGCTAAACACAAACCTCTCAACAAGGTTGGCGGTGTGGCAGTGATCGGAATTGTCATCGTTTCTCACAGTAAACAACTAGCTCTGGGTGTGCGGGAACTCGCCGCGCAAATGGATCACGGCCAAGTCCCTATAGCTGTTGCAGCAGGTATTGAAGATCCGGAAAACCCATTGGGTACAGATCCGATCCAGGTTTATGAAGCGATCGCTTCTGTTTTCTCTGATGATGGTGTCTTGGTGTTAATGGATTTGGGTAGTGCTTTGCTGAGTGCAGAAATGGCAATAGAGTTTCTCCCAGAAGCACAGCAGCAAAAAGTGTATCTGTGTGAAGCACCTCTAGTAGAAGGTGCGATCGCTGCTGTCGTGGCTGCGGCGGCTGGTAGGGATATTCACCAAGTCATGGCGGAAGCACGCGGCGCACTCCAAGCAAAAGCAACTCAATTGGGTGTAGTTAATAGGCCGTCGTCAGTTGTCAATAGCAACACCCCAACAACAAATGGAGAATCACCAACGCCAGAAATCCGGCTGATTGTGAGCAATCGCTTAGGATTACACGCCCGTCCCGCAGCACAGTTTGTAGCAACCGCAGCCCGGTTTCAATCCCAAATTCTGGTGCAGAATTTAACCAAAAATACTGAGCTAGTCAGGGGTGACAGTATTAACCAAGTCACAACTTTAGGGGTACGTCAAGGGCACGAACTAATGATTACTGCTACTGGTTCTGATGCAAATGAAGCGCTGGCGGCATTACAGGCATTATTCGCAAATAACTTTGGTGAGGCAGCCCGGTCTTGTTGTTCCAACAAAGAGGAGCCAGCGCTGAAGACGGGTTTCCCGTCGCAGGCGACTGGCGTTGGACTGCCGAACCCGGAGGGTGAAGATAATGTTGCCTTGAATTCTCCACCAGCATTTCACCATAAAGTTACTCCAGTAACTCACGGCGAACTTTTGGGAATTGCAGCTTCTGCTGGAGTAGCGATCGCACCGATTGTTCATTATCAACCCACCCATATTTTGATTAAGGAATATCACGTAGATTATCCTGATGCAGAGTGGCAACGACTACAAGCAGCAATTCACACTGCCCGACAGGAAATCCAAGCAGTTTTTTCACAAGCATCTATTCAAATTGGTGATGCTGAAGCCGCCATCTTTGATGCCCAACTACTATTTTTAGAAGATCCAGTATTGTTAGAAGCGGCTAAAGAGCGCATCTTAGAACACCATTTAAATGCTGAAGCCGCTTGGCAAGCCGTAGTAGATGAAGTAGTAACTTCTTACCACACACTTGAAGATTCTTCCCTGCAAGAGCGAGTTGACGATGTTGTGGATGTCGGGCAAAGAGTGCTGCGATTACTAGCTGGGAATGCCCCTGCAAAAGTGCATCTTGATGAACCGGCGATTTTGGTGGCGACTGATTTAACCCCCTCAGATACCGCTGGACTAGATCCGACAAAGGTATTGGGTATTTGTACTACTTCAGGTAGCGCCACTTCTCACAGCGCCATTATCGCCCGGACATTGGGTATTCCCGCAGTTCTGGGAGTGGATGCCCAAGTGTTACACTTGGCGGATGGTACAGTTATGGCACTTGATGGTGAAAGTGGCAGAGCTTGGGTAGAACCAGAATCACATATCCTAGATTTACTGGCAGCAAAGCAGTCAGCTTGGCAAACTGCCCAACAGCAAGCACTAGCTACGGCACACCAGCCAGCAATTACTCGTGATGGTCGGCAAGTTAGCGTCTTCGCAAATATTGGTAATATAAGTGATGTCCAAGTTGCTGTGGCTAGCGGTGCCCAAGGCGTGGGGCTACTCCGCACTGAGTTTCTCTATCTGGAACGGACAAACGCCCCCACTGAAGAAGAACAACTAGAAGTGTATCAGGCGATCGCCCAAGTTTTAGATCATCGTCCGTTGATTATTCGTACCTTAGATGTAGGTGGTGATAAGCCACTTCCCTATCTGAGAGTAGGGTTAAGAGAAGCTAACCCTTTCTTAGGTTCGCGGGGAATTCGTTTCTGTTTGGATAATTTAGATTTGTTCAAAACTCAGTTACGGGCAATTTTGAGAGCCAGTGTGGTACACCAAATTAAGATCATGTTGCCGATGATTGCTACTGTAACGGAGGTACGTGCAGCTAAAACAATCTTGGGTGAAGTGCAGGCGGAACTAAATCAAGCTGGTATACCCTTCGATGTAGCGATGAAAGTAGGAATTATGGTGGAGGTACCCTCAGCAGTGGCGATCGCTGATCAGTTAGCCGCTGAAGTAGACTTCTTTAGTATCGGCACTAATGATCTGAGTCAGTACGTCATGGCTAGCGATCGCACTAATCCCCGCGTGGCAAATTTGGTTGATGCGCTACACCCAGCAGTGTTAAGAATGGTGCAGCAAGCTATCCAGGCTGCCAATGCGGCAGGGATTTCGGTGGGATTATGTGGAGAATTAGCAGCTGATACTTTAGCAACACCAATTTTACTGGGTTTAGGGCTGGATGAGTTGAGCGTGAATCCTCAAAGTATAGCTGGAGTAAAGCAAGCGATCGCTCGGTTAAGTATAGTTGAATGTGAAGCGATCGTGGCATCAGCATTACAACAAGACTCCGCAGTTCATGTCAGAGAACTAATCTCAACTTCAGTTAATCCGCCTGCATAATACTAATTCACAATTAATCCTTAAAATCTTATTCCCAGTTGCCCGTTAAAGCCACGAATAGAACGGATTGAACCTCATTTGAGTGCCCAATAAGTGCAAACATTATTTTGATAATGTAATATTAATTACAGCATTATTCATGTATTTGAACCACATTATTAAAGGTTTGTAGTAAGTAAGAAAGCTTTGAGAGATTACCTCGTTCCCAGTCTCCGACTGGGAACGACTACTTTGAGGCTCCGCCTCCCTTACTAGCAGCAGCATTCCTACTCAAAAGTGGACACATCTCGCAGCACATTAGGAATTTCCCCTTGAGAAAAAGGAAACTCCAGCAAGGTTTCTCTAAGACCCAAATACCCAGATTCAGCAAACGATAAAAGCATTCGTGAAAGCGCTAACCAAACCTCCGGTTCGTATTCCCAATCACGATAACGCGAAGCTTGACCAGCAATTGAACGTAGCGCCCAGAAATAAGAGTTCCGCACCACCGAACCACCCTTCTTAAACTCTGGCAAATCTTCGTGGTGGATTAAAAGTATTTTATTTTCGATTCTGGCTTTCATCGCAATTTTGGATTTTAGATTAAAAGTAAATCTTAATACCGATTATCTCTGAGGTTGCATAGAACCAGTTACTCAAGCCCCTTGTTTCACCAAGCCTGATTTTGTCCAGTTTCACAAAAAATTGGTATAAGTAGCGTGCGTTACGGCTTTAGCCTAACGCACTGTATTGGATGGCGGTGTGTCGTCTTTACCAAAAAAGTCTTTAAGGAATTTCAAATAATCCTATTTATCCCAATAATCTAGAGATTTTGTGATTACAAAATCTCTAGATTTAATACCTAAAAATTAGCGTTTAAACCCACACGAAAAGTGAATCCAGGGCTATAGATACGATTAACTCGCTCATATTGCTCACCGAGTAGATTTTCTAAGTAAACTGTTAGTCCTAAATTCCTAGTTAAAGGTATACGACCGCTCAAATCTAAATTTACAAAAGATGGTGCAAAGTCTGTAGTCTTGTCACCAGGGTTAGTAAAGAAGGCTCTACGAGCGCCACTATTGTAAGTAACATACAAGTTAGCCTGCCATCCCGCATTTTCATAACCTATACCGCTTTGGAGTACAGAGTAGGGAATCAAACCTAATTGCAAACCTCTCTCTGATCCTGTTTTTATTTGGGAATCTGTATAAGTATAGTTGAGGAAAGTTGACCAGCCAGGCGCAATTTTTAATTGTAATGCAGCCTCTAAACCATTGGTATCTACCAGTCCAATGTTTGCCCATTTTCCATCTATCACTCCCAAGCGATCGCCTATACTACTACCAAAGTAAGTAAACTGTCCAATCAGATTTTCCGAAAAATTGACATCTACTCCTGCACTCCAAGTAGAGGCAGTTTCCGGTCTTAAATCAGGATTAGTATGTACCTGTGTGAGTATCTACACCATGACATACATCATTGATTGCAAAACCAGGCATTCTTTTCAAAATATCGGCTAAACTTGTAGCGCCCTGCTTTTGAATTTATTCTTTATCAATTACGTAAGTTGGAGTAGATTGAGGTAGGTTATCTTTTTCTCCGATCGCTTCTATGTGAATGTCTGCATCATCGCTTGGAGTTTGCTCTGTTTCTGATTTAATTTCTAGATTAACTTCATTCGGTTCAGATTGTTGAGTTAATAATTCGGCATTGATAGCGGGTAGATCAATTTCACTCAAACTCGGAATATCTGAAATAACTTCGGTTGATTTATCAGTATCTCTCTGCTTAATTTCACTCTCAGCAGCAAAGCCAGGAAACGCTATCAGTAAACCTGGTAAAGCAGCTGTTAGCAACAAAAAATCCTTTTTCACGTTCTATTTCACACCAACTAAAAACAGTCACCACGTAATATTGGCTGTAATAGTAAAATCATGTCAAAAGACACGCTGTCATATTTCCACAACTCAGATTTTTAATTTCTTTAATAAATCGCTAATCTTGCTATTCATAAATAATTAAGTAGGGCTATAGCAGTTTGTCGCTGAGTAAGGTACAGAAAAAATAATTAACCACAGATCAACTACACATATTCGTAGGGACACGGCAATACCGTGTCCCTACCCATGTACCTCATTCAAATGAGAATTGCTGTATAAGAATTTTTAATTGTGTGAAGTATATAAAATTTTTGTAGATACAACATTACAGTTTCAAAAACTATTTTTACTAATAACTCTAATTAAAAAACGCAGAGCTTCATTTACTGCTTCCGAATTGGGAAACATTTCTGCAACATCAGGCTCTAACAAAACTGTCAATTTTTCAATATTATTGTGATTATCTTCGTAATTTATCACATTATTGTCCGTCAAACTACGATTTGATTTAGTTTTATTTTGTGTTATGGTTGTTTGGGAAGATGCAGAATTTAATTTATTAACTAGTGATTCCCAACTACTAACTTTCAGGTTAAAGTGAGCCTTTGCATCCCGTAATGTTTTAAACTGTTGCTTTAGAATATCAATAGTATAAATATGCTTCTGAGATACCTGTTTCTCTACATTAAGGTCTGACTCAACCAGATCAACTACTTCACTAATAAGTCGGTCATGATTTTCGGCAATTTGAGCAGCAGCCCCTAAAATCCGAGAAGTTGTTTTTATTTGTACATCAGTCTCTTGTTTAAGGCGATCAGCAATACTGCGAATTTGATCTCCCAGCCTTGCTTTACCTTGTTTTAGGATGATTGGGAGTGATTTTTTGCTCATGAATATGCTTATTTATTCAGAAAGTATATCTTTAATAGCCAGCCAGATACGTTTAAACTTTTGTACCAAACCCATAGGATTGTTAGTTGTTTCTTCTACCGAATCAACTAGAGATTGAATCCGATCCATACGTTCTGCTACAACGTAAAGACTGTTTACTGCTTCATCTTTACTTTCTAAGGATTCACGTAGTAGCACAACCATCTGAGCAATTTCCCGTTTTAATCGTTCATTCTCAGCTTTACGGCGAGTTTCCCATCCCTTAATACCAGCTTTAGAACGTCGCTCATGCTTGAGTTCTGCTTTCGCCTCATTGTATAAAGTCAAATACATTTCTCGTTCAGAGTTTACTGCATCATATTTGGTAAGCAATTCAGTCGCTCTCACTTTTTCTGCGTTGTAGAGGCAGAGGGTTTGTTTGTGACTTTGTTGTTCATCAATATATAACTGGTAATTTTGAGTGACTCGCTCTTTTAGCTCATTAGCTTCGAGTTCGCAAGTTTGGATTTCTCGCTGGTAAACATGAACTAGCTGGAATATTTTCGTTTTTTCTTCGTTGTAAAGGTAGAGCGTCTTCTGATGATTTTCTTGCTCATCAATATAAAAGCGATAATTTTGAGAAACACGCTCTTTTAGCTCATTAGCCTCGATTTGGTAAGTTTGAATCTTTTGCTGAACAAGAACCAGTTGAGATGCAGCTTCCTCATTTTCCTTCGCACGTTGTTGTGCTTCATTGCGTTGGGCACGAACAGTCATCAATAGCTGTTGAAGCTCACGAGGAGGAATTGGTTCCTTCTGCAGTGAGCGAGGATTATTAACAGCGTTGTCATGATTAGAATCTTTGCGATCCGCTCTTTTGATTGCCATAATTTCAGTTACTACGCGAGCATTTGTTATAGTAAAATGTTTAGTTTAGCCAAGATGAACTTATTCAAGTGTGATCTCGGTTCTATTGGTAATATGATCTGACTCTGAGTTGAGATATCCTTTATTCTTTCTCAGGCGCTCAAATTCCCAGAGTGCGATCTCCAAGGGCTAGAGATATTACGCTTCATAAGCAAACTAGTTACATTTGATGAATTCGTTGCTAAATATCCTGACAAACCCCAAACCAACTGTCTCGCTCTACACCTTAATTGATGGAGAATACCAAGTCAGCCAGTTTCGAGGTAGCGATGCCTGCGGCAACCCCTTCGGGGAACGCATTATCTCACCTACTTTCCCCTAATTAAATTTAACCGCAGAACAGATTTTTCAAGCTGGTGGATACCCTGTATAACCCTGACAGTGCTAGAAAAGAGCGATTTCCCTTGCAAACGAAATTTTTTGTCGCAAACTCTTGAGTAAATTTCGAGTTTTTTGTATGTAACTCGCTTTCCTTGGTTTTCAAAGTACTCAGATGTTTTTTATAAATTAGCGATCGCTATCAGCTACAGCAAAATATTTCTGAAGTTCAATCGCCTGATTAAAATTCTCTATTACTATGACAAATAATCGCTATAAATCAGTTATAAACATCGGATTTGACAATTTTGGCAACCCTAAAATTAGCAGGACGAAAAGCCCCACTAATTGTTCCTTGAAGTTAGATTTTAGTTTACTTCCAGTCCTTATCTGCTTGTGAAAGTACATAAGCAGTTACATCTTCAATCTGGTTAGGTTTCAAATGTTTGCCGAAAGCAGGCATGGCATTTTTACCTTTTGTAATTTGGGCGATAATCGCCTCCGCTGAGTACATACCATACTTTTCCAAAGCATCTTTCTTCAGGTTTTTTTGCGCTTGAACCAGATTTTTACCTCCCACGTGACAAGAGGCACAATTGGCACTAAATACTTTAGCTCCACTAACAGCATCTGCTGCCAATGCTGGACTACTGAAGGCAAAGGTGAAGATTGCTATGCCTAAAAGCATTACTGTAATAACTTTTTTCATTTGGTGTTCTCTCTGTGGAATAACGGCTTATTCACTGCAATATCCTCCATAATTGTCAGTTGAACTGCTGCCATAGTCAAACGACAATCTGTCAAACTTCCTTTGAAACTTTTTGGATTTTGAATATTTCTGCTTTTAGATTCAGAGGTGTTAGTACAGAGCGATGTCTGATGATGAAAATGCAAGTTTATATAAATTTAAATACTTTATAACCAACAAATGATAGGTGTTTAAGGATAAAATGTTCAAGATGAAAAATGTTTTATTTCATCTTTTGTTCTTTAATTCACAGTTCCCAACTGATATAAATTACCTGTCAATCAATTTTTTATTTTGGATAATAGAATTTAGATTCATCCCAGCAATCAAGTCAGTGACATGGCATAAAATGTTTGGATTTTGGATAATAAAATTATTTTTGCGTTTTAATTCGCTTGCTTTCAAACATTTATAAATAATGGAACGCAATAATATTCAATCCACAATCCGAAATCCAAAATTTAAAATCTAAAATTCGGTGAGGTTGGTTCAGAACTTAGAGATTTTGCCCCAAGTGTGACCAAGCTTTATTTTGTGCAGTTTCACAAAGAATTAGTATGAGGAAGCATATCTTCTGTGACACGGCAAATTTGCCAATCATCTAATATAGATGCTCCCATACTACGGTAGAATGCTTTAGCTGATTCGTTCCGATCTAACACACTCCACTCTAACCGCCCACAATCACGTTCTACAGCTATCTGGGCTACTTTAGTAATCAGAGCTTTACCAATACCTTGCCTACGATATTCCGGTAAAACAAATAAGTCTTCCAGATAAATTCCTGGCTTGGTCAAAAATGTTGAATAATTATGAAAAAATAGGGCAAAACCAACAGCTTGACCCGCGGATTCTGCTAAAATCGCTTCTATATACTTATGTGAACCAAATAAATGCTCTTCAAGTGTCAGAGCATTGCCAGTGACAGTGTGAGATAATTTTTCATACTCAGCAAGCCCCTGAATTAATTTAAACAGTACGCTGCAATCACCTGGTTCAACAAAACGCACAATCAAATTGCTACACGAAGTCATCAGTCTATAGTCCATAGTTCATAGTCCATAATCTATAGGCAAGTGTGCAAATTTTTTGAGTCATCACTAAACAAAAGCTTAAAAAACCTACAAAACACCGAGTTTTTGCGAATTGGAGTAGGTGAAGCTGAAGAAATATAATATACAGATACAAGCTCTCTAAATTTCTTAGGAATGTGGATTTAATCAAGAGCAAGTTTTGTCTGGTGTGTTGTCGCCGAGAGGACGACACCATGATGAATTTTAGGTGCGTTAGGACAAATGTCCATAATACACCCGACAAAATTTCAAGTTTTGCACTTTATTTTATCCATCTTCGTTAGTGGAGTTAATTAGGTCAGGTATTGCATCTCTATCTTCATCAATGTAATTAAATCAACCAACCTTTTAAGCGTTTGGCTATGTGGGGACGCCGCAATTTTCGCATGGCTTTGCTTTGAATTTGTCGGACTCGCTCACGAGAAAGATTAAACATATTGCCAACTTCTTCTAAGGTACAGGGTTCGCTGGTCGTCAAACCATAGCGTAGAGAAATCACATCTTTCTCTCGTGGAGTTAACACGTCACCCAAGACTTCCCAAATCTCCTGACGCATCATGTTTTCATTCATTTTTGCTTCTGGAGACAGATTATCTTCATCTTCTAGCAAATCCATCAATTCCGTGTCTTCTTCTTTACCGACGCGGTGGTTGAGAGAAAGTGCTTGACGCCGTAGTTGTTGTAGTTGGCGTAGTTGTTGCACACTAATTTCCAAAGCTTCTGCCATTTCGCCTTCAGTAGGATTGCGACAGAGTTTTTGTTTGAGTTCCCGTTGGGCTTTTTTCAGCTTGTTAAGCTTTTCAACAATATGAATAGGTAGCCGGATTGTCCGCGCATCATTAGCTATAGCCCTGGTAATTGCTTGTCTAATCCACCAGTAGGCGTAAGTAGAAAATTTATATCCTTTATCAGGATCGAACTTTTCTGTAGCGCGATTTAAACCCATTGCTCCTTCCTGAATTAAATCCAGAAAAGGCACTCCCCGATTCAGATATCGCTTGGCAATAGAAACTACCAATCTCAAGTTCGAGCGAATCATTTTACGTTTCGCTACCCTACCTTGATACAAGCGACTTTCTAATTGCTTTTCCGTCATTTCTAGCTCGGAAGCTACTTCTAGCTTGGTAGGTTCCTGTCCCAGTTTTAAGTGTAAGGCAGCTTGTAATTCCTTAACTTCCTCTAGAAACCTAACTCGCCGCGCTAACTCTACCTCTTCATCAGCTTTTAGGAGCGGATAACGCGCCATCTCTTTAAAAAACGCGCCTACAGCATCATCATGCTCTGTTTTATTGTATCCCGAAGGACGAGCCGCCGCCATCTCATCCCCATCGCGTTCGTCTGATTCCAGATTTTCTATTACAATTGCATGTTCTTCACCTGCCATTGCATCTAAACTATCGAGTGATGGTTCTTCAATTTCAGCAGTGTTCTCCAGTATTTCCATTTTTCCCAATTCAACAATATTCATAGTTTTCTTTAGGGATTGTTGCTTTATTTGGTACATAATTTAGTTACAGCTACTCGCTTGAGGCTTGGTAGTTTTCCCTAAGGGACGAATGCACCCGTTTATATAGCGAAATACAGGCTTATGCTAATTTCTCTTCAGGAATAAAAATCGGCATCTACCTACAACTTATGGGTTACGGTTAGATACAACCTATAACGAAACTGGTCTTGGCACCCAACAAAACTTTATTCTCAGGCTCTTAACAGATTATATTCTTCATTTTTTTATTAATTACCAAATATGTCAAACCCCCTCAAACTTTCTCAACCTTAACAAACATAAAAATCTCAGCTAACCATCCAATTTTCTTAAAGTTTCATATATTTTTCTAAATACTTATTTTTAATTTTGAGGTGTTGGAAGTCACTGGATAAATCAAAAACCTGGTGCTGGGGTTATGTATTCCCGATTCAAGTTACCCAGATGATACAAATTACAATAATGGCAGCTTATTTTCGGGATACTCATACTTGTATAAAAGCATCTCATATGCAGAAAGGCTTGAATATCTATCGATAGGCGGAAAAAGGCTACTCCCTATTTAGTAGTTGGGGTAACTTTTGTAGACTTAGCCGAGATGCTTTTATTTGTAGAGTAGGCACCAAATATTTATTGCACGTATATAAGAGACAAAATTGTCTAGTAGATTACATAAGAGGAAACTTATCAAGTATTATGAATAATAACAGTATTGAGAAATACAATTTATGTCTAATAAAGCAAAAGAATAAAGTTGAATGAGTCAGGTTATTTGTGAACAGCTATGTGAGTAAAAAGTCTAACTATCAAGTCAGAAAGTATGTATATTAATGACGTAAATTTATCTCCTGTGATGGTGGCTGAACCTGGAGAATCGTATCAGTTAAGTGCAGCTGTTAATAGGTGGGTTGAAGTACTGGTAGACTGTCCAGCAGCTTCAAGAGAATTAGAAAAAGGGGAAAAACTGTATACGTATCGATTACCTGCCAAGTTAGAAGTAAAACCAGGGGATATTTTGAGTGTGCCATTTGGTTTACAACAGGTGGGAGGGGTAGCTATTCGTTTCCTAACAAAACCCCCAGCAGATTTAGCACCAGAAAAAATCCGGGAAGTAGAAGATGTGATTCAGAAGGATTTCATCGGAGATAGTTACTTTACTCTGCTGGAACGGGTATCAAAGTATTATTACACACAACTAATTCAGGTGATACGTATGGCGTTGCCGCCTGGATTATTGGGGCGATCGCAGCATCGCATTCGGCTCAAGCGAGAAAATATTCCCAATGGTGCAATAGAATTCCTTGGTTCAACCGCAGCTCGTCAAATTCTCAAAATTCTGCAATCTCAAGTTGATGGGGACTACAGTTTCAAATTCCTTAAACGCCAGATTCAAGGATTTGACTATGGAAAGAAGCAATTACTAAAACGCAATTGGGCAGAAAGTTATGTGGAATTACTTAGATATTCTCAACCCCAGACAAAACCAGTAGTCACGTTAGTTGCCGATGGATCTTACATTGATCTAAACAAGCGTCAACGGGAAATTTTAAAAGTGCTACGGGATTGTGGTGGCGAGTTGTGGCTAAATGAGTTCCTACAGATTTGTAAGACAACTACCCCTACCCTAAAAGGGTTAGAAGAAAAGGGCTGTATTGTGATCGAAGAACGGGAAGTATTGCGAAGGGAAGAAGGCCCAGCATTAGCTAAAGATCAACCAAAGTCATTAAATGCAGCCCAAGCTAGCGCCTTAGCAACAATCCAGACTCTAAATGGATTTGCTCAAGTTTTGCTGCATGGAGTGACAGGTTCAGGAAAAACCGAAGTATATTTGCAAGCGATCGCACCCCTCCTCAACCAAGGCAAATCCGCCCTTGTCTTAGTCCCAGAAATTGGACTTACACCCCAGCTAACTGACCGTTTTCGCGCCCGCTTTGGCAATAAAGTCAACGTTTATCACAGCGCCCTTTCCGACGGCGAACGTTACGACACTTGGCGACAAATGCTCACTGGAGAACCTCAAGTTGTGATTGGTACTCGCAGCGCCGTTTTTGCCCCTTTGCCCAACTTGGGTTTAATTATTTTAGATGAAGAACACGATAGCAGCTTTAAGCAAGACTCTCCCATACCCACCTACCACGCTCGCACCGTCGCCCAGTGGCGAGCAGAGTTAGAAAATTGTCCCTTGGTGTTAGGTTCCGCTACCCCTTCGTTAGAGAGTTGGGTAAGCGTGAGGAGCCAGGAGCCAAAAGCTAGGAGTTATTACTTAAGTTTGCCCGAACGCATAAATTCCCGCCCTCTACCGCCAGTGGAAATAGTCGATATGCGGCAAGAGTTGCAGCAGGGAAATCGCTCTATATTTAGTAGATCATTGCAAGAAGCTTTGCAACAGTTACAAGAAAGAAAACAACAAGGGATTTTATTTATCCATCGCCGGGGACACAGTACTTTTGTATCGTGCCGCAGTTGTGGATATGTGTTGGAATGTCCGTACTGTGATGTGTCGCTGGCGTATCACCATACTGAAGAAAAAGCGCTAGAATTATTGCGCTGTCATTACTGTAACTATGCGCGATCGCACCCCAAATATTGCCCCGATTGCAGCTCCCCTTACCTAAAATTCTTTGGTAGCGGTACTCAGCGAGTAACGCAGGAATTGGCGCGACAGTTCCCAGAGTTGCGCTTGATTCGTTTTGATAGCGATACCACTCGCAACAAAGGTTCACACCGAACCCTACTTACCCAGTTTGCCAACGGGGAAGCAGATTTATTAGTAGGAACGCAAATGCTCACTAAAGGTTTGGATTTACCGCAGGTGACACTTGTGGGCGTTGTCGCCGCCGATGGATTGCTAAATTTATCAGACTATCGCGCCAGTGAACGGGCATTTCAAACCTTGACTCAGGTAGCTGGACGTGCTGGTAGAGGTGATGATCCAGGTAGGGTAATTGTGCAAACTTATACTACAGAGCATCAGGTAATTGCAGCAGTGCGATCGCACGATTATCACTCTTTCTCTGAAGCTGAATTAGAACAACGGCAAGCACTCAATTATCCGCCATACGGGCGGTTAATTTTGTTGCGCTTAAGTAGTCTCGATCCCATTCAAGTGCAAAATACCGCGCAAATTATCGCCACAACCTTGAGTACAGAAGAAGAATTCGAGATATTGGGGCCAGCACCAGCAAGTATTTTACGGGTAGCTAATCGTTATCGCTGGCAGATATTGATTAAATTTGCCCCCGATGCATTGCCACAATTGCCAGATTGGGAAGAAGTGCGAGATATCTGTCCCCAATCTGTTAGCTTAACGATAGATGTAGACCCATTAAATATTATGTAATTTTATTGGGTTCAAAAATTGATAAATCCGGTTTATCTAGATAATTACAGTTAAGCCCAAAAATATATTGCGTAGGTTGGGTTGAGGAACGAAACCCAACCTTTTCGGCTATTTGTTGGATTTCACTACCCTGCCTTAAACCGCCTCCGACCTCTACGCTTAACCCAATCTACAATCATGTTTAATTGAACTGTATTGATATAAAAGCTACTTTTCTGATAATTACAGTTACCAAGAAGCTCTCTTGAAGTCAATTGCTGAATAGTTATATTCCCCATCAAGTCATCAGCTTTATAAAGTCAAACGAAACAAATTTAAATTTTTAATATTTAATTTTCCAGTTTGAATATTTAATCTAATTAATCAAAAATTCTGCTGCTACCAATCCTTTCTGGATAGCTAAAACTGCGGCTTGAGTGCGATCGCGTACTTCTAATTTCTGCAAAATAGCATGGACATGTACCCGCACTGTACCAGGGGCAATGTAGAGAATCTCGGCAATTTCTTGATTGCTTTTACCAGCTGCCACCAGTGCCAAAATTTCTTGCTCTCGCTTCGTTAAGGGATTTTCTAAGGATTCCTCAGTTTTTGCAGGCAGTACCGCCGTAAAGTTTCCTTCAAAAGCTGCTCTAATTTCTGTTGTTGCCGTTTGATCCCACCAAGAAGCGCCCGCTGCAACCGATCGCACCGCCAATATCAGAGATTCAGCAGGAATACCTTTGAGACAGTAACCTTGCGCCCCGGCAGCAATTAACCGCGAAATCAGGGGTTTTTCAGAACGAGATGTTAAAACAAGAATTGGTAAATTTGGGTGCTTCTGCTTGATTTGGCGACAAGCTTCAATCCCGCCAATGCCCGGTAAACCTACATCCAGTAAGACCAAATCCAGGGGATAGCTATTTGCTAATTCTACAGCTTGTTCTCCATCTTCTGCTTCTGCGACAATCTCCAAACTAGTTTCTTGTTGCAACCTCATCCGCAGACCAAGCCGAAACAATTCATCATCTTCAACGAGTAAGATTTTTGTCATTTGTTATTTGTCATTGGTTATTTCTCTCCTACTTCCCCTGTCCCCACTCCTCATCTCCCTGGTGGTGGACAAGCTGGGAGTCGGAAACCAAACAGTGCGCCTCGTGGTGAGCGATTCTCTGCCCAAATTGTACCCCCATGAGCAGCTATAATTTGCCTGGTCAAATAAAGCCCTAGTCCAGATCCAAAGACGTGGCGATCGCTATGTCCTTGATAAAATCTCTCAAATAAGTGGGGTAACTCTTCTTCGGTAATGCCGGAACCAGTATCGAGTATCTTTACCACTTGCTCGCTAGAATAACCTTCAAATACTACTTCCACTTTACCGCCACGGGGGGTATGGTTAATGCCATTACTCAGGAGATTGGTAAAGACTCGCTTTAATTGCAAAGGATCGCCATTTACCCAAAGAAAGCTCCGAAAATCTGATTCCCCATAGTGCAGAGAAATATAAACCTGACGTGTTCTCGCTAGTTCAGTCAAGGTAGCGATGATCTCCTCCGCCACTGTCACCAAGTTAACAGGTGATATTTGTAGTTTCAGCCCTTCGGCATCATTGCGATACACATCTAAAAGCGTTTGGACTAATTGCAGTGTACTTTGATGACTACGAGCCATTGTTTGTAGGACTTTTGCTTGCATTGGTGTAACTTCACCAAATTGCTCATTTTGAAAATATTTTAGCGTTTCAATTGCTCCTAATAGGGGTGTTTTCAAATCATGCGTTAGGGTAGAAATAAAATCTTCACGCATGGTAGCTAATTGTTCTTGAGAGCGTAATTGTGCTTGCGTATAAGCGATCGCTTCTTCATTGCGGTGGTTGCGATCGCTTAACCAACCCGTTACCAGCAATGCCAATACTGCAATCAACCTATTTGCCAACGTTGGGGGATCAATTATTTCTCCTCCTGGGACAAACAAATTCAACAATGTTAATCCTGTCGCTGCAAAAGTGATCCCCAATACTGCTGCCCGATTCAATCGAGAATCTGCTAACAAAATTGTCCCTGTGTAGAGGTAGCCAAATACGTACTCAGGTGGTGTCAAATATTCCAAGCCTATTACTATAGTAAAGGCGATCGCTATTAGCCCATATGTCTGCCTCCGCTTATTTATAGCTTCTTTCATAGTCAATAATCGCCTTAACATTGTCATTTATGATTTACTAAAAAATCGTGATCATACAATCTGTATAACTATTTGATTTACCAATTATGATTTATTTGCAATCTATATCTGCAAGTGCCAAGTTGAGAACAATCCTGAAATTGGGATCATCCTGATGCAACAAAGGAGATTGGTGACTGGGGACTAGTACCGCAAGGCGGAAGTCACTCATTCAAAATTAAAAAGTCAAGATGAGTACAGCGTAAGCGTTTCGTTGATTTGGAATGGGTGGCTTATTTCTGCTGTGCTGTACCAGGTAGTTACCCACAAGGAGCAGGGTGTGTACCCCGATCTTGCCAATCCCTAATCCCATTAATAAAAGCCAAGATAATTTTATATTCTTTGAAAGTAGCAAACTTTGAAAATGTATTGTATAAACAAATAGTCCTAATTAGTGAGATAAATGAATTAACAGGAAAATTTAAATAATCTTAACAAAAAGTTTAACAAGTATCTGGAAAAGAGTAAGAACCGAAAATAGTAAATCCCTCAAAATGAAATACCCCAACAGTTAATCTTTTATTTCTAAGAATTGGCTTACTAGCACTTAAATTTAATTTAGCGCAAAATATATGGGACAAGGTTTTTTGCAAATTGGCTTAACGCTGTGTATCGTCATCGCAATCACTCCGCTATTCGGTAGATACATAGCGCGTGTCTTTTTGGGAGAAAGAACACTGCTTGATTTCTTAATGAACCCGATAGAGCGAAGTATGTTCGTACTAGCGGGTGTCCACAGGAAAGATGACATGACGGGTTGGCAGTATATCCAGGCTGTACTGTGCAGCAACCTGATTATGGGTATTTCAGTGTATTTACTGATATATTTTCAGAGACTCTTGCCCTGGAATCCTAACGGCTTCGGTGCGCCCAACTGGGATATATTATTGCACACAACCATTTCCTTTGTGACGAATACCGACCAGCAACACTATGCTGGAGAGACAACCTTAAGTTATTTTAGCCAGGTAGCGGCTTTAGGCTTTTTGATGTTCACCTCCGCAGCCACCGGTTTATCTGTGGGAATTGCCTTTATTCGCGGGTTGACGGGTAGAAGACTGGGGAACTTTTACGTCGATCTCGTCCGTGGAATTACGCGAATATTGCTGCCGATTTCGATTATTGGAGCGATCGCCTTGCTTGTAGCAGGTGTACCACAAACATTAGCTAAGACTCTGGATGTGAGAACCTTAGAAGGCGGGACGCAATATCTTGCCAGAGGCCCAGTGGCATCCTTTGAAATGATCAAACTTTTGGGCGAAAACGGCGGTGGCTTTTTTGGCGTCAACTCAGCCCATCCCTTTGAAAATCCCAATGGCGCTTCTAACTTAATAGAAATGCTCGCCATGATTTCTGTACCAGCAGCCTTGATTTATACTTACGGTATATTTGCCAACAACATCAAACAAGCTTGGCTACTTTTTTGGATGGTGTTTGTGATTTTTGTAGTTCTGGTGGGAGTGACAGCCGTCGGAGAACTACAAGGTAATCCCCTTGTTAATAATGCCTTTGGACTAGAACAGCCCAATTTAGAGGGGAAAGAAGTTCGGTTTGGCTGGGCACAAACGGCATTCTGGGCAGTTATGACTACAGCTACTATGTCTGGTGCTGTGAACGGGATGCACGATTCTTTAATGCCGCAAGGAATATTTTCGATTCTCTTCAACTTGTTTATTCAGGTTATCTGGGGTGGTCAGGGAACTGGAACGGCTTACCTATTCATTTACTTAATTCTCACAGTGTTCCTAACTGGACTAATGGCAGGACGCACCCCAGAGTTTTTAGGACGCAAAATTGAAAAGCCAGAAATCGTCCTCGTTAGCGTGGTGCTGTTGATTCACCCAATTGTAGTTTTGATTCCCAGTGCGATCGCATTGGCTTATCCCATCTCCCTGTCTGGAATTAGCAATACTGGGTATCACGGTATTTCTCAAGTAGTTTATGAATACGCCTCAGCAGCAGCAAATAATGGCTCTGGCTTAGAGGGGTTGAGGGATAATACCCTGTGGTGGAATTTGAGTACTTTAGTTAGCTTAATAGGAGGACGCTATATTCCGATGATTGCCATCTTGCTGTTAGCTGACGGGATGTCTCGCAAACAACAAGTACAAGAAACCCCTGCTACCCTGAGAACTGATTCTCTGGTATTTACTGGTATCACTGCTGGAGTGACATTGGTTTTGGGAGTGTTGACTTTCTTTCCCGTTCTGGCTTTAGGCCCCATAGCTGAGGGTTTGAAACTAGCATCTGGCAGTTAGAAAATTTATGAGTTATAAGTTTGAAATTAAGAGAATACCAAAAAATAAATAAATTATCCGATTTCGTAGGGGAGCCAGTGCGTTGCGGTGAGTCCAGCGCTGTAGGCGACTGGCTTTCCCGTTGGGAGGTTCCCGACGCAAGGGTAGCACAGCGTTAGCGACTGTGCATAGCGTCTGACTCGCCAACACTGCGCTATCTCTTGTAGCAACTGGTATTGTGTTAGCGATCGCGTAACGCACCTCACAGGTTGGATCTGTTTTTTATTGAAAATTCCTAGTAACTGCTAACTCCTGTACAGACGCGATTAATCGCGTCTCTCCTAACTCTTAACTTTATTTATAAATCAAGTGGCAACTAACTTCAAAGCTAGACGCCCAAATTCCCGTGCTGGCGATCGCCGCCAAGCACGTAAAAAGGCGAAGACAAGTACTAAGTGGCTGTACTTAAGGGCAATTAAAGATGCTTTTGTCAAGCTCAACCCTAAGTATGCAATCAAAAACCCAGTGATGTTTGTGGTTTGGGTGGGGACAATCATCACCCTATTGCTAACAATTGATCCCAACCTATTTGGCCCAGCCCTCCAAAAGAACCCGCAACTTTTCAACGGCTTGTTGTCGGGGATTTTATTCTTTACAGTTTGGTTTGCCAATTTTGCCGAAGCCGTGGCCCAAGGACGGGGTAAAGCCCAAGCCGATGCTTTGCGATCAACGAAATCAGAGACGAGCGCTAAAAAACTTGCTCCCGATGGCACACTTAGTGAAGTTCCATCCACCACCCTGAAACAGGGCGATACCATCTACGTCATTGCTGGCGATATCATTCCCGCCGATGGCGAAGTAATTATGGGTGTCGCCTCTGTGGACGAATCGGCAATTACTGGGGAATCGGCACCAGTATTGAAAGAATCAGGCTCCGACGTTACTAGTTCCGTTACTGGTGGGACGCGGATTATCTCAGATGAACTAATTATCCGCATCACATCTGACCCAGGCAAAGGCTTTATTGACCGGATGATTGCCTTGGTAGAAGGGGCAGAACGCAGCAAAACACCCAATGAAATTGCCTTGACAGTATTGCTGGCAGTTCTGAGCTTAGTATTTTTGTTAGTCGTGGTAACCTTGCCCGCACTTGCTTACTATGTCAACAGTCCAGTCAGCGTGCCAATTTTGATTGCTTTGTTAGTAGCATTAATTCCGACAACGATTGGCGGCTTACTAAGTACCATCGGCATTGCTGGTATGGATCGAGTTGCCCAATTTAACGTCATTGCCACTTCTGGACGAGCAGTTGAAGCCTGTGGAGATGTCACCACTTTAGTGCTGGATAAAACAGGTACAATTACCCTCGGCAACCGTTTGGCGGAAGATTTTATCCCAATTAACGGTCATTCAATGTCGGAAATTGCTAATGTTGCGTGGGCGGCTAGTGTCTTTGACAATACACCAGAAGGAAAATCGATTGTTCGATTGGCAGAAAAGCTAGGGGCATGGTTTGATTTTGACTCCAGTCAAGCAGAAGGAGTTGATTTTTCTACCGAAACCCGCATGAGTGGCACCAACTTGCCTGGAGGGCATGAGGCCAGGAAGGGAGCAGTAGAAGCCATTAAAGGATTTGTCCGTTTCCACAACGAACGCGATAGCGCAGAACTGGATGCTACCTACGAACGAGTTTCTCGACTGGGAGGTACACCCCTAGCAGTCAGCCTAGATAACGAAATCTATGGGGTTATTTATCTCAAAGATATAGTTAAACCTGGTATCCGCGATCGCTTTGAGCAACTGCGACGGATGGGAGTGCGTACCATCATGCTAACTGGAGACAACCGAATTACAGCTTCTGTGATTGCCAAAGAAGCTGGAGTAGATGACTTCATCGCCGAAGCCACACCAGAAGACAAAATCAGCGTCATTAAAAAGGAACAAGCAGCACGTAAACTGGTTGCCATGACGGGAGATGGAACCAACGATGCTCCAGCATTAGCCCAAGCTAACGTTGGCGTTGCGATGAATACAGGAACACAAGCTGCAAAAGAAGCCGCCAACATGGTCGATTTGGATTCCGATCCCACAAAGCTGCTCGATATCATTAGCATTGGTAAACAATTGCTGATTACTCGTGGGGCATTGACTACATTTTCTATCGCTAATGACATTGCTAAATACTTTGCGATTATCCCAATGATATTTGTCGCTGCTAACCTGCAAAGCCTGAATATTATGAATTTGACTAGCCCTAAGTCTGCTGTACTATCAGCGCTGATTTACAACGCTTTGATTATTCCAGCTTTGATTCCCTTGGCATTGCACGGTGTGCGGTTTAGACCTCTAACAGCTAATCAGCTAGTGCAACGTAATATCTTAATTTATGGCTTAGGTGGGGTGATTGCACCGTTTATCGGCATTAAGTTGATAGATATACTGATTACAATTGTGGGCTTGGCTTAAGGACAACAAAAGTAGAGATGCTGCCAAACAAGCGCATCTTACTAAGGTAAGATAATAAACATTTGACCTTTTTTATTTTTACTTTTACCTATTGAGAAGGGGAACAAAAAGAATATGAATAAACAGGTCAATGTTTGGGAGAAGTTTCTGCCAATGAATCTGATACAGGCGATGTCCTTTGTTTGGTTGCAATGGTATAAACAGCACCTACTAAAGAAGACGCAAAGAGTGGGGGACGCACTGATACGGCGCTATAGGCTGGTTCACCATGTCTGTGTGTCTTCTTAACACTCGCTATTTTTATCCTGCTGTGCTTGAATGTGGTAATTGCCCCAGTTGTTTACGCTGTTGCTGACAGCACCTTGGAACGTCCTTGTACTTGGGTAAAAGAATTAAAAATTAAAAATGAAATATTAGCAGCAATTGGAAAACTTTTTATGGCTATTATTCGAGAAACTATCAGAGCAATTTTCATCACTTTAATGCTTTGGTTGTTGACTGCAATCATCTATCCTTTGGTAATCCTTGTAGTGGGTCAAGTTTTTTTACCATATCAAGCCAATGGCAGCATCATGCGGAATCTAAATAATCAACCAATCGGTTCAGCTTTGATTGGTCAAGTCTTCACATCTGAGCGATATTTCCATTCTCGTCCCAGTACTGTTAGATATAGCCAAGGCAAAAAAGCCAGGCCAACTGGCATATCTGGAGCTAGCAATCTCGCTGCAAGCAATCCAGAGCTACTCAACCGAATTCTAGAACAGGCAAATCAATTGCGAGACGAAAATCTTCAACCGATCGCTGATATAATTTATACGTCTGCTTCTGGCTTAGACCCGCATATTTCATTAAAAGCAGCCCGGCAGCAATTGACGCGGGTTGCTGGTGCGCGGGGAGTAAAAGAAGATGAGATCCTCCGTTTAATTAATAAGTATAGTGATGGCAGATTTTTATGGATTTTTGGGGAACCGGGAGTCAATGTTCTGCGATTAAATTATGCTCTTGACTTGCAAGACATTAATCGTCAGCAAAATCAATAAACGGGCATTGAGCATGGGTAAAGCGCCGTTTTCTGATGAAATAGGATTGCCATACAGATACCAAGAATGAAATGTCAGATAATAGTAATACTACTTCGGCTGGCACTGTACCTTTAAATACTGCAAGTTACTCTCTTTATCCGGCACGACGGCGGGGTAAGCATAAAATTTTTATTGGCATGGCTCCTGGGGTAGGCAAAACCTACCGGATGTTGGAAGAGGGACACGCATTCAAACAGGAAGGAATTGATGTCGTCGTTGGGCTTTTGGAAACCCACGGACGCAAGGAGACAGCTGAGAAGGCAGAGGGGCTGGAAATTATAGCCCGCAAGCAATATCCTCGGGGTGAGTTGACACTAACGGACATGGATACCGATGCTATTTTAAAGCGATCGCCCCAATTAGTCTTAATCGATGAACTTGCCCATACCAATGTCCCTGATTCTCCACGCGAAAAACGCTACGAAGATGTAGAAGTAGTTTTGGCAGCAGGTATTGATGTCTACTCCACAATGAATGTGCAACATTTAGAAAGTCTCAATGACTTAGTAGCCCGAATTACTGGGGTGGTAGTCCGTGAGCGGGTTCCTGATAGAATTCTGGATGAAGCAGATGAAGTTGTGTTGGTAGATGTTACACCGGAAACTCTGCAAGAACGGTTATTAGAAGGGAAGATTTACGCACCCCAAAAAATCCAACAATCCCTCGATAACTTTTTCCAACGTCGTAACCTGATTGCTTTGCGGGAGTTGGCTTTGCGGGAAGTAGCAGACAACGTGGAAGAAAATGCGATCGCCTCTACCCCCAACGGGCAATTTTGTAATATTCACGAGCGGGTTTTGGTATGTGTATCCACGTATCCCAACTCAGTACAACTGTTACGCCGGGGTGCGAGGCTAGCTAACTATATGAACGCGCCGCTTTATACCTTGTTTGTGGCTGATTCTGAGCGCTTCCTTACTAAAGAGGAAAGCTTACACATCCACACTTGTGAGAAACTTTGTAAAGAATTTGAAGGTACTTTTCTTCGTGTTACCAACAGTAATGTAGCTAATGCGATCGCCCAAATCGCCGAGAAATATCGGATCACCCAAATTGTAATTGGAGAGAGTCAGCGATCGCGCTGGCAAATGCTCCTCAAAGGATCTTTGACGCAAAAATTGGTGCGCTTGCTCAAAAATATAGATTTGCATATCATTGCCAGCGAAAAAATGGTTTCACCCAAATAGGGGATCAAATTTTTACAAAAACCTTAGAAGTAAAGCTTCCATGCAAACCATAGGGGATATGATGCTTGAGATGTAGCCGAGCAATTACTCCTTTATGGAAATCACTGGCATCTAAAATCACTACATCTGAACGGTGATGAGTAGCATCATAAACTAAAGCTAATATCCAACCATCATCTTCCTTTTCAGAATCTGGGCGTGGGACAAAAATCGGTTCACCTACAAAACCACGGGGTGCAGCACTCCAAAATTGTCTTTCTCCAGACTCTAAATCAATTTTCAGCAATGCTTGTAAGGGAGCATTACCAGTCTCTGCATGAGCCGCACCTATATATAGATATCGATAAGAACGTCCTACATTCGCTGGATGTATGTTGGCAAATTCACAACAACGGTCATCAATCAATTCCCGCCAAACTGTCCCATTCTTTAGATTCAGATAAAATCGCCAGAGTTGCCCAGGTGAAAGTGCCTCAAAATCAACTTGTCGAAAATCGCTTTCGGGTTCTACTTCTGGGAAAGATTGGTAGCAAATGGAGTCAATCAAAACTTCGTCTCCTACCTCAAAAGCATTAATGTGGTGGAAGACGAAACCCGATTGAGTTTCTATAATTTTTATTTTCTCTTGCCCTTCTTTGGGGAAGCGGGGAATAATTAGAATTTGAGTTGGCTGATTTGGCTGGAATTTGATACATTCTCCCGCCGCACGTATTCCCAAGGCGAAAGGTATGGGATTGAAGGTGACAGGATTTTGAAAGAAGATGCAGTAATTAGGAGTAATGACAAAATCGTGGATGAAACAAAAACCTGGAACACTATGAGCGTGATATCTGACAATTTTACCTGCTGAGTTTAGCTCGAAAATAGTAATTGTGGTAGATAATCCCGGCTTAATCGAGAAATTTACCAGGCAAGGCGCACCCCCATCTTGGTCACAATTATTTTCCAAGCGGGGATGTGCAGCGAAAGCTTCACCTGCTGACAAAACACCATTAAAATATTCATTGCCCAAGGTTTCAAGAGTATAAGGATCGAGGCGATATGCTTCACCCCCTTCCCACAGCGCTAGTAGTTTATCACCCCAATAAATAACATTTGTATTAGCGATATTTTTGAGTTTGAAGTCAAAGATATTAGCTAGCCAACCGCCGGGTTTTTGAGTACCAAAAGTACCCCGATAGAGAATTTTTCCCGCCTTTTGCTCTGCCAAATAGCCAGTTGTGTGGACAAAGCGGTTACGAAAATGAGCGCGACCGTTGGTAAAGGTAATTTTGCTAATCATCCCATCCCCATCAAATGGGTGATGAAGAGGTTGCCCATTCACATCCAGCAAACCAGGGCCATTTCTAAACAGCGTCCCTTGTAATTGTCTGGGAATTTGTCCTTCTATATCATCAATCCAATAATCAAACTCTTGGGTCAGAGATTGATATCCTCCTTGCCAGTCTGCACGAGTATAGGATTTTTCTGTAACTGGGCTTTTTTGACTTTTAAAACTTTGCATGTACTTTAATTTTTATTGTTACTTTGTACGAAAATATGTAGCCGCTAAAAATAATTTATTTGCGACTTTGCTACGCCAGTGCGTGAGATTTATTACACTATTCCACTATTTCCGACTCTGGTTCTCTCAGTACCAACTCAGACATCAAATCAGGCAAAAACGGTTTTTCCCCATCTTTGGGTGTCTCAGTTTGATCTTCAGCAGCAGGTAGCCAGTTGATAAATGGTAGGGGCAATAGCGTACTGAGGTTAGTAATTAACACCAACAGCCAAAGTGACTCAAAGTTCGTTGCGGTAATCCCCAGCCAATACGTGATTAATGCCCCAAATGCCCGAGAAACCGTTCCAGCAGAATTAAATACCGACATTAATAAGGCAAATAATGTCGCTTCCACACCAGAGGGACAAAGCCTTGCTGCTAGAACCATCACTTGCATAAAGGCAATTTGACCCATCACAGAAAGAACAACACTATCACCCAAACTAAACCAGTGGTCATCTATACCTAACCGCCTGTTTGTGTGAGTCACTAACAACAGCATCGTCATCCCTAAAATTGACGAAAGGACGGTACTCCAAGCAAAAATCACGCGAAAAGGGATGCTTTTGAGGAAACGTTGAAAAATCCAAACACCTGCTAGAGAAGCGAAACTTGTTACTAAGTGTACCCGCCCCAAAAATTCTGGTTCAAAGTGTAATTCGTTGGTAGAGAAGTAGAAAAAGGCTGAGTCAGCACTTGGCGTAGCTTGCCAGACGAAGATAAACGCCGTTGGTAGCCAAATTGTTTTTTGGGTAATGGCTTGGCGTAGCTGCTTCAGTTGATGTTTGATTGGTAAAGAGTTGGTGTAATCATTACCTTGAGAATCTTTGCTAACGGGGGACTCAGCAATTAACCAAGCTACCCCTGAAACGATGAGAGGAAACAAGGCGGTAATTGCAAAGACAGTACGGGTAGTAAAGTATTGGAGCAGCAGACCGCTAAAGTATGCTGTTATCAAACCTCCGATCGCAGAAGCACCCCAGCACACAGATTGTAGCGAACCGGCTTTCGCTTGCGATTCGCCTCTGGCTCGTTCAACAACCAGTGAGTCAACTATGACATCACTCATGGCGACAGAGAGAGAACTAAGAGTGATCGCTAACGTAGCTGCCCAGGTAGTATGAACTATTGTGGCCAGACTTACCCAGGAAGCAGTTCCCAGTATCCCAGATAAAATCAAGTAAGGACGCCTACGATAGCCAAATATAGGCAAGCCATCAGAGATAAAACCAAACACTGGCTTGATCATCCAAGGTAGCAAGACAATTCCGAATAGCGCCGAAACCTGGACTGGACTCAGCAGCAGTTCATCTTTGAGGAAAAAGCTAACGGCTAGACGCGATAGCCCTAAAATTCCTTGGACAAAGTAAACGGTGAGAATTGCAATTAACTCAGCATTGGGTTCATTACCCAAGAAGATTTTTTGTGTTAACGAGTCTTTGACTTTGGACAAGCCAGATGATTGAAGCACCATTCGATAAATATTTTTTAAATTTTATCTACTTTTCTATCATATCGATATCTTAAGACCTGGGCTTCAGGATCTAGTTCTTAAGCCTCTGGACTGGGCAATGCCGACATCTCCAAGCTAAAGCAGGAACTAATCCAGGTATTGTCTAACTTTCTGGAAGTGTTGTAGAGCAGCTGATGATAAAATAAATGACAAAAGAATTAGGGCGAACATACCTAAGTAAACTCGCCCTAACTTGTATTTAATGTTGAATTCTCACTGGAACTTTTGAAATCCTGCCTATGGCACACTACGCCAACATGGAGTCTAGAAGTAGAGTATAGAGAAAATCAGGCAAATCTTACTGAGCTATAATTAGTACTTTTTAAGAAATTGCTTTCCACTTTGCAACTTCTCGTTATTGCGCTTGCAGAGAAACTTGATGATCCAACGCCAGAATGCCCAAGACTTAAACCAGCACCGCATAAGTCCAGCATCTCTGTAACACTTTTCCCATAAACGACTGCGGTTAGTACATTAATTGCAAAGACCAACGGCATAAAGACTGGAACAAAAAAAACGGTGCTATTAACGTTGCAAGTGACATTCCCTTAATTATCATTAAAAGTGCAGAAGATCCTTAATGTGAGCCAGAAATCGTCTTGTTTGCAAATTGCAACAGTTATGACAATTGCAAAATTGACTTTTTATTGACTCGACGAGTCAGAACTGAAGTAGCACCCACCAAACCAATTACAAGAACTCCTAATACAGAAGAAGACTCAGGAACTGCTGCTGTAACGACATTACCGGTGATACTCTTGTAGCTAGTGGCGACTGTGTGATTATCTGATTCAAAACCAGTTCCGCCAACATTGGTGAATTGAACCTGATCAAAAGTTCCGCCAACATCGTAGAAGTTGATAAACGCAAAAGGTTCTCCAGAATCCTGATTTTGGAATGTCGAATTAGGATTACCGTAGTAGCTGGCTTTATTTGGTAGCTTTCCGATATAACTAACCACATCAGCGGTAGTCATACTTTGTACAACCTGACCTTGTGAAAGAAATGTAATTACGTTGTTACTATCTCCCGCAGACCACCAAAGTCCAAAGTAACTTTGTGCGGTTGTCAAATTTAGGGTAGAAACCGTTTGACCATTACCTGATCTACTGGTATCTACATCAAAATATTTGCCTGTTCCACCAGCACCACCATATTGATCTGCATTCACGATCAAAGTCTTCTGATAGCTACCAATATTTGTTGTTCCATCATTCCATTGAAAGCCTGTTGCACTGTAACCTTGTGTTTGTGCATCAAAATTTTGTATATGAGCATTAACAAGATTTGATAATTGTGCATTTTGCACGCCTGGGTTTTCTATTGATACCGCAAAAGACGCAGCCATTACAGGACGGGTAACAGTAGCCAAGGACAAAACAACACCAGAAGCGATCGCGGACTTAATTAAAAGACTTTTCATTGGACAATCCTTTTCGTTTTTTTAATCTTTCGTGTTCATTGCCTCATTGTGCGATGTGCCTCAAAATTCCAACATCAGAAGGATTACTACTTTTTCGATTTGATTATACTTAGATAAAAATGTAAGTTGTTGGACTTTATTTTCAGGGAAATCACTGACATTATGTTCTATGATGTCTATCACTTATGTAAAAAGCGTGAAGTTATCAGTGCAAAATTGTAAAGAAGCTTTATTTAAAAGACGTACTATTTTGTGATTTGTAGACAGTTTATATTTTTCTGGTTCTATATCAAGAAGGTATGAGGCATTGGACTATACCAATCCTTTGAAAACCTGTGTTTATCCCTTAACTGAATAGTTTTTCAATTTCATGCTCAAGATTACCTTGGTTATTCTTTAAGGTAATTACATAATATGCATAATGCTAGAGTGATTAACTTACCAATCTATTTCTGACAACTGATTGCATCAATTTTCACAATATATCTAGAAAGTTCTAATATCTTTGATAACTCTGGAATTGTTGTAATCGGAAACGTAATTGTTTTTTCTGCTTCAAGGAAATCCCACGTTCTTTGACAGGTAGCCGTCGGCTGCCTCTAACTCCTTCTCTCACAATTAGTCTTTCTCCGTCAACTATGCCACCTTAGTTTTTTTTTGACATGGGTAGTAACATGAATTAAACTACCTCTTGCAATTAACAAAAGAATCTTTATCAATGCATCCGATTGAAGAAGCTGCTGTCCCTACTCGCGTTATAGGTTTAATTAGTGGCACATCCGTAGATGGCATAGACACTGCGTTGGTAGAGATTTCCGGTACAGAATTAGATATCAGAATTGAGTTGCTAGCTGGGGCAACATATCCTTATCCAGCCGAACTCAGAGAAAGAATATTGGCAGTTGGTGCAGGCGTTGCCATCTCAATGGCAGAATTTGCAGAAATAGATGATGCGATCGCTCAAGTCTTTGCCCAAGCCGCCCAAAATATTCAAATTGGTCATCAGCCAGCCACTCTCATTGGCTCCCACGGTCAGACGGTTTTTCATCGACCACCTGGGGTAGTAGGGGAGCAGGGGAGGAGAGAAATCTTGATTTCTGACTTAGCAGGGGCTAAACGCCCTGCTACCGTTAACAGCACTCCCTTGGGTTACAGCCTGCAACTAGGGCGCGGTGCATTAATTGCTAATCTTACAGGCATTACAACTGTGAGCAACTTCCGCGTTGCTGATATCGCTACTGGTGGTCATGGTGCGCCTCTCGTGCCCAGAGTAGATGCCTATTTGCTCAGTCATCCTGAAGAAGGGCGTTGTATTCAAAACATTGGTGGTATTGGTAATGTTGCTTATATTCCGCCTCAGTATGGCGACTGGCTCTCAAAAATTCGCGCTTGGGATACTGGTCCAGGAAATAGTCTGTTGGATTTGGGGGTGGAGCATTTAAGCGCTGGTGCTAAAACTTACGATGAAGATGGGAATTGGGCAGCGAGTGGTACTCCTTGTCATCCGTTGGTAGAACAATGGCTCAACCAAGACTATTTTCATCTGCCGCCACCCAAATCTACTGGTCGAGAGTTATTTGGTGTGACTTACCTACATCAGTGTTTAAAAGATGCCCAAGCATACCAACTCAATGCTGCCGACGTACTGGCAACTCTCACCGAACTTACAGCTGCTTCAATTGTTCAGAGTTATCGCACTTTTTTACCGGAAATGCCACAACGGGTACTATTATGTGGCGGTGGTAGTCGCAACCTCTATTTGAAACAAAGATTACAGTTATTGTTGACATCAATACCAGTCTGGACTACAGATGAAGTCGGTTTGAGTGCAGATTTTAAAGAAGCGATTGCCTTTGCGGTTTTAGCCTACTGGCGAAATTTGGGTATTCCTGGCAACCTACCTACTGCCACTGGGGCACCTCAAGAAGTGCTTTTGGGAGAAATTCACAGAGGTCAGTCCTGAGTCGTGAGACAGGAACAATAAATAAGATAAAAAAATTTCTTTATTCAGCACTCGCAACTCAACACTGCTATAACTGTAGTCTTGGCGGCACTCGATCAAGGCAGGGAATATAGAATGTGGCTCATACTTTTTTATTGGAACCAGGACGCTGGGCAATGCAAGGAAATTGGCTGGAACGTAATGGTATGCCAATCAGCGTCAAGGGTATGACCTTGGTAGCTTGGAATCGAGATAACTGGTTCACTATGGCTACAAAGCTGATATTCCCAGGTAGCGATCGCTCCGAAATCTCTCTGCAATACAAGGGGCGGCTGCATGATGGAGAGCGTCAGTATACTTTTTTACTACAACATAATATTTTAGGGCAGGTTGAAGGTGAAGGCTGGATTGGTCTAGATACTATTGTGCAGCGTTACTGGGTACTAGGCGATCGTCAGCGTCGTAGTGGTTTTGAAACCCTCCACCGGATTTCGGAAGATACATATTACCTCAGTAGTGGCATCTTGGCTGGTCATTTTTTGACTAACACAATGGAAGCTAGCCTAGAGCGCCAGTCAACTTAAACGCTGTATGTTTAGGCTGGAAGCCCACTGCTTAAACAACTCTGGCAACGTTCAATGTCTCATATCTGACCTTAAGGAGTGATCGTTTATTTTCACCAACCTACTGAGTTGTATACTAAAAAAGTAGTTACCAAATTATTGTCAGGATTTTAGCATTTTTACCGAACCGTGTAGTCTGGAGTTGAGTTTCGTGAATCCTAAAGTATCTGTCATTATCCCTGCTTATAATACTGAAGCTTATATTGCCAAGGCAATAGAGTCAGCCTTAGAGCAAACGCTCACTGATATTGAAGTTATCGTGGTCGATGATGGTTCAAGTGATAAAACTGTAGAAGTCCTTAAAAGTTTTACTGACCAACGTCTCAAAGTAATAGTTAATCAACAAAACCTTGGGGTTTCTGCTGCGCGTAATCGTGCCCTCAGAGCAGCCCAAGGAGAATGGATTGCTGTTCTTGATTCAGATGACTGGTATGCTCCCGAAAGATTAGAAAAGCTTGTGTTGCTGGCAGAGGAAACAAATGCAGACATGATTGCTGACGATCCTTATTTAATCAAAGATGGTGCTACATCTCCTTGGAGTACATTGATTCAAGAAAGTGGAGAACATATAGATAAAATTCTCCAAATTGATCTCATTTATTTTGTGGAAACTGATATCTATGGAAAAGCAGGATTGCGTCTTGGTTTAAGCAAGCCTATATTCAAACGAGAATTTCTGGTTAAGCACGGCATTGAGTACGATGAAACCCTCAGCATAGCTGAGGACTTTTGGCTTGATCTGAAATGCTTAATCAATGGTGCTCGCTTTTTTATTGTGCCAGAACCCTATTATTTCTACCGCTCACGCCCTATTTCTCTTGTACGTCAAAGCATATTGTTACGTCTAAATCAATACTTAAGTGCTACTAATTCTTTCATGCAACAAGAAGTTGTGAAAAAAAATCCAGCTTTAATGCGTGCTCTGTCTTATAATCTTGCAGTTTATCAGAAAAATCTAGCTTACTTTCAAGTTGTAGTGCCTATAAAGCAAGGAAAATGGTTAACAGCATTAAGAAAAATGGGAGAAAACCCCTACTTTTTTCCTGATTTTATTTCCCGATTTAACACTATTATTGAACGTCGAATTCAATACTATGTGAAGGGTAATAAATCAGTTTATGACATGTCTTATAACGTAAATAAAAAACGAAAAGCTACCAATTAGTATTATTACAGTTTTATCAATAAATAATACATCTTTAGAGGATGGTTTAAAAGGGTCTTTTGCTATCCTAACTAGGATAGCAAAGTATCTCAATATATGGCTAAAACTTTGATTTATCGTCGAAGTTAACCCAAGTGAAAATAGCAAAATTATACCTATTGGGACTTTTAAAACATTCTCTTACATAGTCAGAATCAGCTTTAAGATTAAAAACCTGGTCAGGCAATAAGTATTTGTGATTATCCCTACTTACAAAACAAAGGCAGATGACAGTCTTACTGAAGGTAGGAGGAAAGTACTAATCAAGCAAAACTTTAGTTGTGGATCATGGCTCACTAAAATAACAGTTATAAATCCTAATAGACTAAAGCATTGTTTACAAGACCTGGCGGAGCTTGGATCTGATAAAATCTGCCCAGCAGGGCTTCATGTCATCCCCTCAGGCTTTATTTATATTCAAAACTCCGCACTCATTACTCAGTTATCAGAACTCTGTGGTGAATGTGGTGCTACCTAATTAAGCTTTTTGGCAGCTACTATAGTTATCTATTGAGTCAAAATTGGGCAAACTAAAATTACACCACAATGAAAATGCAAAATGCTACAAAGCGTCATTATAAGTAGGTCAGCACGAATCAACCTAACTATGTAACAAAATGTAAAACCGTCAAAGTCCTTGTGATTGCAACTCTTGGAGATGCTACGCGTAGCTTGCTTCTCCGTAGGAGTACGTTGCAGTCCGTTTCAGTAGCAATGACATACTTATAAATTTTCCCCCCACCTACTTAAATCTACCCTTTCTGCTTGTTTGATCTGGCATGTTGCACTAGTTGTAATAACCGTCTCGATTGCAAACTGCCAGTTCATGGTTTCAATGTTTTAAAAAAGGACTGAAAAAAGCTAGTACAGCACCGCGTAAATAGACCAACGATTGGAAATAGCCCAAAAGTCTAGCCTATAAGCTTTTTGACTTTTGACTTCCATTTCTGCTTTGTGGTACGAGCCTAGAAAGTCATTTCTGGGCGCAATAATTCAAATCTCAGTTTGAATGCACTTTTCCTCCCAAACACTTACAACCCGCTTTTGGATTCAAATTCTCTATGTCAGACCCCAACATTGGTCGCTTACTCAGCAAACGCTACCAACTCCAGGAGTTAATCGGTACTGGAGCAATGGGTCGAGTTTATCGTGCTAAAGATACTTTGTTGGGAGGTGTACCTGTTGCAGTTAAGTTTCTGGCGCTATCAATCCAAAATGAAAAGATGCGATTGCAAGACCGCTTTGAGCGAGAAGCAAAAACCTGTGCTTTACTAGGGCAAAAAAGCATCCACATTGTCCGAGTTATGGACTATGGCGTAGACGACAATAATACCCCGTTCTACGTCATGGAATACCTACAAGGACAAAGCCTGAACAATATTATTCGCAAGCAACGACTGCCTTTACCAAGATTCCTGAGTATGGCGCGTCAACTCAGCCTAGGGTTGCAGTGCGCTCATGATGGCATCCCAGTTGAGGGTGCTATTTGCCCAATTATCCATCGGGATGTTAAGCCAAGCAATATACTGGTGATTCAAGATGCCAGTTTCGGAGAATTGGTCAAAGTTCTAGATTTTGGGATTGCAAAGTTATTACAGTCAGATGGCGACCATACAAAATTCTATTTGGGGACATTGGCTTATTCTTCTCCCGAACAAATGGAGGGTAAAGAATTAGACAATCGTGCTGATATTTATAGTTTGGGAATTATGATGTTTGAGATGCTCACAGGCAAAATGCCACTGGTGGTTCCATCTCATTCTTTTGGAGCATGGTATAAAACACATCACTATCAAAAACCACGTTCTTTTGCTGAGGTTGCGCCTGGATTAGAACTACCAAAAGAAATTGAAAATTTGGTGATCAGCTGTCTAGCTAAAGTAGCACGCGATCGCCCCCAAAGTATCACTGAAATCCTAAAAGTTTTAGCGTCTCTAGAAAAGCCTGAGCATACACGCGAAATTAAGCAAGATCATCCGCTAGTTCCTGTTACTACAGTCAGCACTGAGCTTGAACAAAAGACAAAAGCCGATTTGCAGGTATCCTGGTCAAACGATGAAATCGCTCGTGCCATTTCCTGGCCTCAAAATAAACCAATTGCCGATATTGTCTTTCCCCAGCCTATTCATACCAATGGAGAGATTTTACCCGCCCTGTGGGTGATGCTACCGCAAGAAGAAATTCAAAAGCGCTTAGTGTGTACCCGCTATAACCAATTTCTGTTCATCTCTATTCCCCATCCGATGCTGCTATGGATTACTGTCATCTACAATCACAAACATAGTGCTAAATGGTTCCCTTATTACCTTGATCTCAAAACCAGCCTTGGTCAAGAAATTGCTCGATTACTACAGCACACAGGTTATTACCGCCTGTTGTTCTTTGCACGAGAAACACCAAATAGCTGTACCCATATCTTACTTTCTAGTATCGCTTCTGCCCAGCGCCAACGACTGCAAGAGTGGGTCGCAATGAGCAATACAATGATGTCCTCTGCTGAGCCGCAAATTAGTAAAAGCTTACTCAAAAGCGAGTACGAAAAGATTAAGCCTCAAATTCTGGCAAAACTGGAAAGTATTGATACAGATTCTGCATACGACTTTTCTAGCTAGGAATAATTTCTTAATGTTACATATTTTAGATGGAAATAAGGAGTACTCACTCAGATAATGTAAACTTTTATAAACAAAATATATATAAAGATGTAAGTTCTAGTTATATGTATAAAGAGTGAAAACACTAGCTGCCAAATCACGGCTATCTAAATTCTCTGTCAATCTTCTTTGCTGTATACATTATTCCGGGGGGTTGTAAATTTACGTAGGTCAATCAGCACACTAACTGACGAAACAAAAGCAAGTCTATCTCAAGCAAACAGTAGATTTGTCCTACAAGATAAAAGTAAGTCTAGACTCTAACAGATGTGTCCTCAAAAAGTTTACTCATTGTTAGTTTTTTGAATTGGATTTTTGTCCAACCTTTGCAGAAATTAGTTATCGAAGTTGACGCCCCGACATCCCCAGCTCTTTTCCTCCTTGGAAACAAGCAAGAGAAGGAGGTCGCCCACTGCGACAGTAGAACGACTCTATGCCATAGTGGAACCGGAATCTAAGCCCCACTGGTGCTTAAGAAGTTCTTGATAAGTTGCCTCGCGCACTACCATTTGCTCATAAAGCTTTACTAAAAAGTCTTTGGCTTGCTCATGGCTCATATTTTGCACCTGAGTAGAAAATGAGCAGATGCTGAATTGCTGTTCTAAGGATAGTTTCATTGGTTGACTCATAAGTTAACTCCGAAAAAACAACGCGTAAAAATGATATCGCTCACAGAAGTCCAAATTGGATAATATTTGGACTTATAACTGTCCAACATTTGTTCCTCCGTATTAAGGAAGATAACAATTGTTTGACACATTGCCCACATCCTAAATGTGGACTTTTTCTGGTCTGATATCTTGCACCTAATCCTACTGATATACCACTTAAGTCAGCCGAGCCATATTCCGGAAAATAGGCTGCGTTTGAACTCAGACAAGTATAACTACCTCCCTGACTCCTGACTGCTTTGCATAACTCTCGTTTGTAAAGAAGCTCAGATGTTATCCTTAACCCTCGATAGTTTTTCTTAAACAGCAAAAACTAAGATGCTGTCTCCACCAGTATAGAGGAAGCTTTGGAGGGTAGGGATTTTAAGGAGGTTGGGGAATGAATAGTAATAAGCGTGAATTATAGTCGCTCTACCTTATTACGTGCAAAATGTCAATTTCCCAATTTGTGCAAATTCAGCCTCCTTAAATCACTTTGGAGGCTAAAAATATTTGTATCAAATTGTAAAAAGGAAAAATGCTCACGCTGAACAAATTGCTGAGTATATCTACTAAATAGGAGTCAGGAGTAAAAACTCATAACTTTGCTAATTCGGGATTTTAGATTTTTCCTTCAATCCCTGACGCAAGGATAGCGCAGCGTAAAGCCTGCGGCATGGCTTCGCTCGTTAGCGAGTCCGCGAGCATCTGACTCGCTAACGAGCGTTCGCGTAGCGTCTTTAAGAGTTGCCATGCTGTATGGCGCAGCCTCTCGTAGAGAAGGCTTTACGCTGCGCTATGCGCGGCATCGTCTCATACCACTTGCTACAACTCTTGGAACCACCAAGGCGCAGTGACTCCGCGGATACCAAAGCTACGGTGTACACACAAGTTTTTTAGGCGTTGCATAAATGTGGGATGAATTTGCAGTTGAAACCATTGAAAATTCCTTGCAAATTGGGCGAAATCATCCCATGATTTAGCAACACCATCTTTTAGAGTTGCCCCAGAGGCTTTTGATCCCCCCAACCTGCCGATAAATTGGGGGTCAAAAATTTCAAAGTCCGCCAATTTATTGGGGGATTTAGGAGGATCAGACGATGTTTTGCATTCTATGTAGAGATGTGTGTACACCGTAGTTCTCCCATTCGTGAGAAGGGGAGACGCTGCGCGAACAAGTCGGGAAACCCGCTGTTAGCACCTGACTCACCGCCCTGCTTCACCAAAATTCAAAATCTAACATTGAATAACTCATAACTTTTTAGTCAAGTGAGACGATGACAACTGTGATGTTATCGTGCCCTCCATGCTCCTTAGCAGCCTCAACTAGAGAAATGGCGACCTTATCAAGCCAAGGACTGTCTTGGAGGCAGCTAGCAATCTTCTGTTCGACAAGTTCTTCGGTGAGACCATCACTACATAACAGCAAGCGATCGCCAACTTTTACATCCAGTGGTTGCACATCAATCTGATGCAAGTCTTCACGCCCCAAACAGCGAGATAATACATGACGAAAAGGATGTAATCGTGCTTCATCTAAGGTGATGTCACCTATTTGGATTGCCCGTGCTACCCAAGTGTGGTCTTCTGTTATCTGTTCTAATTGCGACTCTCGGAAGCGATACAGCCGCGAATCGCCAACATGAGCGCACCAAGGCGACTCTGGGGAGCGAAAAATTACCGCTACAACCGTTGTACCCATGTCGCCGCGTTCAGGATGATTTTGCTGATCCTGCAAAATCGCTTCATTGGCACCCCACAACGCTTGCTCTAGCAATTCTTGAGAAGATTTAGAAGATTGCCAATTTGCCAGCAAATACGCCTGAATTTCTCCAGTGGCAATCCGACTTGCTTCCTCACCTCCGGCATGACCACCCATACCATCGGCAACAACGAAAAACCGTCCCTCTGGGTCGATATGGTAATTATCCTGATTATTAGAACGAATAAGTCCCGGATCGGTAAAACCCGTGAAATTAAGTTTCATAAATTTTTTGCAACAATTAATACATCCGATCGTAACGGTCTAGGCGTAAAAGTAGTCGGATCAGGATCACTGAAAGCCCTGCTGCAATTAAACCAGGCACTAGTGCCCACCATAGATAATTGTTAACCACTAAGATCGTAGCTGAAAGTGTGAAACCACTGATTAACAGAGCATAGCTTATTGAGAGCTGAATACTGCTCTGCCGCCGCAACAGCCGTTCAGTTTCTATAGACCGAACGCGCAAGCGCATGTCTCCCCGTTCTAGCTTTTCTAGCGTATCCTCTAACCTACGTGGTAAACCCAACGCAGTACTACTTACCTGAGCTGCTTGGCGACTTAATTCGTTAAGAAAGCTATTCCCCTCAGAACCATTCATATCGGTTATAAGCTGCATTGCATATGGTTGGGCAACTTCCATAAAGTTAAACTCTGGATCTAAACCTTTGCCTACCCCTTCTAAGGTAGAAAAGGCTCGCATCACAAAAGTGAAGGTTGCTGGAAATCTAAATGGCTGATTATAAGCTATTTCGTAAAGGTCGTCACTAATTGCTGCGACCGATTGATTTTCAAAAGGCTTATCCATGAAATGATCCAGCATGTACTGGACGGAACGCCGCACTGGGCCCATGTCATCGGTTGGGGCGATCGCGCCTAAATCGATCAGAGACTGAACAACGCGATCCCCATCTTTTTGGGCAATGCCAAACAGTGTTTGCATTAATCCTTCACGGACGTTGGACTTAATCCGCCCCATCATGCCAAAATCGTAGAATATCAAAGCACCACTTGCACTAATAGCAATATTGCCTGGGTGGGGGTCAGCGTGGAAAAAGCCACTATTGAGTAACTGTAGTAAGTAGGCTTGAGCGCCTTGACGAGCGATCACCTTTCGATCCAAACCCGCTGCTTCTAAAGCTTCGTATTGGCTAATTTTAATTCCAGGGAGATATTCCAAGGTCAACACTCTGGAAGTGGCATAACGCCAGTAAACTCTTGGGACATTCACCCAATCGTAGCCGCGAAAGTTCCGGCGAAAAGTATCGGCGTTACGACCTTCGTTAAGATAATCAATTTCTTCCCAAAGAATGCGGCAACACTCTTCATAAATACCCAACCAATCTCGCCCCCGTCCCCATTCGGGATGGTTTTGAAAGTAGCGGGTAATTCCCTTGAGAATTTGTAAATCTATTTCAAATAACTTCTTTAGTCCAGGACGTTGCACCTTGACAACAACCGATTCCCCAGTATGCAGCACAGCTTTGTGTACTTGCCCCAAGCTAGCAGCAGCTAAGGGAATAGGTTCAAAATTATGGAATAGTTCAGGAATTTTCTTGCCTAGTTCTTTCTCAATCGTCGCTTCTACTTGTTCATAGCTAAATGCCGGTACTTTGTCTTGTAACTTGGCTAGTTCTTCTACATATTCACCAGGGAATATATCAGCACGGGTAGAAAACAGTTGCCCAACTTTGATAAAGGTTGGCCCTAAATCCAGCAGGGTATTGCGAATCCAGACTGCTTGGGTTTTGCGTCTTGCAGCTTGCTTTGCCTCAGTCACACCACCTGGATAACTCCAAGATTTGTTGTATAGCCAAAGTTTAAACAATAAGGTCAAGACAAAAGACCAAATGTCCACAAAACGCCGTCTGCTAGAGTATTTTTCCCGATTCCAACGGTATGCCTTATCTGAATAACCTTGTTCCATATGCTGTGTGTACCGTTGGTTTGCAACCGAATCACTTAGAAGAAAAGACACTCTGATTCCTAAACTGTTTTTGATCAAGTGCCATTTGTGTTTTGTCTTTTGTCATTTGTGGATAATTTTTGGCCTAATGACTAATTACCAATGACCAACGACTAAATTTATGCAGAAGTTCGGCGATAATGTTGCAATTCTGTTCGTAACAGGGCAATTTCTGCTCGTAATTCATCAATATCTGCTTGCAAGTCACCTGAATCAGAATTAGCTTGCCCACTACCTGTGGTAGGTTGACCAGCATTAGCAACTTCTGCTGACCGATTTGCCCGTTCTAGGACTTCTTCTGTAAACTGGCGCAACTGCTCTCTAGCTTCCGCATCAAATTTACCCAGCTCACTCAAAGCATCCGTCAAGGCGACCTCTAAACGCTCATTAACTACTTCAGCTACCGCTCTGCCTACGAAAAAGGCTTGTACAAGGGGGTTACTCATAAATTTTTGTTACGTTGATCCGCAAGAGAATTATAACTTGCCTGTATGCTTTACGGCTTCTGCTGGGGAGTTAGAGATTTACGTGAGGCGATATGCGACTTCATCCTTGGCGAATAGAATTCACCAAGTTTACGGGCACACAAACGAGAGCTACACCGACCTGGGATCATATATATCGTGACATTCCAGTAACTCTCAATAATATTACTTTGCTGTACTAGGTGAATAGGTTGTCATTTGTAAATCGTGACATTCCAGTAACTCTCGATAATATTACTTTGGTGTACTGGGTGAATAGCTTGTCATTTGTAAGACGATGTTTGAAAAGTATTAGGCGAATATAATTCGCTACTACACAAACGTACTCCTTTGGAGAAGCAAGCTACGCGTAGCGTCTCGCAGAGAAGTCCACCTCCGTGGAAAGGATGAAAAATCAAGGGTTTTTAACCCACGTACCCCGTTGGCGAACTTGCAGGGTACGTGGGTAAAGTCTCGTGTAGCCGAGATTTCCAGTCGCCAAGGCAAATAATAAATTAGACTTTCCAAACATCTTATAAGGCTTGCTCTCTCAACTTGAAACTTTAAGTAATATTAATTCGGTTTAGATCATGAGAAATTACCCAAAGTGCTACTTGATAATCATTGATACCTACTATTATTTGTTCGACAGTTTCAATATCGATTTTTTGTAGTGCTAGTAACTGAACGTAAAACCTGTAAAAGTGGGGTGGTTTGGGAAGAATATGGTAAATATCCAAATGTAGTGCGATTCGCTGATTAGTAAAATCACGGTAATTAGTCCGTAAATAACTAATCCAGCCTGACAGCAGATTACTGTCACTAAAGGCTGA